>JAJPGT010000043.1 GCA_021325655.1 Pseudomonadota bacterium
GTCGGCTGTACTACGATGGCTTCTGGTATCCGCTGATCGGCCGCCGGCGCGTCCAGCAGATGCTCCACTCCCCCTGGGGCCAGCTCTTCCAGCACTACCCGCTGTAAGGCACAGGTCGTCGCCAGTCCCGATGCGCTACACCCGCGCGTTTGTGCTCTCGGCCGCATTCGGGGTGCTGGTGCTGACCGCGCTCGCGTTCTACGGCGACGCGCCCCGGCTCTGGGAGACGGCGCAGCGCTACCCGCTGCCGCTGCTGGTGCCAGTGCTGCTGCTGACCAGCGCGAACTACGCGCTGCGCTGGCTGAAGTGGCGCTACTACCTGCATCTGGTCGGGGCGAGGCAGGTGCGGCCCAGCGACAGCCTGCTGATCTTTCTCAGCGGCTTTGCGATGGGGCTGACCCCCGGCAAGATCGGGGAGATCGTTAAGCCCTATCTTTTGCGCGACCGCTACGGCGTCCCGCTGAGCCGAACGACCCCGATTCCGCTGGCGGAGCGGCTGAGCGACGGCATCGCCCTGATCGTGCTCGCCTCCGCCGGCGTGCTCGCTTACGGCACGGGCCTGGCCGGGATCGTCGGCCTGGTGATGGGCGCGGCCGCGGCGCTGGCGGTGCTCCGCTCGGCGCGGCTCACCCACGCCGTGGTCCAGCTCTCCAGCCGGCTGCCGCTCGTTGGGAAGCGGGTGGACACCGTACGGACGCTGCTCGCCAGCGCCGCGATCCTCCTGGACTGGCACGCGTTGGCGTTCGCCGTCGGCCTGGGCGTGATCTCCTGGGGCTGCGAGGCGCTCGCCTTCTTCCTGGTCCTGTCCGGGCTGGAGATCCCGCCCTCGCCCGCGTTGCTGCTCCAGGCGACGTTCGCGCTCGCCAGCGCGACGCTCTTCGGCTCGGCCTCGCTGATGCCCGGCGGGCTCGGAGTGGCGGAGGCGAGCCTGACCGGCTTCCTGGAACTGGTGGTTGGGCTCGGACGCACCCCGGCAGTCTACGCGACGCTGGTGATCCGCCTGTGCACGCTCTGGTTCGGTGTCGCTCTCGGCACCGCGGCGCTGCTGTGGCTCCTGGCGCGGCAGGGAGGCGCGGCGGTGCCCGTGGGGCAAACGGCGGCCGAGCCGGTCGGGCGTGGCTGAGTGACCAGACCGAGCCGCAGACTCATCCCCGCTGGTGCCCGTTCTCCTGCTCGTCGTCCTCGCCGAACTCGTCCTCGTCCTCCTCGTCCTCGCCCTCCCGCGGGTCACTGTACACGCCGACCTCGCGGCCCTGGTATACCGTCACGATGAAATCCTCGCGCGGCACGTCCGCGCTCCAGACCAGGTCTTCGTCGATGCGCTCGATCAGCTCGAGCACCTGCTCCTCGTCGCGCTCCCCTTCGAGCACAACCAGCCCATAGACGACCGAGGAGGTAAAGTGGAGCTCCACCCGCCCGATCGGCTCGTCGCCGTCGCTGAGCAGGTACGCCTCCGAGCTAGGAGTACGGCACAGCCGGTCGTAGCGGACTGACTCCATGGGGACTCTCCTGCCAGGTGGGGTGAACTCGAGTGACAGGGTGGCAACCAGCACGCAGCCACCCGAGCCGATTGTAGCAAGGCCCCCGGCAAGCAGCCAGCACGCAACCGTCGCCATCACCGCGCTTGCCATTCTCTGCTGGGGAGCGGGCCTGGCGCTGGCGCTGGTCGATGCCCGGGGCCACTATCTCTGGCTTGCGCTACTGCCGCTCCTCGCCGCGACCGGCCTGTGCTGGTGGGGCCGCGTCACCACGCTCCGCTGGCCGGTTGCCGCCAGCGCGCTCGCCACCGCGCTGCTGCTGTTCGGCGCAGCCGAGCAGGGCCAGGTACAGGTCACCCTGCACGGCCGGGTGCTCACCCTGGCGCTCGATGACTCGACCCTGACCGTCCCCGATCTGGGCCCCTTCTCCTCCATCCGCCTCCGGCTGGATGGCTACAACACCAGCCGGGCCGCTGGCCCCGAGGCCGGTTTGCGCCGGGTGCCATTGGTCGGCGGCGCGCTCGAGTGGGTGGTGAGCGGCAATCTCCTCTCGGGCGTCACGGATGTCGTTGTGAGCAACGCCACGGTCGTCGCGCTGGACCCGGAGACCGTGCTCTGGCAGCCACGGAGCGCGAATGAGGAGCGCATGGTCAGTGGGACTGCCCCGCGTGGCGGCACCCTGGCCGGACCCGAGGGCCCCTACGACCGCGTGGCCGCGCTGGCGCCCGCCGACTTTGCCCTGACGCTGCGGCTGATTCGCCCCAGCACCCCGATCCGGCTGCTGCTGGCTGGGGCGGACCGTGAGATCGAGCTGTTCGTCTACCCGGAGCACAGCGCCCTGGTGGTCTATCGGGTCGCGCCGGGCGGCCAGTTGGAGCAGATCGCGGGCGGATCGCTGCTCGCGCGCAAGAGCCCGCTCCAGTCCGTGCAGCAGCTTGCCCGGCTCGTCGCTCGGGCGGTGCTCACCGCCTCGGCGCTGGCGGTGCTCGCCCTGGTGCTGGGAACACTGCTCGGGCTCGCGCTGCCGCTCCCTCTGCCGTCCCCGCGCCAGTGGCCCCTGGCGGCCGACCTGGCGCTGGTTCTCGCCGCTGCGGGGCTGTTCATCGCCAGCCGGGTGGCGAGCGACGTGCTGGAGCGGATGCCCCACGTGCAGGACTCCGTCGCTTACCTGTTCCAGGCCAAGACATTCGCGCTCGGCCGACTGTACGTCCCGCTGCCGTCGGTTCCCGGGCCGTTCCGCCACGAGTTCATCTTGATGCAGCACGGGATGTGGTTCTCCAAGTACCCGCCCGGGCATCCCGCGGTGCTGGCACTGGGAGTACTGGCCGGCGCGCCCTGGCTGGTCTCGCCGATCGCGGCCGGGCTGACGCTGCTGGCCAGCTTCGCCTTCGCCCGCAACGTCTACGGCGGTGGCACCGCATTGCTGGCCGAGCTGCTGCTCCTCTCCTCACCGTTCTTTCTGCTGATGTCCGGGACCATGATGTCCCACCCCACCGGGCTGCTGTTCGCGATGCTCTGCCTCTGGCTGCTCGAGCGCGCCGAGCGCCTGGACACGCCGCTCGACGCGCTCGGGGCGGGCTTCGCGCTTGGGATGCTCGGGGCGAGCCGGGCGCTCACCGCGCTCGCCTTCGGCGCCCCATTCGCCGCCTGGGTCCTGTATGGCATCGTCCGCGCCCGGCGTCTCCGCTCCCGCCACCTGGCCGGCCTGCTGGGGGCAGCGGTACCGACCGCGGCGGTGCTCGCCTACAACCAGGCGCTGACCGGAAGCTGGCTCACTAGCCCCTTCGAACTATGGTGGAGCTTCGACCGGGTCGGCTTTGGCCCGACGGTGGGCATGCACGGCGGGCACTACTTCTCCTGGGGGCTGGTCAACACCTGGGCCAACCTGGCGGAGCTGCAGCGCTGGCTATTCGCCTGGCCGGTGGCACTCACGCTCGCCTTCGCGCTGCTGCCGTTCGTCACCGGCTCGCGCCATCGCTGGGACTGGCTGCTGGGCGCAGCCGTGCTCGCGGTGATCGTCGCCTACATCTTCTACTGGGCCGACGGCATCATGTACGGGCCGCGCTACTACTACGAGATCGCGGCGCTGCTGGCAATCTTGTCCGCTCGCGGCGTCGCCTGTGCCGGGGCGCTGGCGAGGCGCCTGTTCGGCGGCTCGGCCCGGATCGGCGCCGGCACCTCGGTGGTGGCGCTGGCCGGCCTGGCGGTGCTGATGGGCAGCGCCGCGCTCGGTATGCCCAGCTTTCTGGCGCACGCGCGCGGCTACAACGGCATGAGCCGGGCCCGGGTGGACCTGGTGGAGCAGGCCGGGATCCATAACGCGCTCGTGCTTGTCACCAATGCCGATAGCGACTGGCAGACCTACGGCTCGGTGTTCTGGGCCAACTCGCCGCTGCTGACCGACGACGTGATCTACGCCCGCGACATGGGCGAGCCGACCGACACCGAGCTGGCGCGGGCCTTTCCCACCCGGGCGGTCTACCGGCTCCAGGGCATGCGGCTTCAGCTCGTGCGCGAACCCAGCGCGCCAGGGTAATGCGGAACGAATTTCCTCTGGGCCAGGCCGGTGTCGCATAATCCCGCAGGCATGTCGACCGGCCTGGATACACCCGCCTCCCCGCCACACGAGCGCTCCCTCCCTCCTGTGAGCCGCCTTCCGCTGCCTGCGCGCGGAAGCCTCGCCACGGCGCTGCTGCTCGCGCTGATTCTGCTCGCGGCCGCCGCGCTGCGCTACGCCGGCCCGAACTGGGACGACGGCCACAGCCAGCACCCGGACGAGCGTTTCATGGTGATGGTCACGCAGGCGCTCCAGGCGCCGCGGGGCACGCTCGACTTCTTCGACACCGCCCGCTCGACGATGAACCCCTACAACCGGGGGTTCGACGGCTTCGCCTACGGGATGCTCCCGCTGTTCATTGTCAAGGGCCTGTCACTCCTACTCAAGATCGATGGGTTCAACGAGCTGGAGTGGCTCGGACGGGCGACGTCGGCGACGTTCGACCTGGGTACGGTCCTGCTGGTCTTCCTGCTCGGGCGCCAGCTCTACGGCCGGGCGGTGGGACTGCTCGCCGCGGCGCTGGCCGCGTTCACGGTCCTGCAGATCCAGCTCGCCCACTTCTACACCGTGGACAGCTTCCTGGCGTTCTTCACCGCGCTCACGCTGCTGTTCGCCTACCGCACCTGGCGCAACGGGCGCTGGCGGGACGCGGCCGTGCTGGGCCTGGGGCTCGGCTGCGCCGGAGCGACGAAGCTGAGCGGCCTGCTGCTGCTCCCGATCGCTGTCACCGCCTGCCTCCTGTCCACGACGGAGCCGGGCAAGGGTCGCCGAGAGTGGCCAACGCTGCTCGCGGTGGCGCTCGTTGCAGCCGGCGTCGCCTTCCGTGTTGGCGAGCCGTATCTGTTCCTCGGCCCAACCCCGCTCGGCATCTGGCCGAACCTGCAACGGATCGAAGACCTGGCGCGCTGGGTGAAGATCTCGGCCGGGGAGATCGAAGTCCCATACATGGTGCAATGGGCCCGCACCCAGCCCTACGTCTACCCGATCCGGGTGCTGGTCCAGTGGGGCATGGGGGTTCCGCTCGGGCTGGCAGCGCTGGGCGGGCTGGCGCTGGCGGCGCTGGAGCTGCCGAAGTGGCGCCGTTTCCGCTGGCACCTGCTCCTGACCGCCTGGAGTGTCCTGTGCCTGCTGTACTTCGGCGGCCAGTTCGCCAAGTTCCTGCGCTATCTCGTGCCCGTCTACCCTGCGCTGGCGGTGCTCGCCGCCTACGCGGTGGCGCGGCTCTGGGAGCGCAGCGGGCAGCTCCGTCTCGCCGGGACGCCCGTGCTGCGGCTGCTGGCGGGGCTCGCCATCGTCGCTGGCCTGGGCTACACTGCCTGGTACGCGGTTGCCTTCACCACGCTGTACCTGCGGCCGCACAGCCGGGTGCTTGCCTCGGAATGGATCTACGCCAACGTGCCGCCCGGCGCGACGCTCGCGGTGGAGCACTGGGATGACCAGCTCCCCTTCCCCCTCTCCGGCGGGCGCGACCCGAACCGCTACCGCTACGTCACGCTGAACCTGTACGACGACGAGTCGCCCCGCAAGGCTGAGCAGCTCGCCCGGGCGCTGGACCAGGCCGACTACCTCATCCTCGCCAGCTATCGCCTGGCGGGATCGATTCCCCGGCTTCCCGAGCGCTATCCGCTCGCCACCGCCTACTATCGGATGCTGTTCGATGGCGAGCTCGGGTTCTCCCAAGCAGCGCTGATCCAGCAGCGGCCAGCCCTGTTCGGGCTCAGCGTCGACGACACCTCAGCGCCCGAGGACCTGACAGTCTACGAGCACCCGACGGTCACCATCTTCCGCAAGACCCCGCAGTATTCGCCGGAGCGGGTGCGGGCGCTGTTCCAGGCTATCCCGATCGAAGACGCGGTCCAGGTGGCCCCGCTGCACGCCGGACGTGGCACGCTCCTGCTCGACCCCACCCAGCGGCAGCAGATCGAGAGCAGCGGAACCTGGAGCGAGCTGTATGATCGAACCTCGCTCCCCAACCAGCTTCCCCTGCTGTTCTGGCTACTGCTGCTGGAAGCGATCGGCCTGGTGGCATTCCCGCTCGTCTGGCGGCTGTTCCCGCACCTGCCTGACCGGGGCTGGACGGCGGCGAAGACGCTGGCACTCGTCGCGGTGGCCTATCTCGCCTGGCTGCTGCAGAGCCTGGGGCTCGCTTCCTTCGGGCCGGCGACGCTGCTGCTCGGGCTGGCGCTCATCGCGGTGGGCTCGCTGCTGGTGCTCCGGCACGAGCGAGCGGCGCTGGGCGCGTGGCTGCGCCGCGGCCGGGACGCCCTGGTCTGGGGCGAGGCGGTGTTCCTGGCCGGATTCGGGCTGCTGCTTGCGATTCGGCTGCTGAACCCGGATCTGTGGCACCCGAGCTTCGGCGGCGAGAAGCCGATGGATTTCGCCTACTTCAACGCGGTGCTCAAGAGCGCCGTGTTCCCGCCCTACGATCCCTGGTTCGCCGGCGGCTACATCAACTACTACTACTACGGCTTCGTGCTGGCGGCGGTGCCCACCCGGCTGCTGGGGATCGTCCCTGCGGTCGCCTACAACCTCGTCATCCCGACCTTCTTCGCGCTGCTCTGTAGCGGCGCCTTCGGCTTCGTCAGCGCGGTCGTCCTCGCCCGGCCAAGGCTGGCTGGGCCGGAGGGGCGGGCGCTTGGCCTCGTCGCCGCGCTAGCTGGCGTGCTGCTGGTCGGGGTGCTGGGCGACCTGGATGGGCTGCTGCAGATCGTTCAGGGCCTGGCCAAGCTGGCGCCTCCGAGCGTTGGGACCACGCTGCCGCTCCTTGGGACGCTGCTGAAAGTGCTCGCGGCGCTGCCCGTCTGGCTCGGCGGCGGGCATCTCCCACCGTTCGATTTCTGGCGCCCCACCCGGGTGATCGGCCCCGAGGAGCCCGGGCCGATCACCGAGTTCCCATTCTTCACCTTTCTGTACGGCGATCTACACGCGCACCTGCTGGCGCTCCCGGTGACCGTGGCGGTGCTGCTGGTCGCCCTCAACGCCGCTCGCACTCGCCCCAGCATTCGCGCGCTCGAGCTGGATCACGCCCTGCCCTGGCGGCTGCTGCCGCTGGCGCCCTCCGTGCTCCTGCTCGCGCTGCTGGTCGGGACGCTCCGCGCGACCAACACCTGGGACTTCCCGATCTACTGCGGGCTCGGCGTGCTCGGGCTGGCGCTGGCGGTACGGCCGCGCACCTGGCGGCGCTGGCAGCCAGCGCTCGCCGCTGCGCTGGCGCTGGCCGCGGCGGTGTACCTGGGCGCTACGGTGCTGTTCGCGCCGTATCTGAGCCACTATCAGCTCTTCTACACCGGCTTCGACCCCTCGCCGGCCACGACTGCACTCGGCCAGTTCCTGACCATCCACGGACTCAACCTGTTCCTGGTGCTGAGCGCGCTCCTCCTGGAGATCGCGCTGTTTTTCCGCGCCCGGCGAGTCTGGGCAACGGGGCCGGGCGCGCCCCGGGCCGCCTACGGGCTGGCGGTGCCGGCGCCGCCGCTGGTGCTGTCGGACCGGCCGGAGGTGGCGGCCGCGGCCGGGCTGACGATGCTCGCCGCTGGCTTTTACCTGGCCGGGTCGCGCAGTGCAGCGCTGCTCCTGCTCGCCTCGGCGGCGATCCCAGTGCTGCTCGTGCGTCGGCGGTTCAGCGCCACCGGGCTGCTGCTGCTCGGGATGTTCGCCGCGGCGCTGGCGGCGCTGCTGCTCCCGGAGCTGGTCCGGCTGCAGGGCGATGTCGGCCGGATGAACACCGTCTTCAAGTTCCACCTGCAAGCGTGGGTGCTGCTTGCGCTCTCGGGCGCGGCGGGGCTCGCCTACGTGCTACGCAAGCGGCGGCTGCTGCCGGCCACCCTCGCCTCCTGGCAGGACCTCTGGGCGGCGACGCTGCTGGTGCTGGTGCTCGGCGCGGCGCTCTACCCGCTGCTGGGGACACCGGCTAAGACCGGGCTGCGGTTCCCTACACCGCCCCCTCAGCTCACCCTGGACGGCATGGCCTACCTCTGCTGCGCGACGTACGTGGACAAGGGGCGTGACCTGGCGCTGCCAGATGATGGGCGGGCGATCACCTGGCTTCAGGACCACGTGCAGGGGACGCCGGTGATCGCCGAGGGCAACGCCGGACTGTACACCTGGGGCTCGCGGGTGTCCATCTCTACCGGACTGCCGACCATCATCGGCTGGGACTGGCACCAGAAGCAGCAGCGCTGGGGCTACCAGTCCATGATCGAGCGGCGGCTGGCGGACGTGCGCCAGCTCTACGAGTCCAGCTCGATGCAGAGCGCCTGGCCGATTCTGAAGCGCTACAACGTCGAGTACATCTATGTCGGCGGCCTGGAGCGCGCCTACTACCCGGCCGAGGGGCTGCGGAAGTTCGACGATGCCGTGGGGCATGGCCTGAGCCGGGTCTACCAGGCCGGCCAGGTGACGATCTACCACGTCGACGAGATCCCCAATGGGTGAGATCGTCGCTCCGGCGCTGCTGTTCCTGGTCGCGGCGGAGCTGTGCGCGCTGGCTTTCTGGCCGCTGGCCTGGCGCCTGTTCGGCGGGCTGCCGGACCGGGGCTACGCCGCGAGCAAGGCGCTCGGGCCGCTCCTGCTCGCCTACGCCGTCTGGCTGCCCTCGATGCTCGGCTGGCTCGCCCTGGCACGCGGGACCCTGATCGTCGTGCTCACCCTGGCGGCGATCGCCTGCTGGTGGCGCTGGAGCGCCGGCACGGCGGCCTGGGCGCAGGTCGAGCGGGACACCGTGGTCCGGACGGAAGCGGTGTTCGTCGGGCTGTTCGTCCTGGGGACGCTGGTGCGGGTGTTCAACGCGGCGGTGCTGGGCCAGGAGAAGTTCATGGACATGGCGCTGCTGAACGCCTTCGCCAGCGGCGAGCGGCTGCCGGCCGAAGATCCCTGGCTGGCCGGCTACGGCGTGCCCTACTACCACTTCTCCTACCTGCTGCTCGCCGCGCTCGGGAAGCTCGCCGGGCTGCCCGCCGCCTACATCTACCCACTGGCGGTGGTGTTCGTCTTCGCCGCGGCCGGGACGCTGGCGGCGGCGTTGGCGACCAGCCTGGCGCAGCTCCTGAGCCGGCCAGGGCAGCCCGTCCGCCCGCTTATCCCAACGCTGTTCGGCGCGTTCTTCGTCATGCTCGCCGGCAACCTGGAGGCGCCGCTGGAGCTGCTGGCAGCGCGCGGGATCGGCTCGCCCGAATTCTGGCAGACGGTCGGGGTGCGCAACCTCAGCGCCGCCAATCCACCGCGCGGGCTGCTCCCGGCCGACAGCATCTGGTGGTTCCACGCCTCGCGGGTGATCCCCACCATCAAGCCGGACGGCATCAGCGAGTTTCCCTACTTCAGCTTCCTGCTCGGGGACCTGCACCCGCACTACACCGCACTCCCGCTCGACCTGCTGGCGCTGACGCTCGCGCTCACCCTGCTGCTGAGAGGGCCTGGGGGATCGCTGCTGTATCCGGGCGTCGCCGCGCTGGCGCTGGGAGCGCTGCTGGTCGCCAACACCTGGGACGTGCCAGCGTTCTGGGGCATCTACGCCGCCTGTGGCCTGCTCGCCGCCTGGCGCCTCCCAGCCTCGGAGCGTCGTGGCGCCCTGGCCCGCCTCGGGGCGACGCTCATCACCGCCTTCGCGCTGTACGCACCGTACTTCATCGGCTCCAGCTCGCCGCCACTCGGCCTGGGGGTAGTGGACGAGCGCACCCCGCTGGTGTCGCTGCTGATCCTGTTCGGGGCGCCGCTAGCGCTGCTCGCCTTGGGGCTGCGCTGGCTCTGGCAGCTTGGCTACGGCGCCCACGGGCTGGCGGAGTTGCGCCGGATTGCCGTTGGCCGGACCTGGGTGCTGGCACTGCTGCCGCTCCTCGCTCTCGTGGCGCTGGCGGCGCTGCGCGAAGGGACGCTGGTGCTGCTGCTCCTGTTCGCGCTGGCGCTGGTGCCGCTAGGAGTCGGGCTGCTTGCGAGCCGCGACGAGCCCGACCCGACTCGGCTGGCGGCGCTGCGCTTCACCTGGCTGCTCGCCGCGATGGCGATCGCGCTGCTGCTCGGTGTCGAACTGTTCTACCTGAGCGACGTGTTCGCCAGCCGGATGAACACCGTGTTCAAAGTTCACTACAACGTCTGGCTGCTGCTCGGGCTGGCGACGGCGGCGCTCTGCTCGGTGCTGCTGGTCGGCGTCGAGCTGCCGCGCCGTAATAATCTGCTGGTCCCAACAGCCCGGGCAGGAGTGGCGCTGGCGCTGGCGCTCGGGCTCGTCTATCCGCTCGCGGCGACCTACACCAAGTCGGACGGCTTCCGCGTCCGCCCCACCCTCAACGGCGCGGCGTTCCTGGCCACCAGCCGGCCCGGCGACGCCGCGGTGATCGAGTGGCTGCGGCTCAATGCGCCCGGCCGTCCAGTGGTGCTGGAAGCGGTCGGCGGCGACTACAGCGAGTACGGCCGGATCTCGACCTTCGCCGGGCTCCCCACCGTGCTCGGCTGGGTCGGGCACGAGCTACAGTGGCGTGGACCACTGGCAGAGTTCACCAGCCGCCGCGACGACGTGCAGCGCGCCTACACCGCCTCCGATCGCGCCGACGTGGCGGACGTGCTCCGCCGCTACCGGGTTCGGTTCGTGGTCGTCGGGGACCTGGAGCGCGAAGCCTATGGCCAGGACGTGGAGGCGCACTTCGCCGGCTGGCTCCCCATCGCCTTCCAGAGCGGAAGCACGACGCTGTACCGGGTCCCGGTCGACAGCGACCTGGCCGCGCCAGCAGCGGGAGGCGCGACCCGATGATCGTGCTGGAGCGACACGAGCAGGGCTTGGCACTGGTGGCGCCACGCGCCTGGCTGGTCTGGCTGGTCGGGGCCGCACTGGTCCTGGGCGGGCTGGTTCCGCGGCTTGCCTGGCTGGACGCCCGGCCGCTGCAGCCGCAGGAAGCGGCGCAGGCCTACGAGGCGTTTACGCTTTATCACGGCGGGTTCGACGGCTACGCCGCGGGGCCGTTGCTCACGAACGTGCAGCTCGTCAGCTTCTTGCTGTTCGGCGCCGCGGAGCTAGCGGCTCGGCTGCCCGGTCTGCTCGCCGGCGTCGGCCTCATCCTGCTGCCGCTGCTGGTCCGGCGGCTCGAACCCGCCGAGCGGATCGCCGCGGCGGCACTGCTCGCCGGGTCGTCCGTTGGAGTATTCATCGCGCGCGAAGGCGCGAGCGCCGCTCCGCTGGCGTTCGCCGCAGGACTGGCGGCCGTCAGCGCCTGGAACGCCTGGAGCGAGCAGCGCGCCGGGTGGCTGGTGGTCTGCGCCTGCGCGGTGGGCGTCGGCCTCACCGCCGACCCCGCCTTCGTGCTCTCGCTCGTCGTCCTGGCGCTGGCCGCGCTGCCGCTCCTGCGCCGCGGCAGCGCTCCGTTCCTGCTTTCAGAGCCCCTGCGTCGCGCCGTCCCCAGCGCGCTGCTCGGGCTGGCGGTCTCGTTCGCCGCCAGCGCCACGCTGCTGGGCGCCAGCCCTTCGGGTTTGCAGGCCGGGCTGGCCGATCTCTGGCGCTGGACGGGCGACCTCCACCTGAACGAGCCGGTGCGGCTGGCCGGCTGGCCGCTGGACGATCCGCTGCTCCTCGCCGCCGCGCTCGCTGGCGCCTGGCTCCTGCTGCGCCGACCCCGGCCGGGCTCCGCCGCGCTGCTGCTCTGGGCGGCGGTACAGGTACTCTTGGCGCTGCTGGCCGATGCACCGGACTGGCGCTATCTGGGGCTGGCAGTGCTACCGCTGGCGCTGCTCGGCGGCGTGGCGACGTCCCGTGGCTGGACACGGCTGCGGGCGGACGCCAGCGGCCCGGTCTGGGTCGCGGCGCTCCTGGCGCTGGTGCCGCTCGTCTTCCTGTTCCTCGGCTCGCTGGAGCGGGCCGTCGCGGTGGAGCCGGTACCCGCCGCAGTACCGATCTTCACCCTGGCCGCAGTGGCGCTGATCGCCCTGTACACCACGATGATCCCCGGCCGCGACGTGCCAGGAACGACGCTGCTGCTCCTGGCGAGCCTGGTGCTGGTGCTGCTACAGGTGCGGGGAGTGGCGGCGCTGAACCTCGGCCCGCTCCGAGCCGGGCAGAGCCTGCTCCGGCCGGTCGCACGGTTGGAAGCGCTCGCCGACGTTACGGCGACGGCGGAACGCTGGAGCCGCGCCGATCCTACTCAGCCGATCCTGGTGGACGAGCGACTCCGCCCCCTGCTGGCCTGGCCTTTGCGAGACATCCCCAATGCCACATTTCAGCCAGTGCGGTCGGCCGTGCTGGGCGCGGCGATCCTCGACGCCGACGCGCCGCTGCCAGCGCTCGGCGGACGCGAGGTGCGAAAGATTCCGGTCGAGCAGCGGGCCGACTGGCACACCGTGCTGGCAGGCCCAGCCACCACGCTGCGCTGGTTCGCGGCGCGAGAAACCCCGGGAGGTCCCGGACCCCATGCTATACTCCTTGTCCACTAGCTCTGTTAGCTCTGTGCTGAGGCGGGGAAGCGTGCCCAGCGTTCACGTCTGTCCAGCCGCCATCCGCGTGGCCACGAGGTGCCAAACAGTGGTGCACCGGGAGCGCTCAGCGTCCAGTGCCGCCGGCGCGCGGCCTAACGGCTTGACGGACGCGGGCGCGGAGTAGCCCATGGCCCAGGTTCGCGCGCGCCCCGCGGCGCAGCCGGTCGCCCCCGCCCGCGCCCCGGCTGCCCCCGCAACGATCCAGATTCCGTGGGAGCCCGTCGCCTACGTCGCCCTGATGGCGGTCGGCTTCGCGCTGCGGCTGTACCATCTCGGCGACCGGGCGCTGCACCACGACGAGAGCCTGCACGCCGTCTACTCCTGGTACCTGTACGTCGGGCGTGGCTACGTCCACGACCCGATGATGCATGGCCCCTTCCAGTTCCACTTCAACGCGCTGATGTATTTCCTGTTCGGGGACAACAACGTCACCGCCAGGCTGCAGCCCGCGATGCTCGGGACGTTGTTCATCGGCCTGCCCTACTTCCTGCGCCGGGAGCTGGGCCGTGTCGGAGCGCTGGTCGCGGCCGGGCTGCTGCTGATCTCCCCGGTGTTCCTGTACTTCTCGCGCTTCACCCGCGAGGACATGCCGGTCGCCTTCTGGACGATGGTCCTGGTCGTCGGGCTGTTCGGCTACCTGCGCACCCGCCAGCCCCGCTGGTTCTACGTTGCCACCGTCGGGTTCGCGCTCGCCTTCGCCACCAAGGAGACGACGTACATCACCGCGTTTATCCTGGTGACGTTCTTCTTCGGACTGGCGGCGGTCCACCTGCTCCGGACGCGGTGGACGCGCGCCGACGCCCGCGATGGCCTGGTCACCGAGGACGGCGTGGCCGCCACGGTGTACAGCGCGCTCCGCTCCATCTCGCTGAGCACCTGGGGGATCGCGGCGCTGATCTTCCTCGGGATCAACGTCGTCCTGTACACGACATTCTTCACCAACCCCAACGGCCTGTGCACCATGCTCTGGGCGGTCGAGCCGGTCTGTGGCTCGGCGCGCGGAGCGCTGCAGTACTGGCTGGATCAGCAGGATGTCCGGCGCGGCGGCCAGCCTTGGTTCTACTACCTGATGGTCGTCCCGCTATACGAGTTCATTCCGTTCTTCGCCTCGTTCGTCGCGCTGGCCGTCCTGCCGCGCGTCCGGCGGGGCGTGTTCTTCTGGTACTCCGTCTGGTGGGCGTTCGCCAGCTTCGTGATCTTCTCCTGGGCCGGGGAGAAGATGCCCTGGCTGGCGCTGCACCTGACGCTGCCGCTGATCCTGATCACCGCGCAGCTCGCCGACTGGTACCTGGCACGCGTCTCCTGGCCACGGGTCTGGAGCCGACAGGGCTTCTGGGCGTTCGGCCTGGGGCTGCTGACACTGGCGCTG
The DNA here is from genome assembly GCA_021325655.1 of Pseudomonadota bacterium. Classification (GTDB taxonomy): domain Bacteria; phylum Chloroflexota; class UBA6077; order UBA6077; family JAJPGT01; genus JAJPGT01. The sequence goes on from JAJPGT010000043.1 coordinate 13,859, forward strand.
CTCGGGTCGTGGATCGCGCTGAGCGCCGCCGGCGCGCTGGTGCCGCTCGACGCGCAGCGGCTAGCCCTGCAGCGGGTGGGAGTTAGCCTGCTGATCGCGCTGGCGGTCTTCGGCCTGGTGTCTCTCGGGCGGCGGTATGGGCGGCAGACCCTCGGTCCCGCCCTGGTCGGGGCGGTGGTCCTGGTCCTTGGGATGTTCTACATTCGCACCGCCTGGATGGTGACCTACGCGCACGGCGACATCCCGGTTGAGCTGCTGGTGTACGTCCAATCGTCGCCCGACGTGCCCTGGGTGGCGTCTGAGATCGAGCGGATCGGCAATCAGCTCGGCAAGGGCAAGGACGTCGGGATCCTGATGGACAACGGCTACACCGAGAGCGTGGGCGGGCAGGTGATCAGCCACGAAAGCATCGCCTGGCCGTTCGAGTGGTACCTGCGCGACTTCAAGAACCGGCGCTACTTCACGAAGACGCTGCCGACCGACGTCGACCTGAAGGACTACCCGATCATTCTGGTGATGGCGCCGAACCTCGACCCGATCCGGGACCAGATCAAGGACTACCACGGGGCGAAGTACAAGCTGAACTGGTGGTACCCGGAGGATTACAAGGCGCTGACCTGGTCCTCAGTGCTGAAGGGCCTCGCCGATCCGGTGACGCGGACGAAGCTGCTCAAGTACCTGCTCTACCGCGAGACGCTCAATCCGCTCGGGGCGCGCGAGTTCTTCTTCTACGTGCGCAACGACATCCCACCGCTCGGGCCGGCGCCGCTGACAACTGGCCCGACGGCGGAGAGCCAGCCGGCCGCGCCAGCGGCGCGAGAGGCACACGCGGTCGCCGGCGAGGGCGGGACGACCATCTTCGGCCGTTCACCCTCCGGGGCCTCTATCCTGGCGGATCCGAAGGGCGTGGCAGTGGCACCCGACGGCCGGGTGTACGTGACCGAGGGCGCGGCGAACCGGGTGACGGCGTTCAACCCGGATGGGACGATCGCGCTGAGCTGGGGCAGCAAGGGCAAGGGCGATGGGCAGTTCAACGAGCCGTGGGGGATCGCCATCGGCCCGGACGGCTCGGTCTACGTGGCCGACACCTGGAATCACCGCATCCAGAAGTTCGACGCCGATGGCACGTTTGTGACCAAGTGGGGGACGGTAGGCGACGCCAAGGGGCGCGTCGACGACAGCCCGGGCGTGTTCTGGGGCCCGCGCGCGGTCGCGGTCGGCAGCGACGGCAGCGTGTACGTCGCGGACACCGGAAACAAGCGGATTCAGGTCTTCGACCCGGACGGGCACTTCCTGCGCATGTTCGGCGGGGAAGGGAGCGAGCCGGGCAAGCTGCGCGAACCGGTGGGCCTCGCGCTGGATGCCCAGGGCAACGTTTACGTCGCGGACGCCTGGAACAACCGAGTGCAGAAGCTCGACCCGAACGGCCAGCCGCTCGCCGCCTACAGCGTCGAGGGCTGGGAGAATCAGTCGGTCCGCAACAAGCCGTATCTGGCCGTCGACGCCAGCGGCCGCGTGTACGCGACGTTCCCCGAGCAGGGCGAGGTGCGGGTACTGGATCCGGCCAGGGGGAGCCAGTTCACGGAGTTCGGGCCGGCCAGCGCCCAGCCTGCTGGGCAGCCGGTGGGCATCGTCGTCAGCCCCAGAAATGCCCTTCTGGTCGCAGATTCGCGCGGTGGGGTTGTGCTACAGTACCCCCTCTCGCGCTAATCGCCCGTGTCGGCGCGCCCAGGCGAGGCACGGGCAGTGCGGCGGCGCCTGAGCGCTCTGCCGCGGCAAGGAGAGGCCCCTCGTCGCCACCCGGGGGCGGCTCGAAGCTCGGAGCAGGCCCCGCGCTCACCAGGAGGTTCATGGCCCGCAAGAGTCTCTGGCTCGGCATGCTGCTCACGCTGGTGTTCCTGGCGCTCGCCTTCCGTGGCGTCGATCCGGCCGCACTTACCCGGGCGCTCGCCCAGGCCAACTACTGGCTCGTCATCCCGCCCGTGCTCGCGACCGCGACGGGCTACCTCGTCCGCGCCGCTCGCTGGCGGGTGATCCTGTCCTCCAGGCGCCCGCTGCGGTTCCCGCGGGTGCTCAGCGTCCTGGTCATCGGCTTCGCCGCCAACAACGTCCTGCCGGCCCGGCTCGGCGAGCTCGTCCGTGCCATGCTGCTCCAGCGCCACGGCGGCGAACGCGCTGCCTCTGGGCTGGCAACCATCTTCGTAGAACGGGTTGCCGACGGGTTGACGCTGCTGCTCGTCCTGATCGTGCTCACCGCCGCCGATCTCATTCCCGGCGTCCCCAACCAGTTCGACAACCTGGAGCTGCTAACGGCCGCAGTATTCCTCGGGCTGGCGACGTGTATCGGGCTGGCGCTGGCGCGTGAGCAGCTCGCCTGTCGGCTGGTGGAGCTACTGGTGCGGCCGCTGCCGCGGCGGCTTGCCCGGCTGGCGACCTCCATCGCTCGCGGCATCCTGGACGGCCTGGCCGGGATGCGCCGGCCGGAGCGCCTGGCGCTGACGGCGCTGCTTTCACTGCTGGTCTGGCTGCTGGAAGGGCTGTCCTACTTCGGGCTGGCCGCGGCATTCAATCTGCCTCTCGACATAACTCAGCGGGCGGTACTGGCCGGGACCGTGCTGGTGCTGGTGAACCTGAGCATCATGATCCCCTCCGCGCCGGGCTACGTTGGCACGTTCGACTTTGTCGCCAAGGGGGCACTGGTGCTGTTCGGCGTCCCGCCTGAGACGGCGCTGGCGTACGCGATCGTCTCGCACACGCTCCAGTACGTACTCGTGACCGGGGCGGGCCTCGTCTTCCTGGCGCGCGAAGGGCTCACGCTGCGGACGCTGCTCGGCGCCCCCATCGAATCCAGGACGGCCGCCCCACTGGCGCCTCTGGAGGAGCCCGTGGAGCAGGTAGTTCCGTGAGCAGCGCCCGGCTGATCCTGGGGCTGGCGATCAGCACGCTGCTGCTGGCGCTGCTGTTCGTCAACGTCGATTTCCGGGCGCTGGCCGCGGCGCTGGCGCAGGTCGACCCGCGGTTCGTCGCCGTCGGCATCGGACTGTACTTCGTCGGGGTGCTGGTGCGGGCGCTGCGCTGGCGACTGATTCTCCGCCCCGTTGGCGATCTTCCGCTGGCGCGGCTGTTCGCGGTGCTGATCGTCGGCTTCACCGCCAACGACGTGCTGCCGGCGCGGCTGGGCGAGCTGGCGCGCGCTTACCTGCTGAACCGCAGCCACCAGGTGCAGGTCGGGGCGACGATCGCCAGCATCGTCGTGGAGCGGGTGCTGGACGGTCTGACGCTGTGCCTGTTCGTGGTCATCGGCATCAGCACCGCGCCACATGGCGGGCTTCCGCACGGCGTGATCTGGACCGCGGCCGCAGCGTTCGGGATCGCCACCTTCGCCCTCTGGGTGCTGGCCCGCCCGCCGGCGCTGCTGGCAACGCTGGGCCGGATCGCGCTGCGCCTGGCGCCCGGCTCCGCCGGGAGGCGTCTGGGCGGTGTGGTCGGCTCGTTCGCCAGCGGACTCGGAGTGATGCGAAACGGCCGGCTGCTCCTCGCCTCGCTCGCGCTGTCGTTCCTGGCCTGGACCGTCGAGGCGAGCATGTACTACGTGATCGCGCTTGCCTTCCCACTCCCGGTCGGACCGCTGGCGGCGCTGCTCGGGGTAGGGGTGGCGAACCTGGGGACGATGCTCCCCGCGGCGCCCGGCTACATGGGGACGTTCGACGTGCCGCTGGTCGCGGTGCTGAAGTCGCTGTACGAGGTGTCACCCCCCCTGGCGATTGGCTACACTCTTGTCGTTCACGCCGCTCTCGTCGTGCCCGTGGTACTGTTCGGGCTGCTGCTCACCTGGCGGGAGGGAGTCTCACTGCGCGCTGTCACACGGGCGCCACTTGGCAGTGATACAACCTTGCCCAGACGAGAGGGGGCGTCGCCCCAGGCGCTGAAATAGGGCAGGGCGCCTGCTGGCAGCACAGCGGCGGCGCGGGGAGGATGACATTGGCCAGGATTGCTGTCATCGGAGCGGGATACGTTGGGCTGGTTACGGGCGCCTGCTTCGCCGAGCTCGGCAACCAGGTAATCTGCCTTGACATCGACGCCGCGAAGATCGAGGGCCTGAAGCGCGGGGTGATTCCGATCTATGAGCCCGGGCTGGAGGAGCTAGTCAAGGCCAACGTCCAGCGCGGCCGGCTGGCGTTTACCACCAGCTACGACGAAGCGATCCCTGGGACGCAGTTCGCCTTCATCGCGGTCAACACTCCGTCCGGAGCCGAGGGCGAGGCCGACATGACCTATGCCCGCAAGGCCGCCGAAAGCATCGCTCAGGCTGCGACTGGCCACGTCATCATCGTCAACAAGAGCACCATGCCGATCGGCTCCGGCGACCAGATCGCCGGGATCGTCGCCCGCTACACCGATGGGACGCGCTCCTTCTCGGTCGTCTCCAACCCGGAGTTCCTGCGCGAAGGCTCGGCCGTCTCGGATTTTATGCACCCCGATCGGATCGTCCTCGGCTCAACTGATCGCGAGGCGGCTGAGGTGGTGAGCGGGCTGTACGCGACGCTGGGAGCGCCGCTCATCATCACGGACCTGCGCACCGCCGAGATGATCAAGTACGCCAGCAACGCCTTCCTGGCGACGAAGATCAGCTTCATCAACGAGATCGCCTCCATCTGCGAGCAGCTCGGCGCCGACGTGAGCGAGGTCGCGCGCGGAATGGGCCTGGACAAGCGCATCGGGCCGCAGTTCCTCAACGCGGGCGTGGGCTGGGGCGGCTCCTGCTTCCCCAAGGATGTGCGGGCGCTGGCGTATATGGCCGCAGTCAATGGCTGCCACCCGCAGCTCTTGCGCGCGGTGATGGAGATCAACCGCGATGCCCGGCGCTCGGTGCTGCTGAAGGCGCGGGCAGAGCTCGGGACGCTGAACGAGCGGGTCATCGGGGTGCTCGGGCTGGCGTTCAAGCCGAACACGGACGACCTGCGCGAGGCGCCGGCGATCGAGATTATTCACCTGTTCCAGAACGAGGGCGCCTACGTCCGGGTGTACGATCCAGCGGCGATGGAGAAGGGGCGGGCAATGCTGCGCAACGTTGAGTTCGCGCCCAGCCCGGCGGCGGTCGCCGAAGGCGCTCACGCGCTGGTGGTGCTCACCGAGTGGGACGAGTTTCGCCGCCTCGACTTCGCCGCGATCCGCGCCTCGATGGCATACCCGCTGCTGATCGACGGGCGCAACATGTACAGTCCGGCCGCGATGGCCGAGCTCGGCTTCGTCTACCGCGGGATGGGCCTGTCGGCGGGGAAGCGGCCGCTTCAGGCTGTGCCGCGGCTCGATGGAGTCGCCGTGGCGCGCACCTAGCCCGGTGCCCCGCGCCGCGCCTCTGTAGCGAGCGTGACGAACCGCCCTCCGGCTCCGCCGATGCTCCCGGGGCTGGAAGCGTTCGGCCTGTCGCCGCTGCGCCGGCAGTACCTGGAGCTGAAGCGGGCGCACCCCGACTGCCTGCTCCTATTCCGGCTCGGCGACTTCTACGAGCTGTTCGACGACGATGCCGAAGTCGCCGCCCGGACGCTGAACATCACGCTCACCGCGCGGGATATGGGGCGCGGCGAGCGCGTCCCGATGGCCGGCATCCCCTACCACGCCTGCGATGGCTACATCGCCCGGCTCGTCGCCGCCGGCCACCGCGTCGCCGTCTGCGAGCAGATGACCGAGCCGAACGGCCGTGATCTCGTCACGCGCGAGGTCGTTCGGATCATCACTCCCGGCACCGTCGAAGACGCTTTTCTCCCCTCGACCGCCAACAACTACCTCGCCGCACTCCTGTACGATGGCCAGGGCGCGGCGCTGGCGTACGCCGACGTGACGACCGGCGAGCTGGCCGCCACGGAGCTGCGTGGCCCGGGCTGGGAGAGCGGGCTGCGGGCCGAGCTGGCCCGCATCGCCCCAGCGGAGTGCCTGCTGCCCGAAGGAGCGAGCTACCCGGAGAGCGAGACAACCCCACTGCTCACCACACGCCCGGGCTTTACCTTCGGGGCTGCCCGCGCCGCGCAACGGCTGACGCAGCAGTTCGGCAGTACTACACTCCACGGGCTTGGCCTGGCCGAGCACCCGCTGGCGGCACGGGCGCTCGGAGCGCTGCTCGACTACATTGGCGAAACCCATGCCGCCGCACTACGCGGACTCGCCACCCCTCGCATCTACGGTGCGGATGGCACGCTGCTGATGGACGCGGCGGCGCGACGCGGGCTGGACCTGGGCGCCCAGCGGCCGGCCGGGGTCCGGCCGAGCCTCCTGGGGATACTTGACAGAACGAACACGGCAATGGGCGCCCGGCTGCTCGCGGGGTGGGTGGCGCGACCGCTGGCGACGCTCCAGCCGCTGCTGGAGCGCCAGGCGGCGGTGGCCCAGCTCGTCGACGATCCCTGGCTGCGTGGCAGTGTTCGCGGCGCGCTCCAGGGACTGGGCGACCTGGAGCGGCTGGCCGGCCGGGCGGCGCAGCAGATCACCTCACCCCGCGACGCCGTCGCGCTCGCCCGCTCGCTGCGGCGCGTGCCGGGCGTCGCCGAGCCGCTCGCGAAGGCCCCGGCCGACTCGCCGCTGCTGGCGCTGCTCGGGGCGCCGCCCGATCCCTGCCTGGACCTGGCGGCCGACGTCGAGGCGACGCTGGTGGATGACCCGCCGGCCACGATCGGAGCGGGGATAATCCGCGCCGGTGTGTCGTCCGAGCTCGACGAGCTGCGCGCCCTGAGCGGCGACGCCAAGGTATGGCTGGCGAAGCTGGAGCGGAGCGAGCGCGAGCGCACCGGCGTGCGCGGGCTGAAGATCGGCTACAACAAGGTCTTCGGCTACTACCTCGAGGTGAGCACCGCCACCCTCAAGCAGCCGACGGACTATTACCAGAAGCAGCAGACCGGGGCGGCCACCATCGCCGACCACCTGGCCGCGCTTGGCTACGTCCGGCGCCAGACGCTCACCTCGGCCGAGCGCTTCGTCACCGAGGCGCTCAAGGAGCACGAACGACGCATTAGCCAGGCCCAGGAACGGGCGCTGGCGCTGGAGCAGGCGCTGTTCACGGCGCTGCAGGAGCGGCTCGCCGCTGGAGCGGCCCGCGTCGCGGCCACGGCCAGAACCCTGGCGACGCTCGACGCGCTCGCCTCGCTCGCTGAGGTCGCTGTCGCCAACCGCTACACGCGGCCCATACTGGACAGCTCAACCGACCTGCACGCCCGCGGCGTACGCCACCCGGTGGTCGAGCTGTCGCTACCGGCGGGCTCATTCGTCCCCAACGACGTCGAACTGGACAGTGATGGCTGCCGGGTGATAGTGCTGACCGGGCCGAATATGGCCGGCAAGTCGACGTTCGGCAAGTCCGTCCTACTGCTGGTGCTCATGGCGCAGATCGGCAGCTATGTCCCGGCCGACGAAGCCCGCGTCGGTCTGGTAGACCGTCTGTTCGTTCGAGCGGGTGCAGGCGAGGACCTGGCCGGTGGCCGCAGCACCTTCATGGTGGAGATGGAGGAGACGGCCAGCTTCCTCCGCAACGCGACGGAGCGCAGCCTCGCCTTCCTGGACGAGATTGGCCGCGGAACGAGCACCTTCGACGGCATGGCGCTCGCCCGCGCTATCCTGGAGCACACGCTGCCCCCGGCTGGCGTCGGCTGCCGGCTCATCTTCTCTACCCATTACCACGAGCTCGCGACGCTGGAGCAGCAGCACCCCGCGGTGCGGAGCTTCCGGATGGAGGTACGCGAGGAGGGAGAGCGAGCGGTGTTCCTGTATCGCGCCGTGCCGGGCGGCGCCGACCGCAGCTACGGCGTCCACGTCGCCCGCCTGGCTGGGATCCCGGAATCGGTCACCCGCCGGGCGGCAGAGCTGCTGGAGCAGCTCGAAGCGACGCCGCCGCTGGCGGATCGGGCGCCGCGGCAGGCCAGCCCCGGGCGCGACCCGTTGCGCCAGGAGCTGGCAGCGCTGGAGATTGAGCGGATGACGCCCCTGGAGGCGCTGGTGACGCTCGAGCGACTCCGGCAGCAGGCGCGGGACAGCACCTGCTAGCCGCGCCACGCTCCGGCGTGGCTAGTAGCCGCTAGCATGTTCTCCGCGCTCGCTGATGATGGCGAGCGCAGACGCCCTCAGGCCGCGTATTCCCGCACCTTCAGCCAGAACTGGCTGGTGCGCAGCTTGGCCAGCGCCTCGTCGGTGATCTGGCGGACCCGCTCCCGGCTGAGCCCCAGGTCACGGCCGATGTCGGCCAGCGTCCATTCCCGGTCACCGCCATTCAGCCCGAAGCGCCGCACCAGCACCGCCTTCTCACGCGGCGTCAGTGTATCGAGCGCCCGGTCCACCAGGTCGCGCAGTGAGCCGTGCTCAGCCCGGGCCATCGGATCCTCGGCGTTCGGGTCCTCCACCAGGTCCCCGAGCGTCATGTCCTCATAGGCCAGATGGGGAGCATCGAGCGAGGCGGTGAAGGTGCTCGCCTCTTGCAGAAGCTGCACCTTCTCCACCGGCTCGCCGAGCGCCGCCGCGATCTCCTCGCGGCGCGGGTCGCGCCCGAGCTCCTGGCCGAGCGCCGCGGTGACCCGGGAGAGTTGAGCCAGCTCGTCGTGCACGTGGATCGGGAGCCGAATGGTCCGACCCTGGTCGGCGATAGCGCGGGTGACGGACTGACGGATCCACCAGTACGCGTAGGTGCTGAAGCGATAGCCCTTGCGGTAGTCGAAGCGCTCCACCGCCCGGTGGAGCCCGATGTTGCCCTCCTGCACCATGTCCAGCAGCGGCAGACCGAGCCCCTGGTAGCGCCGGGCCACAGAGACGACCAGCCGCAGGTTGCATTCGATGAGCCTGCGATACGCGTCTCGCGCCTCCGGTACACTACTCTGCTCGCCGTAGGGCGGCCCCGCCTCCCAGACGATGCGCGCCAGACGCTGCTCATCGGCTGGGCTGAGCAATGGGTAGCGGCCGATGTCGTCCAGGTACAACGAAAGCAGCGATTCGGTGCTCTCCGACACCTGTTCGGGGTGCACCGGTCCAGCCGCGGGCGCGGCGACGTGGTCAGTTTCGAGCTCGGGGGCCAGGAGAGCGCCGGAGTTGGTCACGCTGGCAATCCTCCCGAAAGAGGTGTGAGTGAAACACTGCCGCTCCAAGAACGAACAACGGGCGCGCCGGTTGCGCGTAGCAGGCTAAATTCGCAGCCCGGAGCGACGATGCCGATCGCCACGTTACCCGCCGCCGTGGCCGCACGCATCGCCGCCGGCGAGGTGATCGAACGGCCGGCGAGCGTCGTGAAGGAGCTGGTGGAAAATGCACTCGACGCAGGCGCGCGCCGGATCACCGTGGCGCTGCGCGGCGGCGGGATCGAGCGCATCGAGGTCGCCGACGACGGTTGCGGGATCGCCGCCGCGGAGGTCGAGCTGGCGTTCGCCCGCTATGCCACGAGCAAGCTCCGTTCGGACGACGACCTGGCCCACCTCAGCACGTTCGGCTTCCGCGGCGAGGCGCTGCCGAGCATCGCGGCGGTGGCCGACGTCGCCCTGACGACGCGCACCGCCGACGCCGCAGGCGGCGTTCGCCTTACGCTGCGCGACGGCCTGGTCATCGAGCGGCGCCCGCTCGGCCGGCCCGTCGGGACCACGGTCGAGGTACGCGACCTCTTCAGCCGGCTGCCCGCGCGGCGGAAATACCTGCGCTCCGCCTCGACCGAGGCAGCGCTGGTGGTCCAGCTCGTCGGGCAGATGGCGCTCGCCTGCCCAGAGGTGGCGTTTACACTGGCGGTGGACGGCAAGCCGGTGCTCTCTACCGACGGCTCGGGAGACCGCGCCCGAGCCGCGCTCGCCGTCCTTGGCCAGAAGGTGAGCCGCGACCTCGTGCCGGTCGACTGGAGCGCCCCCGACGACTGGCCCGCGACGGTCCGTGTCCGGGGTCTGGCCGGGCACCGCGCCGCGCATCGCCCCAATCGGAGCGGTATCTCGCTGTTCGTCAATCGCCGGCTGATCCAGAGCCGCGCCCTGACCACCGCCGTCGAAGAGGCCTACCGCACGCTCATCCCCACCGGCCGCCACCCTATCGTCGTGCTCGACCTGGAGGTCGACCCGGCTGAGGTCGACGTCAACGTCCACCCGGCGAAGGCGGAGGTGCGGCTCCTGCGGGAGCGCGCGGTGTTCGGCGCAGTCCAGCGCGCCCTGCACGAGGCGCTCGCCCGGGCGGGCGTGGCGCGCGGCTGGGCTGGCGCAGAGGTCGACGGGCAGGATAGCGCCCAGGAGCCACAGCTCCGCGGGCTGCGGGTGCTTGGCCAGGTGAGTCAGACGTACATCATCGCCGAAGGCGAGGCCGGGCTGTACCTGGTGGACCAGCACGCCGCTCACGAGCGTGTGCTGTACGAAGAGCTGCGGCTGGCCCAGCTCGCCGGACAGCGAGCGCAACTGCTGCTGGAGCCGATCAGCCTGGAGCTCGACCCGGCCACCGTCGCGCTCGCCGAGGCGCACCGGGCGGACCTCACCCTGGCGGGATTCGAGGTGGAGCCGTTCGGCTCGTCCACCGTGCTGGTTCGCTCCATCCCAGCGCTGAGCCGCCAGGTCGACCCCGTCCGCTTCGCCCAGGAGGTGCTGATCGCCCTCGGCGAGGCCGGGCCAGCGGATGACTGGCGGGAGCGGCTGCGCATCCTCGCCTCCTGCAAGGCGGCAGTGCGCGCCGGCGATCCACTCACCCCAGAGGAGATGCTCGGACTGCTCGAGCGCCTGGGCGAGAAGGAGCTCTGCCGCACCTGCTCGCACGGCCGGCCGACCGCGCTCCTGCTGAGCCACCGACAATTGGAGCAGGAGTTCGGCCGCCGCTAAGCGCCGCTCGGCGGACGGGCCGACCCAGCCGGAGGCCGGCGGGAAAACAGAGCGGCCCCACCGGCATACCGGTGGGGCCGCATGGTGGAGACGGAGGGGAATCGAACCCCTCGTCCAGAGCAGGTCAATCGAGAGTCAGCTACAGGCATAGTCGGCATTTTGGATCTCGCGCGGGCCCACTCCTACCGACGGGATTGGTCCGCGCCAACCGGCTGGTCTTAAGCGCACCCTAGCCGGTGTTCCGGTGCGCCGCACCCTGACTTAGGTGACGCCCTGATCCAGCCCGTCAGGAGAGGCTGGGAGGACGGACGCGGGTGTTAAGCCGCGACTGCGAGTTGTCGGTTGCCAGTTATGGCGTGCCACCTGTTTTACGAGGGCTGCGGCCACCTCGACCTGCTACTCTACGACCTTCCCCCCTGTCGAACCCTGTCGTCCCCTAGCGGCGTCGCTCGATGTCGCGGACGGCGCGCTCAATGTCACGCCTGGCTTCGCGTTCCGCGATAGCCTCACGCTTGTCGTATTCCCGCTTGCCCTTGGCAACCCCGAGCTTCACCTTGATGTGGCCACGTTTATCATAGACCGACAGCGGGACCAGGGTCACCCCCGTCTGCCGCGTCTGCCCCGCCAAACGGTCGATCTCGCGGCGATGCAGCAGCAGCTTCCGAGTGCGGGTGGGCTCGTGGTTCCAGGCAGTGCCCCGCTCGTATGGCGCGATGTGCACGTTCCAGAGCCAGGCCTCGCCGTTCTGGACCCGGGCGAACGCCTCCCGCAGGTTCACCCTGCCGGCGCGGACGGACTTGACCTCCGTGCCTGTCAGGGCAAGGCCGGCCTCCACGTCCTCCAGAATGTGGTAGTCGTGAAACGCCTTGCGATTCGTCGCGTAAACCTTGTCCTGCATAGCAAAGTATACCAGACAGAGCCAGGCCACATCCGTTCCGCCACCCTCACCAGCAGGGAAGCGGCGAGGAAGGGGAGGGCGGCGCGCTTCGGCTAGCGCATGTTGGACAGCCGGGCGACGGCGGCGCTGAGCTGCGGATCCTCTCCCGCGGGCAGCGAGGCCGGCTGGCTGACGGCGATGTCCGGCTCCAGGCCGACCCCGTGGATCGGCTCGCCGTTGGGCGTCAGCCACTGCGCCATGGTGATCCGCACCGTCGCGTGGTCGCTCAGCTCGTGCAGCGTCTGCACCGTGCCCTTGCCGAACGTCCTGTCGCCGATCAGCAGCGCTCGCCCGTTGTCGCGCAGCGCGGCGGCGACGATCTCGCTCGCGCTGGCGCTGCCGTGGTTCACCAGCACAACCAGCGGAATGGTCGTGGCCAATCCGCCGGGACGAGCCAGGGTTGCCTGCCGCTCGCCGTTGGCCGGCTGCTGGTACAGGATCACCCCGTGGTCGAGGAACTCGCTCGCCACATCCACCGCGGCGCTGACGGAGCCGCCTGGATTCGAGCGCAGGTCGAGCACAATTCCGCGTGGGTGTTGATCCAGCAGCGCCCGCAATGCGGCGTCTGTCTCGACGGAGGTCTGGCCGTTGAAGGTAGAGATGCGCAGGTAGCCCACCCCGTACTCCAGCATCCGCGAGCGCACCGAGTCGACCTTGATCTCTTCACGAGGAATGGTGAGCGTCAGCGGAGCGCTGAGGTTCTCCCGCTCGATCGTGAGGGTGACAGAGGTGCCGCGCGGGCCGCGAATGAGCAGGACCGCCCGCGACAGTGGCATACCCTGGACATCGGTGCCGTCGATCTGGGTGATGACGTCCCCAGGCAGTAGCCCAGCCTGCTCGCCCGGCGAGCCATCCAGCGGCGCGATGACGATCAGCTTCCCATCGCGCGAGTCGAGCTGAATCCCCACCCCGTCGAAGCTGCCGCGTAGATCGCTGTCCGCGATCTGGCCATGCGCCGGATCGAGGAACGCGGTGTATGGATCGTCGAGCGCCTCCAGCATCCCCCGGACCGCGCCGTACACCATGCGCTGCCGGTCGATCCGCTCCGGCTGGTAGAACTCGCGCGTGGCCAGGTCCCAGGCCTCCCAGAGGTCCGCGAAGCGCTGGCGATCCTCCGCCGGCAGGGCCACCTCGCCGAATACCGCCACCGGCAGGCGCGCCGCGAGCGCGCCCAGGCCGATCTGGCGCAGCATGTCGGGTAGCGTGCGCGCGCCGGAGAGCGCATCGAGCTGGCCGACGACGTAGCCCGCGCAGAAGATCACCAGCAGCGCCGCCAGCGGCAGCACAGCCGACAGCACCGGAGAGCGCCGCCGGCCACGGGGGAGCAGAGCAGCCACGGCCGTACCTCAGCGGCCATTGTACCAGCCGGCCCGGCGCCTTCCTGAAAATCCGCCCGAGCCAGCGGCGGCCAGCCGGCCGCGCCCGAGTCCGATAGCTTCCTCCCACCCCGCACGGTAGCGGGAAGAGCGGAGAGCGGCACGGCTGGCCGTACTCCGCGGCCCGCTCAGCCCGGGCCGCGCCGCCGAGGCCGGGGACGAGGGGGTATGCTCGGCGTCTGGCCCGCGCCGCGCTCCCCCAGCGCCGCAGCGAGCTCCTCGGCGCTGGCGCTGAAGCGGTCGAACGCTTCGCGCAGGTGGGAGACCTCGTAATGGGCGTAGATGCGCTTGGTGGTCTCCGGAGAGGCGTGGCCGAGGATGTCCTGGACCTCGGACAGCTTCGCCCCCCGGTTCAGCAGCACGCTCGCTTTGGCATGGCGGAAGTCGTGCGTCGTCGCCCGCACCCCGGCCAGGCTGGCGTAGCGCTTGACAATCCGCCAGACGCCGAGCGGGGACAGGCGGTAGTTCGTCCCACCCTGGCGCGGCTTGCCGCGCGCCCGGTCGTGGCGGAGGAACAGCGGCTCGTAGCTGTCGCCGCGAGCCCCCAGGTAGGCGCGGATCGCGCTCAGGGTCTCCTCGTCGAAGAAGATTACCCGCTCCTTGTTACCCTTGCCGGTGATCAGCGCCTGGGCCGACCAGCCATCGTCCAGGTCACGCCGGTTCAGGCTCGCTGCCTCCTGCCGCCGGACGCCGGTGCAGAACAGGGTGCGGATCAGCGCCCGGTCGCGCAGCAGCTCCAGCCGGGCCTGGTCTGCGCCCGGGCCGGCAGCAGGAAGCGCCAACGACTCGACATAAGTCACGACGAGGGGGAGGCGGCGATCAGGACGGGGGGTACGGTAGGTCGACCGCCCGAGCGCCTCGCGCGCATTGGCCCGGGCCGCCTCGAAGGAGACGCTGGGCGCCAGCCACCTCCGGCGCGCCAGAAAGCGGAAGAACGCCCGGGCGCCGGCGACGTAGGTCGTCACGCTGGCGCGGCTGTCGATCCCGCCCTCGTGCAGCAGCCAGGTCGCGAACCGCTCCAGCAGGTCCTCGCCAAGACGATCGGTCGTCAGCGGCTCGCGCAGCAGCCCGCAGTTGGCCAGGAAGTCCTCGAAGCGCCGCAGGCAAGTGGCGTAGGTCTGCCGGGTGCGCTTCGACCTGCCGGCGAGCGACTCGAGGAACGTCGCCCGGGCAGCGTCGAAGGAGGGAAATGGCTGCACAGCCGCGCCCGGGGCGGCCTCCCCAGGAGCGCCGCAGAGGTCCGCGGTCACGCGCCGGCCACTCCTTCGGCGATGAGCAACATAATGAGCATTAGCTTTCGCATAGACACGACGACGCGGCGGGCGCCCCGTCCCTCCCCGGGGTCGCCCAGCCGCTCAGTGTAGTCCGTGCCGGCGCCGCCCGCGCGGCATCCGGCGCTACGGCGCCGTCACGGGTACAGCCCGCGCGTCGTCGTCGCCTCCGCTACCCGGCTCACCGCCAGCATGTACGCTGCCCGGCGCAGGTTGGTCCCGTGCTCCCGCGCCATGCGCAGCACGTCGTCGAACGCCCGGGTCATGATCCGCTTCAAGCGCGAGTTGATCTCCTCCAGCGACCAGAAGAATTCCTCGCGGTCCTGCACCCACTCGAAGTAGCTGACCGTCACCCCGCCGGCGTTACAGAGGATATCCGGGATCAGCAGGATTCCCCGCTCGTGGAACACCCGGTCGGCGTCGGGCGTGGTGGGGCCGTTGGCCCCCTCGGCGATGATGCGCGCCTTTACCCGTGGCGCGTTCTCCGCGGTCAGCACTCCCTCCAGCGCGGCCGGCACCAGCACTTCGCACTCCAGCTCCAGCAGCTCCTCGTTGCTGATCCGCTCGGTCCGCGGCAGCCCGAGCACGCTGCCGCTCTCCTGCTTGTGTCGCTTCAGCGCCGCGACGTCGATCCCGGTCCGGCTGTAGATCCCGCCGCTGCTATCCGAGATCGCCACGATCTTCGCGCCGGACTCCGCCAGCAGTCGCGCGGTCGCCTCGCCGACGTTCCCGAAGCCCTGGACCGCGACCCGCGCCCCGCGGATGTCGATCCCGAGCCCCTCCGCGGCCTGCTGGACGCAATAGGCCACCCCGCGCCCGGTGGCATCCAGTCGTCCTTCGGAGCCGCCGATCGAGAGCGGCTTGCCGGTGACCACCCCGGGGATCGAGTAGCCATGGTGCATGGAGTAGGTGTCCATGATCCAGGCCATGGTCTGCGGGTTGGTGTTCACGTCCGGGGCCGGCACGTCGGACTCTGGCCCGATCAGCACCGAGATCTCGGTGGCGTAGCGGCGGGTGAGCCGCTCCACCTCTTTCTGCGACATCGTCTTCGGGTTGCAGACCACCCCACCCTTGGCGCCCCCGTAGGGGATCTTCACCACCGCGCACTTCCAGGTCATCAGCATCGCCAGCGCCCGGATCTCCTCGAGCGTGACGTTCGGGTGGTAGCGGATCCCTCGCTTGGCCGGACCGCGTCCGGTGTTATGCTGAACCCGGTACCCCTGGAACACGCGGACGCTGCCGTCGTCCATGGTGACCGGGAAGTTCACCGTCAGCTCTCGCTGCGGCACCCGCAGCACTGCCCGGATGCCCGGGTCCAGCCGCAGCAAGTCGGCAGCATCGTCGTACTGGCGGAGCGCCACCTCCAGTGGCGTCGGCGCCACCCCGTTCAACGGCCTCATCGCTTACTTCCCTCCCCCACATTGGAGAGCTATCGGAATCCACCTTCTGTCAAGCCAGGTCCGAGTCGTCTGGCCAGAACGCGACCAGGAGCGTCTCGGGCAGACCGAGACCACAGCCTGGCGCGAGCATACGCGAGCGACGAGGCGCGCCCGTGACCTGGCGGCCCATATCCCTGCTAGCGCTGCCTGGCTGCGGCGACCATCCGCCGCAGCGCTTCATCCAGCCGGTCGTCGGGCGTCGTCAGCGAGATGCGGAAGTAGCCCTCGCCGGCGTCGCCGAAGCCGATCCCTGGCGTGACCCAGACCAGGCTGTTGTGCAGCAGCTCCAGACAGTACTGGAGCGACGAGCCGCCACCGGGCACCCGCGCCCAGACGTACAGGCTCGCCTTCGGTGCCGGCGTCGGGTTGCCCATCTCCGCCAGCGCCGCGATCACCCGGTCCCGGCGCCCCTGGTAGACCAGGTTGCGCCCTGCCAGCCAGGACTGGTCGCCGCCCAGCGCCGCGATCGCCGCCCGCTGCACCGCCTCGAAGACACCGCTGTCGACGTTGGTCTTCACCTGGCCGAAGGTCGCTAGCGCCCGGGCATTGCCGACCACCATCCCCACCCGCCAGCCGGTCATGTTGTACGTCTTGGAGAGCGAGTGGAACTCCAGCCCCACATCGCGGGCGCCAGGGATTTCCAGGAAGCTGGGCGGACGGTAGTCGTCGTAAGAGACCTCGGAGTAGGCGTTGTCGTGGCAGACCAGGATCTCGTGCCGCCGGGCAAAGTGCACCGCCCGCTCGAAGAACTCCAGCGGCGCCACTGCGCCGGTCGGGTTATTCGGGTAGTTGATCCAGAGCACCCGCGCCCGCTGGGCGACCGCCTCGGGGATCCGGTCGAGATCGGGCAAAAAGCCGTTGTCCTCGCGCAGCGGCAGTAGGTACGGCTCGCCGTTGGCCATAACCGTTCCGGCGAAGTAGACCGGGTAGGCCGGGTCTGGCACGAGCACCACGTCGCCCGGGTCCACGAACGCCAGCGGCAGGTGGAAGATGCCTTCCTTGGAGCCGACGAGCGGGAGCACCTCGGTGTCCGGGTTCAGCGCCAGCCCGAAGCGCTGCTCGTACCAGTCCGCGATCGCCCGGCGCAGCTCCGGCATCCCGTAATACTCGGGATAGCGATGGGTGCGGGGATCGCGGGCGGCCTCGCTCAGCGCCTCGATAATGTGGGGTGGGGTCGGCAGGTCCGGGTCGCCCACGCCAAGGCTGATGACGTCGTACCCGGCGGCGCGCTTCTCCGCGATCTGGCGGTTCGCCTCCGCGAACAGGTACGGCGGCAGCGCCTGGATGCGCCGCGACGGCCGTGCCAGGTCCAGCTCGCTGCCGGTCATCGCCCCACGCTCCCTTCGCTGGTCGCCCCTGCCAGCGCGGCCAGCCGCGCCAGAAACTCCGGGCTGAACTGCCCCCGGCATACCTCTTCCACCGGTCCGGTCATCTGAATCTCCCCGTCATCGGCTATCTCGATCTTCAGGTCTCCGCCGGGCATGTGGATCGTCACCTCCGCGTCCACCAGGCCGCGGCGATGGCAGGCGGCCGCCACCGCGCAGCTACTCGATCCCGATGCGAGCGTCTCCCCGGCGCCACGCTCCCAGATCAGGATCTGGACATCGTGGCGGCTGAGCACCTGGGCGAACTGCACGTTGGTCCGGTTCGGAAAGGCCGGGTGGGTCTCGATCAGCGGCCCGAGCCGGTGCAGGTCAACAGTCCGCAGGTCGTCCACCAGGATGACACAGTGGGGATTGCCGACGCTGAGTGAGGTGACCTCGAAGCGCTGGCCGTCGACCTCGATCGACTCCAGTGGATCGAACGTTGCCCGCCCCATCGCGGCGCTGACGACCTCCGCCCGGCCCATACGTGCCCGGGCCACGCGCACCGCCACGATCCCGCCGAGCGTCTCCAGCGTGAACATGTCCTTCCGCGCCCGGCCGGTGTCGTACAGGTACTTGGCAAAGATACGCACTCCGTTGCCGCTCTTCTCCGCCTCGCTGCCGTCTGGATTCAAAATGCGTACTCCGAAATCGGCCCGCTGGCTCTCGAAGCGCAGCAGGATGCCATCCGACCCAACCCCGAAGTGGCGATGGCAGATCAGCCGGATCTGCTCGGGCACAAGCGGACCCGGCCAGGTGTCCGGGTCCATCACCAGGTAATCGTTGCCCAGGCCGTGGGACTTCACGTAGTGATACGGGCTGCCCGCGTCGTCGGTCACTCCTGCTCCGCTCCTCCCGTGAGGTAATCATGGATCAACCGCTCGGCCTGGCGCTCCAGCCCCGGCCCGCGCTCGATCCAGACCAGCGCCGGGTCGCGGCGAAACCAGGCGTACTGGCGGCGGGCAAAGGCGTGGGTCGAGAACTTCGTCCGGCGCACCGCCTCCTCCAGCGTCAGCTCTCCTTCCAGGTACGCGGCAAGCTCACGATACCCGCTTGCCGACATCGACGGCAGGCGGCGGTCGAACCCGCGGGCCAGCAGTGCCCGCACCTCCTCCAGCCACCCCGCCGCAAGCATGTCGTCCACCCGCTCGTCGATCCGCCGGTACAGTTCCGACCGGGGGCAAGTCAACGCCAGCCGCAGCGCCGGCCGCGGCGGACCCCGGCGGCGGCTCTGCGCCGAGAACGGCCGGCCCGTCACCTCGATGACCTCCAGTGCTCGGACGATGCGCCGCAGGTTGCCCGGCAGGATGTCGGCCGCCGCCGCTGGGTCGAGCGCCGCCAGCCGGGCATAGAGCGCCGCCGTTCCCAGCGCCGCCGCCTCGGCCTCCAGCCGGGCGCGGAGCTCCGGCTGGGGCGGAACGGCGGGCAGCGCCAGCCGCTCGACCACCGCCTGGATGTAGTGGTAGCTGCCGCCGACCAGGAGGGCGGGACGGCCCCGCGCCGCGACCCCGGCCAGCGCCGCCTCCGCGTCGCGCTGGTAGGTTGCGACGTCGTAGGGCTGATCCGGCTCGACGTAGCTCACCAGGTGGTGCGGCACACGGGCACGGTCTTCCGGTGTCGGCACTGCGGTGCCGATCTCCATTCCCCGGTACACCTGGCGGGAGTCGGCAGAGATGATCTCCGCCCCGAACCGCTCGGCCAGCGCCAGCGCCAGCACCGACTTGCCGACCGCGGTCGGCCCGGTCAGCACCACCAGTCTGGGCGTCGCCCGCTCGCAACGAGCCTGCATCCGAAACCGCGGGAGTATACCAGCCGCCGGAGCCCCTGCCCGGCGATACGATATACTCGCGGCAATGGCCCTATGCTCGCTCCAGTGGAGTACCTCACCGAGGCAGCATGGACGGGCCGACGATGCTTCCAGGCAGTACCGTGACCGATTCCCCCACCAGCTCCCGCGTGGTGCTTGCCGCCGACCTCGGTGGAACACAGTTCCGGGTGGCGATCGTCGAAGAGTCCGGGCGGCTGCTCGACCGCCACGCGATCCCGACCATGGGACACCTCGGCCCGTCGGCGGTGTTGGACCGAATGGCCGATGCCTGCCGCGAGATGCTGGCTCGCGTTCCCAAGCGGGCCACGGTGCTCGGGCTCGGGATCGCCGCGCCCAGCCCGATTGACCCGAAACGCGGGGTGGTGTACCAGGCGCCAAACATCCCAGGCTGGGTCAACATCGCCCTACGCGATGAGATGGCCGACCGCCTCAGGATCCCAGTGCTGGTCGGCAACGACGCCAACTTCGCCGCGCTCGGGGAGTGGCGCTTCGGGGCCGGTCGCGGCCACGGCGATCTGATCTTCCTCACCTTCAGCACCGGTGTCGGCTCGGGGTTCGTGACCGGCGGCCGGCTGCTCGTCGGCCACCATGGCCTGGCCGGGGAGGCGGGCCACACCGTGATCCAGGTGGATGGGCCGCTGTGCGGCTGTGGCAAGCGCGGCTGCCTGGAGGCGTTCGCCTCCGGCACCGCGATCCGCCGCGAGGCGCTCCAGCGGCGGGTCGACTTCCCACAGTCCACCCTGCACCGGTACGCCGACCTCAGCGCCGCCGACGTCGAGGCCGAAGCGCAGCGGGGCGACCCTCTGGCGCTCGAGCTGATGCGCGACGCGGGCCGCTACGCCGGCATCGGCATCGCCAACCTGGTACACATCTTCGACCCGGACGTCGTCGTGGTCGGCGGCGGCGTCTCCCACAGCGGGCCACACTGGTGGGAGACGCTGCAGCAGAGCGTCCGTGAGCAGGTGCTGGAGGCCTACCGCCCCGGGCTGCGCATCGTTCCAGCCATGCTTGGCGACGACGTCGGCATCTTCGGGAGCGCGGCGGCGATGCTCGATCCAACGGCGGCCGGCGCGTGACCCAGGCGAACCTTGCCGCGCGGCTCGAAACCCTGTCCAGCCTCGTCGCGGAGCGGCTGCGACGGGCCGTGCCTCTCGGCCCACCGCCCTTCGCGCCACTCGGCGCGATGCAAGGCTATCACCTCGGCTGGTATGGGGCCGATCTGCAGCCGCTTGCGCAGCCGCTCGAGGCCGGCAAGCGCCTCCGCTCCGCCCTCTGCCTGCTCGTGTGCGAGGCACTGGCGGGTCGGATCGACCCCGCGCTTAGCGTCGCCACCGGGATCGAGCTCGTCCACAACTTCTCACTCATCCACGACGACATCCAGGACGAGAGCGAGACGCGCCGCCACCGCCCCACCGTCTGGAAGCTCTGGGGCACAGCACAAGCGATCAACGTTGGCGACGCAATGTACACCGCCGCCTACCTGGCTATGCTCGACGACTCCCCCCTCCAGTGCGAGCAGCGGGTCGAGGCGATCCGGGTGCTCGGCGAGGCCTGCCTGCGGCTGGTCGAAGGCCAGTACCTGGACCTGGAACTCCAGCACGGCCCGCTGCCCGACTTCGCCCAGTACGAGGCGATGGTCGGCCGCAAGACCGCGGCGCTGCTGGCCGCCAGCGCCGAGCTCGGCGCCCTCTGTGCTGGCGCCGAGCCGCCGACCCGCGCCCGCTACCACGAGCTCGGCCGCTGCCTGGGCCTGGCGTTCCAGTTCCAGGACGACGTGCTTGGGGTCTGGGGCGACGAGCGCGTCACCGGCAAGAGCGCCGCCGCGGACATCCGCAGCGGCAAGAAGAGCCTGCCGGTGGTGCTGGCGCTCCAGCGCGCGACGCCCGCGCAGACCGAGGCGCTGCGCCGACTGTACGCTCTGCCGACCCGGGACGAGCGCGCCGCTGCCGAGGTGCTGCACCTGTTCGACCAGCTCGGCGTCCGCGCCGAGGCAGAGCGGCTGGTCGAGCGCCAGTACCGCGCCGCGCTCGACGCCCTCGAGGCGGCGCCCGGCCGCGCAGAGGTGAAGCACCTGTTGGCAGAGCTGATCACGAGCCTGCGCGCCCGGGCCGCGTAAGCACGCCCCACGCGGGCGCGGCTCAGGTCGAGCGCGGCGCCCGCCGGCGGACGCTTCCGCCCTCCATCGCGATCCGCAATCGGGCGAGCACCTCATTGGTGACGAGCAGGTGTCGATCGGCGACGCGGAGGCGCCCGTCCCGCTCCTCCAGCACCCCGGCACGCCGCAGCAGCCGCAGCTCCTCGCCCGCCAGGCACTCCAGCGCCACCCCGAAGCGACGCTCGAAGCGCGCCAGGTCCAGCCCTTCCCGCAGCCGTAGCCCCAGGGCGATACAGTCCTGCGCCGCGGTGAGCCAATCCACCGTCTCGCACTCCTGGAGGTCCTGGCGGCCAGCATCAATCGCGGCCAGGTAGCGCCGGACGACCGGGGTGTTCTTGTAGCGCCGCCCGCCCCAGGACGAGGCGGCGCCTGCCCCTACTCCCAGGTACGGCTCGTCGCGCCAGTACGTGAGATTATGTCGAGAGGCATGTCCGGGCCGGGCCCAGTTCGAGATCTCGTACTGCTCGTAGCCGGCTTCGGCCAGGAGCGTCCGTGCCAGCTCGTACTGCTCCGCCAGCGCCTCGTCGTCTGGCAGCCTCAGCCGGCCGCGCGCCACGTCCCGCCCCAGCGGGACCCGCTCGTCAATGGTCAGCAGATAACAGGAGCAGTGGTCTGGCTCCAGCTCGATCGCCCCTTCCAGCGTCGCCCGCCAGTCCTCGAGCGTCTGGCCGGGCAGGCCGAACATCAGGTCGAGATTGAGATTGCCGATCCCCCCGGCCCGCACCCGCGCCACCGCCGCGCGCGCCCCCGCCGCGTCGTGCCGCCGCCCGAGCAGCCGCAGGAAGCGGTCGTCCAGGCTCTGCACCCCCATGCTGATTCGGTTGACCCCGGCGGCGCGCAGCGCCGGGAAGTCCATCCCCAGGGTATCATCCGGATTTGTCTCCAGCGTCACCTCGGCGCCGGGCAGCAGCGCGAACCGCTCGCGCGCCGCGTCCAGGATCTGCCGCACCTGTGCTGCCGCCATCAGGCTGGGAGTGCCACCGCCGAAGAAGACGCTGTGGATCGGCACCCGAGGCTGGCGGCGGATCTCGGTGCAGACGGCGTCGACGTAGCGCGGAATCCGCTCGAAGCCACTCGCCTGCCGGTCGAAGTCACAGTAGGTGCACAGGCGCACGCACCAGGGGAAATGCACGTATAGCCCGGCCGAGTGTGCCTCGGCCGGGCCGCTCCATCCCCGCTCTGGCGCCTCGGGCGCCGGCACGCTTCCCGCTTGCGCGATCATCGGAGGAAGTATAGGCGGAGCCGTTCGGTATACTTCGAACAATCCCCTGTCTGTGGAGTGGCGCCGCCGTGAGACGGACGGATACCTGTGGCGACCTTCGCCGCTCAGACGCGGGCCGGCGGGTCGTGCTGCAGGGCTGGGTGCACCGACGGCGCGATCACGGCGGCACGGTTTTCATCGATCTGCGCGACCGCTACGGCATCACGCAGTGTGTGTTCAGTCCGCAGGTCTCGGAGCAGGCGCACCAGCTCGCCACTGAGCTGCGGGCCGAGTATGTCATCGAGGTCGAGGGCCCGGTCACCCAGCGGCTGCCGGGCAAGGAGAACCCGAACCTCGTCACCGGCGAGGTCGAGGTCCAGGGCGAACAGCTCCGGATCATCAATGCGTCGCTCCCACCGCCGTTCCCGATCGCCGAGGACGCGGACGTGGACGAGCGTACCCGGCTGACCTACCGCTACCTGGATCTGCGCCGGCCGCGCATGGCCGCCAACCTGGCGCTGCGACACCGGACAATGCAGCTCATCCGCCGCTTCATGGACGAGCACGGGTTCCTGGAGGTGGAGACCCCCATCCTGGTCAAGAGCACCCCGGAGGGCGCGCGCGACTACCTGGTGCCGAGCCGGGTCCACCCGGGCGAGTTCTACGCGCTGCCGCAGTCGCCGCAGCAGCTCAAGCAGCTCCTGATGGTAGCCGGGGTGGACCGCTACTTCCAGCTCGCTCGCTGTTTCCGCGACGAGGACCTGCGCGCAGACCGACAGCCGGAGTTTACCCAACTCGACGTCGAAATGTCGTTCATCGACCAGGATGACGTGCTGGACCTGATGGAAACGCTGTTCGTGGAGCTGTTCCGCCGCCTCTCCGACAAGCGGATCAACTCCCCGTTTCCGCGCATCCCCTATGCCGAGACGATGGATCGCTACGGTAACGACCGGCCGGACCTGCGCTTCGGGCTGCTGATCGAGAACGTCTCGGAGGTGCTCGCCACCACCCCGCTTCAGATGTTCCGGGCGGCGATCGAGACCGGTGGCGCGGTCAAGGCGATCCGCGTCCCCGGCGCCGCCGGCTTCACCCGCCGCGAGATCGACGAGCTGACCGAAATCGCCCGAGGGGCGGGCGCTCGCGGCCTCGCCTGGGCAGCGCTGCAAGGGGAGGCGACGCGCTCCAGCTTCGCCAGGAATCTCGCCCCGGGGGAACTCGAGCGCCTGGTCGAGCGATTGGGCGCCGAGCGCGGCGACCTGCTGCTGCTCGTCGCCGACCAGTCCGAGCGGGCCTCCGTCGCGCTCGGGGCGGTGCGCACCGCCCTCGGCCGCAAGCTGAACCTCGCCGCTCCAGATGAGATCTGCTTCTGCTGGGTGGTCGACTTCCCCGCCTTCGAGTGGAAGGAGCAGGAGCAGCGCTGGGACGCAGTGCACCACCCGTTCACCGCACCACGCGACGAGGACCTGCCGCTGCTCGACACGGACCCCGGCCGGGTGCGTGCGAAGCAGTACGACCTGGTCGCCAACGGCTGGGAGCTGGGCGGTGGGAGCATCCGCATCACCAACCCGGCGGTGCAGGTAAAGATCTTCGAGATCATGGGGCACACCCCGGAGGACGTCGAGGCCCGCTTCGGGCACCTGCTGCGCGCCTTCCGCTACGGCGCCCCGCCGCACGGCGGGATCGCGATCGGGCTGGATCGCACCATGATGCTGCTCACGGACGCGGACAGCATCCGCGACGTGATCGCATTCCCCAAGAACCAGAGCGCGGTCGACCTGATGCTCGGCGCGCCCTCGCCGGTCGACCCCGAGCAGCTCCGCGAGCTCTCTCTCGCGGTGCTCGTGCCAGAGCCCGAGGGAGCCGCCCGCCGCTAACGCCAGCCACGCCTCACACCCTGAGGAGCAGCCGATGACCACGCCGCACGCACCCGCACAGACACGGACGTTCACCACCGAGCTGTGGGAGAGCATCCTCCCAATCTATCAAGCGATCCTGCAGCACCCGTTCCTGGCCGGGCTTACCGACGGAACACTGCCCATGGATGTCTTCCGCTACTACGTCGTGCAGGATGCGCTGTACCTGCGCGACTTCGCCCGCTCGCTGGCGGTCGCCTCGGCCAAATCCCCCCAGGATCCGTGGTGCGAGATGTTCGCCGATCACGCCAAAACGGCGCTCGTAGTCGAGCGCGCCCTGCACGAGGGGTTCTTCCGCGACTGGGGCTTGACACCCGCGGAGGTCGAGCGGACGCCAATCGCCCCGACGAACCTGGCCTACACCTCCTACCTGGTGCGCGTCGCCTACGCGGCCCCCTTTGAGGAACTGCTGGGAGCGCTGCTGCCCTGCTACTGGATCTACTGGGAGGTGGGCAAGACGCTGGAGGCGAAGGGCTCGCCACACCCACTCTTCCAACGCTGGATCGACACCTACGCCTCCGAGGAGTTCGGCACCGTTGTCCGCCAGGTGCTGGAGGTGACGGACCGGGTCGTGGCAGACTTGCCCGAGAGCCGCCGGGCGCCGATCCGCCAGCACTTCCTGACCACCAGCCGCTACGAGTGGATGTTCTGGGACGCGGCCTGGCGCCAGGAGCGCTGGCCGCTCTGAAGCCGCCCGAGGCGTCTAGCCGGCCACCGCGACAACCTCCTCTGGCGGCGGAGACGCCGGCCCGCGGCGCGGCTGGGCGGCGTAGGCCCCACCACGCCACGACCGTCGAGATGAGCCAGCCGAGATGGTCCATCGGTCGCACTGGCTGGCAGTGGCGCGCGGTGTTTACGTGGGAGACGAGGGGCGGGCTGGCGCTTCAGCGCGCCAGCCCGCGGTGAGGGCGCGCACCCGCTCGCGGATCGTCTGCTCCGAGACGCGCACCAGCCGCCGGTCGCGGACGACCTGCTCGCCGTGGACCCAGACGTGGCGGATGGCGCTGGATTCCAGGGCGTAGACCAAGTTCCGCAGCAGGTGATGTGGCGGCTGGAGCGAGAGGTCGTGCAGGTCCAGCGCGACGAAGTCCGCGTACCGGCCCGGGGCGAGATCGCCGACCGGCTGGCCCACCGCGACGGCGCCGTTGGTGGTGCCCATCGCGAACGCCTGCTCGGCGGTGATGACATCCGCGGCGCCGGCCAGGCCCTTCTGCAGCGTCGCTGCCAGCCGCATTTCGGCGAAGATCGACAGGCGGTTGTTCGCTGAGCCGCTGTCGCATCCGAGCGACACGCTCACGCCCGCCTGGAGGTACTTGAGCAGCGGGGCGACGCCATCGCCAAGGAACAGGTTCGAGCCGGCGCAGTGCACCAGCGCCCCGCCAGCCCGGGCGAGGGTGCGAATCTCGTCGTCGTCCAGCCAGACGCCGTGAATGATGCGGATCCGCTCGTCCAATGCCCCCAGGCTGGCGATCCAGGCGAGCGGCCCGAGGCCGTAGCGCTCGCGCAGCGCTGTTCCCTCGTACGGCGCCTCCGCGACGTGGATCTGCCAGGGCGTCTCCCACTCCGCCGCCAGTCGCGCTCCGGCCCGGATCATCTCCGCCGAGGCGCCGTGGGGGCTGTGCGGGGCCGGGATCACGCTCAGCAGCGCCTCGCCCTGGAGCGCGGCGCGCAGCGCCCGGCCGTTGGCGACCGCCTGCTCCGGCGTCTCGCGGAAGGCCGCCGGCGCTGTCTCCCAGTCGAGCATCGAGCGCGCCAGCACCAGCCGAATGCCGAGGTCGCGCGCTGCCCGGGCCACCGCCAGCGCCCGCTCGTTCGTCCCGTGGTGCAGGTAGAAAAAATCGCAGACGGTGGTGACGCCCCGCAGCAGCATCTCACCAAAGGCGAACAGCGCCCCGGTGTAGGCTCCCTCCGCGTCCAGCGTCGGCATGTAGCGGTACAGGTAGGCGCGCCAGCCGAAGAAGCGCTGATCGTCGCCCAGGCCACGCAGCAGCGACTGGTAGGAGTGCGAGTGGGCATTGACGGTGCCAGGCGCGAGCAGCAACCCCGGCAGCTCCACACGGTCGGCATCCGGGCGGGCCGCCACCAGCTCCGCGGCCGGGGCTAGCGCGGCGACGCGACCCTGCTCCGCCAGCACCGCCAGCCCGGCCCGCACCTGGCCGCCGGCGATCAGGAGCTCGGGCAGGAACAGCCGCGCGGTCATGCCGCGACCCGCTGCCCAGACTGGGCGACCACCCGCCCGCGCTTGACTACCGTGTGGGCGAGATTCATCCCGAACCAGTACGGCAGATGGCGATGGCTGGGGGCGTCCAGCACAACCAGGTCCGCCAGCTTGCCGACCTCCAGGCTCCCGACCTCGGCGCCCAGCCCGATCGCGTGGGCCGCGTTGATCGTCGCCGCCGCCACCGCCTCAGCCGGAGAGAGCCCGAGCCGCAGGCAGGCGAGGCCGAGGATGACGGGCAGGGACAGGATCGGGCAGGTGCCGGGGTTGAAGTCCGTGGCGAGCGCGACCGGCACCCCCAGCTCCACCAGGCGGCGGGCGGGCGCACCCTGCTCGTCGCGGAGCATGAACGCGGCGCCGGGCAGCAGCACCGCCACCGTGCCCGCCGTTGCCAGCGCCCGCAGGTCTGCCTCCGCGGCGTGCTCCAGGTGGTCGGCGCTCACCGCCCGTAGCTCCGCCGCCAGCGCGGCCCCGCCGAGGCGGCTCTTCTGCTCGGCGTGCAGCTTCGGCTCCAGTCCGTAGCGCCGGCCGGTTTCCAGGACTCGGCGACTCTGCTCGACCGAGAACACCCCGCGCTCGCAGAAGACGTCGCAGAAGCGCGCCAGCCCCGTCCGCGCCACCGCCGGGATCGTCTCCTCGCAGACGAGCTGAACGTAGTCGTCCGGCCGCGCGCGGTACTCCGGTGGCACTGCATGCGCAGCGAGCAGCGTCGCCACCACGCTCTGCGGCCCTTCCTCTCCCAGCGCCCAGGCCACCCGCAGCAGCTTCAGCTCCTCCTCCGTCGACAGGCCATAGCCGCTCTTGATCTCGACCGCGGTCGTGCCCTGCGCCAGCATCAGGTCCAGCCAGCGGCGAGCCCGGCGTTGGAGCGCCTCCGGGGACGCCTGGCGGGTGGCGCGAACCGTGCTCAGGATGCCACCGCCGGCCGCCAGGATCTCCAGGTAGTCGGCGCCCTCCAGACGACGGACAAGCTCGTCGGCGCGGTCGCCGGCGAACACCAGATGGGTGTGCGGATCGACGAAGCCGGGCAGCACCGCGCGCTCGGCGGCGTCGATCACCGTCGTCTCCCGGGTCACGCGCACCAGGTCGCGCACCTGCGCCGCCGGGCCGACCGCCAGGATGCGGCCGTCCTCGCCGGCCGCCACCGACCCGGCCGGGATGATCGTCAGCTCGGCCTGGGCGGCGCCGCGCCGCGGGCCGGGCGGACCAGCCAGCGTCACAAGCTCGCGGGCGTGCTCGACCAGCAGGCGCGCCGGCTCAGGCATCGGAGGCGCGCATCGGAACGCGGACGCCCAGCCGGCTGGCGGCATCCAGCGCCTGCTCGTAGCCGGCGTCGGCGTGGCGGATGATGCCCATTCCGGGGTCGGTGCGCAGCACCCGGGCCAGCTTGCGCTCGGCGACGTCGCTCCCATCGGCGACGACGACCATCCCGGCGTGGAGCGAGTAGCCGATCCCAACCCCGCCGCCGTGGTGGACGCTAATCCAGCTTGCCCCGGCGGCGGTGTTCAGCAGCGCGTTCAGGATCGGCCAGTCAGCGATCGCGTCCGAGCCGTCGCGCATCGCCTCCGTCTCGCGGTAGGGTGAGGCGACCGAGCCGGCGTCCAGGTGGTCGCGGCCGATCACGATCGGCGCCTGGATCTCGCCGGCCCGCACCAGGCGGTTGAACTCCAGGCCAGCCCGGTCGCGCTCTCCGTAGCCCAGCCAGCAGATGCGGGCCGGCAGCCCCTGGAACGCCACTCGCTCCCGTGCCAGCCGCAGCCAGCGCTGGAGGCGCTCGTTGTCCGGGAACAAGCGCGCCACCGCCTCGTCGGTGCGGGCGATGTCCCGCGGATCGCCGGAGAGCGCCACCCAGCGAAACGGCCCTTTCCCCTCACAGAACAGCGGCCGGATAAACGCCGGGACGAAGCCCGGGTAGGAGAAGGCGTCCTTGGCCCCACCGAGCGCGCCCTGGGCCCGCAGGTTGTTTCCGTAGTCGAACACCACCGCGCCGCGACGCTGCCACTCGACCATCGCCTCCACGTGGCGCGCCATGCTCTCCTGCGCTCGCTTGACGTACTCCTCCGGGCGCTGCTGGGCCAGCAGCCGGACGTCATCGGGCGACAGGTCCTCAGCGACGTAGCTCAGCGGATCGTGGGCGCTCGTCTGGTCGGTCACCACGTCGGGCTGGAAGCCGGGGCGGCGCAGGAGCTGCTGGTGCACCTCGGCGGCGTTACCGATCAGCCCCACGCTCAGCGCCTCGCCGCGGCGGCGGGCCGCTTCGACCCAGGCGATCGCCTCCTCCAGGCTCTCGGTCATCTGGTCCAGGTAGCGAGTCTCCAGCCGGCGCCGGGCGCGCGCTGGATCGACCTCCACGCACAGCGCCACCCCCTCGTTCATCGTCACCGCCAGCGGCTGCGCGCCGCCCATTCCGCCCAGCCCGGCGGTGAGCACCAGCCGGCCCCGCAGCGTCCCGCCGAAGTGCTGCCGAGCACACTCCGCGAACGTCTCGTAGGTTCCTTGCAGGATGCCCTGGGTGCCGATGTAGATCCAGCTCCCGGCGGTCATCTGGCCATACATCGTCAGCCCAAGCGCCTCCAGCCGGCTGAACTCCTCCCGCGTCGCCCAGTGGGGCACCAGCAGCGAGTTGGCTAGCAGCACCCGCGGTGCCTCGGGGTGAGTGCGGAAGACCCCGACCGGCTTGCCACTCTGCACCAGCAGCGTCTCGTCGCCCTCCAGCCGGCGCAGCTCGCGGACGATCGCGTCGAACGCCTCCCAGGAGCGGGCCGCCTTCCCCGTCCCGCCATACACCACCAGCTCTTCCGGCCGCTCGGCGACGTCGGGGTCCAGGTTGTTCATCAGCATCCGCAGCGCCGCCTCCTGCTCCCAGCCTTTGCAGGAGCGCTGCGACCCACGCGGCGCGCGGACGACGCGCGGCCCGGAGGGAGCTCCAGCCGTCTGGTTCATCGCGCCACTTCGCCTCCCATCAGCCACCCACGGAGCAGGAAGCGCTCGACCAGCCTGGCAGCGTCCTGGCAACTCGGCATCAAGAGGCGCCACGGCGGCGCGCTCGCTCCCGCCTGGGACCATCGTACCGCTGTCTGTGGCAGATGGCGAGATAGAATAGCGGGTCACCTTGCCCGACGCTTACAGCAGTGGCCCGGTGGCCGACTCCGCTGCCGCCAGCAGCGCGCCGCTGTGGACGAGGTCCGCTGCCGCGTCGAGTTCCGGGGCGAGCGGACGGTCGGGGCCAGGCCCGGGGACGCGAGTGCGCAGCAGGTCGTGGACGGCGCGGGTAGACGGCGCCGGCTCGAGCGGCCGACGGAAGTCGAGCGCCCGAGCGGCGCAGACCGCCTCGATGGCGACGATCCGCTCGACGTTCTGGAGCGCCTGGCGGAGCTTCAGGCAGGCGCCCCAGCCCATCGAGACGTGGTCCTCCTGCATCGCGGAGGTGGGAACCGAGTCGACGCTGGCTGGCTGCGCCAGGCGGCGATTCTCCGCCACGAGCGCCGCGGCGGTGTACTGGGCCAGCATCAGCCCCGAGTTCACCCCGGGCTCGCTCGCCAGAAATGGCGGTAGGCCGCGCGAGCGTGCAGCGTCCAGAAGATAGTCGACCCGCCGCTCGGCGATGGCCCCGACCTCGGCGATAGCGATCGCCAGAAAGTCGGCGGCGAAGGCGAGCGGCTCGCCGTGGAAGTTGCCGTTGGACTCTACCCGGCCGTCGGGCAGCACCACCGGGTTGTCCACCGCGCTCGCCAGCTCCCGCTCCACCACCCCGGCGGCGAAGGCGAGCGTGTCGCGCGCCGCGCCCAGCACCTGAGGGCTACAGCGAAGCGAGTAGGCATCCTGCACTGCGTGGTCGGACTCGCGGTGCGAGGCGACGATCTGGGAGCCTGCGAGCAGCCGAGTGAGATTCGCGGCGCTGGCGATCTGGCCGGGATGTGGCCGCAGTCGCTGCAGCTCGGGGGCAAACGGCCGGTCGGTGCCCAGGAGCGCCTCCACGGACATGGCGCAGATGACCTCGGCGGTGCCGAGCAACCGTCGCGCGTCGACGCAGGCAAGCGCGAGCATCCCCAGCATGCCATCGGTGCCGTTCAGCAGCGCGAGCCCCTCTTTCGCCTCCAGCCGTGGCGGCTCGATCCCTGCGCTCGCTAGCGCCTCCACCGCGGGCACGGCGCTCCCGTCGGCCCGCAGCGCCCAGCCCTCGCCGACCAGGCAGAGCGCGGCGTGGGCGAGGGGCGCCAGGTCGCCGCTGGCGCCGAGCGAGCCGTACAGCGGTACCAGCGGGGTGATCCCCGCGTTGAGCAGGGCGAGCATGCGCTCGACCACGACCGGCCGCACGCCCGAGTAGCCCTTGGCCAGCGTGCTGGCGCGCAGCAGCAGCATTGCTCGGACGACCTCGCGCGGCGCGGGCGGGCCGACACCGGCCGCGTGCGAGCGGACCAGAGCATGCTGGAGCGTCACGCGCGCCGCGGGCGGGATGCGGGTACTGGCGAGCGCCCCGAAGCCGGTGCTGATCCCGTAGACCGGGCGCTCTGCCTCCGCCAGCGCCTCGACCCGCTCCCGGCTCCGCTGCATCCGCGCCCGCGCCTCGGGAGCCAGCTCCACCCGCGCCCCTTCGCGCGCCACCGCGACGATGTCGGCGAAGCCGAGAGCTTCCTGCCCGATCACCACCGCCAATCCCGCACTCCGACGCTGGCAATTGTTCGCATTATCGGCTGGCGCCGAGCCCCACGCTACCCGCGTGGTCTCGCGCTCAAGCGAGGCGGCGGCCAGCAATAGGGCCCGCCGCTCGGCCGTGTGCTCCGAGCCGGCAGGCACCAAGGCGTATAATCTCTCACACTTTGCGAACGTCGTACCGCGCGGCCCCTCGGAGTCCGCCCGGTGCAGCTCAGGAGCCGGCGTGTATCGCCCCGTACCTGCCAAGCCTGATTTCAACGCGCTCGAAGAATCCGTCCTGGCGCTGTGGGACAAGACCCGCGCCTTCGACCAGCTCCGCGCCCGCAACGCCAACGGCCCCATCTGGTCGTTTATCGACGGCCCGATCACCGCGAACAACCCGATGGGGGTGCACCATGCCTGGGGGCGGACCTACAAAGACATCTTCCAGCGCTACAAGGCGATGCAGGGCTTCCGCCAGCGCTACCAGAACGGCTTCGACTGCCAGGGTCTGTGGGTGGAGGTCGAGGTCGAAAAGGAGCTCGGCTTCAACTCGAAGCGGGAGATCGAGGCGTTCGGGCTGGAGGCGTTCTCTCGCGCCTGCCGCGAACGAGTGTACCGCTACGCCGACACGATCACCCGCCAGTCGATCCGCCTCGGCCAGTGGATGGACTGGGACGACTCCTACTACACACTGTCCGACAACAACATCCAGCACATCTGGACGTTCCTGAAGACCTGCCACGAGCGCGGCTGGCTCTACAAGGGCGCCCGCTCCATGCCCTGGTGTATCCGCTGCGAGACGGGGCTGTCGCAGCACGAACTGGTTGGCACCGATGCCTACGCGGAACTGACCCATACATCCGTGTACATCGCGCTGCCGATCCAGGAGCGCCCCGGGGAGTATTTCCTGGTCTGGACCACCACGCCCTGGACGCTGGCGGCGAACGTGGCGCTGGCGGTTCATCCCGCCCTGGAGTACGTCAAGGCGCGCCAGGGGGACCGGGTGCTGATCCTGTCCGCCGGCGCGCTGCACGCGCTCCAGGGTCCGTATGAGGAGGTCGGGCGGGTGCCGGGGCGCGAGCTGGTGGGGCTCACCTACCGCGGCCCGTTCGACGAGTTCGAGAGCCAGCAGGGCGTGGTGCACCGGGTGATCGCCTGGGAGGAGGTGGGCGAGACAGAGGGCACCGGCATCGTCCACATCGCCCCGGGCTGCGGCGCGGAGGACTACGAACTGTCGAAGGTGGAGAACCTGCCGGTGCTGGTCCCGCTGGACGAGGCGGGCAACTATGTCCCCGGCTATGGGATGCTCAGCGACCGGAACGTGCGCGAGGTGAACCCGCTGATCTTCGCCAGCCTGCGCGACAAGGGGTTGCTGGAGCGGCTGGAGGAGTACACCCACCGCTACCCTACCTGCTGGCGCTGTAAGAGCGAGCTGGTGTTCCGGCTGAGCGAGGAGTGGTACATCTCTGTAGACGAGATCCGGCCGCGGATGAAGCGCGCCGCGGACACAGTGTGCTGGGTTCCGCCCTCGGCCGGAAAGCGGATGCAGGACTGGTTGGACAACATGGGCGACTGGAACATCTCCCGTCGCCGCTACTGGGGTCTGCCGCTGCCGTTCTACCCCTGCGCCGCCTGTGGCGAGCTGACCGTGATCGGCTCGCTGCAGGAGCTGCGAGAGCGGGCGCTGTCCGGGCTGGAGCACCTCTCTGAGCTGCACCGGCCCTGGATCGACGAGGTTGTGATCGCCTGCGCGCGCTGCGGCGCCCCGACCCGCCGGATCACGGAGGTGGGCGACGCCTGGCTCGACGCCGGCATCGTCCCCTTCTCGACGCTGTACTATCTGCAGGACCCTGCCTACTGGCGCCAGTGGTTCCCGGCGGACTTCATCACCGAGATGCGGGAGCAGATCCGCCTCTGGTTCTACAGCATGCTCTTTATGAGCGTCGCGCTGGAGGACCGCAGCCCCTACCAGGCGGTGCTCGCCTACGAGAAGCTGATGGACGAGCACGGCGAGCCGATGCACCGCAGCAAGGGCAACGCCATCTGGTTCGACGAGGCAGTCGAGCGGATGGGCGCCGACGTGATGCGCTGGATGTATGCCTCGCAGAACATCACCCAGAATCTGCTGTTCGGCTACACCCCGGCCCGCGAGGTGACGCAAAAGCTGCTCACGCTCTGGAACGTGTACGCGTTCTTCGTGCTCTACGCCCGCGAGGACAGGTTCGTGCCCGCTCCAGAGCGGCACGTCCCACACCACCAGCGGGCGCTGCTCGACCGCTGGATTCTCTCCCGCTTCGCCGCGCTGGTCGCTGCAGTGCGCGAGACGCTCGACAACTACGACCCGGGCCCGGCGACGATGGCCGTGGAGCGGTTCGTCGACGACCTCTCCACCTGGTACGTTCGGCGCAGCCGGCGCCGTTTCTGGAAGAGCGCCAACGATCGGGACAAGTGGGCAGCGTACCAGACGCTGTACGAGGTGCTGGTGGGGCTGGTCCGGCTGCTCGCTCCGATTATGCCGTTCCTGACCGAAGAGCTGTACCAGAACCTGGTCCGTTCGGTGGACCCGAGCGCCCCTGACAGCGTCCACCTGACAGACTACCCGGTCCCGGACGAGGCGGCGCGCGACACGGCGCTGGAGCAGGCGGTGGATCTGGCGCGCGAGATCGTCGCGCTCGGCCGCGCGGCCCGGAGCGCGGCGCAGATCCGCGTCCGCCAGCCGCTGGCGAAGCTGCTGGTGCGGCTTCCCGACCGGCAGGCCACGCTCGATCCAGCGCTGGTGGAGGAGATCGCGGACGAGCTGAACGTGAAGCAGGTGGAGCTGGTGGGCGATCTCGGCTACGCGGTGCAGCAGGTAGCGACGCCGCGTCCGGAGCTGCTCGGCCCCAAGTACGGGCGCCGGTACCCGGAGATCTCGAAGGCACTGCGCGAGGGCCGCTTCACGGTGCTGCCCGGCGGCCGGGTCGCAGTGGAGGGCGTGGAGCTGGAGCCGGGCGAGGTGACGCTCAGCACCCGCGGCCTGCCCGGGTATCAGGTGGAGGAAGCGGACGGGATCCTGGTGGCGCTGGATACCACCCTGACGGAGCCGCTGGTGCTGGAGGGCCAGGCGCGGGAGATCGTCCGCCACATCCAGGATCTGCGCAAGGAGGCCGGCTTCGAGGTGGCGGACCGGATCGTGGTCGGCTACGAGACGCTGGGCGACCACGCCGGCCTGCGGGAGGCGATCACCACGCACCGGGACTACATCGCCCGCGAGACGCTAGCAGTCGATCTCCATCCGGGAGTGGACGAGACCATGGAGCGCTGGTCGGGCGAGATCGACGGCGCGCCCCTGACACTCGGTGTTCGCAGAGTTGCCACGCGATAACGTCGAGGCGGAGATGGCGACGACGGTCCCGTCGCGGCGCGCCGCGACCATGCGGCTGCTCTTCTTCGCCGCGCTCAGTCTGCTCGTCGTCGCCGCCGACCAGTGGACCAAGCAGCTCGCCCGCGAGCTGCTGTTTCGAGAGGGCGCCCGCTCCATCCCGGTCTTCGGCAGCGTGGTGCGGCTCACCTACGTCGAGAACCGCGGCGCGGCATTCGGTCTGCTCCAGAATCAGACGGCGTTCTTTGTCCTGGTGGCGCTAGTGGTCATCGTCGTCATCATGCTGAGCTTTCGCTTCATGGCCAATCCTAGCCTGCTGCTCATCACCGCGCTCGGGCTCCAGATGGGCGGAGCGATCGGGAACCTGATCGACCGGGTCACGACCGGCTACGTCGTGGACTTCATCGACCTGTCGTTCTGGCCCGTGTTCAACCTGGCGGACTCGGCGATTTGCGTTGGCGTCGCGCTCCTGGCCTATCTCGTCGCCTTCAAGCCCAGCGCCCAGGCCGCCCCCTCCAGCGATGGCTAAAGTCCAGCGCCCAGCCTCCGCCCCCCGCCCCGAAACTAGCTACGTCGTCTCGCCGTTCGACGCTGCTCGCCGGCTGGACGCCTTCCTGAGCAAGCATGAGCGGGAGCGCTCTCGCTCGGAATGGCAGCGGCTGATCGCTCTGGGTGCGGTCCGCCTCAACGGGCACCCGGCCAAGCCCGCTACCCGCCTCCAGCCCGGCGACCGGGTGGAGATTCTCCCCATCCCGGCGCATCTGGAGGTACGCCCCGAAGCCGACCTCCCGCTCGAGATCGTTTACGAGGACCCGGCGATGATCGTCGTCAACAAGCCGGCCGGAATGGTCGTCCACCCGGCGCCAGGGAACGAGAGCGGGACGCTGGTCAACGCCCTCGTTGCCCGCTTCCCCGAGCTGCAGGACCCGACGGGTGAACTGCGGCCGGGCATCGTCCACCGCCTGGACAAGGACACCTCGGGGCTGCTCGTCGTCGGACGCACCGCCCAGGCCGTCGCCGCGCTCCAGGCGCAGTTGAAACAACGCAGCGTCGACAAGCGGTATCTCGCGCTCGTCGCCGGCCGGATCAGCGAGGATCAGGCGCGCGTCGAGGCCCCTATCGCCCGCAGCCTGACCCATCGGCAGAAGATGGCGGTTCGCGCCGACGGCAAGCCGGCCGTGACCGAGCTTCGGGTGCTGGAGCGCTTCCGCGACTGGACGCTCCTGGAGGCGCAGCTCCATACTGGACGCACGCACCAGATTCGTGTTCACTGCGCGTACATCGGCCACCCGGTCGCGGGCGATGCCATCTACGGCAGCGGGCGCGGACCGGCCGGGCTGCGCCGCCAGTTCCTGCACGCGGCCTATCTCGCGCTCGACTCGCCGGCGACCGAGCAGCGCGTCGAGCTACGCGCGCCGCTACCACCGGACCTGCAGGCCGTGCTCAACCGCGTGCGTGAGGAGCAGGGGGGGTGAGACCGTGGGCCTGATGCAGAACTTGCGCCGGGGCGCCGGGCGGGCAGCGTTCGAAGCGGACCGGCTC
This sequence comes from Pseudomonadota bacterium, assembly GCA_021325655.1. Classification (GTDB taxonomy): domain Bacteria; phylum Chloroflexota; class UBA6077; order UBA6077; family JAJPGT01; genus JAJPGT01. Next base: position 49,910 of record JAJPGT010000043.1, read on the forward strand.
CTGCGCGCCAACCGCGTCCGCAACGAGATCGCGGAGCTGAACGCTCGCATCGCCGAGGACGAGCGACAGCTCGGCGCCCGGCTGGTGGACCTGTATCTGGCGGGAATGCTCGACCAGCCAGAGTTCGAGCCGCCGATCAGGCGCATCCTCGAGCTCCGCACCCTGGTTCAGGAGAAGCAGCTCGACCTGAACGCCATCCTGGAGGAGCAGGCGCCCAGCGATCTCACCCTCCGCAAGAGGCTCCCGTGACCGTCCCAGCCCCCCCGGTTCGCACCCGTATCGCCCCCTCTCCGACCGGCGACCCGCACGTTGGGACCGCCTATACCGCCCTGTTCAACCTGGCCCTGGCCCGGCAGCACGCCGGCCAGTTCGTCCTGCGGGTCGAGGACACCGATCGCGAGCGCTACCGCCCAGAGTCCGAGCAGCGGGTGTTCGAGTACCTGCACTGGCTCGGCCTCACCTGGGATGAGGGGCCCGACGTCGGCGGCCCCTTCGGGCCGTACCGCCAGTCGGAGCGCCTGCCGCTGTACCGGGCGCAGGGCGAGCAACTCGTCCGCGTCGGCCAGGCCTACTGGTGCTGGTGCTCGCGCGAGCGGCTGGAGCGCATCCGCCAGGAGCAGCAGGCGCGCGGTGAGCCGCCCAAGTATGACCGCTACTGCCTGGGCAAGACACGCGTCGAGCGCGCCCGTGAGCCCGACTTCACCGAGCCGCCGGTGCTGCGGCTGAAGGTGCCGGACAGCGGAGAGACGAGCTTTACGGATCTGATTCGCGGCGAGATCAGCTTCCAGAACGCGCTCCTGGACGACCAAGTGCTGCTGAAGTCCGACGGCTTTCCCACCTACCACCTCGCCGTGGTGGTGGACGACCACGAGATGCGGATCTCCCACGTCATGCGCGGCGAGGAGTGGATTCCCAGCACCCCGAAGCACGTCCTGCTGTATCAGGCGTTTGGCTGGGAGCTGCCGGCGTTCGCCCACCTACCGATCCTGCGCAACGTGGACCGGAGCAAGATCTCCAAGCGCCGCAACCCCTGGGCAGTGCTGCCCTGGTTCCGCGAGCAAGGCTACCTGCCTGAAGCGCTGCTGAACTTCCTGGCGCTGATGGGCTTCTCCATCCCTGACCCGAGCCAGTCCGGCGAGACGCGCGAGGTGTTCGGCTTCGACGAGGTCGTCCAGCACTTCGCGTTCGATCGCTTCAGCACCACCAGCCCGGTCTTCGACCTGGCCAAGCTCGACTGGCTGAACGGGGTGTACATCCGCGGCCTGCCGCTGAACGAGCTGCTGGCGCGTGTCACCCCCTACCTGGAGGCCGCCGGCTACCCGGTCCGCGGCCGTGAAGGGTATCTGCTGCGCTGCCTTGCGCTCGAGCAGGAGCGGCTGAAGCGGCTGGGGGAGGCGCCGCAGGCGCTGGAGTTTTTCCTCCGCGACGACCTGCGCTATCCGCGTGAGCTGCTGATCCCCAAAGGCTGGACCGTGGAGCAGGCGGAGGAGGCGCTGGCGCTGACCCGGGCGCTGATCGAACCGGTCGAGCAGCTCGAGGCCGAGCCGCTGGAGGCAGCGGCCCGGGCACTCGCCGCGGAGCGCGGCTGGAAGACGGGCAGCTACTTCGGACTGCTGCGCGTCGCCTGCACCGGGCGCACAGCGGCGCCACCCCTGTTTGCTACCCTGGCTGTGCTTGGACGCGACCGCGTGCTCACGCGTCTCTGCCAGGCGCAGGAGCTGCTGGCGCAGCCGACCCCGGAGGCACGATGACGAATCTGGCCCACACCGCGGAGCGGCCAGAGCAGACGATCCTGGAGACACGGACGCACTGGCTGGCGACCGGGCTCTGGTGGCGGCTGCCGCTGGCGCTGCTGCTCCTGGCGGTGAGCCTGGCCTGGCTCGCCTCGCCGGCCTTCGCACCGCCGGGGCGGCTGGCAGCGGCGGCGTACCAGGCTCGCCTCCCCGTGCTGATCATCGATCTGCTCATCCTGCTGTACCTGGTCCTGCTGCCCTATCTGCGCTGGCGCTCCCGGGTGTATCGCCTGACCGATCGCCGCCTCGTGCTGGAGGCCGGAATGCTCACCCGCCGGACGACCTCCATGCCACTGGCCCGCTTGCAGGACATCACCACCGAGGTGGGGCCGCTCGGCCGGCTGCTGGGCTACGGGTCGGTGAAGGTGGAGAGCGCAGGCGAGACCGCGGGGCTGGACCAGCTAGTAGACATCCCCCAGCCCGAGCGCTTCGCCAACCTGGTGCTGGAGTACGCCAACCTGGCTCACCGCGGCGACCTCTGAGCACAGCGGCCGAGCCCCGCTCGTGGTCCCCAGCGCTCGCGACCAGCGCCGCTCAGTCTTCGCGCTCCGCCTTGCGGAGCTCCGCCAGCAGCTCGTGGCCGCGGACAATCATGTCCGCGATCTGCTCCTGGCTCGCCTCGCCACGCCTCAGGTCCGCCACCGACTGGCCGTGGGACAGGATCGTGAACCGATCAGCGACCGGGTAGACCTGGTGGACGTTGTGGGTGATGAAGATCACCGACAGCCCACGGGCACGCGCCGATTCGATGTAGTGCAGCACCTTGGCCGACTCCTTCACCGAGAGCGCCGAGGTCGGCTCGTCCAGGATCAGCAGCTTGGCGCTGAAGTGAACGCCGCGGGCGATCGCGATCGATTGCCGCTCACCGCCGGACATCATCATCACCGGCTCGTCGGGCGAGCGGATGTCGATCCCGATGTCCCGCAACGCTAGCTGCGCCTCCCGGCGCGCCCGCCCGGCGTCGTAGAAGCGGAACGGGCCCAGGCGCCGCGTCACCAGGTGCTCCCGGCCAAGGAACATGTTGCGGTGGATACTCATCAGGTCGACGACCGCGAGATCCTGGTAGACAGTCGCGATCCCACGCTCGTAGGCATCGCGGGGCGAGCGGAAGTGCACCGGCTCGCCCTCCCAGAAAAGCTGTCCGCTATCGGGCGGGTAGACGCCGGTGATGATCTTGATCAGTGTCGACTTGCCCGCGCCATTGTCGCCCAGGAGCCCGACCACCTCGGCGTAGCCGACGGTAAAGTCGACACTGACCAGCGCCTCCACCGGGCCGAAGCGCTTGCCGATGCCGCGCGCCTCCAGCAACAGGCCATCGGTCAGGCGCGTGGGGGATTGGTTCTGCCGGTCCATTGGTTCACGATCACCGCGGCGACGATTAAGAGCCCGATCAGCGCCTGGTACCAGTAGCTGGCCACGCCGGCGAGCACCAGGCCATTGCGGATCATCCCGACCATCAGGCAGCCCAGCACCGTCCCGAGCACGCTCCCGTAGCCACCAGAGAGGCGGGCACCGCCGATGACCGCCGCGGCGATCGCCTCCAGCTCCAGCCCAGAGCCACGGTTCGCGTCCACGGAGTTGTAGCGCCCGACCTGGATCAGCCCGGCCAGGCCGGCCAGGGTCGCCGTCAGCACGAACAGGATGAGCCGGACCCGATCTACCGGCACACCCATGTGCCGCGCGGCCCGCTCGTTGCCCCCCGAGGCGAAGATCCAATTCCCGAATCCGGTCCGCTCCAGCACGAGGGTAAGCACGATGAATAGCCCCAGCAGCCAGAACGCGGAATAGTTGATCCCGTTGGGAAGCTGCCCCGCGAAGGGCTGGAACAGCGGGCTGGCGGTCGGGACATCGAGCGGAAACCCCTGAGTCACCACGAACAGCACTCCCCGCCACCACAGTAGACCACCGAGCGTGACGATGAACGACGGAATGCGGGTGGTGATGACCAGCAGTCCGTTGACGAATCCGATGGCGGCGGCGACCAGCAGCGCCGCCGGGATCGCCAGCCCGAGCCAGACACCGTGAATGGCCAGCCAGGGCACGAGCACCGAGCTGATCCCCAGCACCGAGCCGACCGACAGGTCGAACTCGCCGGCGATCATGAGCAGAGTGACACCCATCGCCACGATGCCCAGTTCAGCGGTGAGGGTGAGCGTCGAGGCGATCGATTGGGTGGTCAGAAAATAGGGCGCCCAGATGGTGAAGACGAGGAAGACGCACAGGGTCGCCACCAGCGCCCCCGTCTCTGGGCGACCAAGAACCAGCCGGTCGAGCAGGCGACCCAGGCCAGCCCGGCCCCGCCGCCCGCTCACCCCCGCTGCGCGCAGTGCGCGTTCTCGCGTCCCCAACGCCGTACCGCCCTGGACCTACCAGATGCCCTGCTTGACGAGATCGACCACTTTGTCAACGTTGCTCTTGTCCACGATAAAGGGACCCGTCAGGATGTCGTTGGCCGGCCGGAACAGGTAGTTGATATGCAGATAGAACCACATCACCGGCAGGTAGCCTTGCAGGTACTGCTGCTGGCCAGCCGTCGCGAGCAGAGAGCCGTCCTTGATTGCATCCATCTGGTCGTTGGTCAGGTCGAAGCTCACCACCAGCACCTTGCCGCTCAGGTTCATGTCCTTGAGCAGCTTCAGCGTCGGCAGGGTCGGGATCGGCCCGACGGTGAAGACGGCTTCCGCGTCCGGATGCGAGGTGAAATACCCCCGCATCACCTCCGTGATCTTGGTCGGGTCGGTGCCGACGTCCAGCTTGTCGACCGGGACGCCCTTGGTGCCGAGCACGTCAGTGAAGCCCTTGCAGCGCAGCTCCAGCCCGACGTGGCCCGGCTCGTGGATGGCGCACGCCGCCCGCTTGGGCGTCTTGACGCTGAGCACCTTCTCAGCCTGCTTGCGCCCAGCGAGCTCCTCGTCGCCGCCAACGTAGAACAGGTACGGAATCTGGTCCTGCAACCCCTGCCCGACGTTGATCGCTATCACCGGAATGCCTTGCGAGATCGCCTGATTGAGCGGCCCAGCCTCCCCCTTGGGGTCGGGGATCGTGGCGATGATCCCGTTCGGCTTGGCGGCGATGGCGCTATTGATGAGGTTCGGCAACTGGCCGAGATCGTTCTTGTCCGGGGCGACATCCTTGACGGTGACCCCGAAGCGGGACGCGGCATCGTTCAGCCCCTTGCGGTACTCAGCCCAGAAGACGTCGCCCGGGAAGCCGTGCGTGACCGAGTAGACGAGCAGATTTCCCCCGCCGGTGGTGGCGGGCGTCCCCTGCTGGCTGGCCGCCTGCGGGGTGCTCCCTGCTGGCGGGGCGCCGGGCTGGCAGGCCTGCATGATAGACATCGCGGCCAGCCCGGCGCCGGCGAGCGCCGACTTCTTGAACAGGTCACGACGGGTCAGGTCCATCCTTGACTCCTCCCTGCGTTTGCCCATAGCCCATGCGCCACGCCACCGCGCTCCGCCCCTCGGCCCGGGCGCCGACGCGGCACAGCCGTTGCCCACCCCCGCTGATGCGCTGCCCTATCTCGCCACCACTATGGCCGCATTGCCCGAGTCAGGTAGCGGCCCCGGGGCTAGCATACCCAGGGCGCCACCAACCCGCGCAAACGCCTCGGCCAGCTCGCGCTCGCCGTGCCCACCGCAGAGGCCCGTTCCGGCTTGGCGCAAATGGGTCTCCTCGCAGCCAGAATTACACTGGGTGCCAGGGTTGTCAAGATTTGCGCACACCGCCACACCACTGCCCTACAGCCTCTGGCAGCGCGGTCGCCGTTGCTCCTCGGCTGCAGGACTCGGTATACTTCGAGCGTTGCGCCGCTGGATGCAAGATCGCGGCGCCCACCCTGCCGGATGGTGCAACGGTAGCACGCCTGACTCTGGATCAGGTAGTCCTGGTTCGAATCCAGGTCCGGCAGCCAGCGCTCGCTCCGAGCGCCGCGGCCCCATCGTCTAGCGGCCTAGGACACCGCCCTCTCAAGGCGGAGACCGCGGGTTCGAATCCCGCTGGGGCTACCTCTCTCCTGCTCATATCGCGGTATTGCTCCTCACGCGCTTCAGCGTGGTACACTCCAGCAGCCACCGCGCGGACTGGGCGGCTCGGAGCGGCGAAGCTCCGGAGGTGCCCAGGCGGAATGTGTGCCCGCCACTCAGATCGTGAGCGCGCCTGAAGGAGGCCCACCGAACTATGCCGACTCTCGGCACCCCCGAGCTGCTCATCGTCCTCGCCATCGTCGTCGTGCTCTTCGGCGCCAGCCGCATCCCCGAAGTCATGGGCGGAATGGGGCGTGGCATTCGCGAGTTCCGCCGCGCGGCGCGCGAGGATGATACCCCGACCACCCCCGCAGCACCTGCGCCCACAGCCAGTCCGGTCGACGCCTCCAAGCACGACGTGGTCTAGCTCTCCACCCCAGGACCATAGAGTGGCCCGGTGAGTACTCGCCGGGCCACTGTGTGCTTCATGCTGAGAGCGCCAGAACGCATGAACAGCGCAGTGATCTTCGCCGGGGGACGCGCCACCCGACTGGGAGGCGTGAACAAGGCGCTGCTCGACGTAGGCGGAGTGCCGATCGTCGAGCGGATTCTCCTCGCGCTGCGGCCACTGGCGCAGGAATGGCTGGCGGTGGTGAACGACGATTCGCTGGCCGGCATCGACGGGCTGCGCCTGGTGCCAGACCCGGACCCGCACGCCGGCGTCCTGCCGGCGCTTCATGCCGGGCTGGCCGCGGCGCACGGGGAGCTCTGCCTGCTGGTCGCCTGCGACATGCCGTTTGTGAGCCGATCGCTGTTCGAGTACCTGCTGGCGCTGGCCCCCGATGCCGACCTGGTCCTGCCGCGCCTGGCCGGCCAGGCCGAGCCGATGCACGCCGTCTATCGCCGCCAGCCTTGTCTCCGGGCGGTCGAGGCGGCGCTCAAGCGCGGGGAGCGCCGGATGATCGCTTTCCACGGCGACGTCCGAGTGCGGTACGTCGACGAGCCCGAGCTACGGCGAATCGATCCGGAGCTGCGGGCGTTCTTCAACGTCAACACGCCCGCAGACCTGGAGCAGGCGCGCCGCCTCGCCGCCACCACGCCCGGCAGATAAAGCGGATTCGGCGGCCACGGCTGTGTCCGCAGCGTGGCCACCGATCCGGGCAGACGCGCTCGCCGCTCTATTGCTTCTTTTCCGCCTCCTCAGCGGCCGGAGCAGCCTCGGGTGGGACGGCGGCAGCCGCCGCTTCAGCCGCTGCCTCCTCTTCCTCCACCAGCCGCTTCGGCGGGAGCACCTTGGCGACCAACTCGCCGGGGTCGTCGAGGATCGTCACGCCCGGCGGAACGGACAGATCACTGACGTGGATCGCGGTATCGAAGTCTGTCAGGACACTCACGTCCACGTCGATGCGCTCCGGCAGGTCACGCGGGTAGCACTCGACCCGGACACTATCGAGCGCGTGCAGCAGGATTCCATCCTGCTGCGTCGCCGGCGCCTCGCCGACGAAGTGAAGCGGCACATCCGCGTGCAGCCGCTTCTGTTCGGAGATCGCGTAGAACCCCACGTGCGCCAGCCGCCCCGTGGTGGGAATGCGCTGGACCTCCTTCACGATGACGCGCTGCTCCGTGGGGAGGCCGCGCAGTGTGAACAGCGTCGTCGGGCTGGCGTGCCCGAGCGCGCGCTGGAGCACGCGCTCCTCCACCTGGATGCTGGTTGGCTCGATGGTCGGGCCGAACACATTGGCCGGAATCCAGCCGGCGCGCCGCAGGCGCTTGACCTTCTTGCCATACACCTCGCGCGGCGCAACAGGAATCTCGTGGGTACCCTCTAGTGCTGTCATCGCAACCCCTACTGACCTCATCAGGACTCTAGTCGCATTCCTTGCTCCCGAGTATAGGGAGCGCTTGGCGCCAGGTCCAGGGTGCTGTGGCGCCAGTCGAGCACCTCCAGCTCCGGCTCGAACGCACCTGAGCGATCCGGGCGCAGGTGGAAGACCAAGTCAACGCACTGGCCCGCAGCCGGAATGTCTCCGGCGCGGCGGAACGCGATCGCCCGGAACACCCGGCCAGAGCCCTCCAGGTACAGCCGGGCGTGCTCCTTGCCGACGATCTGCACGCTGCGGACGCGCAGGTCGCGGCTGAGAAAGATCGGGCGCTCGTTGCCGGCGCCACAGGGCTCGAGCGCCAACACCGCCGCCAGCGTCTCCCGATTGATGCTCGTGTGGCGGAGCGCGCAGTCGATGGAAAGCGTGGGCAGCGCACCCCCGGCCTCCCACCGCTCGGCGATCGCCTGCGAGAACAGCGCCTCGAAAGCCTCGAGCTGCGCGCTGTCCAGCGTCAGCCCGGCCGCGCGCTCGTGCCCGCCGAAGCGGGTCAGCAAGCTCGCTGTCGGCTGGAGCGCAGCAACGAGGTCGATCCCCAGCGGCGCTCGGGCCGAGCCACGGGCGACGCCATCCGCCACCCGCAGCACCACCGCGGGCCGGGCGCACTCCTCCGCCAGCCGGCCGGCCAGCAGTCCCACCAGCCCGAGCGGAAAGTCGCCCGCGACCACGACTGCCGCGCGGTCCAGCTTCAACGCCAGCGCCTCCCGCGCCCGCTCCAGGTGCTGGCGCAGGTCGGCCTGTCGCTGGCGGTTGAGTCGCTCCAGCTCGGCGGCGAGCGCCCGGGCCCGCGTGCGGTCGTTGGTGGTCAGGAGCTCCAGCGCTGGCAGCGCGCTCGCCATCCGCCCGGCCGCGTTGAGCCGCGGCGCGAGCACGAACGATACGCTCTCGGCATCCATCGTCGCGAGGGAACGCCCGGCGCTGGCGACCAGTTCGCGCAACCCCACCAGCGGCGTGGCGCACAACGCCTGTAGCCCGCGGGCGACCAGCGTGCGGTTCTCGTGTCGCAGTGGAACAACGTCGGCGATCGCCCCCAGCGCCGCGAGCTGCAGGAGCTGATCGTCCAGCGCCGCCCAGTGAGCCACGCCCGGCAGCGCCTGGTACAGCCCGCGCATCAGCGTGTATGCCACCCCCGCCCCGGAAAGGTGCTTGAACGGATAGGCGCAGTGCTGCTGGCGGGGATTCAGCACCGCTACCGCTTCCGGCACCTCCGCCGGCACCGCGTGGTGATCGGTGACGATCACGTCCAGCCCGAGCGCGCGCGCCAGCAGCACCTCCTCGCGGGCGCTGATGCCGCAATCCACCGTCAGCACCAGCCGCACCCCCTCGCGCGCCAGGTACTCCAGGCCCTGGCGGCTGACGCCGTAGCCATCGGCCACTCGGTCGGGGATGTAGGGAATCGCCCGCACCCCGAGCGCGGCGAGTGCCCGCAGCAGGATCGCCGCGCCGGTGAGCCCATCGACGTCATAATCGCCGTACACCCCAACCGGCTCCCCCGCAGCGATGGCGGCGCGCAGCCGTTCGACCGCCTGGGGCAGGCCGGCCATCCGGGCGGGGTCGCCGAGCGGGGCGTCGATGGCGGAGAGCGCACCCAGCGCCTGCGCCGGCTCGTAGCCGCGATTGAGCAGGAGCTGCGCCAGCACCGGCGGGGTTACCCCGGTAGAGCGCAGCAGCCGCTCGTCCGCGCGCGGCCGCAGCCGCCAGCGCCGCAGTGGAACACTTGTTCGCATGGCAGCGCCATTGTACCCGTTTGGCAGAGCCAGGTGGCGAGACAGGCATCGCGATTCTGTCTCAGCGTTGACAGCCTGCCGCCTGGCTCGGTAGCCTTGCGCGCGCATGGCTCACATTGTCGCCGTTGCTCTGGCGGGCCTGCCGCCTTGGACCGTGCTGGCGGGGATCGTCGGCATGGCGAACGCCGCCCTGTTCTTTCTCATCGCGGGACGGCCGCTGCTGCGCCTGCCGCTATATCTGGTCTGTGGCGGCGCGGTCGCGGCGCTGGTGCAGCCGCTCAGCACCCTGCTCGGGGACAGCGGCGGCTGGCTGCTCGTCGGTGAGGTCAGCCTCCCGCTGGTGGCGCTGGCAGCATGGCTGGCGGTCGGCGTTGCGCGTCTGCTGGGGCTCTGATACCATCCGATCACTGCCCGTGAGCGAACCTGCATGACGCTTGCCGATGTTCGCGATGTCGCCATCATCGTCCTCGCGGTGCTCTGGGTGGGAGCTGGCATCGTCCTACTCCTCGTCGGCTTCCGGGTGCTCGTGCTCCTGGGCATGATCGCTGACCGCCTCGATCTCCTCACCGGCGCGGCGCTCGAGGTGCTGGCATCAGCCCGTGACGCAGCCGGCGCGGCGAGCGAAAGCGCCCGGTCGATTCGCGGCACGGCAAGCTTCGTAGGAGATACCGTCGTCAGTCCGGTCATCAGCGTCGCCGCGGCGGCCTCGGCCGCCAGTCGCTTCGTCGGAGCGCTGGTCCGCCCGCGTGGAGCGACACGGTCAGGAGGACAGCAGGATGGCTCAATCGAGTAACGGTGGCAGCTTCCTCACCGGCATGGTGGTCGGCGCGGCTGCGGGCGCAGCGCTGGCGCTGCTGTACACCCCACGGAGCAGGCGCGCGCTCGCCCTGCTTCGGGATCGCGGGATCGACGTCGAGCAGTTTAGCCGCTCGGCCTTCCAGGGGCAGCGGCAGCGTCTGGAGCAGGCCTTGGAGGAGGGCAAGCGTGCCGCCGAGCGGACTCGGACGGAGCTACTCCAACGCTACCAGTCGCGCATCTCCGGCCGCGCCGAGGAGTAACGCGCCCGCCGGCAGGCCGATCACTCCCACGCACCGCCCTTTCCCGCCTGCGAGAGCGCGGGCCGGGATGTGGGTTCCAAACGAGGCCGCGCCCGCGTCAGCTCCGCGCGGGCGACGGCGAGGGCTGGTCCTGATCCTCCTGCCAGTGGAGCTGGTTCAGGAACTCCCGAGTGCGGGCGACCTTCGCGCGCCGGAAGATCTCCGAGGGCGGACCTTCTTCGATGACTACTCCGTGGTCCATCACCAGCACCCGGTCCGCGACGCGCTCAGCGAAGCCCATCTCGTGGGTGACCACCAGCATTGTCATCCCCTCGTCGGCGAGCTGCTTCATCACCGTCAGCACCTCGCCGATCATCTCCGGGTCCAGCGCCGAGGTCGCCTCGTCGAACAGCATCACGTCCGGGCTCATCGCCAGCGCCCGGGCGATCGCCACCCGCTGCTGCTGCCCGCCCGACAGCTCCGCCGGCCGGCTGTGCGCCTTGTGCTCCAGCCCCACCTTGCGCAGCAACTGCATCGCCAGCGCCGTTGCCTGGTCTTTCGGCATCTTGAGCACCGTGCGCGGCCCCTCGCACACATTGCCCAGCGCGGTCATATGTGGAAACAGTTCGAAGTGTTGGAAGACCATCCCGATCCGGCGACGCACCCGCACCAGGTTCGTGCGCGGGTCGGCCAGGTCAATCCCCTCGAACACGATGTGGCCCCGCTGGATCGGCTCCAGGCCGTTGGCGCAGCGCAGCAGCGTGGACTTGCCGGATCCGCTCGGGCCGATCACGCAGACCACCTCGCCGCGGCGGACGGTGAAGGAGACCCCGCGCAACACGTCCAGCGTCCCGTAGCGCTTCCAGACGTCCTCGAACGCCAGGATCAGCCCATTGCCCCGTGCCGCGAGAGCACTCACCATTACTCCTCGACCCGGAATGTGCGGTACAGCCAGTCGGTCAGCTTCGCTTGCGGATAGGCGAGCACCAGGTACATCAGCGCCAGCGCCGTGAGCACCTCCAGGACACGATAGCTCCGCGTCCGGACGAGCAGGGCATTGTACGACAGGTCGGCCACGGCGATGGTGGAGACCAGCGAGGTATCTTTGAACAGGGAGACCCAGGTGCTGGCCAGGGGCGGCAGCACTCGCCAGACCGCCTGCGGCAGAACGACGCGGCGCATCACCTGGGCCCGGGTCATCCCTAAGGCCAGACCGGCATCGACCTGGCCGGAGCGAATCGAGACGATCCCGGCCCGAAACGTCTCCGAGTTGAACGCGGAGACGTTGAGCGTCAGCCCGACCAGCGCCGACAGCTCCGGCGACAGCCCGACGCCAAAGGTGGCGGGGAGCACGTAGAAGAACCAGTAGAGCTGCAGCAGCAGCGGGGTGGCGCGGAACAGCTCGACAAAGGCGGTCGTGGCGTCGCGAACCGGGCGCGAGGGGCTGAGGCGGAGCAAGGCGAGCACCAGGCCGCCGACCAGCGCTAGCGCCATGGTCATGACCGTCAGGTAGACGGTCATCTGGGCGCCTTCCCAGAACAGCTCCCAGTTCTCCGGGATCACGCTCCAGTCGAACTGGTAGCTCACGACGACCCCAGCGCCGCCAGGCGGCGATAGATGTAGTCCACCCCGCGAGCCACGGGATAGATCACCAGGAAGTAGGCGATCATCACCACGGTGAAGATCTCGAAGGGGCGGAACGTCTGGCTGGCGAGAACCTGCGACTGGCGTAGCAGCTCCTCCACCGCGATCACGCCCGCCAGCGCCGAATCCTTGATCGTCACCGCGAACAACGACCCGATCGGCGGCAGCATCCGGATCAGCGCCTGCGGCAGAACGATCCGCCGGATTGCCTGCCAGCGGGTCATGCCCAGCGCCAGCGCCGCCCGCGTCTGCCCCGCGCGGACCGATCCCAGCCCGCCGCGGACGATCTCGGCCATGTAGGCGCCGCTGTGCAGTCCCAGGCCGACGACCGCAGTGGGGAAGGGGCTCAGCGTGACGCCGGCCAGCAGCGGGGGCACGAAGAACAGCCAGACCAGGATCACCAGTAGGGGGATCGAGCGGAAGACGTCGACGTAGACCGAGAGCAGCGCCGCGAGCACCGGTCCGCCGTAGGTACGCAGGATCCCAATCACCGTGCCGATTAGCGTCGCCAGCGCGATCCCGAGCACGCTCACCTCCAGGGTCACCAGCAAACCATGAAACAGGTAGTCACGATTGCTGATCAGGACCTGAAAGCCTTCGAGCGACATCGCCTCTCCGAACAGCGAACTGCCATCCCTCCGCGGCTGAATGCTCAGTCGGCGCAGCCAGCAGACGTAGGCGGCTGTCGGCTCGCCAGCCGCCTACGTCTGCGACTTGACGATCCGCAGCTCCTCCTCCTCGAGGGTCGGGTGAATCTCCCTCTCCACTGCCCGCAGCCACTCCAGGAGCTCCGGCTGGTTCTTGTCGATCGCCATCCCGACCGGGGTGGGGAACTCGTTGCTCTTCAGGCACTCGTCGCCGGGCGGAATGAGCTTGATCTGCGGGTACTGCTTCACCAGCTTCGGGGTGGCCACGGCGTCGATGACTGAGAGGTCAGCTCGGCCCGAGAGCACCTCTTCGATCGGCGCGTTGGCGCCCGAGCCCTGCACTCCGCGCAGCTTGAGCTGCGGGTACTTGGGGGGAATGAGCGTCTCGGGCGGCGTCCCCTGGAAGTAGGCCAGCGTCAGGTCCGAGCGGTTGATGTCCTCCGGCTTGTTCACGTTCTGCAGCTTCGGGTTATTGCTCAGGCCGAAGTAGCACAGCGCCGACTTGGAGTAGATGATGAAGTCGATCACCTTGTCGCGAGCCGGCGTCTCCGAGAGCGGGGCGATGGTGATGTCCACCTGGTTCGAGGCCAGCACCGGTACCTTCGTCTCGTGGCTGACCGGCACCACCTCCAGCTTGACCCCCAGCCGCTTGGCGTACTCGTTGGCGAGGATCCAGGCCGGCCCGGAGAACTTGTCGCCGCTGCCACTGGTGTTCTCCGGCAGCCAGGGAAACTCGCCGATCGCGCCCACTCGCAGCGTTCCCCGCTGCTTGATCGCCTTTACCCGGGGCGAGTTCTCCGGCGGCGGCCCGGCCGGCGCGCCGCTCGCGGCTGGAGCGGTCGTCGGCACCGCGGCCGGCCGGCTGGTCGGCGCCGCCACTGAAGCCGTGGTGGGCGCGGCCGCCGGAGCGGTCGTCGGCGCCGCCGCGGGCGCCGTGGTGGGCGCCGCGGCTGCAGGAGCTGTGGTTGGCGCGGCGGCCGGCGCGCTGGTCGGCGCCGCCGCCGGCGCGCTCGGGGCGCAGGCGCTCAGTACGAGCGCCAGTACCATGGCGAGGACGAAGCAGCGCTGTTCCATCCTGAGCCTTCGCACGGACCTCCTCCTTGTGTGCCCTATCCGTTGCCTCGCGAATCGAGGTGAACGATCGCGGCCGCCCGCATCGCCGCCCAGTCGATCTCTACCCCCAGGCCCGGGCCAAGTGGTGCCTCGACGTATCCGTCCGGCCCGGTCCGCACCACCGTCTTCATCCCGTACTCGAACGGCGCGTACGGCACCGGCTGCTCGAAGAAGCGGCAGCCCGGCGTGCCGAGCATCACGTGCAGGTTGGCCGCCTGGCTGAGCGTATAGCCCCAGCACTGCAGCTCGCAGGTCGCGCCGTAGGCGCGCGCCAGGACGCACGCATCTCTGGCGGCAGTGATCCCCCCGCCCACAGTCGCATCGATCCGCGCCGCGTCCCAGGCACCAGAGGCCAGACCAGATGCGATGCCCTGCGGATCCAGCACCCAGTTGCCGGCTGGCACGATCTGGACGCTGGTATGCTGGCGGAGCAGGCGGTACCCCTCCAGGTCGAAATCCGGGAGCGGCGCCTCGAACCAGAGGACGCCCAGCTCCTCCAGCTCGCGCGCCACCCGCAGCGCCGCCGGGCGGTCGTAGTTGTTCTCGACGTCCAGCATCAGCACGAGGTCCGGGTCGGGGTGGGCCTTCCTGACCGCCCGGAGCATCTCCAGGTCGCGCTCAGGCACGCACCAGCAATGGAACTTAATCGCCCGGAAGCCCTGCTCGCGGAGCTGCGAGACGAAGTCGACGTAGGCGTCGGCGTCGGTGAGCAGCGGGGTACTGGCGTAGGCCGGGATCCGTGGCCGTGCCCCGCCCAGGAGCTGGTAGATGGGCAGGCCAACCTGCTTGCCGAGCCAATCCCAGAGGGCGATGTCTACCGCCGAGATCGCTCCGGGTACGGTTGGGAGCGTGCGCGGGCGGAGACGGGCCATGATCGCCTCGTGCGCCAGCGGATCGGCGCCCACCAGCTCCGGGAGCAGGTGGCGCAGGCTCTCGGCCGCCGCGCGGTCGAAGCCGGTGGCGGAGTAGGTGCAGACGCCACCAACCCCCTCGCAGCCGTCGTCGCTGACCAGCCGGAGGATGGTGCCCGTCATGAACTGGCCGGGCAGGTCGTGTGCCCAGGTGAGCCGATCGGCCGCCGGGGCGATCGCCAGGACTTCAGCATACTCGATCTTCACGGTCCCCCCAGTGGGCAGCCAAGCTGCGCCGTCCTGCGCTTGACCGAGCATGCGGAATCTAGTAGTGTCCGCTCTACCAGGCAAGCCTATGTCTCACGATGCGGAACATGCGCTTGGACCGGTGCAATCCATCGCCCGCGCCGCGGGCGTGCTGAGCGTCTTCACGCCCGGCGAGCCGGAGCAGACGCTGGGGGTGATTAGCCGGCGCATCAACCTGCCGCGCAGCACCACCCACCGGCTGCTGGCGAGCCTGATCCAGGCCGGGCTGATCGAGCGCGGGCCGACCGCCGGCACCTACCGGCTCGGCCGCGAGGCGATCCGCATCGGACAGGTTGCGCAGATCCAGATCCGGCCGGGCGATCGAGTGTACCGCCTGCTGCGCGGCCTGAGCCTGGCGCTGGACGAGACCGTCGGATTGCTGGCGCTGGTCGACAACGAGGTGCTCGTTGTCGAGCGCGTCGAGAGCGTGCTTCCCTTTCGGATGGCCTACGGCGTCGGCACCCGCCTGCCGGCCTACTGCACCGCCTCCGGCCGGGTGCTCCTGTCGCGCTGGAGCGACCAGGAGCTGGATGCCTACCTGGAGCAGGTTCGGACCAGCCGGGGCGCTCCGCTCTCACGGAAGGCGCAGGCTGCGGTGCGCGAAGCGGTGTGCGCGACGCGCGCCAGCGGCTACGCGGTCGACCACGAAGAGTACGCCGCCGGGCTCACCTGCCTGGCGGTCCCGATCAGCACACCCACGCTCGGCTGTGTCGCCGCGCTGGCCATCTCCGGCCCGACCGGGCGGATGAAGGCCCGTCTGACCCGCCCCACGCTCACGGCCATGCAGGAGGCCGCCCGCGCCATCGGGCAGAGTCCGGAGCTGCTGCGCGCGCTCCGCCACGTGGGCGCCGACCTTCTGGGCGCCTGAAGCGCCCCGCTTAGCCCAGGTGCGGGGCAGTCGAAGCGGCGGCCGCCTTGGCCAGGGCGCGGAGCACCCGCGGCAGCTCACGGCACAGATCCGACGCCAGCAGCGAGCGCCAGCGGCGCCGCGCCACCAGCCGTTGCGCCGCCAGCGCGTGCGCCACCACACCCAGACGGGCCGCGTCCCAGCGGTCCGCACCCTGGGCGATGAGTCCGGCGATCAGCCCGGCCAGGACGTCGCCGCTGCCAGCGGTGGCGAGTGCGGGGTTGGCCCGGGGATAGACCCAGCTCCGCTCCCGCGGCACCACGACCACGGTGTGCGGCCCCTTGAGCACAACCACCTGTCGCCACTGCTCGGCGGCCCGCTGCGCCGCGATCCAGTTCTCCTGCGCGACCTGCTCGATCGGCTGGCCGCTCAGCCGGCTCATCTCGCCGTGGTGGGGCGTCAGCACCAGGTAGCTCGGCACCTGCTCCCACCACGCGCCCCAGCGGGCCAGGACGTAGAGGGCGTCCGCGTCGACCACCGTGGGCGTGCGGGTGGCGGGCAGGTAGGTGGACAGCAGCGCTCGCACGAAGCGCCCGGCGTTGTCGCTCCGACCGAGGCCGGGCCCAACCAGCAGCGCCTCGAACTCCCCCAGCCGCTCCGCCACGACCGCGGCGGCGCCATCTGGATCACGCTCGGGATCGACCTCGCCCAGGTACGTCGCCTCTGGAATCGCCACCGCGGCGGCCTGGCGCACAGGCGACGGCACCGCCAGCGCCACCAGCCCGCAGCCGCTGCGCGCCGCGCCCAGCGCAGACAGGATCGGCGCCCCCAGGTACAGGTGTGAGCCACCTACCACCAGCACCTTGCCCATACTGCCCTTGTGCCCGGCTGGATCACGGCTGGGCACAAGCGATGCGACGGCCGCGGGGTCGAGCACCCGGGGCGCATCGGGCTCGCTGGCGCTGGGGGGCAGGTCGATCCCAAGGCAGATGAGCTCGCCCACGAATTCGGCGGCGGGGAAGCGGAGCGTGCCGGCCTTGACCGCGCCGAGGGCGGCAGTGACGTCCGCCTGCACCGCCACGCCCTCCACCCCGCCGTCGTCGGCGTCGATCCCCGACGGGATGTCCACCGCCAGCACCCGCAGCGTCCCGCGCCGCTCCTGCCGAGCGCGGTTGAGCCGCTCCGCGGCCTCCTTCAGCGGGGAGCGCAGCGCCCCGCGGGCGCCGATCCCGAGCAGCCCGTCAATCGCGAGCGAGGCGTGCTGGAGCCAGCCGTCCAGCACGTCCAGCACCTGGTCGCCCGCCTCGGCGTGCAGCGCCAGGCGCGCTCCCGCCGCGCGGAGCCCCTGCAGCTCATCCGGCTCGACCGCGTGGCGGGGACCGAGGTACAGCGCCACCCGGTAGCCGCGACGGGCCAGGTGCGCCCCGGCCAGCATGGCATCCCGCCCGTTGTTCCCGGGGCCAACCAGCACGACGACGGTGTCGCGTCGCGGCTCGATGCCCAGCGCCTGGGCTAGCTCCGCCAGCCCCCGGGCGGCCGTCGCCTGTAAGGTCCGTTCCGAGACGCCGGCCGCGGCTGCGGCCGCTTCGAGGCGGCGCATCTGCTCAACGGTGACGATGTCCGGAGCGACCAGCCGGCGCGTGAGCCGGCTCGCCACCCCCGACTCGCCGCACTCGCTCGCACGCGTGCCCATCGCTGGCAATGCGTCCGCTAGTCGTAGTAGGCCACGGCGTCGTGCGTCGCACGCCGCAGGACCACGCTGGCCACAGCGTAGCGGCGGCTGTGGCTCAGGCTGAGTGCCAGCTCCTCCACCGCCAGGTCGCGCGCCCGAGCCGCGGCGCGGCCGTGCAGGCGGATCCGGGGTCGGTCGCCCTCCTGGCGCACGACCTCAACCTCGTGCAGGGCGATCTCGCGGCAGCCGAGCGCCTTGATGACCGCCTCTTTGGCAGCGAAGCGGGCAGCGAGCGAGGCGGGGCGGCTAGCGCACTCGGCCCATTCCGCCGGGGTGAAGACGCGGCGCTGGAACCGCTCGCCGAAACGAGCGGCGAGAGCGGCGACCCGGTCGATCTCCACGATGTCGACGCCGGTTTCGAGCATGGCCGCGGCCGAGTATAGCACGCGGCCCCTCCCTCGCTCTTATGACCATTCGTCAATATCAGACTGGGGGCTGTGGACAACCCCGCGGGCTGTGGACGGCCTCTGCGAGATTGTGAGAAACTGTCAATACTCCTGGTGGGGTGAGGCGGCGTGGCAGACGACGGCCAGGCACTGGCTGATGGGGCGGCCTTTGGACGAGCGCTACGCGAGGCGCGCGTCCGCGCGGGCCTGTCCCAGAACGCCCTTGCCCGCCGCGCCGGCATCGATCCCGCCTACGTCAATCGCATCGAGGCGGCGCCCGCCGCGGCTCCGATCGTTCCTCGGCGGCCGATCGTCGAAGCGCTCGCCCGCGCGCTCGAGCTGAGCCGCATCGAGGCCGATCGCCTGCTGCTCGCCGCCGGCATGGCGCCAGCGCGGCTGCTGGAGCCGGGCGTCTGGGACGCTACCGTGAGCCTGGTGGTCGAAGTGCTGGCCGATCCGCGCCTCTCGCGCGACGATCGGGCCGAGTTTCGCCAGGTGCTGCGGCTCATCGCCGAGCGCTGGCGCCCTCGCTCGCAATGACCGAAGCGCCGCCACCTGATCCGTACAATGAGGCGGAGACGTGGACGTGCCGAGCCATTCCTGGCCCATCTCTCACGCCGACGCGATCGTCGTCTCGAATCTGGAGAGCGACGTCGCGGTGCTCACCCTCTGGACCGATGCCCGCCGCATCGCGGCCGGCCTCGATCCGGCCTCGTTCGCCGCCTGCGGCAACCTCTACTCCGCCACCGGGCTCGCCTTCCTGGCGCGCAATCTGCTCGCCAACCCGCGCATCCGCTACCTGGTGCTGTGCGGCACGGACCTCACCGGCACCGCGGCGCCGGTGATTGGCCTGTTCGAACAGGGGCCAGATGCCCAGGGACGGCTCCCCGGCGGCGTCCGGCTCGACGCGGGGCTCAGCCCGGAGCTGATCGAGACGCTGCGCCGGGGGGTGCGGCTGGTCAACCTGGTCGGCCTCACCGACCCCGCGCGCCTTCGAGCGGAGATCGCGGCGCTGCCCCGCCTGCCCCCCTGGGGTGAGCCGATCGTTGTCCCGCCGCCCGGCCGGGGCGAGGCCGTGCTCACCGCCGAGCCGGCCGGGTTCCTCGTCCGCCACGCCAGCGCCGCCCGCGCCTGGGTCCAGTTCCTCAAGCTCGCGCTCCAGTTCGGGACCTCGTTCGCCGGGCCGCGTCCCGGGCGGGAGCTGCTGGTCGCCTGCACGGTGCTGGCGGGCGAGGGCGACGCGGAAGAGGCGGCGCGCTGGTTCGGCCCGCCTCTCGTCGGTGACAGACCCGCGGCGGCGCTCGGCCACCCGCGGCTTCTGGAGCATCGTTCCGCCGGGGCGCTCGGGCTAACCGCCTTCTACCCGCGCCTGGACCTGTTCAGCGCCTGGCCGGCCCGGGCCAGGGCGCTCCGACAGGAGCACCGGCGCCGTGCCGCGGAGGCCGGGCTGCACCCGGGTCCGCTGACGATCGTCGCCAACCGGCTTCAGCTCCTCGATCGCGACGCCCAGCACGCGGCCGAGGTGGTGGCACGCCGCTACCCGCGCACCCTACCCTGGCGCAGTGATCCGCGCGGGCTGTTCTGGATCCGCGTCGAGCAGGGCACGATCATGGTCGAGCACGGGACGCAGCAGGGTCCCACCGGACGACGCTGGGAGGGCCAGAGCGCCGAGCAGCTCTGCCGCCAGATTCTCAACGAGCAGCTCGTCGGCTACCCGGAGCACGCCGCCTACCTGGGCCGAGAATTGCAGAAGGCGGAGCTAGCGGCCGCGCTCGGGCTCGCCTACCGCCAGGACGAGCCGCTGAACGCCGCCAGCCTGGCGCGGCCGTCTCGGGAGAGGTAGCGCTGTGTCGTGGCTGCGCAGCATCGAGCGGCTGGCCGAGTCCGTGGTGGAGGGCTCGGCGCAGCGACTCTTCCAGCCGCGGCTGCAGCCGGTGCAGCTCGCCAAGGCGGCAGCGCGGGCGCTCGCGGCAAGCCAGGTGATCGGCCCCAGCGGCCCGGAGGTCGCCAACAGCTACGCAATCTCCCTGCACCCAGCCGACTTCGCCCGCTTCGCCAGCTACCAGCAGGCGCTCGCCACCGAGGTCCAGCGCTACCTGCAAGCCTACGCGCGCGACCACGGGCTACGCGTGGTCGCGCCCTGGCGAGTCCAGCTCGTCGCCGACACCCGCGTCCGGCCCGGCACGGTGCGAGTGGATGCCCAGTTCCTGGACACCGCCCCGCCCCCGGCTGCCGGCCAGGACGAGGCGCTCGAGCAGACGCGCCGGCTCCCGGCGGTCCAGCCGTCGCCCGCGCCAGCGCGAGCGACCGCCTGGCTGGAGCTGGAATCCGGCGCTCGGCTGGCGCTCGACGCGCCCCGGGTGACGATTGGCCGAGCGCTCGATAACGCGGTGCCGATCCCGGACGAGCGTGTGTCCCGCCACCACGCGGTGATTGAGCGGGCCGGGCCGGAGTACGTTCTGCGCGACCTGGACAGCACCAACGGCACCACGGTGGGCGGCCAGCCGATCGTCGAGCATCGGCTGCGCGACGGCGACGAGATCGCCTTCGGCGGGGTGCTGGCCCGCTTCCGCCAAGTGCCTACCGACTGATCGGGGCCCGTCGTCGATGCCTGTGGACGTCCTGATCCTGCTGCTCCGCCTGGCGATGGTTCTGGCGCTGTACGCCTTCCTGCTATCGGTGCTCAGCGTCATCCGGCGTGACCTCCATCGCGCCGCGGCGGGGACAGTCCCCGAGCCGCCGCGCGGCGAGGACCGACTGCTCGTCGTCGATCCCGGCGCCACCTCCCTGCGGGTCGGCGCCGCGTTCGAGCTGAGCGGCCCCACCACGCTCGGGCGGGCGCGGGACAACGCGATCGTCCTGGACGACGGCTACGTCTCCGCCCGCCACGCCCGGCTGACACCTCGCGATGGCGTCTGGCTGCTGGCGGACCTCGGCAGCACCAACGGCACGCGCCTGAACGAGCGCCCGGTGCGCGGCGAGGTGCGGGTCGCTCCGGGCGACGTCATTGCGCTGGGGAGCGTCCGATTGAAGCTCGTCCGCCCGGAGAACCGACGATGACGCTGCTGCGCCGGCCACTGGAGCTGCTGCTGCTGCCGTTTCCGATCGCGGTCACCCTGCTGGGGCTGGCGCAGCTCGCCCTGGCCCGCTCGGGCGAGGTCTCCCTGCCGCAGCTCGGCTCGGGTATGCTGTTCGGGCTGCTGCTGCTGGCGACCCACGCCGTGCTTGCCTGGCGCTACCGCTGGGCGGATCAGCTCCTGCTGCCGCTGGCGGCGATGCTCGCCGGGCTGGGCCTGGTGGTCATCACCCGGCTGGAGCCGGCGCTCGCGGTTCGGCAGACGATCTGGCTCGGGCTCGGGCTGGCGCTCCTGATCGGAACAATGGCGGCGCTCCCGCGCGTGGACTGGCTCAAGGGATACAAGTACACTGCGGCGCTGCTCGGGCTCGGGCTGGTGCTCGTCACCTTCGTCCTGGGGGTGGACCCGAATGGCAGCGGCGAGCGGCTCTGGCTGGGACTGGGCGGCATCTACTTCCAGCCGTCCGAAATCCTGAAGGTGCTGCTGGTCGTCTTCTTCGCCGCCTATCTGGACGACTATCGGGAGCTGATCGCGTTTGGCGGGCCGCGGCTGGGGCCGCTGCGGCTGCCGCCCGTGCCCTACCTGGTTCCGCTCGTGGTGATGGCCGCCGCCTCGCTCGGCGTCCTGACGCTGCAACGCGACCTCGGCGCGGCGCTGCTGTTCTTCGGCGTCTTCCTGGCGCTGTTCTACGCCGCCTCCGGCCGGGTGGGCACCGCGCTGCTCGGCCTGCTCGGCTTCTGCGTCGCCGCCTATCTCGCCTATACGCTCTTCTCCGTCGTCCAGCTCCGCATCGCCGTCTGGCTCGACCCCTGGGCGCGACGCGAAACCTCCGGCTACCAGATCATTCAGGCGCTGTTCGCCTTCGCCGCCGGAGGCATCGTCGGGACCGGGCTCGGGTTCGGGCTCCCGCGCAGCATCCCCGCCGCGCACACCGACTTCGTCATCGCCGCGGCCGGCGAAGAGCTTGGCCTGCTCGGGTCCCTCGCCATCGTCGCGCTCTACGCGCTGCTGGTCTACCGCGCCTTCCACATTGCGCTCCAGACACGCGACAGCTTCGCCTCCCTGCTCGCGGCCGGCCTGGGCTCCGTCATCGGCATCCAGGCGCTCATCATCCTGGGCGGAACGGTGCGGCTGATCCCGCTCACCGGCATCACCCTGCCGCTGGTGAGCTACGGTGGCTCCTCGGTGGCCGCCAACTGCCTCATGCTCGGACTGCTGCTGCGCATCTCCGACGAGGCCGGGCGGGCACGGCATGCGCGCTAACGTCGCCCGGCTCGGCGTCGCCCTGACCACCACCTTCCTGGTGGTCGCGCTCGGACTCACCTACTGGCAGCTCGTCGCCGCCGACAGCCTGAACGCCCAGCCGAGCAATCCGCGCCTGGTGGCGGCGGAGCAGCAGGTTCGCCGCGGCCGCATCCTGGATCGCACCGGGCGCCCACTGGCCGAGGACCGGCGCGAGGGCGACAACGAGGTGCGCGACTACCCGCTGCCGGCGGCAGCGCCCGTGACGGGCTACCATAGTCTGCGCTACGGCAACAGCGGCCTGGAGGAGCGCTACGATGCCGACCTGCGTGGGGCCGGCGCCGACGACGCGCTCCAGCAGCTCCAGCAGCGGCTGCTACACCGCCCGGTCGTCGGCTCGGACATCGTTACCACCCTCGACGCCCGGATTCAGCAGGCGGCGATGGCCGCGCTCGGGGATCACCCGGGCGCGATCGTCGTCCTCGACCCGAAGACTGGCGAGGTGCTCGCGCTCGCCAGTAGCCCGAGCTTCGACCCGGGGAAGGTCGATGAGCAGTTCCCCGCCCTGCGCGACAACCCGGACGCAGCGTTGCTGAACCGAGCGACCCAGTCGGCCTACGTGCCGGGCTCCACCTTCAAGCTCGTGACCGCCTCTGCGGCGCTCGACAAGGGGCTGGTGAACCTCGACCAGCCGTTCACCTGCACCACCGCGATCAACCTCGGCGGCCAGCCCGTCGACTGCCGCAACAGCATCCACATCCCGCGGCTCACCTTCAAGCAGGCGTTCGCCTGGTCGTCGAACCGGGTCTTCGCCCTGACCGGGCTGCTGCTCGGCTTCCCCGGGCCGATCAATCCCTGGCTCGACGACCACCCGCCCGGCCGCTATCCCTGGCAGGACCATTCCATCGATCCCTCGGCCCAGGTGCTGGAGGACTACGCCGCCCGTTTCGGCTTCGGACGGTCGATTCCGTTCGATCTTCCGGTCGCCCCGAGCCGCCTGAAAGACCCGAGCAGCCCCTGGAGCGTCGGGCTGCTGGCGAGCACCGCCTTTGGCCAGGGGGAGCTGTCCGTCACCGCGCTACAGATGGCGCTGGCGGTGGCGGTGCCGGGCGACGATGGCAAGCTGCCGCGACCCTACCTGGTCTCCCAGATCCGCTCCCCGGATGGCACGGTGCGCACCGTCCACGAGCCGGGCGGGTGGATCGACGACGTCGTGAGCCAGGAGACGGCGAGCGTTCTGCGCGCCTTCCTGCTCGAGGGCGTGGAGAACGGCTACGCCGCCCCGGCCCGCATCCCGGGGGTGAAGGTGGGCGGGAAGACGGGTACCGCCGAGGTCGGACAGGGCCAGACCCCCCACGCCTGGTTCATCGGGCTCGCCCCGGTCGACGCGCCGCGCCTGGCGATCGCGGTCGTCTTCGAGCACGGCGGCTCTGGTGCGGAGGTTGCTACACCCGCCGGCCGCGCGGTACTCCAGGTTGCCCTCGACGTGTACCGACCTCAGGGGCGATAGTATCGTGGATAGCAGCGTGACGGCGAAACGGGGGCTCGACGATGACCATGGGTACTGACAAGGATCTGGGCGCGAGCGGCTGGGAACAGGATGGAGGGGTGTTCGCGGCGATCGCCAGCGGGGCGCGATTCTGCGCCCAAACGGTGCTGCCCGGGGTGGCTCGGCTCCTGCGCGAGCAGCCGGTGCTGGCCGGAGCGCTCGCGGCGGCGGTCGCTGGCGCGGTCGTCGGTGCAGCATTGGCGGAGTGGACCCGGCCGGCGTCACCGGTGGAACGGGCGTCGCGCCTGGCACGCCGGGCGAAAGCCCGCGCGGCCGAAGCAGCGAGCGCGAGCAGGCGAGGCGCGCTGTCCGGCTTCACCCGGAAAGTCAGCGCGGTGCCGGACCTGGTGCCGCCGCTTATGAGCCTGCTCGGCAATCCGATCGTCCAGTCGATGATCCGCCGCGCGATCGTGAACGCGGTGGCGCGTCGCTTCGAGCGCGGGCGCTGACCCGGGTCAACGCCCGCGCCGGCCTGGCCGCCCGGAGCATCCGGGCGGCCAGGCCGGCTTCAGCGCAGCGTCTCGCCGGGCCGCATCTCCAACACATCCACCGGCTTGTCCTTGAGGTGCTCGCGGAGCTGCTCCGGCCGGCCGGCCAGCACCGGGAAGGTGCCGTAGTGCATCGGGATCACCAGCTTGACCCCGAGCAGCCGCGTCGCTGTGGCCGCCTCCACCGGCCCCATGGTGAAATGGCCGCCGATCGGGAGCAAGGCGACGTCGGGCTTGTACAGCTCCCCGATCAGGCGCATGTCGCCAAAGACGTTGGTGTCGCCCGCGTGGTACAAGCGCTTGCCGTTTTCCAGCTCCACCACCCAGCCAGCCGGCTCGCCCCCGTAGCTCACCGCGCCGTCGCTCAGGATGCCGCTACTGTGGTCCGCGTGGACCATGGTGCAGCGCAGACCGGCCACCTCCACTGTCCCGCCCTTGTTCATCCCGATCGCGCTCTTGATTCCCTGCGATTCGAGCCAGACCGAGAGCTCCCAGATACAGGGCACCTGCGCATTCGTCGTCCGCGCAATCTCGACCAGGTCGCCGATATGGTCGAAGTGGGCATGTGAGGGCAGAATCACGTCTGCCCGGTCGACGTGCTTGAAGGCATCCGGACAGGCGGGATTCCCCGTTGTCCACGGATCGAACACGATCCGCTTCCCGCCGGGCGTTTCGACCAGGAAGCAGGCATGTCCAAGCCAGGTGATTGCTAGCCCATCGCCGAGTCGCACGATGACCTCCCAGGCGTAAGATTAGCCGATCCGCGTTGGTCTTGCGAGGCCCCCACGCTCCGCCGTGCAGCCGGCCACCGGCGGGGTGGCAAGACGCGAGCCTGACGGGCCCGGCTCGGCAGCAGGGCCACGGGACAAGTATCCTTTGCAACAGTACGCCGCGGGTGGGCAGCGTCCCGCCGCCCCCAGGGCCGGCCAGCAGGCTGAAGCGGCGAGGGAGACACGGGCAGTGAGTGAGGAGATTCGAGTTGTCCAGTACGGGCTGGGCCCCATCGGGGCCGCCATTGCCCGCCTGGCCCACGAGCGTCGGCTTCGGCTGGTCGGGGCGATCGACATCGATCCGGCCAAGGTCGGCCGCGATACCGGCGACGTCATTGGGCTGGCAGAGCCCACGGGAGTGACGGTGAGCGCCGACGCCGCGGCGGTCCTGGCGCAGACGAAGCCAGACGTGGTACTGCACACCACCTCGTCCTCGCTAGAGGCGGTGAGCAGCCAGCTCCTGGAGTGTCTACGCGCGGGCGCCAACGTGATCTCCACCTGTGAGGAGCTGAGCTTCCCCTTTGGCGCGGCGACCGCGCTGGCCCGGCAGCTCGACCAGACTGCCCGCGAGCACCACGCTCGCGTGCTCGGCACCGGCGTCAACCCGGGCTTCGTCATGGACAGCCTGCCGATCATGCTCACCACCGCCTGCCGCGCGGTGCGGGGCATAGAGATCACCCGTGTGGTCGACGCCTCCGCGCGCCGGCTCCCGCTCCAACGGAAGATCGGCGCCGGGCTGACCGTCGCGGAGTTCCGCCAGCTCGCTGCGGAGAAGAAGATCCGCCATGTCGGCCTGGCCGAGTCGCTGCACATGGTCGCGGCGGCGATGGGCTGGCAGCTCGACGACTACGAGGAGACGATTGAGCCGGTGGTTGCCGAGACGGATCAGCGCACCGAGTTCCTCACTGTACCGGCCGGCCACGCCGCGGGCGTCCACCAGCGGGCGGTCGGCCGCGTGGGCGGCCGCCAGGTGCTCACGCTGGAGCTGAAGATGTACGTGGGGGCGAAGGAGCCGCGCGACGCGGTAAGGATCGATGGCGAGCCACCACTGGAACTGGTGCTGCCCGGCGGCGTGCATGGCGACGTGGCGACCGCGGCGATCGTCGTCAACTGCGTCCCGCGCGTCCTGCAGGCGGCGCCCGGCCTGCTTACCATGAAGGACCTGCCGCCGGCGCACTACTGGCCGCCCGCCTGACGGCTTTCACAGCGCCGGGCGCGGGCGGTACCCGTCAGCTCGCCAACTCCGCCTCGACGCGCGCCGAGAGAGGCCGCTCCAGCGGCTCGGCGACCACCCGAGGCAGCCGATCCCAACTCCATGGGGCCGCGGAGGCCTCGTGCCCGGTGCTGAGACTGTCCGGCCGCGCTTGGCGCCGATAGATGCGCGGGACACGCGCGCCGATCCGGCAAAACAGCTCGTGCACGTTGGTATCGGCTGCCTGCGCCACCTCGTCGGGGCTCAGGCTAGTGTTGCCCTGGACACCATAGAAGACGGCCTCGTCGCCGGGCTCGACCGCCCCCAGCGCCGTCACGTCCGCTACGCACTGGTCCATCGATACCCGGCCGACCAGTGGAGCCCGCTGGCCGCCGATCAGCACGACGCCGCGATTGGACAGCGCTCGGGGCACGCCGTCCGCGAAGCCGGCGCCGACCAGCGCCAGCCGCGTTGGGCCCGGGCAACGGAAGGTCCGGCCATAGCCGACCGTCGTCCCCTCGGACACCTCCATGACGCGCAGCACACGTGCCCGGAGCTGCACCGCCAGTTCCAGGCGCGGCGCCGCCGGGTCTGCCGCTCCGACACCCGCGCCATACAGCCCGATGCCCAGCCGAACCAGGTCCAGATGCGCCGCCGGTGTTCGCAACGTCGCGGCGGTGTTGGCCGCATGGTAGTGCGGAATAACGTGTCCCAGCCGCTCCAGCCGGAGCCGCACCCGATGGAAGCGCGCAAGCTGCTCCTCCAGAAAGCCGTCCGTCTCGTCGGCGCTGGCGAAGTGGGTATACAGCCCATCGAGGCGAATGGCGGGGTCGCTAGCGATCGCCTCGGCCAGCGCCTCGATCTCGTTTGGGTCGCCTCCGTAGCGGGTGAGCCCGGTGTCCAGGGCCAGGTGGACCACCGCCCGTTTGCCCGCCCTATACGCAGCCACCCGCAGCGCCGGCAACGGCGCGCGGTCAGCGAGACTGAGCGCGAGCTCGGCCTCGACCGCCTCCGCCAGCTCCTCCGTCGGGACGCCGGTGAGAACGAGAATCTTGGCCTCGATTCCGGCCGCGCGCAGCGCACGCCCTTCCGACACACGCGCCACGGCCAGGCCAGAGGCGCCGCCGGCCAGAGCCGCCCGAGCCACCGGCAGGGCGCCGAGTCCATAGGCATCGGCTTTGACGACGGCGAACACGCCAACTGCGCGCCCAACCCAGGCGCGCACACGCCTGACGTTGCGCTCGACCGCGTCGAGGTCGACCTCGACCCATGTCGGCCCGCGGACCTGCTCGTCCCGCTCCCGAGCCGCGGAAACCTCCAGAGGTTCAGTCATCGTCCCGTCCCACACCTGGCGCACTCCTCGTTGCTTCGCCCCCACAGAGTGGCACAGGTCGTGCCAGCCCCAGCGCCAGAATACTTGCCTCGGACGCGAGTTGCTAGGCTCCGGAAGCCTTCGTTACACTGTTGTGTCCCCCTGATCTGGAGTCTCCTGCTCGATGGCTGTTACCTCGCAGAGTTTTCAGGAAGAGCTTCCCCCAAAGAGCGACCTGTCGAACTGGTACGTGCGCGTGATTCTCCGCGCCGAGCTCGCCGATTACTTCGAGCCCGTTGGCGGCTGCATGGTGATCCGGCCGTATGGCTACACCCTCTGGGAGCACATGCAAGCGCTGCTCGACGCCCGCTTCAAGGCCACCGGCCACAGCAACGCCTACTTCCCACTCTTCGTCCCGGAGAGCCTGCTGAAGAAGGAAGCGGAGCACGTCGAGGGCTTCGCCCCGGAGGTTGCCTGGGTGACTGAGGCCGGCAACGAGCCGCTGGCCGAGCGGCTCGCCATTCGACCCACGTCCGAGTCCATCATTGGGCTGATGTACTCCAAGTGGATCCAGTCCTGGCGTGACTTGCCAGTGCTGATCAACCTCTGGAACAACGTGGTGCGCTGGGAGAAGCGGACCCGCTTTTTCCTGCGCACCACCGAGTTCCTCTGGCAGGAGGGCCACACCGCGCATCGCACCGAGCAGGACGCGCTGGATGAGGTGCTGCGTATCCTGGATATCTACGCGGACTTCGTGGAGAACGACCTCGGGATCCCGGTGATCAAGGGCTACAAATCGGCGGCCGAGAAGTTCGCTGGCGCCGAGAAGACTTACACCATCGAGGCGCTCATGCCAGATGGCCTGGCGCTCCAATCGGGCACGTCGCACCACCTGGGCCAGAACTTCGCCCGGGCCTTCAACATCAGCTTTCAGGACGACGACGGCCAGCGGAAGCTGGTCTGGACGACGAGCTGGGGACTGAGCACGCGCACCATCGGCGCGCTCATCATGGTGCATGGGGACGATTCGGGGCTGATCCTCCCGCCGCACGTCGCCCCGATCCAACTGGCGATCCTGCCGGTCCGCGATGAGCCGGACATCCGGGACTTCGTCGGCCAGGTAGAGCAGGCGCTGGCGGGCACGGTGCGCCTGCTCACCGACTGGAGCGACAAGCGGCTGGGCTGGAAGCGCAGCGAGTGGGAGCTTCGGGGCGTCCCGCTCCGGCTCGAGGTGGGCAGCCGCGAAGTGCAGGAGCAGCGGGTGGACATGGTCCGGCGGGATGACCCGGGGCGGACCCGCTATCCCGTGCCCCTGGCGGATATCCCCCACGTGGTAGCGGAGACGCTCGAGACGATCCAGCGAGACCTCCTGCGCCGGGCGCGGGCGTTCCTGGAGGCGAACATCCGCCCGGCCGCCAGCTATGACGAGTTCAAGCAGATCATGGAGACGACCCGCGGCTTCATCCTGGCGCAATGGTGCGGCGATCCCTCCTGTGAAGCGGCGATCAAGGCCGAGACCGGAGCGACGATTCGCTGCATTCCCCTCAGCGACCTGGGGAACGAACCGGGCCAGTGCGTCTACGATGGCCGACCAAGCCCACGCCGAGTCCTCTTTGCCCGAGCCTACTGAGCCCCACGCCGCACTACTCCGTGCCGCTCTCGATAGCTTCGTGGCCGGCCGGAGCCTGTCCGAGACCGAGCTCGGCGCGCTGTCCAGCCTGTCGCAGGCCGGGCGCGAGCTGTTCCGTGCCACCTGGTCCGGGCTCGAGGCTGAACTACGCGCCTCCCTGCTGCCGGTGCTCAGTGCCGTCGAGCGCCGTGATGCCCGGCTCGACTTCACCGCGGTGTACCAGGTGGCGCTGGCCGATCCGGACCCCGAAGTGCGCCAGAGCGCCCTGGCGGCGATCGTCGCGGACGACTCCGCCACGCTGCTCGACGCGGTGCTCGACCTGCTCAAGAGCGACCCTAGCGAGGACGTCCGCGCGGCCGCGGCGAGCGCCCTGGCGCCCTATGCCTACCGCGCCGAGGTGGGCGAGCTGCCCTCCAGTCTGGCGGCGCGGATCGAGCGCGCCCTGCTGGAGACCACCCGCGCTCAGAGCCAGCCGGAGCGCGTGCGCGCCGCCGCGCTCGGCTCCCTCGGCTATTTCTCGGACGAGCAGGCGCAAGAGCAACTCGCCGGGGGCTATCAGCAACCCTGGGCACGGCTGGGCGCGCTGCGCGGGATGGGCCGCAGCGCGGACCCGCGCTGGCTCCCGCGACTGCTCGACTCGTTCCAAAGTGACGACCCGGCCGAGCGCGAGGAGGCCGCCCGCGCCGCCGGGGAGCTCGAAGATGCCCGTGCTGTCTCGGCGCTGGTCGACCTGATCGAGGATCCCTCCATCGACGTTCGGCTCGCGGCGCTGCGCGCGCTCGGGCAGATCGGTGGAGAAGAGGCGCGCGAAGCGCTCCTCTATGCCATTGGCGATGAGAGCGAGGTCATCCGCAGCGCAGCCGAGCGGGCACTGACGGAGCTGGAAGCGAACGAGGACGAGCTGGACGACTTCGAGCTCTGACCCAAGCCTCGCGCCGGTTACTCGCGCTCCGGTACCCTGGGGATCGCCCCGCCACTGCCGGTCGTGGTGTCCAGCCCGGGCCCGTCCACCGTGGGGATCGACTTCGCCGCCTCCAGGTCGGCGATGGCCGGGGCATGGGGCTGCATCCGCCCTTGCTCGATATCGTCCCAGTAGTGGCACGCCACCCAGTGGTTCGGGCTGACCTCGATGAGCGGCGGCTCGACCTGCCGACAGTAGTCCTGAGCGAACCGGCAGCGTGGGTTGAAGCGGCAGCCGGCGGGCGGATTGACCGGGCTCGGGACGTCACCGGTCAGGATGATCCGCTGGCGCTTCTTCTCCACCCGTGGATCGGGCACCGGCACCGCCGAGAGCAGCGCCTGGGTGTAGGGGTGCAGCGGCCGCTCGTACAGCTCGTCGCGCCCGGTGATCTCCACGATCTTGCCCAGGTACATCACCGCCACGCGGTCGCTGATGTGCCGGACCACCGCCAGGTCGTGGGCAATGAACAGGTAGGTCAGCCCCAGCTCCTCCTGGAGCCGCTCCAGCAGGTTGATGATCTGCGCCTGGATCGAGACGTCCAGCGCCGAGATCGGCTCATCGCAGACCATGAACGCCGGCTCCACCGCCAGCGCCCGAGCGATCCCGATGCGCTGCCGCTGCCCGCCGGAGAACTCGTGGGGATAGCGGTTGGCGAAGTACGGGTTCAGCCCGACCAGGCGCAGCAGCTCCTGCACCCGCTCCTGCTTGGCGCGTCCCGAGGCCAGGCCGTGGATCTCCAGCGGCTCGGCGATGATGCTGCCCACCGTCATCCGCGGGTTCAGGCTGGCGTAGGGGTCCTGAAAGATCATCTGCATCCGGCGGCGCATCTTGCGCAGCGCGCTGCCGGACAGCGTGGTCAGCTCCTGCCCCTCGAACTGCACGCTTCCCGCTGTCGGCTTGTACAGTTGTAGAATCGCCCGCCCGGTCGTGGATTTCCCGCAGCCGCTTTCCCCGACCAGCCCGAGCGTCTCGCCGCGGCGAATGAAGAACGACACATCGTCCACCGCCCGCACGTGCCCCACCAGCCGCTGCAGGATCAGCCCCTGGGTGATGGGGAACCACATCTTCAGGTTCTTGACGTCCAGCAGGACGTCGTTCGGCCTGGTGGACAGCGTCGCGGCGGTCGCGGCAGGCGCCCTATCGGCCATTGGAGTCCCCTCCCGTTACGTCCACCCAGCAGGCGATGGTGTGGCCACGTTGGACCGGCTCGAGGGTTGGGTTTTCGGGTACACACCGCTCCACCGCGTAGACGCAGCGCGGCTGGAACGGGCAGCCCTGGGGCGGCGACACCAGGTCCGGCGGCAGCCCTTCGATCGGGATCAGCCGCTCCTTGCGCGGCTCGTCGATGCGGGGGATGGAGCGCAGCAGCCCCAGCGTATACGGGTGGCGGGGATCGCTGAACAGCACCTCCGTCGGCGCGCTCTCGACGATGTAGCCGGCGTACATCACGTTGATTCGGTCCGTCAGTCCGGCCACCACGCCCAGGTCGTGCGTGATCAGGATCAGGCTCATCCCGAGCTCTTGCTGCAGCCGCTTGATCAGATCCAGGATCTGCGCCTGGATCGTCACATCCAGTGCTGTGGTCGGCTCGTCGGCGATCAGCAGCTTGGGGTTGCACGACAGCGCCATCGCGATCATTACCCGCTGCCGCATCCCGCCGCTGAACTGGTGCGGGTAGTCGTCCACCCGGCTGCGAGCCGAGGGGATGCCCACCAGCTCGAGTAGCTCGATCGCCCGTTTCCGGGCTGAACTGGCGCTCATCCCCAGGTGCAGCTCCAGCGCCTCGGTGATCTGCCGCGACACGGTCAGCACCGGGTTGAGCGAGGTCATCGGATCCTGGAAGATCATCGCGATCTCATTGCCCCGCACCCGGCGGATCTCGTCGTCGGAGAGCTTTAGCAGGTCCCGCCCGTCAAAGATCACCTCGCCCTCGACGATGCGCCCGGGCGGGGTGGGAATGAGCCGCATGATGCTCATCGCGGAGACGCTCTTGCCGCAGCCCGACTCGCCCACGATTCCGAGCGCCTCACCCTGGTTCAGGGTGTAGCTGATCCCGTTGACGGCCTTCACAATGCCGTCCTGAGTGTAAAACCACGTCCGCAGGTTCTTGACTTCAAGCAGCGGTTGCGCCACCGTCTCCCCTCACGTCGCGTTCGCTGGCGCCTCGTTCAGCGTCCAGCGCAGGACGGGCTTGCGCGCCGCGCGCACTTCGTCCAGGCGATGCAGCTCGCGGGTGTGCGGCGCCGTCCGCACCAGCTCCGGATCCTGCTCCACCTCACGGGCGATCTCGATCATCGCCCGGGCAAAGGCATCCAGCGTGTCCTTCGTCTCCGACTCCGTCGGCTCGATCATGATCGCTTCCTCGACGATCAGCGGGAAATAGACCGTCGGCGGATAGAAGCCGTAGTCGATGAGCCGTTTGGCAATGTCCAGGGTGCGAACCCCCTGCTGCTTCTGGCGCCGACCGGACAGGACGAACTCGTGCATACAGGTGCGCTGGTAGGGCAGATCATACACCGCCTGGAGTAGCACCCGGAGATAATTGGCGTTGAGCACCGCCACGTCGCTGATCTGCCGCAGCCCCTCTGCCCCATGCATGCGGATGTAGGTGTAGGCGCGGACCAGCACCCCGAAGTGGCCGTAGAACTCACGCATCCGCCCGATCGAGTCCGGGTAGCTCGAGTCGAGCCCGTAGCTGCCGTCAGCGCGCCGGACCACGCGCGGCGTGGGCAAGAACGGCTCCAATGCTTCGCCGACGACCACCGGACCGGCGCCGGGTCCGCCGCCGCCATGCGGCGTGGAGAACGTCTTGTGGGTGTTGATGTGCAAGACGTCGAAGCCGACATGGGCCGGCTTCACCGCGCCCAGGATGGCGTTCAGGTTCGCCCCGTCGCCGTACATTAGCCCGCCGGCCCGGTGCACCGCCTCCGCCATCTCGAGGACGTGCTCCTCGAACAGCCCGAGCGTGTTCGGATTGGTCAGCATCATCGCCGCCACCGTGTCGTCCAGGTGCTCGCGGAGCCGCCGCATGTCCACATTCCCGCGCTCGTCGGTGGGGACAGACACCGTGGTGAAGCCACACATCGCCGCCGTCGCCGGGTTGGTCCCGTGCGCCGAGTCCGGGATCAGCACCCTGGTCCGCTGCCTCTCGCCACGCTTCTGGTGGTAAGCGCGGATCAGCAGCATCCCACACAGCTCACCATGTGCGCCGGCCGCCGGCTGCAGCGTCGCCGCGGTGAATCCGGTGATCTCCGCCAGCATCGCCTGCAGCTCGTACAGCAGCTTCAGCGCACCCTGGATGCTCGACTCCGGCTGGTAGGGGTGGATCGCGGCAAAGCCCGGCAGGCGGGCAACCACCTCGTTGATCTTCGGGTTGTACTTCATGGTGCAGGAGCCGAGCGGGTAGAAGCCAAGGTCGATCGCGTAGTTCTTCTGCGACAGCCGGGTGAAGTGGCGGACCACGTCCAGCTCGCCGACCTCGGGTAGCGGCAGGCGCGCGCGTGTGAGCGCCTCGGGCAGCGCGTCGCTCGGGACCTCGCCACAGGGAAGCTCGTGCCCCTCGCGGCCGGGCCGGCTGAGCTCCGAGAGCAGCGGTTCCGTCACGCGGCCCTCCCCACCTGGCGCAGCACCTCCACCAGCCCATCCATCTGCGCCCGACTGCTCAGTTCGGTGCAGGCGAGCAGGAGGCCGTTCGCCAGCGCCGGGTACGAACGGCCGAGATCGTAGCCTGCCAGATACCCGGCCGCAAGCGCCTGCTCCCGGACAGCCGGCGCGGGCGCCGGCCCGATCACCGCGAACTCGTTGAAGAACGGCCGGCGCGTCACCACCCGGTAGCCAGGCAGCGCGGCGATGCGGTCCGCCAGGTACACCGCGTTGTCGTGCGACCGCTGCGCCACCGCCCGCAAGCCGCGCGGCCCCAGCAGCGCCAGGTACACCGTGGCGGCGAGCGCCAGCAGTGTCTGGCTGGTGCAGATGTTCGAGGTCGCCTTCTCGCGCCGAATGTGCTGCTCCCGCGCCTGGAGGGTCAGCACGAAGCCACGCTTGCCGGTAGCGTCGACCGTCTCGCCGACGATCCGCCCGGGTAGCTGCCGCACATAGTCGCTCCGCGTCGCCATCAGCCCGGCGTAAGGCCCGCCGAAGGCGATCGGCATCCCCAGCGACTGCCCCTCCGCCACCGCGATGTCGGCGCCCCACTCGCCCGGACTCTTCAGCAGCCCGAGCGACGCCGCCTCCGCGACCGCGATAATCAGCAGCGCCCCGGCGGCGTGGCAGCGCTCCGCGACCCCGCTCAGGTCGCGCACCTGGCCAAAGAAGTCCGGCTGCTGGATCACCACGCAGGCCGTCTTCTCGTCGACCAATTCCTCAGCCGGGCGGACGTCCAGGCCATCCGAGCGCAGCTCCAGCCCGGCCTCGACCGGGGTCAGCCCCAGGCCCTCCAGGTAGGTGCAGAGCACCTCCCGATACTCCGGGTGCAGCGCGCCGGAGACGACCACCCGCTCCCGGCCCGTCAGCCGCTGCGCCATCAGTACCGCCTCGGCCGTCGCGGTCGAGCCGTCGTACACCGAGGCGTTCGCCACGTCCAGCCCGGTGAGTTCGCACACCAGGCTCTGGAACTCGAACATGTACTGCAGGGTGCCCTGGCTCATCTCCGCCTGGTAGGGGGTGTACGCGGTGTAGAACTCGCCCCGCGACAGGATCGCATCCACCGCGCTCGGCACGTAGTGGTTGTACACCCCGGCGCCGACGAAGCAGGCGAGTTGGGTGAGGTCCCGATTCTCGCTCGCCAGCGCACGCAGGTGCGCGAGCGCCTCGATCTCGGTCAGGCGCTCCGGGAGGGTGAGCGAGGGGAAGCGAACCGCCTCCGGAATGACCTCGAAGAGCGCGCGGGAATCCGCGACGCCAATCCGCGCGAGCATCTCGCGCCGCTCGGACTCAGAGATCGGGATGAACCCCATGCCTCGCTGCTCCTATCGGCTGCAATGGTCGGACGCGCAAAGCGGGGCGCCTGCCTGAACCTGGCGGGCGCCCCAGCGGCTCTGTCAAGCTCTGCATTGTAGCCCGAAACGGCGCTCGCACGGCCGCCATCACCCGGCCAGATGGTGCCCCGAGGCGTAACGACCCGCCGCTGGTGCATCGAGGCGGCTATCCCCCGACGTGCCGAGCGTAGGCGGCGGCGTCCAGCAGCCTGTCGAGCTCGCCCGGATTGCTCGGCCGGACCTTGATCATCCAGCCGGCGCCATACGGGTCCTGGTTGACTAGCTCGGGGTGGTCGACCACCTCCCGGTTCACCTCGATAACCTCGCCGGAGAGCGGCGCG
This sequence comes from Pseudomonadota bacterium, assembly GCA_021325655.1. Taxonomy (GTDB): domain Bacteria; phylum Chloroflexota; class UBA6077; order UBA6077; family JAJPGT01; genus JAJPGT01. The sequence continues at coordinate 85,373 of JAJPGT010000043.1, forward strand.
TACAGGTCGGAGGCGGTCTTGACCGACTCCACAACCCCGAACGCCTGCGACTGCTCGACCCGTGCGCCCACCTTGGGTAGCTCCACGTAGACGATGTCACCCAGTTGGTCCTGGGCATAGCGAGTGATGCCCACCGTCGCGACATCGCCCGTGAGCTGCACCCACTCGTGCTCTTCGGTGTATTTGCGGTCGTCTGGGTCCACGCGTCGACCTCCATCCTGGTCTGGGCCAGCGCGCCTAGCCCTGCTTTGGCGCCGCCCCGGGCCGTTTCTTGGTGCGATGGGGGACGAACGGTACCGGCACTACCTCGGCCGCCGCCGGGCGCCCACGCACCATGATCTCGAGCCGCTGCCCCACCGCCGCCAGCGCCGGCTCGACGTAGGCCATCCCGATATTCGCCTTCAGCGTGGGGGAGGGGCTGCCACTGGTCACCCGCCCGACTGTCCGGCCGCCCGCCTGTACCTCGAACCCCTGCCGGGCAATGGCGTTGTCCAGCATGCGAAAGCCGACCAGCCGTGGCAGGTCCGTCCGCTCCCTGGCCTGCTCCAGCGCCGCCCGACCGACGAACTCGCCTTTGGCCAGCTTGACCACCCGGCCCAGCCCGGCCTGGTACGGCGTGGTGGACTCGTCGATCTCGTGGCCGTACAGGGGCATCCCCGCCTCCAGTCGCAGGGTATCGCGCGCCCCCAGCCCGCACGGCCGCACCGCCGCCTCACCTTCTGTCAAGTTCCGCCAGAGCTGTGGCGCCGCGGCCGCGTCGAGCACAAGCTCGAATCCATCCTCGCCGGTGTAGCCGGTACGCGCGATCAGCCCCGGGCTCCCCAGGATGTTCCCGCGCCGGGAGGCGTAGTACTCCAGGTCCGCCAGGTCCACGTCGCACACCGCTTGCACGATCCCCTCGGAGGCAGGCCCCTGCACCCCGATCATCGCGATCCGGCCGGTCTGGTCGTCCACGGCGGCACTGTACCCCCGCTGCGCCGCCTGTTGCTCCAGCCAGGCCACCATTCGCCGGCGGTTCGCCGCGTTGAACACCACCAGCAGCTCCCCGCCGAGCCGGTAGATGATCACATCGTCCAGCACCCCGCCCTGCTCGTTGCACGCGAGCGAGTACTGCGCCCGGCCGTCGGTGAGCCGCTCCACGTCGTTGACGAAGACGTACTGCGCCAGCGCCATTGCGTCGCGGCCGCGAATGAACACCCGTCCCATGTGCGACAGGTCGAACGCGCCAGCGCGCGAGCGGACGGCGTCGTGCTCGGCGAGGATGCTCTGGTACTGCACCGGCATCAGCCAGCCACCGAACTCCACCATGCGCGCGCCCTGGCGGACGTGCTCGTCATACAGGGGAGTGACCGGCAGGCCGTTGCGCGTGGGAATCTGGGCGGCAGCCATCCTGCGGGGATGGTAGACAAGCCCCCCGGGAGTGTCAAGACGAGCGCCGGACCTCCGAGCGGAACGACGGGTAGGCTGGGGCGGTGAGACCGAGCAGGGCAGCGATGCGGGGCATCAGCGCCCCCGGACACCTGATCGTGTCGCGGAGGACAGACTCGGTCGCCAGGAGATTGCGCAGTCGCTCGAGTAGTACTCCATTGTACCGCCGGGTGTTCGAGTTGTACGTCGGGCTTCCGACCCTGAGCTCTGTCGATGCCATCCCGCCGCGCTGCTGGAGCGACGGCGGGAGCCGGAGCTGTACAGCTCCGGCACTGGCTTCGACAAGGTCCCAACCCTCAGGCGCCTGGAGCCATAACGGCGCCGTCGCGCTGGGCCAAATCGCGGATCGAGCATCTCCCCAGGAGTGGCACGCCCCCATGTCTCCCTGTCCTGAAGGCAGATCGGAGCCGGCGAATCATCATATTCTCCACGGGCTTCAAGGCGCCGCGCTGCCCTCGAAGCGGGTGGCGCGCTACTCGTCCAGCGCCTCGGGCTGCGCGCTCGGGACGACGTCCTCCGCATGCAGCGGGACCCGGATCTCCCGTGGGGTTCCCAGGCCAGCCGCGCCGGCCGCTTCGCGGTGAACAGGCCGACGCTCGACGATCCAGGCCTCGCCGATCACGCGCGTTTCGGCTTCGGGTCGCTGCGGCTCATCCCTGCTGTCCAGCCGTCCGGCGCGCCTGCGTGCTTGGGCCCGGAGCTGCTCCTCCCGCAGCTCCAGGGCGTCGGGGTCGGCGATCCGTCGCGTCAGGCGGGGGCGGGCACTGGCGTCCACGGTCTCGTGGAGCTCGCGCTCCTCGCCCGTGTGCATCAGCCGCTCGGCGATGGCGCCGATGATCGCGCCGCCGATCGCCCCTACGGCAGCCCAGGCCAGCCCGGCCGCCAGCCCGATCACCCCGCCCGTGGCAGCGCCGGCGAGGATCGCGCCGGCCGGGGTGGCGTGGAATTCGCCGGCGTCCAGCGAGGAGCTGCTGGCCGACTCCCCTTCGTGGTCGACCCGGGCAGCGCTGCGCTGACCCAGGTGTTCGTCGTGCTCTGCCATATCCTTCCTCCCCCGCACTGCGCTGGAAAGGCGGCTTGCGGCTCAGCACGGCACGTGGTGTGCCAGGCGCAGCCGGAGGACGGAGCGGTTAGACGGCAAGCAGCGAGCGCTCCTCGCCGAAGACCCGCCGGAGCGCGTCGGAGATCTCCCCCAGGGTGCAGCGCCCCTCCACGCAGGCGAGAATCCCGGGCATCAGGTTGTCCGTTCCGCGCGCCATCGCTTCCAGCCGCTCCAGCAGCGCCCGCGCCTGGTCCGCGTCGCGCTCCCGTCGGAAACGCGCCAGCCGCTCGATCTGCCGCTGCCGGATCGCGGGATCGACCGTCAGGATCTCCACCGGCGCGCTATCTTCCTCCACCTGGAAGCGATTCACCCCGACGATAATCCGCTCGCCGCGCTCCACTTCCTGCTGGTAGCGGTAGGCGCTCTCCTGGATCTCACGCTGGATGTACCCTTGCTCGATCGCAACCAGGGCCCCGCCCAGCTCGTCGATCCGACGCAGGTACTCCCAGGCGCGCCGCTCCAGCTCGTCGGTCAGCCATTCCACGTAGTAGCTGCCGGCGAGCGGGTCGATGGTCTCGGCGACACCGCTCTCGTACGCCAGGATCTGCTGGGTGCGGAGCGCGGTGCGAGCGGCCAGCTCCGTCGGCAGCGCCAGTGCCTCGTCCCAGGCGTTGCAGTGCAGCGACTGCGTCCCGCCCAGGATCGCCGCCAGCGCCTGCACGGTGACGCGCGAGATATTGTTGAGCACCTGCTGCGCAGTGAGGGTGACGCCAGCAGTCTGGGTGTGGAAGCGGAGCATCCAGCTCCGCGGGTCCTTCGCCTGGAAGCGCTCGCGCATGATGCGGGCCCACATCCGCCGCGCCGCGCGGAACTTGGCCACCTCTTCCAGCAGGTTGTTATGGCTGTCGAAGAAGAACGCGAGCCTGGGGGCGAAGGTGTCCACTGCCAGGCCGGCGTCGAGCGCCGCCTGGACGTACTGAATGGCATCGGCCAGGGTGAAGGCCAGCTCCTGGACCGCGGTCGCCCCGGCCTCGCGGATGTGGTAGCCGGAGATGCTGATAGTATTCCAGTTCGGGACCTGCTCGGCGCAGAAGCGGAAGACGTCGGTGATGAGCCGCAGCGACGGGCGCGGCGGGTAGATGTATGTCCCGCGGGCGATGTACTCCTTCAGGATGTCATTCTGCACCGTCCCGCTCAGCCGGTTCGGCGGGATACCCTGGCGTTTGGCGACCGCGATGTACAGCGCGAGCAGGATCGGGGCGGTGGCGTTGATCGTCATCGAGGTGCTCACCTGATCCAGCGGGATGCCGGCGAAGAGCTGCTCCATGTCCTCGATGGTGCAGATCGCCACCCCCACCTTGCCGACCTCCCCTTCCGCCAGCGGGTGGTCGCTGTCGTAGCCCATCTGAGTCGGGAGGTCGAAGGCAACGGAGAGCCCCGTCTGCCCCTGGGACAGCAGGTAGCGGTAGCGGCGGTTCGACTCCTCAGCGGTCGCGTAGCCGGCGTACTGCCGCATCGTCCAGAGCCGGCCGCGGTACATCGTTGGCTGGACGCCGCGGGTGAAGGGATATTCGCCCGGGTAGCCGAGCCGCTCGTGCGGGTCCCAGCCCTCCAGGTCTTCGGCGGTATACAGCGGCGCGATCGGGATTTCAGCGGTCGTCTCGAAGCTGGGCTGGCGCTCGGGCGTGCGTTCGACCGCCCGGCGGTAGGTTGTTGCCTCCCATTCGCGTTTCGACTGGCTGCGCTTCATCACGTTCCTACCCGCGGATCTCGCCCGAGCGCGTGGCGCGGCGCCGTCAGCTCTCCTTCAGCGCCTTCCAGAGCAGGAACAGCGCATCCATCGCCGCGCGGCGCTTGAACTCCGTCCGGGTGGTGGACACCTGGCGGCCGTCGGCGAGGGTCTTGCCGTGGAAGTCGAGCGCGACGTGCAACGTGCCGACCGGCTTGCCCTCAATCGCGTCGGGGCCGGCAACCCCGGTCGTCGCCAGCCCGATATCTGCTCCCAGACGCTCGCGGGCGGCGCGCGCCATCGCCAGCGCGGTCTCCCGGTCCACCGTGCCGACCCGCTCGATCACCGCCGGGTCCACTCCGAAGCTGATCTTCATCTCGGCGGTGTAGGCGATGATCCCACCGCGGAAGTACGCCGAGGAGCCGGGCGTATCGGTAATCATGCTGGCGAGCAGCCCACCGGAGCAGGACTCCATCGTCGCCACGCTCAGCCCGCGCGCCTTGAGTAGCTTGCCAACCGCCTCGGAGGGCGTCTCGTTGTCCACCCCGTAGATGTACGGGCCGATCAGCTCCCGCACCTTCGCTTCGAGCTCGTCCAGCATCCGCAGGGCGGTCTCGCGGTCGGGCGCCTTGGCGGCCATGCGGAGGTGGACGCCGTCGGGCTTGGCATAGGTGGCGAGCGTTGGATTGGTCGAGCGGATCAGCGGCCTCACTGCCTCCTCGGCGTGGGACTCGCCGATTCCGATCGTCTTCAGGGTGCGGGTGGCGATCACGCCGGTGTGCGCCGCCACCTGGAGCCGCGGCAGCGCCTGCTCAGCCCACATCCGCTTCATCTCGTGCGGGACGCCGGGCATAGCGATGATGATGTGCCCGTCACGCTCCACCCACCAGCCAGGGGCGGTTCCGATCGGGTTTGGCAGCACCTGCGCGGAGGGGATGAGCGTCGCCTGCTTGATGTTGCTGGGCGGCATCTCGCGGCCGAACTTGCGGAACATCTCCTTCAGTGTCTCCGCCAGGTCCGGCTGCACGACCATCTCCTCACCCAGGGCGTCGGAGATCGCCTCGCGCGTCAGGTCGTCCTCGGTCGGGCCGAGCCCGCCGGTGATGATGACGATGTCGGCGCGCTGAAAGGCCCGGCCGATCGTCTCCGCAAGCCGGGCGCGGTTATCGCCGACCTGGGAGACGAAGTGCAGGTCGATTCCGAGCTGGGCTAGCTCCGATGCTAGAAAGGCGGCATTGGTGTCGACGATCTCGCCCAGTAACAGCTCCGTCCCAACCGAGAGAATCTCCGCTTTCATCCCACCTCCAGGAAAGACGCCCGCCAGTAGCGCTCGGCGGCAAGTCGAGCGGAAGAGAGGCCCGCTACTCCAGCACCACCAGTACCTGTCCGTGCTCCACCGTCTGGCCGGACTGTACCTGTACCTGCTTCACAGTGCCAGCCCGGGGGGCTACCAGCTCGTTCTCCATCTTCATCGCCTGCAGCACAACTAGCGGCGCTCCTTTTTCGACCTGCTCGCCGGCGGCCACGTTCACCTTGACCACCAGCCCCGGCATCGGCGCCTTCAGCGTCACCATGCCGGCCGCGTGGGCGCTCTTGCCGGCCAGAGAGGCCAGCCGCGCCGCCCGCTCGTCCTGCACGGTGACTTCGATCGGGACGCCACGCAGGACGACCGTTCCGGCCTCGCCCTGGAGGTTGGCGAGCGCCTGGATGCTCTCCGCCTCCGCCAGCGCGCTGAGCAGAAAGTCCGACGGCACGCGGCGCAGATCCACCCGCAGCGTCCGGTCTCCAAGACGAACCAGGTACTGGCCGTCCTGCTCGGCGATCTCGACGTCGTAGCTGGCCCCGCCGACCTGCACCTGGTAGCGCGCCGCAGCCATCTAGCCTCCGTGCAGTGCCGCGACGCGCGCCGCGGTCCGCCAGCGGCTGCGGTTCGTTCCATCCGCCGCGGGAACGGGGGCGATCCGGGCCGCAGGCTGCGTGTGCGCCGCCAGCGCGGCGACCAGCGCCGCCTGCTCCGCCAGCGCCGGGTCCGGCTCCTGCGCCTCGGGACGCCACTCCCGCTCCAGAAACCCGGTGTCGAACTGCCCGGCGCGGAAATCGGGATGGGCGAACAGCCAGCGATGGAACGGGATCGTGGTCCGCACCCCTAGCACCAGGAACTCCTCGAGTGCTCGCTGCATCCGGCGAATCGCCTGGTCGCGGTCAGCTCCCCAGACGATCAGCTTGGCGAGCAGCGGGTCGTAGTAGACCGTCACCTCCTGCCCGGCCTCGATCCCGCTATCCAGCCGCACCCCGGGGCCGGCCGGAACCCGCAGCGCCAGCACCGTGCCGGTGGAGGGGTAGAAGCGGTTGGCCGGATCCTCGGCCGAGATACGGCACTCGATCGCCCAGCCGCGCCGCGCCAGGTCCGCCTCGGTGTAGCCCAGCGGCTCGCCGGCGGCGATGCGGACCTGCTCGGCCACTAGGTCCATCCCGAGCACCTGCTCGGTCACCGGGTGCTCCACCTGGAGCCGCGCGTTCACCTCCAGGAAGTAGAACGAGCCGTCCTGGGCGAGCAGGAACTCGGCGGTGCCGGCGCCGACGTAGCCGACTGCCAGCGCCGCCCGCACCGCCGCCTGGCCCATCGCCTGGCGCAGCTCCGGGCTGACCGCGGGCGAGGGCGCCTCCTCCACCACCTTCTGGTGCCGCCGCTGGATCGAGCACTCCCGCTCCCCCAGGGAGACCGCGTTGCCGTGCTGGTCGGCTAGAAACTGGATCTCCACGTGGCGCGGCCGCTCGACGTACTTCTCGATGTACAGCGCCGCGTCGCCGAACGCCGCCTGCGCCTCCCCGGTTGCGCCGCGATAGGCGGCCGGCATCTCCTCGGCCGACCAGACGATACGCATTCCCTTGCCGCCGCCCCCCGAGACCGCCTTGAGCGCCACCGGGAAGCCGATCTGGCTCGCGTAGGCTATGGCGCTCTCCAGGTCGGGCAGTGGCTCCAGATTCCCGGGGACAACAGGCACGCCGGCCCGGTGCATCACCACCCGCGCGTCAGTCTTGCGCCCGAGCTGGCGCATCGCGTCGGGAGGCGGCCCGATGAAGACGAGCCCGGCCGCCCGCACCGCCTCAGCGAACAGCGGGTTCTCCGAGAGGAAGCCGTAGCCGGGATGGACCGCCTCGCAGCCGGCCCGCCGGGCAACGTCCAGCAGCTTTCCGATGTTCAGGTAGCTCTCCGCCGCGGTCGCCCCGCCCAGGGCGTACGCCTCGTCGGCCAGCCGCACGTGGGGCGCCATGCGGTCGACCTCGCTGTACACCGCGACCCCGCGAATCCCGAGGTCACGCAGGGTCCGCAGCACGCGAACCGCGATCTCGCCGCGATTCGCCACCAGCACAGAGCGGAACAGACGTTCAGCCATAGCTCACCCGGCCTCAGCATGCAACTACTCGCATCGTCTGCGAGCGGCGGGGACCAGAGCAGCGCCGGGGCACGAGACGGCGCTGGACTCCCGTACATCGTACCCCACCGCTGCGCGCTACAGCGGGATGTTGCCGTGCTTCTTGGGGGGGGTGGTCTGCCGCTTGTTGCGCAGCATCTCTAGCGCCGCGATCAGCCGCGGCCGGGTTTCGCGCGGCTCGATCACTTCATCAATGAAGCCGCGCGAGGCAGCGACGTAGGGGTTCGCCAGCCGCTCACGGTACTCCGCCTCCAGCCGCTTGCGCGTCGCCTCCGGATCCGGGGAGCGGGCAATCTCATCGCGGAAGATGATATTCACCGCGCCGTCGATGCCCATGACCGCGATCTCGGCGGTTGGCCAGGCGTAGTTGATGTCGCCGCGGATGTGCTTGGACGACATCACGTCGTAGGCGCCGCCGTACGCCTTGCGGGTGATCACGGTGATCTTCGGCACCGTCGCTTCGCAGTAGGCGTACAGTAGCTTCGCCCCGTGGCGGATGATCCCGCCGTGCTCCTGGTTCACGCCTGGCAGGAAGCCGGGTACGTCGACGAATGTAACCAGCGGGATGTTGAACGCGTCGCAGAAGCGCACGAAGCGGGCGCCCTTGGTGGAGGAGTTGATATCCAGCACCCCGGCCAGCACCGAGGGCTGCTGGGCGACGACGCCAACGGAGCGGCCGGCTAGCCGGCCGAAGCCGACGATCAGGTTCTGGGCGAACGCCGCCTGCACCTCGAGGAACTCACCGTCATCCAGCACCGCGCGCAGCACCGCGTGCATGTCGTAGGCGCGGGTGGGTGAATCGGGAATCAGGCTGTTCAGCGTCTCGTCCATCCGGTCCGGCGGGTCAGCGGTCGGCCGGAGCGGCGGGTCGTCCAGGTTGTTCGAGGGCAGGTACGACAGGAGCTGCCGCACCGCTTGCAGGCTGGCGACTTCGTTGTCGTGGCTGAAGTGGGCGACGCCACTGATGGCGCTATGCACGCTGGCGCCGCCGAGCGTATCGAAGGTGACGTCCTCGTGGGTGACCGCCTTCACTACGTTCGGGCCGGTCACGAACATGTACGAGATACCCTCGACCATGAAGACAAAGTCGGTCATCGCCGGCGAGTAGACCGCGCCGCCGGCGCAAGGGCCGAGAATGACCGAGATCTGGGGAATCACACCCGAGGCGAGGACGTTGCGCAGGAAGACCTCGGCGTAGGCGCCGAGGCTATCCACGCCCTCCTGGATGCGCGCCCCGCCGGAGTCGTTGAGCCCGATCACCGGCGCGCCGTTCTCGAGCGCCAAGTCCATGATCTTGCAGATCTTGCGGCCGTGCATCTCGGAGAGCGAGCCGCCGAAGACGGTGAAGTCCTGGCTGAACACGTAGACCAGCCGGCCGTCGATGGTGCCGTAGCCGGTGACGACACCGTCGCCCGGGTAGCGCTCCTCCTCCAGCCCGAACTCGCTGGCGCGGTGGGTGACGAAGGCGTCCAGCTCCTGGAAGGAGCCGGGGTCCAGCAGGAGCTCCAGCCGCTCGCGCGCGGTGAGCTTGCCCTTGGCGTGCTGCTGCTCGATGCGCCGCGGACCACCGCCGAGCAGCGCCTGCTCGCGCCGCCGGCGCAGCTCCTCAATGCGGTACTGGGTGGTCAGGTGCTCGGGGATGCTCTCGTCGGCTCGGCGCTCGTCTTGTACCGCCACGGCACCTTCCTTCCTCGGGGTCCGCCCGGGCGCGCTCGTCCGAGCGGCATCACACGGCCCGGTAACACACGCGGAGGCGCGCCGATTGGCGCGTCACGCCTGCTCGCGGGCCGCTCCACCGGAAGTATAGCGGCTCAGTGACGCTCCTCCCGCTGGAGCAGGAGCTGCTCCAGCACCTTGTAACCGACTCAGCCGAACAGCACGGTGATGCTATTGCTCACCATACGCTGGACCAGCCCCTCACCCCACGATGGGCGCCCGCATACGGCGGTTCAGCTCCAGCCAGAGGCTGGCGGCTGCCCGGGCAACCCGCAGGCCGCGCGGCGCTCGCAGCAGCGCTACGCGGAAGCCGCCTCCCCGTTGATGCTCGCCCCGAGCTCCGCCAGCGCTTCGCCAGCGAGCGCGTAGGGGTCCGCGGCCCGCGCCGCGGCCTGCTCGAACCGCGTCCGCCAGCGCTCCGCGTCGAAGGCGCGCTCCAGCCGCTGGTGCACCTGGTCTTCCACCAGGGCGAGTACCCGCCGCCGGGCGACCTCCACCCGCCGCTGGCGCCAGGTGCCGCTGGACTCCAGGTAGGCGCGGTGCCGCAGGATCGCGTCGACCAGCTCGTCCACCCCATGCCCGGTGCTGGCGATCGTCTGGAGCACCGGCACCTGCCAGGGGCCGGATTCGGCCAGGCGCAGCGCCCCGAGCAGGTCTTTGGCCACCTGCTCGGCCCCCTCGCGGTCCGCTTTGTTCACTACCAGGATGTCGGCGATCTCCAGGATGCCGGCCTTCAGCGCCTGGACGTCGTCGCCCAGCCCAGGCACGGCGACGACGACCGTGGTATCCACCATGCGGACGATCTCGACCTCGTCCTGGCCGGCCCCGACGGTCTCGACGATCACCACGTCCATCCCAAAGGCGTCCAGCACCGCTACCAGGTCCGCCGTCCCACGGGCCAGCCCGCCCGCGGCGCCGCGACTGGCCATGCTGCGGACGAAGACGCCGGGGTCTGATTGCAGGTCGAGCATGCGTACTCGGTCGCCCAGGATCGCCCCGCCGGTGAACGGGCTGGTGGGATCGACGGCGACGATGCCGACAGTCTGGCCGCGGGTACGGAAGTCGCGGGCCATGGCGCCGACCAGCGTGCTCTTGCCCGCGCCCGGGGGGCCGGTCACCCCGACTACGTGGGCTCGCCCGGTGCGCGGGTACAGCACCCGGAGAACGCCGGCCGCGCGCGGGCCGCCCCGCTCGGCGATGCTCAGCAGGCGCGAGAGCGCCCGACGGTTCCCTGCCAGGAGCTGGTCAACCAGTGTCGCCTCCTGCGCCCCGGGCTCCAGGTCCGGCTGAGCGCCAGCGGTGCTGCTCGGGTGCAGACGCGGGAGGCCGGCCTCCGGGCTGGACAACGGACCTACCTATGCGTGCGCCGCGCGCTGAGCGAGCGCGCGGCGCAGGAACGCGACCGTTTCGCTGGTGGGGGTGCCCGGTCCGAACACCTCGGCGATGCCCATCGCCTTAAGCTTGGGCACGTCCTCCGAGGGGATGATCCCACCAGCCCAGACCAGCACGTCGCCCAGCCCGCGCTTGCGCAGCTCCTCCAGCACCCTGGGGAAGAGCGTCATATGCGCGCCGCTCAGGATGCTCAGCCCGATCGCGTCCACGTCCTCCTGGAGCGCCGCCTCAGCGATCATCTCCGGCGTCTGGCGGATGCCGGTGTAGATCACCTCGAAGCCAGCGTCGCGTAGTGCTCGGGCGACCACCTTGGCGCCGCGATCGTGGCCATCCAGGCCGGGCTTGGCGATGAGAACACGAGCGCGTGGCATAACCTCGGTGCTCATCGCGGGCCTCTCACACCACTCCGGGATCCACCGGCGCGCTCAGCTCGTGGGTGGCAGCCGGCTCGGCGCCGGCGAGCACCTGGTTGATCTCCACCAGCACCCCGTTGGCACTGGATGGGTGAATGAAGCTGACCAGGCCGACTGCTCCCGGGTGCGGCTCGCTCTCAACGAACTCAGCGCCGCGCGCCGACAGCGTCCGCATCTCCGCCGCTACGTCGTCGACCTCGAAACAGATGTGGTGCAGCCCCTGGCCGCGCCGCTCCAGAAAACGGGCGACGGTGTTGTCGGCACTGAGCGGGGTGATTAGCTCCAGCTCCGTCTCCCCCACCCGCAGGAAGGCGATGTCGAGCTGCCGGTCCTCCAGCCGGACGCGCCGGGTCAGCTCCAGGCCGAGCACGTCGCGGTAGAACGCCAGCGCCTGATCGAGGTCGTCGACGGCAATGCTCACGTGGTTCAGCTTTTTGATCGGCATAGGCTCCTTCTGGTCGTCAGCCACCCGCGAGCAGCTCTCGGAGTCGCGCCCGGGCCGCGGACTGCTGGTGGCTACACGATCACAGGTTCTTTGTACTCACCATACACGTGCCGGAGGACGTCGCAGACTTCGCCGAGGGTCGCGTAGGCACGTACCGCTTCCATAAGGTAGGGCATCACGTTCTCGCCTGCCAGTGCAGCGCGCCGGAGCGCCTCCAGCCGTTCGCTCACCACGGCGCCGTCGCGCTCCCGCCGCACCCGGGCCAGGCGCGCCAGGTGCCGCGCCTCGGAATCGGGCTCGAGCCGGTGGACGGGGATCTCGAGGTCCTCATCCTCCAGCACGTACTCATTCACTCCCACGATAATGCGCTCGTTGCGGTCGACTTCCCGTTGGTACCGATAGGCGGAGTCGGCGATCTCCCGCTGGATGTATCCGGACTCGAGCGCCGGAATCATCCCCCCGCGCTGCTCGATCTCCGCGAAGTAGCGGTACACGCCCTGCTCCATCTGGTTGGTCAGCGCCTCGATGAAGTAGCTGCCCCCGAGCGGGTCCACCGTGTTGGTCACCCCGCTCTCGTGAGCGATGATCTGCTGCGTCCGCAGAGCGATACGGGCCGCCTTTTCGCTCGGCAGCGCAATCGCTTCGTCCAGCGCATTGGTATGGAGCGACTGGGTTCCGCCCAGCACCGCCGCCAGCGCCTGGAGCGCGGTGCGGACGATGTTGTTCTCCGGCTGCTGGCGGGTGAGCGAGACCCCGGCCGTCTGGCTGTGAAAGCGCATCCACCAGGAGCGGGGGTTGGTGGCACCGAAGCGCTCGCGCATCTCGCGCGCCCAGATGCGCCGCGCCGCCCGCAGCTTGGCGATCTCCTCGAAGAAGTCGTTGTGGATGTCGAAGAAGAACGACAGCCGCGGGGCGAACTCGTCGATGTCCAGGCCACGGGCGAGGCACGCCTTCACGTACTCCAGCCCGTCCGCCAGGGTAAAGGCCAGCTCCTGCAGCGCGGTCGCCCCAGCCTCGCGAATGTGGTAGCCGGAGATGCTGATGGTGTTCCACTTCGGGACCTGCTGTATTCCGAACTCGATCGTGTCCACCACCAGCTTCATCGACGGCTTGGGCGGAAAGATGAACTCCTTCTGCGCGCTGTATTCTTTGAGAATGTCGTTCTGGATCGTCCCGCCCAGGTCCTCGAGGCGGAAGCCACGCTTCTGGGCAGCGACCAGGTACATCGCCCAGATCACCGCCGCCGGGCTGGTGATCGTCATCGAAACGGTTACCTTGTCCAGCGGAATGCCGCTGAACAGGATCTCCATGTCCGCGAGCGAGGACACTGCCACTCCGCAGGTGCCGTACTCGCCACAGGCGCGTGGGTCGTCGGTGTCGTACCCGTACAGCGTCGGCATGTCGAACGCGGTGGACAACCCCATCTGCCCTTGGTCGAGCAGGAAGCGGAAGCGCGCGTTCGTCTCCTCGGCCGAACCGAATCCAGCAAAGAGCCGCTGCGTCCAGAGCTTGCTGCGGTACCCAGCGGGGTGCAGGCCGCGGGTGAACGGGTACTCGCCCGGCAGCCCGAGGTCGCGCGCGTAGTCCAGGTCCGGGATCGCGGTAGGGGTGTAGACGCGGTCAACCGGGAGGCCAGACTGGGTGGCGAAGCGGGGCAGACGCTCTTTGACGTCACCGGTCCGAGCGCGCCACTCGCGCTCGTGCGCTTCGAGCTGTGCCAGACGAGTCGGGTCGTACATCGCGGCCTCCCGCTCCGGTCCCGGGTCCCAGGTCGCGCGCCGGATCGCTCGACGCGGATGGGAAACCGGGGACTGACGTCAGTAGTCCAGCCCGCGGCGGGCCTGCTTGCCGGTGTCGAACGGATGCTTCACTTTCCGCATTTCTGATACCAGATCGGCGACCGCGACCAGGCGATTAATGAACTGCTCGCGGTCGTCGTGGCCGGTGAGCAGCAGGCTGACATGTCTTGGGCGCTCGCGGACCAGCGCCAGCACCTCGTCGAGCTGGAGCTGCCCCTGGGAAACCGCCCCGATGATCTCGTCCAGGATCACCAGATCGTACTCGCCCGAGGTAATCTTCTGCCGGGCGAGCTCCAGCCCCTTGCGCGCTGCCTCGACGTGCGCTTCGAAGGGGTAGGGATCGCCCAGGATGTTCACGAAGCCGATCCCCGTGCTATGCAGTTCGAACTCGGGCGCCAGCCGCGCCGCGGCGACGTTCTCGCCAACCGGCTTTCCGGGCGGCCATTCGCCGGACTTGGTGAACTGGATCATGCACACCCGCCAGCCGCGGCCGACTGCGCGCAGTGCCAGTCCGAAGGCGGCGGTAGACTTGCCCTTGCCCTGGCCGTAGTAGACCAGCACCTGGCCGACGCGCCGCTCGCGCGTCACCTCTTCGTCCCGCTCCAGCGCCTCGCTCATCCCCGCTTCCCCACCGGGAGCACGTCTTTCAGCAGGTGGCGGGCGATCACGAGCCGCTGAATCTCCGAGGTGCCCTCGTAGATCTGAGTGATGCGGGCGTCGCGGAACAGCTTCTCGACCGGGTACTCGCGGCTGTAGCCGTAGCCGCCGAAGATTTGCACCGCCCGGTCCGCGGCGAACGAGGCCGCCTCGGAGGCCGAGAGCTTCGCCATGGAGGCTTCCAGAGCGAACGGCTTGCCTGCCTGCTTCAGCGCCGCGGCGCGGTAGGTGAGCAGCCGGGCCTGGTCGATGCGTACGTGCATGTCCGCCAGCATCCATTGGATCGCCTCGAACTCGGCGATCGGCTGTCCGAAGGCGCGCCGCTCAGCCGAGTAGCGCACCGCGGCGTCGATCGCCGCCTGGCCGATCCCGACCGCCTGGGCGGCGATCCCGATGCGGCCGCCGTCGAGCGTGGACATCGCGATCTTGAAGCCCTGGCCGGGCTCCCCGAGCACCGCGCTCTCCGGGACCTCGCAATCCTCGAAGAACATCTGGGTCGTGCTGGAGGCGCGGATCCCCAGCTTGTGCTCCCTGGCCCCCGGACGCAGCCCGGGGGTGCCGGCATCGATCAGGAAGGCGGTAACGCCACGTGCTCCCTTATCTGGCTCGGTCGCGGCGAACAGCAGGTACAGGGTCGCTTCGCCGCCGTTGGTGATCCAGTTCTTCGCCCCGTTGACCACGTAGCAGCCTGGCTCGTGTCGCGCCCGGGTCTGCATGTGCGCCGCGTCGCTGCCGCTGGCCGGTTCGCTCAGACAGAACGCGCCCAGCCCCTGCCCGGTGGCCAGGGCCGGCAGGTAGCGCCGCTTCTGCTCCTCCGTCCCGTACTTCAGGATCGGCTCGCAGACGAGCGAGACGTTGACCGTCATGATGACGGAGTGGGCGGCGCAAGCGCGGGAGATCTCCTCCATCGCGATGACGTACTCGATCGGGCCGGCCCCGGCGCCGCCGTACTCTTCCGGGACGGTGAGGCCCATCAGCCCCAGCTCCGCCATCTTGGCGACGTTGTCGCGCGGGAACTGCTCCGTCTCGTCGAAGTGGCGCGCCACCGGCGCGATCTCGCGCTCGGCGAACTCGCGCACGGTCTGCTGGAACAGCCGCTGGTCCTCGGTCAGCTCGAAGTCCATCTGTTCACCCCGAAAGGTCGCGGCACGCGCTAGATCAGCTCGAAGCCCATCGCCACCGCGCCGCCCCCACCATGGCAGAGGGCGGCGATGCCGCGCTGCTTGCCTTGCTGGCGCAGGGCGTGGAGCAGCGTCACGACCAGGCGGGCGCCCGTGGCACCGATCGGGTGGCCGAGCGCCACCGCGCCGCCATTGACGTTGAGCCGCTCCCAGTCCCAGTCGAGCACCTTGCCGTTCGCCAACACCTGCGCCGCGAACGCCTCGTTCACCTCCAGTAGGTCCCAGTCCGAGAGCCGCGTCCCGGTCTTCTTGAGCAGGCCGCGGATCGCGTCGACCGGCGCCTCGAACAGCCAGCGGGGCGCAACCGCGGCGGTGGCGTAGTCCACCAGCCGGGCGAGCGGCCGCGCTCCCTCCGCCCTGGCTACTGATTCCGAGGCGAGGACCACCGCGGCGGCGCCGTCGGTCAGCCCGGGGGCGTTACCGGCGGTCACGCAGCCGGTTGGGACGAAGGCCGGCCGCAGCTTTGCCAACGCCTCGAGCGAGGTATCGGCGCGCGGCGACTCGTCGCGGCTGACCAGCGTCGGGCCTTTGCGGCTCGGGACCTCAACCGGGACGATCTCGGCATCGAAGCGGCCCTCGTTCATCGCCGCGACCGCCTTCTGATGGCTCTGGAGCGAGAACTCGTCCATCTCCCGCCGGGTAATGCCGTGCTTCTCGGCGATCAGCTCGGCAGCGTTACCCATGTGATGCTGCTCGAAGGCGCACCACAGCCCATCGTGGATCACCGCGTCGACCATCTCGGCGTTGCCCAGGCGCAGCCCCTCGCGGGCGCCCTGCACCAGGTACGGCGCCCGGCTCATGCTCTCCATCCCGCCGGCGACCACCGCTCGGGCGCCATCGACCAGGATCGAGCGAGCGGCCAGGTTGATCGCCTCCAGCCCGGAGGCACAAACCTTGTTGACTGTCGTCGCGGAGGCCGACTCCGGCAGTCCGGCGCCGAGCCCCGCCTGCCGCGCCGGCGCCTGGCCGAGCCCAGCGGACACGACGTTGCCCATGATGACCTCGTCGACCAGGCCGGGGTCGAGCTGCGAGCGCTCCATCGCGCCACGAATCGCGATCGCGCCAAGCTGAGTGGCCGAGAGGCTGGACAGCCCGCCGAGAAACTTGCCGATCGGGGTTCGGGCCGCGCCAACGATAACAACGTCTTGCAGACTTGGCATTGCGTCCCCCCACCCGGTTCCGCCCGTCCCACGGAGCGCAGAACCGGACGTTATGACACCTGACAGCCGAGGTGGCGGGCAATGACGAGGCGCTGGATCTCGGAGGTGCCCTCGCCGATAGTCAGGATCTTGGCGTCGCGATAGAAGCGCGGGATCGGGCTCTCCTCGATGTAGCCGAAGCCACCGAAGACCTGCATCGCCGCGTCGGCGGCACGCACCGCCAGCTCGGAGGCGAACAGCTTGGCGTGCGCCGCCTCGCGCGCGAACGGCCGGCCGGCGTCCCGCAGCTTCGCCGCCTTATAGGTCAGCAGCCGCGCCGCCTCGATCTCCATGTCGAGGTCCGCCAGCTTGAACGCCACCGCCTGGTTGGAGGCAATCGGCCGGCCGAACGCGGTACGCTCCTTGGCGTAGGCCAGCGCCATCTCCAGCGCCCCGACCGCCAGCCCAACCGACATCGCCGCGACGCCGATCCGCCCGCCGTCCAGCACCGCTAGGAACTGCCGCGCCCCGGCGCCGCGTTGGCCCACCAGGTGGTCGCGGGGCACCCGGCACTCCTCGAAGCTCAGCTCGCGGGTGTCCGAGGCGTGCCAGCCCAGCTTGTGGTAGGGCCTGGCGGAAGAGTAGCCAGGGGTGCCGTTCGGAACCAGAATGTTGCTGATCTCCCGCCGGCCGTCCGGGCGCATCCCGGTGACGGCAGTGATGGTGACGAAGGCGCTCATCTCGGTGCCGGCGTTGGTGATGAACGCCTTGGTCCCGTTGATGACCCAGTGGTCGTCCTCCTCGCGCGCGGTCGTCCGCGTCCCCTGCAGATCCGAGCCGCAGCCAGGCTCGGTGGCGCCGAACGCGCCGAGCACCTCGCCCCGGGCCAGCGGGGCGAGCCAGCGCTGCTTCTGCTCCTCTGTTCCAAACAGGGCGATCGGCGCGCCACCCAGGGACACGTTCGCCCCGACGGTAATCGCCACCGACGAGTCGACCCGCGCCAGCTCCTCCATGACGATGGCAAGCTCGAACGAGCCCTGGCCGAGCCCACCGTACTCCTCGGGAAACGGAATCCCCATCACCCCGAGGTCACCCAGCTTGCGGATGGTCTCGAGCGGGAAGATACCCTGGCGGTCCCACTCCGCGGCGCGCGGTGCCACCTCCGCCTCGGCGAACTCGCGGATCGTCGCCTTCAGCGCGCGCTGGTCCTCGGTCAGCTCGAAGTCCACCTCGCTCCCCCTTGAGCGCCCCTACGCGCATTGTACGTGCCGTTCCGGGGGGTCACAAGGAAGCGCGCACCGGCGTCCACCGTGCCCAGCGCCGCGAGCAGGCGCTCCCGCGATCAGTACATCAAGCGGGAACGACCAGGTCAGGGTTTCTGGCTGGCGAGCGTGTCGAGGGCGGCGCGGAGCGAGGCATCCAGCACGTCGATGGCAAAGTCGATCTCGGACTCGCTGATCGACAGCGGCGGCGCCATGCGGAAGCAGTTGGCGTTCGCGCCGGCGCGGACGATGTTCATCGACAGACCCCGCCGCAGGCTTTCGGCTGTCACCGCCGCGCCCAGGCGGTTGGCCGGGGCCTTGGTCACCCGATCTTCGACCAGCTCGATACCCACCAGCAGCCCGCGGCCGCGCACGTCGCCAATCGGCTCGTGGCGCTCCTGGAGCTCACACAGCCGCGCCAGTAGGTAGTCGCCGCGCCGGCGCGCCTGCTCGACCAGGCGCTCCTCCTCGATGACGTCGAGCACAGCCAGGCCGACCGCGGCCGGGAGCGGGTCAGAGACGTGCGAAGTGACGTGGACGAAGCCTTTGGCGGCACAGTCCGCCTCGATCTCGTCGCTGGTGACCGTGGCCGCCAGCGGGATGCCGCCGCCGAGCGTCTTGGAGAGGGCGACGACGTCCGGGATGACGCCGTCGTGCTCGAAGCCGAACATCGTCCCCAGGCGCCCGAACCCCGTCTGCGCCTCGTCCATGATGAGCAGCATCCCCCGCGCGCTGGCCAGCGCGCGCAGGCGGCGGAAGTAGCCATCCGGCGGAACGATGATCCCACCGGTGGACAGAACTGGCTCGGCGACGACGGCGGCGAGCGACCCGGCGGACTGCTGGTCGATCAGATCGAAGCCGACATCCAGGCAGGTGCAGTCGCACTGCCCAGTGCAGTGGCGGATCGGGCAGCGATAGGCGTAGGGGGCAGGCAGCGCGAACGCGCCGGGGACCATCGGCCCGTAGCCCGCTCGGCCCATCGAGAAGGTGAGCGCGGAGGTGCCGCCGATCAGCCCGTGGAAGCTGCGGGTGAGCCCGACCATCTCCCAGCGGCCGGTGTGCAGCTTCGCCAGCTTGAAGGCAACCTCGTTCGCCTCCGAGCCGGTGTTGAGCAGCATGACCCGGCGCAGCGGCGGCGGGAACAGGTGCGCCAGCCGCTCGGCCAGCGCGAGCACCGGCTCGGAGAGCATCCAGGAGTTGAGGTGCATCACCGAGTCGAGCGAGCCGCGGATCGCCGCGACAATGCGCGGGTGGTTGTGCCCAAGCGTGGAGCAGATCTGGCCAGAGGTGAAGTCGAGGATCCGCTGCCCATCGGTGGTCACCACCCAGGCACCCTCGGCGCGGGCGATGGTCATCGGGGCGAAGCTCGGGACGTAACGAATCAGGTAGCGCTCGCGCTCGTCGTGCATGCCTCTGCCTCCCACGCCACCGTTGCGGCGCCGCGCCTATCGTACCCCACCACGGGTCGGGCGTTGCCGCACCCCAACGGGTTCCGGGCTCTACTCTGCCAAGCGCTGCCGTCTCTCAGCATCCGCGCCGCGGGCGCCAGGCGGAGGGAAGTCCTCGCCAGGCCAATCGGAGATCGGTTACGTCGTGGCACCAACTCCCAGCTTCTCCAGGGCGCGCTCGAGCAGGTCGACCGCCTCGTCCGCTTCGTCCTGAGTCAGGATCAGCGGGGGCATCAGGCGGATCGCGGAGGGAGTAGGAGTGTTCACCAGCATCCCCTCCTCCACCAGCTTCGCCTGGAGCTCGGCCGAGAGATCGCGGTCGAAGTCGACGGCGATCAGCAGCCCCCGGCCGCGCACCTCCGTGACCGGCCAGCGGCCCTTGAGCGACTCCAGCCGCTGCATCAGGTAGGCGCCGACGCGGGCGGCGTTGCCAGGGATGTCGTGCTCGACCAGGTAGCGCATCACCGCCAATGCGGTGGCGGTGGCGAGCGGATTGCCGCCGAAGGTGGTGCCGTGGTCGCCGCGCTGGAACGCGGCGGCGACCTTCCCCTTGGCGAGCAGCCCGCCGATCGGGATGCCACCGCCGATCCCCTTGGCCACGGTCATAATGTCTGGCTCGATCCCGGCGTGCTCATAGGCCCAGAGCGTGCCGGTGCGGCCTGCTCCCGTTTGCACCTCATCCAGGATCAGCAGCAGACCCTGCTCGTCGCACCACTGGCGCAGCCCGCGCAGGTAGTCGTCATCGGCCACGTGAACGCCGGCCTCGCCCTGGATCGGCTCCAGCATGATCGCCACGGTGTGGCTGGTGGTGGCGCGCTTCGCCGCCTCCAGGTCGTTGAACGGGACGTGGTCGATGCCGGGTGTGAGTGGAGCGAACTGGTCCTTGTACTGCGGCTTGCCGGTGAGTGTCGCGGCAGTGAGGCTGCGGCCATGGAAGCCGTGGTGGGTGGCGATGATCCCGAAGGCACCGTCCCGCTCCTGGCGGCCCCAGCGGCGCGCCAGCTTCACCGCGCCCTCGTTCGCCTCGGTGCCGCTGTTGGCGAAGAAGACGCGGTCCAGCGCCGAATGGTCGACCAGGAACTTGGCCAGTTCGAGCTGAGGGATGGTGTAGAACTGGTTCGAGGTGTGGATCAGCGTCTGCGCCTGGCGCGTGATCGCCTCGATCATCACCGGGTGGCAGTGGCCGAGCGCGTTGGTCGCCCAGCCGCCGACCATGTCGAGGTAGACGCGACCCTGGTCGTCCCAGACGCGCGTCCCCTGGCCCTTGACCAGCACCAGCGGGGTACGCTTGGTCACCTGCATGTAGACCTGGCTCTCGAGCTCGATCCAGTTGGTCACGTGCTCCTCCTATCGTGGGGCTTCCTGGCTGCGCCGGATCATCGTCCCAACGCCGGTGTCGGTAAACAGCTCGCGGATCAGCGCGTGCGGGGTGCGCCCGTCGATGATGTGGGCGCGCTGGACGCCCTGCAAGGCCCGCACGCAGGCCTCGATCTTCGGGATCATCCCGCCGCGGATGATGCCGGACTCCATCAGCTCCGGGATCTCGTCGGCGGTGATCTCCGGGATCAGCTTCCCATCCGCCCCGAGCACCCCGGCGACGTCGGTGAACAGGATCAGCTTCTCCGCCCGCGCGGCGCGGGCGATCTCCCCGGCCACGGTGTCGGCGTTGACATTGAGCGCCTGGCCGCCCGGGCCGGTGCCGAGCGGGGCGACCACGACGACATAGCCGGCCTGCTGGAGCGCCGCCAGGAGCGCCAGGTCCACCTCATAGACGTCGCCCACCAGCCCCAGCCGCTCGTCGCGCAGCCGGGCCTTCAGCATCGCGCCGTCCAGCCCCGAGACGCCGATCGCCCTTACCCCACGGGCGTTGAGCCGGGCGACGATCTCGCTGTTGACCAGGCCGATCAGCACCATTCGAACAAGGTCAAGCGTCGCCTCGTCGGTGTAGCGACGGCCATCGACGAAGCGCGGCTCAAGCCCAACTCGCCCCATCCAGGCGGAGATCTGCGCTCCGCCGCCGTGCACCAGAATCGGGCGAATGCCAAGGCTGGCCAGCGCGACCAGGTCGTCCAGCACCGTGCCCTCGTCGCCCACGCTGCCGCCTAGCTTGATGACCAGCGTGGCACCGACGTAGCGAGCGATGTAGGGGAGCGCCTCGAGGATGCTCTGGACCGCTGTATCCGCACCCAGCACCGTGTCGGTTTCCGCCGCCATGCCGTTCCTTCGTCCTCTTGCCAAGCTGTCTGTCCGGTTCAGACCCGGCGCGGGCGATGCGCCCCGCCGTGGCCGCCGCTTTGCTCCCACTCGGTCACGAAGTGTAGGCGCTGTTCTCGATC
Source organism: Pseudomonadota bacterium (assembly GCA_021325655.1). GTDB lineage: Bacteria > Chloroflexota > UBA6077 > UBA6077 > JAJPGT01 > JAJPGT01. The sequence goes on from JAJPGT010000043.1 coordinate 106,797, forward strand.
ACGTAGCCCTCGGTCAGGTCGCAGCCCCAGGCCACGGCACGCCCCTCGCCCAGGCCCAGATCGATGCTCAGTCGCACCTCGGCCGGGCGGAGCTGGTCGCGCGCCGCCTCGCGGTCGAACGGCGCCGCCACTCCGTTGCGCGCGACGGTCACCTCGCCGATCGCGATCGTCAAGCGGCTGGGATCGACCTCTGCCCCGGAATAGCCGACGGCGCAGGCCAGCCGGCCCCAGTTGGGGTCCAGACCGTACACCATCGCCTTGACCAGCGATGAGGCGACGACCGCCCGGGCCGCCCGACGCGCGTCGTCGTCGCTGCGCGCCCCGCTCACCACCGCCTCGATGAGGTGCGTCGCCCCTTCTCCGTCGCGGGCGATCTCGCGCGCCAACTCGGTGCATACCGCGCGCACGCCGGCCTCGAAGCGCTCCGCGCCCGGACCGCCACGGCGCAGCGGGGCGTTGCCGGCCAGGCCATTGGCGAGCAGGAAGACACTGTCGTTGGTGCTCGTGTCGCCGTCGATGCTGACGAGATTGAAGCTGTCCCGCACCGCGTCGCGCAGACAGCTTCGGAGCATGTCTGGCTCGACCGCCGCGTCGGTGGTCAGAAAGGCGAGCATCGTCGCCATGTTCGGGTGGATCATCCCGGCGCCCTTGGCCATCCCGCCAAGGGTCACTAGTGTCCCCTCCAGGTCGACCTGGACCGCGATCTCCTTAGGTCGGGTGTCCGTCGTCATGATCGCCCGGGCGGCGGCGTGGCCCGACTGGGGCGACAGATCGAGCCTGGCCAGGCCGGCCTCGATCAGGTCCATGGGCAGCGGGACACCGATGACGCCGGTCGACGCGACCAGTACCTGCTCGGCCGGGACCCCGAGCCGCGCCGCGGCGAGCGCCGCCATGCGCTCGGCGTCGCGCACGCCTGCCTCGCCGGTGCAGGCGTTGGCGTTGCCGCTGTTGAAGACGATCGCACTGACCGGCCCGCCGCGCGCGACACGCTGGCGGTCGAGCACCACCGGCGCCGCGGCGACCGTGTTCGTGGTGAACATCGCCGCCACCGCCGCCGGCTGGTCAGAGGCGAGCATCCCCAAGTCCAGCTTGCCGTCGCCCGCCGGCTTGATCCCGGCGAAGACCGCGCCAGCGCGAAAGCCCCGCGGGCAGGTAACCGAGCCATCGACCAGGACGTGAACGTCGTTGGACACGAGCGAACCTCCGCGCGCTGCGGGCATGGGTTACGGGTAGAGCGGCGCCGCTTCTAGCCCGGCCGTCTCCGGGAAGCCACACACAATGTTCATGTTCTGCACCGCCTGCCCGGCCGCGCCCTTGACCAGGTTATCGAGACAGCCGATCGCAACCAGCCGCGTCCCCGACTCGTCGACCCTGGGATACACCAAGCAGTCGTTACTGCCCCAGGTCTGCTTGGTCGCCGGCGGCTGCTTGGCGACCCGGGTGAACGGCTCCCCGGCGTAGAACGCCTCGTAGCGCTGCCGCAGCTCCTGCTGCGACAGCGGCTCCCGCAGCCGGCCGTAGCAGGTGGCGTGGATGCCGCGCGTCATCGGGATCAGGTGTGGCACGAACGTCAGGTTCAGCGGTGGCTGCCCGGAGCACTGCCGCAGCCCGTTCAGCTCCTGGGCGATCTCCGGCTGGTGCCGGTGCCCCTCCAGCCCGTAGGCCTTGACGCTCTCATTCACCTCACAGAAGTGGTTCACCTCCAGCTTCTGCGCCCGCCCTGCGCCAGAGATGCCCGACTTCGCATCCACGATCACCTCCGGCTCCAGCAGGTCAGCCACAGGCGCCAGCGCCAGCGTCGAGGCAGTGGGATAGCAGCCGGGATTGGCCACCAGCCGCGCCTCGCGGATGCGCTCCCGGTGCAGCTCCGGCAGCCCGTAGACCGCCTCCTCCAGCAGCTCTGGCGACGGGTGGGGGCCGTACCAGCGCTCGTAGGTCGCCTGGTCGCGGAGCCGGTAGTCGGCGGAGATGTCGATCACCTTCCCGACCCGGCGCAGCAGCTCCGGGATCACCTCTGCCGCGGCGTGATGCGGCAGCGCGGTGAAGGCGACGTCCACCTCCCCCAGCTCCTCCTGGATCGTCAGCCCGAGGTCCTCCAGGTGCGGGAACACCTCGCCGAGCGGCTGCCCGGCGGCGCTGCGGCCGGTCACCTCGGCTAGTCGGACGCGCGGGTGTCGCGACAGCAGCCGAGCCAGCTCGATGCCCGCGTAGCCCGTAACGTTCACGATGCCGACGGTAATCACCGCTCCTCCCCCTGGCAGGCCGAGGAAATGAAAAACGGGCCGCCCTGGGCCCGCTTCGCCATTGACCGGACGCGTTCACAGTGTAGCCGAGCCCGGCGCCCCGGGCAACGCACCTATCCGAGCAGGGTACGCTCCCGTGCTGTTGTGACAGACGGGTGGAGTTTACCCCAGGCGACCGGCCGCCTGGGGCCCCGGGGAGCAGGCCGCCGAATCGGCAGAAGCCGCGGCACCGCGCCAGCTTCCGCTGGATCAGGGAGGCGCCAGGCGGGTCAGCCGCCGGCGACGGTCATCTCGCCGAGGACGATGGTGGGGGCGCCGATCACCCCGGTCCCCGGAATCCAGCGCAGGTCGGAGCCGACCGCGACCACGCTCTTCAGCATCTCCAGCATGGTGCCGGCGATCGTCACCTGGGAGACCGGGTGGGCCACCTGGCCATCCTCGATCCAGAGGCCGGAGGCGCCGACGGAGTAGTCGCCCGTGACGGCGTTGATCCCACCGACGTTCTTGCTCAGCACGACGTGCAGTCCACGCTTGATCCCAGCCCGGAGCTGCTCGGGGCTCGGCTCGCCCGGTTCCAGCCAGAAGTTCGTCGGACCGACGCCCGGGGCGCCGCGGAACGAGGGCCGACTGGCATTGCCGGTGGAGCGGGCGCCCAGCCGCCGGGCAGTGTAGGTGTTGTGCAGCCAGCCCTCCAGCCGGCCGGCGCGGATCAGCTCCGTCCGGCCCGTGGGGACGCCCTCGCCGTCGAACGGCTCGGAGCCAAGCCCGCCGACGCGGTTGCCCTGGTCGACGAGGGTGACCAGCGGGGCCGCGACCTGCTGGCCCTGCTTGCCGAGGAACATGGAGCGGCCTTTGAGGATCGCCTCGGCCGACAACGCCCCGGCGACGTGCCCGAGCAGCTCGGCGGCGACCTCCGGCTCCATCACCACCGCGCACTTCTGTGTCGGCACCTGCCTGCCGCCGAGGGTGACCACCGCGCGGTAGGCGGCGCGCTCGCCCGCCTCGACCGGCGACAGGTCGCCCAGTCCGTGGGCGAAGGTGTAGCCGTAGCCCCGCTGCGACTCGTCGCCCGCCCGGGCGATGACCGAGACGAGCGCGTAGCAGAAGCTCGACTGGTAGGCGTGGGCGAAGCCGCGCGAGTTGGCCAGCGCGGTGGCGCCGTAGGTGTCGACGTAGCGGGTGAGATCCGTGTCTTTCACCCGTGGGTCGGCCTGGTGGGCGGAGCGCTCGACCGAGCGGAGCAGATCGATCTTCTGCTCCACCGGCGTATCGGGCAGCGCCGGATCGAAGATCTCCAGGTCCTGGTTCGGTAGGGGAATAGTCTCGGGCAGCGCCCGGTCCGGGTCCGGGGTCGCCTCGCGGGCGAGCCGCACCGCGATACCCGCCACCTCGTCGAGCCCCGCCGGCGAAAGGTCAGAAGTGTAGGCATAGCCGGTAGCGCCGCCGACCAGGGCGCGGATGCCGACGCCACGCTGAGTGGCGGAGATCAAGGATTCGACCGCCTGGTTGCGGACCTCGATCGTCGAGATGGTGTGGTCGCCAAAGAACGCTTCGGCTTCGTCGGCCCCGGCGGCCCGCGCGCGGCGGACGAGATCCAGACAGAGGTCCAGCGCGGTCATCCGGTCCCTCCCACCAGCATCTCGCGGACGCGGAGGGTGGGCTGGCCGACGCCGACCGGGACCCACTGGCCGAGCTTGCCGCAATTGCCCATTCCAGGATCGAGGGCGAAGTCGTCCGCCACAGCGTCGATGTCGGCGAGAACGCGGAAGCTGTCGCCGGCGAGCGTGGCCCCGCGCACCGGGCGGCCGATCCGCCCTTGCTCGATCAGGTACGCCTCAGTAACGCTGAAGACGAACTCGCCCCGCGCCGGCTCCACCATCCCGCCGCCGATGCTCACCACGTAGAGCCCGCGCGGGGTGTCGGCGATGATCGCCTCGCGCGTCGCGTGGCCCGGCTCGATGCACAGATTGCTCATCCGCGGCACCGGCAGGTGCTGGAACGACTGCCGCCGACCGTTGCCGCTGCACGGCATGCCGAGCTTCGCGGCGCTCTTGCGGTCGCTCATAAAGCCGACCAGCGTCCCGGCGTCCACTAGCACGGTGCGCTGGGCCGGGGTGCCCTCGTCGTCGAAGCGGTATGAGCCACGGTGATTACGAATCGTGGCGTCGTCCACAAGCGTCACTGCCGGGTTCGCCACCTGCTGCCCGAGCCGGCCGGCATAGACGGAGGACTGGTGGACGATGTGGTCCGCCTCCAGCCCGTGGCCGACCGCTTCATGGAACAGCACCGCGCCCCAGCCGTTGGTGATGACCACCGGCATCCTGCCCGCCGGGGCCGGGACGGCGTCCAGCAGCTCGATCGCGACGCGCGCGGCCTCGCGCCCAAGCGCTTCGGGGACCTCGCCAGCGAAGACTTCCAGCCCGGTCTGACCACCGCGGGCCCGGTTGGCAGTCTGCAGCCGCCCGTCGCGGAGCGCGGTGACGCCGACGTTGAGCTGCACCGCCCGCCGCTCGTCTTCCACCAGCAGCCCCTCGGAGTTCGCGATCTGCACCCGCTGGCGCGCTTCGCCGTAGCGGACGCTGACCTGACGCACCTCCGGGCCGGCGGCGCGCGCGGCCGCGTTCGACCGGCGCAGCAGCTCGGCCTTCTCACGCTCGCTGGCAGACTCCGGCGCGATCCGGATCTGGTGCTCGTAGCCGGGCGGAATGCGCCGTAGGTCCGCGACCGTTACCGGAACAGCGGAGGAGGCGATGGCGCGCGCGGCGCGGGCCGCCTCCAGGAGCTGCGTCTCCGAGAGATCGTCGGCGTAGGCGTAGCCCGTCGCCTCCCCGACCACCACCCGCACCCCTACGCCGCGGTCGTGTCCGGCCGAGACACGCTCGATCTTGTCGTCGTCCAGCGATATGCCCAGCGCGTGGCTGTCCTCGACGTAGACCTCGGCGAAGTCGCCGCCGCGCTCCAGCGCCGTGGCGAGCACGCGGCGCAGCAGTTCAGGTTCGAACACGGATGTCCTCGTAGGATGGGGCGATCAAGACGCGTTGGAGACTGCCGTGGCGCCGCGCTCCTGCACGATGGCCAGGTCGCGGCGCTGGCGTACGCCGACGTGACGACGCGCCCCGACGGGTCGCGACGGCGCTCCTTGCAGTGTACCCGGCCTCGCCGCAGCCCCACCACGATCTCACGGCTACGGCGGCCTGGCATTCGCTACCCGATCTGATGATCCCTCTCCTCCCGGCCCGGCGTGGCCAGGCGCCTGTAGACCGCCCCCAACGGCGCTTCCGGCGCGGGTTGCGGTACGCTTCTGTGTGACCCTGCGGTAGAATGCGGCGGTTTGCGGGCGGCTGGCAAATTCGCGCTCGCCTGGCGTGAGGCACGGCGCGCCCCAGGCCCGCTCGCCAGGAGCGTGCATGCCGATCATCGCGATCTCGCGGCTGCTCGGGAGTGACGGCGAGCAGGTGGCCCGTGGCGTCGCCGACCGCCTCGGCTATCGCTACATGGACCGCCAGACGCTACTCGCGGAGGCCCAGGCGCTCGGCGTTCGCGAGCTCCGGGCCAACGCCCCGGAGCTCGCCGAGACCAAGCCGACCCTCTGGGAGCGGCTGAACGAGGAGCGGCGGCGCTACGGTGTGCTCTTGCGGGCGGGTGTCTACGGCTTCGCCCGCGACGACGACGCGGTGATTCTCGGGCTGGGGGCGTCGCACCTGCTGCGCGACGTGAACCATGCGATCAAGGTGCTGGTCGTGGCGAGCGACCCGATCCGCATCGCCCGGATCATGGAGCACGGCTCGCCACGCCGACCGGGCCCGTTGACCGCGGGTGAAGCGGAAGAGGCGCTCCAGCAGACCGACCGCGAATGGATCGGCTACGTGCGCTATATGTTCGGGCTCAATATGCTGGACCCCCGCCTGTACGACGTGGCGCTCGCCACCGATCGGCTCACCGTCGATGGAGCCATCGCGACGCTGGTGGAGCTCAGCCGTCGCCCCGAGTTCCAGCCCACCGCTCCCTCGATCCAGCGGCTCGCAGACCTGGCGCTGGCCAGCCGTGCCGAAGTCGCCCTGACGAGCCACGAAGGGCTCTGGATTCACGGGCTGCGGGTGCAGGCCGAGCGCGGCGAGGTGCTCCTGACCGGCGAGGTGGTCGCCGAGGAGGACCGCGACGTCGCCGAGCAGGTCGTGCTCGCTCTGCCGGGCGTTCGGCGGGTGCGGAACGAGCTGCGGATCCAGCCGCCACCGTTGACGGGGATGTAGCATGCCCTGGGGCGTCGTCGGACACCAGGCGGCGATCGAGGCGCTGGGCCGAGAGATCAAGCGCGGCGCGGTGAGCCACGCCTACCTGCTGACCGGCCTGGCACGGATCGGCAAGTCAACCCTGGCGCTGGCGTTGGCGCAAGCGCTGAACTGCGACGAGCCCAGCCCGCCCTGCCGCCAGTGCCGCTCCTGCCGTCTGATCGCCCGCGGCACCCACCCGGACGTCAGGACGTACGAACTGCGCGAGGGCAAGAGCAAGATCAGCTTCAAGGAGGTCGACGACCTCCAGCGCGAAGCGCAACTGAGGCCGTTTGAAGGGCGGTACAAGGTCTACCTGATCCTGGATGCCGAGCTGTTCTCCGCCACGGCAGCCAACCAGCTCCTGAAGACGCTGGAAGAGCCGCCGGCCTCGGTGGTCCTGATCCTCACCGCCTCCGACGCCGAGGCGCTGCTGCCGACGATCGTCTCCCGCTGCCGGCACCTTCGGCTGCGGCCGGTGCCGGAGGCCGAGATCCGCCAGCACCTGGAAGCCGAGCGCCAGCTCGAGCCGGAGCAGGCGCGGCTGATCGCCCGACTGGCGGGCGGCCGGGTGGGCTGGGCGCTGGACGCCGCTACCGACCCCTCGCTGCTGGACGAGCGCGCCGCTCGCCTGGCCGACCTGCGCCAGCTCCTGGACGGCGACCGGCTGGCCCGACTCCGGGTTTCGCGCGCGCTGGCCGAGCGCTGGTCGGCGAAGGCGGACACAGTACGCGAGGCGCTACGCGCCTGGATCTCCTGGTGGCACGACCTGTCGCTCGTCCAAGCCGGACTCGAGGAGCAGGTGCTCAATGTGGACGAGCGTCCAGCACTGCACCGCGAGGCCGGGCGCTTCGACCAGATGGCCGGGTCCCGGGCTGTCCGGCGGCTGGAGCAGGCGCTGGATGACCTCGACCGCAATGTCAATGCCCGCCTGGCGCTGGACGTGGCGCTGCTGGGGCTCCCGGCCCCCAGCGCTCGGCCATGACCGTGCCGCGCATCGCGGGGGTGCAACTCGCGCCAGGTGCCCCGCTCACCTGGTGCATTGTCGAGATTCCGACGCGCGCCGGCGAGCTGGTCGCGGTGGAGACTCCCATGGGCACGCGGGTCGGAACGGTGCTGGTGGCGCCCGACCAGTGGCTCGACGCGCTCCCGGCCGAGATCGCCACTGGGCGGGTTATTCGCCCGGCCTCCGAGGCCGAACGACTGGCCTGGGAGGCCGGGCGCTGCCAACCCCAGGCCGGGCGGCGCCTCGCCGAGGAGATCGCCCGCGGACCCGCCGAGCTGTAGCGGTGCCTCGCCCGCGGCCCACCTGGCTGATCCCTGGCCGGCCTCAGCCCCATCCCTCTTTGCCGCACGGAGGGAGACGGGCGTGGCACGCGACACAGGGGAGGGCCAGGCCCCCGGGCAGGCAGGTGGGCCAGGTCAGCCGGACGCCGCACTGGTCGAGCTACTGGATGCTGTAGGCGACGTTCACTGTGATGCGGATCTCGGTGGTGCCGGGCTGGATCGGGGGCGCCGTCGCTGGCGCCGCGGCCGGCGCCGCTACACCCCGCTCCAGCGGCACGGGGGTGGGTGGCACGCTGACGCTCTCGCTGATGCTCATCGGCTTGCCGAGCGCCACCCCGGCGGCCGCGGCCAACTGCTCCGCCTTGTGCCGAGCATCCTGCATCGCCTGCGTGCGCGCTTGGTCCGCCGCTGCCTGCGGATTGCTCACCTCGAAGCTGAGCCCCTGGACGGTGGTGGCACCGACGTTGATCACCGCGTCGGCGATGTCTCCCACGCGGTTCACGTCGTGGATCTTGACGCTGACCAGGTTGTTCACGCGGAACCCGCGGAGCGTGGGCGCCCCGTTCTGGGGAAAGTCGTACTCGGGATTGACGCTGAAGCTCACTGTCTGGATGTCGTCCTTGGCGATACCCATACTGGCAAGCTGGTTGACAACCGCGTTCATCCGCTGCGAGGCGTCCTGTTCCGCCTGGGCCAGCGAGCGGTTGAACACCTCCACACCCAGTGTCATCCGCGCTAGGTCAGGCTGTGTGGTGACCCGACCTTCGCCCATGACGTTGATCGTCGGCGCGGGCGGCGTCTGATCCGCCGCCACAAATGCCGCCGGGGCCGCACCGGCGGCTGGCGCGGCCTGGGCGACGGGCGCCAGCGGGGCCTGCCGTACAGGCGCGGCGGCACCGCGGCCGAGCAGCAGGGAGATGCCGAGGGTGCCTGCCGCGGCCACCACGGCCGCAAACAGCGCTACGCGGCTGATCGACATACGCGGTTCCCCTCCTCCGCCGAACAGTACGAGATAGCTCGCAGGCGCAGGCCGTCACGAACGAGCGCTGCGCGGCTCCAGACACGGCTCCGTGGGCCTGTCGATGCGCTCAGGCGCGCTCCAGCCGGAGCCGGTGCCCCAGAAGCCAGGTGGCGCCGCTGAAGATCAGCGCGAGCAGACCCGAAAGCAGTTCCCAGGGCCAGAACCGTGGCATCCCGGACGCGGCCGCGTCTAAGGGCTTAACGAGCCGGCCCGCTCCTGGTTGCTGGTCGGCGGCCGTCGGAGTAGGCAGTGGAACGATCGTCCCCAACGCGCTCACCCGAGCGCCACCGCGCGCACTGAATGCTTCGGTGCCCGCTGTCTGCTCGGTCTCAGTCGCACTCGAACGGGGCAGCGCCGCGGGCCTGGTAGCGGTCACGGAGTCGCTCGGCGGCACGGTAGGGGACGACGCGGCCAACCCGATCTTTGGCGCCGAGCTCGTGGCTGGCGCCGGGCTGGGCGCCAGCAGATCGACCATAAACAGGATCACGAACAGGGCTGCGGCAATCGCCGACGTGACACGCATCCAGGGTAGCGCACTCGCCACCAGGCGCTGGCGCCGGGCGGGCGGACCGAGGCGGAAATCCCGTGGCGGCCGCAGCATCGGCAGCGCCTGCAGGAGCCTGACTGTGGTCTCGAGTTCCTGAGCGCGCTGCCGACAGCGCTCGCACTCAGCCAGATGCGCCTGGACCCGACGTGCCACAGGGGGGTTGAGCCGTCCATCCAGATACTCCGAGAGGAGCTGCTCGCTGAGGTGCTCCAGGGGCTCCGCCATGCTCGTTCAGGTGCTCCACTCTAAGGACGCCGCGCCCCCCCCGGAAGTTCCCCGTGCAGCGCCAGGAAATCGCGGAGCTGGGCCCGGCCACGGCTGAGCCGGGACTTGATGGTACCAACCGGAACCCGGAGGATCGCGGCCGCTTCTTCGTAGGACGCGCCCTGCACGTCGCAAAGCACTACGACCAGCCGCATGTCCGGCGGGAGACGCCCCAGCCCATCCTGGATCGCCGCGGCGGTCTCCGCGGTGAGCGTGACCGGCTCCGGCCCGGCGGCCGGGTCGGGCAGTAGCGTGTCCGCGTTCACCTGCTCCAGCAGTGCCTCCAGCGAGTCCGCGGGGCGCCGCTGTCGGCGGCGGAGCTGGTCGTAGCAGACGTTGACCGCGATTCGGAGCAGCCAGCTCCGGAACGAGCCACCGCGGAACGACCCGAGCCCACGATAGGCTGAGAGGAATGTCTCCTGCGTCGCGTCCGCGGCGTCCTCCGCGTCCGAGAGAGTGCGGTAGGCCAGGTTGTAGACGAGCGTCTGATAGCGCAGGACGAGCGCGTTGAATGCCTCGAGATCACCATCGCAGGCGGCCTCCAGCCACGCCTGCTCAAGGGCGTCGACAGGAAGCGCAGAGGTCACCAGCCCGGCCCCTCTCAGCTCAGCAGCCACTCAGCCGCTGCGCATGGGCTGGCGCGGCGGGCGGACCTGGCGAGCAGGTCGCTACCGGGAGAGCCGGCATCGACGGTACCGTCGATGCCGGGCGACGTGGGCTAGGCCATGGAGCTACCAGGGACACCTCTGGCCCCCCAGGCTCAAGAGAGCTGCACCCGATTCTAGTGCTGCCCGCGGCTGGCAGGCAATAGCTACGCGGAGGCCGGGCTAGCCACGAGCGCGCTCGACCACGTCCAGCAGCAGCGCCGCGTGCCCGGGCTCGGTCGCCTCCAGGTAGACGGACCCACCACAGCGGCAGCAGCGCAGGCGGCGAGACGGGGTGCTGTCAGAGGGCAAGCAGCCCTTGCTCGGGGTGAACACGCTGCCCGCAAGCTGGCCGGTCTGAAACCCACACAACAGGCAGATGACGTCGTAGGCAGAAGCGGACATCGAGAGCTCCGGAGACGGGATCGGCCCGATGATCGCCCGGGCGGAGGACGGCTGCCATTATGGCAGCGCGACTCCTGGTCGACAAGCGGACACGCATCTCAAACGCGCCGCAACGGCGGGCCAGGGCCGCGCCAGGGCTTACTTCGTTACCCTCTCCCGTTGCAGCCCCCCGCCAGAGCAGGCGCTGCCGCCCTCAGCCCCGGCGCGGCCGCGCCGATTCTAGCGGGTTCGCGGTCACGAGCGCATACCCCCCACTGCTGGCACCAGCAGCAGTAGGATGAGCCCGACGAAGAGCACAGCAGAAATACCAGTTGCACGAGCCTGCCTCTCCCGTGCGCCGCTTGACGCACGCCGCGTGCCGGGCGTGCTAGCATTGCGTACCCACCGTGCATCCCCTGGTCCGAAACAGATGGACGTCGCGCTCCCACAATCGCTCTCCTGGCCGCCTGCGGCCAGACGTGCGCGCTGGCGTCCAGGCCGGACCTATCTGGTCGCAGCGACGCTCTTCCTGCTCACCATCGTCCGCGCTCACCAGAGCGACAGTTCGCTCGCCAGCGCCGTCGGCCCCTATCGCTTCAACCTGGTCGCCTGGGAGGAGCGCGCCCTTGGGGCGCGCCTCGTCCGGATCCTCCCGCCGCTGCTCGGACAGACGAACCAGGCGCCCACCGCCGAGCCACTACGGGCCTACTTCGCCGCCAGCACGCCTGACGAGCGCCAGCGCCTGCGCCCCGCGGCCGAAGCGGCGATCGAGGCGGAGGTCAGCCGGGAAGCGACCGCCGAGGGGCTGGCACTGCCTCTGCCCTGGCGCGCCCCACTGCTCTTCCCCCCTGTCAGCACCTGGATCGGCCCGCCGCCCCAGGTGCTGATCGTCTCGCCACGCGAACGGATCGAGGTTCGCGAATCGGTGCTGCTCGATCCGGACACCCCGCTGTCCGGGGCGGAGGCGGTCGAGGCTCGGGCAGACGCCACGGGCGTGTCGTCGCTGGTCGTGCCCGTCGGCGGGCTCTCCACCTATCCGAGCATGGTGCTCGACTCGCCCTCGCCCGAGGGAGTGATCGCCGCCGCCGCGCACGAGTGGACCCACGGCTACCTCTTCTTCCACCCGCTGGGCCAGGCCTATTTCGCCAGCTACGACAGCCGCGAGATCAACGAAACGGTGGCCGACCTGGTTGGCCGCGAGCTGGCCACGCGCATCGTGCGCCGCCTGGGCCTGTCCCCCCCGCCGGCGCCACCCGCGCAGCCGACGAAGCGCGGGTTCGACTTCAACCGCTTCATGCGCGATACCCGGCGCGAGGTCGACCGCCTGCTCGCCAACGGCCAAGTGGCAGACGCCGAGCGCTACATGGAGCAACGCCGCCAGGAGCTCAACGCCGCCGGCTTCGCCATTCGCAAGCTGAACCAGGCCTACTTCGCCTTCTACGGTAGCTACACCGAGGGACCGGCCGCCTCGTCTGTAAGCCCGATCCCAGACCAGGTGCATCGGCTCCGCGCCCAGAGCGGCTCACTCGGCGAGTTTCTCCGCCGGGTGGCGCTGCTGCGCACCGCGGCGGACCTGGCCCACGCCGTCGGCGACTCGTAACACACCAAGGGAGGAGTCATGCCCCACCGCTTCACCCGCGACGACGCGCTCGCACTGCTGCACGAGTACACCCAGAGCGAGGCGCTGCGCCGCCACGCGCTCGCCGTCGAAGCCTCCATGCGCGCCTACGCCCGCAAGTTCGGCGGCGACGAGGAGACCTGGGGCATCGTAGGCTTGCTGCACGACTTCGACTACGAGCGCTTTCCCAGCCAAGAGCAGCACCCCTACGAAGGGGCGAAGATCCTGCGCGAGCGTGGCTGGCCAGAGGAGATCGTCGAGGGCGTGCTCGCCCACGCGCCGTATACGAACACCCCCTACGACACCCCGATGAAGAAGTGCATCTTCGCGGTCGACGAGCTGAGCGGCTTCATGTACGCCGTCGCGCTGATGTACGGGCGCTCGCTGGACAACGTGGACGTTGCCCGGGTCAAGAAGAAGCTCAAAGACAAGAACTTCGCCCGCGGCGTCCTGCGCGAGGACATCTGGCAAGGACTGGAGGTGCTCGGGGTGGACCTGGACGAGCACATCGCCACGGTGCTCGAGGCGCAGAAGAGCATCGCCCGCGACCTCGGACTGGAGACGGGACCGAGCGCCCCGGCGGAGGGTTGAGCGCGCCTTACTCCCCGCACCGCCGGGACCGCAGTGTTAGCGCCAGGCCAGCCAGGATCACCAGGCCAGGCGTGGCAGCGCAGCTCAGCCCCGAGCTGGCACCGGCCGGTCGCCGCGTCGTGCGGATCCCGGCCACCCCCGCGCTCGGCTCTCCCTCGGGCGCGAAGCGGATCACCATGATCCGGCCGGGAATGAGCTGCCCGTCATCTGTCAACGGGGACGGGAACGGCGGCAGCGACTGGACCTTACCCTCCTTCCACCCCTTGACAGACGGGAGCACCTGCTTCCAGACCTCGGCATCGGGCGCGGTCCACTCGCTCACCGTGTCGCCGGGCTCGGTCAGGACGTACCGTTCCACTATTCCGTTGCGATACCAGGCGACCCGCAGCAGGTGCGGGAAGTTCGCCGGGTCGTTCTCGTCGCCGATGCCGTCCTCGACCTGGACGAAGGGAACGTCCTGGTCGCCGGGATCGAAGAGATAGACCTTGCGGCCCTCCTCCCCGTCGCGCACCTGTTTGGCGCGGTCGCGGTAGTTGCGGAACTCGTCCAGGTACTTGTGCTCCAGGTCGACCAGCACCCGCTGATTCCGATCCTGGAGCGCGGCGCGCACCGTGCGGACCTGGATGAAGTCCGGCGCATCCACCTCGTAGATCGCCCGGGCGAAGTCAACGGGCGAGCCCTCCTGGGCAGAGAGCCGCACCTCCGCCTTGCCCGGCGCATCGTGGCGGATCAGGCGGTACAGTAGTGCGGGATCACGGGGGTAATAGGTCAGCTCATCGCCCAGGAAGGAGCGGTAGACGATAGCGTGCTGGTCCCGCGTGATCGTCTGGGTGACGAACGTGCCGCTGGGGACCTCCAGGCTGAACTCGTCGCCTGGCTGGAGCGCGGCCGGCGAGCGCCCCGGGAACTGCTGCTGAAAGCCAGCCAGCACGAGCTGGTAGGCTTGCTGGTCCCCCTGGTCGAGGGCGATCAAGGGGAGGTAGGTCTGCGCGATGTCCCAGAGCGTGGCCCCGGGGCCGATCGTGACCCGGTAGCGGTCGACGTGCCGCGCCTCGTCGGCTCCCAGGGCCCGGACCTTCGCCAGGTCCTCCGCCCGTGCGGGCGCGGCCAGCAGCGCCGCGAGCAGGAGCGCGGCGACGAGCGCCGCCGCCACCACCCGACCGATCCCAGCCTCTGCCCTGGCTGCTCTCCCCTCCCAGAGCCAGGCACACAGCATGGGCTACACCAGCGGCGGGGTTGCTGCTGCAGAAGCTATGCCAGCTCGGCGCTCAGCTCGCCTCGCCAGCCGCCTGGTACGTCAGGGCGCGCGCCTGGCGCACCGTCTCCCACTCGAAGTACGCGAGCGCGAGCGAGAGCACTAGGCCCAGTGCACCGTCACGGTATCCGTGCAGCGTCACGAAGCGCCGCCAGAACTCCCGCAGCGGCGCGCCGAGTAGCGCGCGGGCGCGGGGCCGGCCAGCGCGGGCGCGGGTGCGCGCCGCCAACGCGGTGTAGCGCCGCTGCTTGGCCCAGAACTCGGAGAGGCTCGCGTAGTTCAAGTGAATCAGCGGCTCGCGGAGGCGCCCGACCGGCCCGTCGACCGTCGCTACCTCGTGTACCAGACGGGTTTCATCGTAGCGAGCGCGGGCGCGGCGCAGCAACCGGAGCTGCTCATCCGGGTACCAGCCGGTGCCGCGCATCCAGCGCCCCAGGATGCGGTTCCGGCGCGGAATCCAGTAGCCGGCGTCGCCGCCCCGCACCGCCTGGCGGATCTCGGCCGCCAGCCCTGGACTGACCCGCTCGTCGGCATCCACGAACAGCACCCAGTCACCCCGGGCCAGCTCCAGCCCAGCGTTCCGCAAGGCGCCGAAGCTGGCGAACCCCCGCTGCTCGATCCGCGCTCCCAGCCGGCGGGCAATCGCTTCGGTCGCGTCCCGACTCTCCGGGTCGAGCAGCACCAGCACCTCGTCGGCCCAGGCCAGGCTGCGCAGGCAGGGCTCGATGTAGTCCGCCTCGTCGCGCGCCAGCACCACCGCGCTGATCTTAGGGCTGCTGGAGGTGGGTAGCATCGCCCGCGGGGATTCAGTAGCCAAGCTCAATCCAGGTGCCGCCGATCTTGTCTTCCTGGAAATCGAACCCTTCGTGGATCAGGCCGGCGTACAGAAAGATCCGGTTCTGGCGCGGGCCGCGCGCTGGATCCTGGTCCGGCCCGTGCAGCATCCGAATCCCTCCGCGGACCACCACCTCCTCGCCGGGCTGCAGGTCGTGCCCAAAGCCCCAGCGATAGGCGTACTTGGAGGCCGCGGCGGCCGGCGAGCCGGCCCAGTCCACCCCCACCCGCCAGAGCCCAGCCTTGTCCGCGAAGCGGTGGTCGGCAATGGAGGAGAACGAATCGTAGCTGTCGTAGACGTAGCCCGGATCCGGCCCCTGGGTGCGCAGGACCGTCGCTCCGATGTTCTTCACCGTGATCGCCACATTGACTACGCCGCCGACCATGAGCTGGCGCGGCGAGAAGTCGACCCGCAGCACCCGGGCGTCGGGCTGGCCGCCAGCCTGGAGCTGGATCGGCGCACGCGCCAGCGCGACGTTGCCGGCGTTGTCCGACGCCTCGACGACAATCTGGTAGCTGCCATCTGGCAGCGGCACCTCGTTCCGCGTCCCATCCCACTCCAGCCGGTACTCGCCGGGCGCTTGCAGCTCACGTGGCCCCAGCGGCAGCCGCATCCCATCGACGCTCTGCACGTAGGCGTACACCCGCGCCTGCTTGGTCAGGCGGTAGCTGATCTGCGCGACGTCGTCCACCCCGTCGAAGTTCGGGGAGATCGCCGGTGGGTAGACCGCCAAGTTGTCCACGCTCGGCGCCGTGACGTCGGCGCGCTCCACCTGGACCGGCAGCACCTCAGAGCGGACCGCCCCATCGGCGGTGACAGCGACGACGAGCTGGTAGGTGCCGTCAGGCAGGGTTCGGCGCTGCTCTGGGTCGTCGGGAAGGGGATAGGTGCCGTCGAAGGCGTACTCGTAGTCACCCGGCGCACGCGGCTCGTCGTGGCGAAGCGGGTAGCGTTGCCCGCCCGGGCCGACCACGTCGATCGAAACCGTCGCCGGCCGCGCCAGCGAGTACTGGAGCACTACCGGACTGCCGGCGCCGCTAGCGTCCACCCGGCTGGCCGAGAGCGAGGCGGAGCGGAGCGCCGGGCCGGAGGCACAGCCGAACGCCAGCGAAACGGCGAGCGTGGCGAGCGCCAGCGCGGAGCGGCGCCGAGTCCGCCAGAGCGAACGAACCAGCATGACGCGAGATTGTGACACAAACCGCCCCGCCCACGGCAGCCACTGCCCACGCGCTGTTGAATTGCCCGCTCCATGTGCCCGAGCCTGGTGGTACCATGCCGCCGAGACGTTCCCAGGGTGGGGTCCGCCGCATGGAGAGGCTCTTTTCGCGGGCAGAGGCGGAGGCGCTGCTGCCGACCCTGCGGCCGCTCCTGGAAGAGCTGCAACTGCTCCGGCAGCACGCGGCACGGCTGGAGCAGGAGATGCGCGAGCTACACTGGAAGGCGCGTGGCAACGGCCACGATCATCTGGACGAGGAGCTGACGACCCTGCAGCGACGCCGCGAGTCCGTGCTCAACGAACTGGGCGAGCGGGTGGACCGCATCCACGCGCTGGGAGTGCTGGTGAAGGACCTCGACCTTGGCCTCATCGACTTCCCCCATTGGCGCGGCCAGCGCGTAGTGTACCTGTGCTGGAAGCTGGGCGAGGACAGCATCGACTGGTGGCACGAGGTCGACGCCGGCTACGCCGGCCGGCAGCGGCTGGATGCCTGAGCCAGCCGCCTGGCCGGGCACCAGGAGAGGAGGAGTAGATGGGCATTCTCGACGCGCTGAAGGGCATCTTCTCCGGCAGCGGCAGCAGCGGGAGCGGGGAATCGAGCGCCGGCTTCTTCTTCTACGTCCGCTGCCCCAGCGGGCACCCGATCCGGGTCTGGGTGAACCGCTCCTCGGACCTGGTGCAGGATTTCGAGGGAGATACTATCGGCGGCTACATGCTCACCAAGCACATCGTCTGCCCCCGCTGCTATAAGAAGACGCGGGCGGAGATCCGCTACGACCGCGGCTTCCGCGAAACGAGCCGCGAGATCGACAACGGCCGCTTCATCGACGCCTCCGAGTACGAAGCGGCAACCGGTGGATCGGCCAGTCCCGGGGCCTAGGCGCGCACCCGCCGCGCCGTTCCGTTCCGACGCGCAGGCTCTGGCGAGCGGGAGCGGCTAGCCGCGCTGGTCGTCCGCCTGGGCCGACGCCGCCAGCCCTGCTGCCTGCTTCCGCCGTAGCGCCAGCAGCGCCAGGAACTCCCAGCACAGGTTCGCCGCCAGCAGCGAGGTAATTCCGCCGGGCCCATCGTACTGCGGCATCACCTCGATCACCTCGAAGCCGATGAGGTTCACCCCGGCCAACCCGCGCAGCAGCTGCTGCGCCTGCCAGGAGCTGAAGCCGCCGACCTCGGGCGTCCCGGTGCCCGGGGCGAAGGCCGGGTCCACACAGTCGATGTCCCACGAGATGTAGGCGGGACGATCACCCACGCGGGCGACGATCTGCTGCGCCGCCCACTCCGCGCCCCGCTCGTGGACCTCGGGCGTGGTGATGATCTCGAAGCCGAGGTCGCGCGAGCCCTGCATGTCCTGCGGGCCGTACAGCGGCCCGCGGATGCCGACTTGGATCGAGTGCGCTGTGTCGAGCAGCCCCTCCTCGACCGCGCGCCGGAAGGGCGTGCCGTGGGTGTACTTGTGGCCCCAGTACTGGTCCCAGGTGTCCAGGTGGGCATCGAAGTGTACCAGCGCAATCGGGCCATGCCGCCGCTGGAGCACCCGCAGGTCGGGTAGGGCGATGGAGTGGTCGCCGCCGAGCATGACCGGGACTGCGCCACTGCTATCGAGCAGCTCCGCCAGCCCGCGCTCGATGCGCTGATACGAATCCTCAATAAAGCCCGGAACCACGTCGATGTCACCCGCGTCCACGGCGGAAAGATGCTCGAACAGATCGACGTCCAGCGCCGGGTGGTACGGGCGCAGCAGCAACGAGTGCTCCCGGATCGCCGCTGGCCCGAACCGCCCACCCACTCGAAACGTGGCCCCGGTGTCGAACGGAATGCCGACAACCACCACGTCCACGTCGCGCGGCTGCGGCAGGTACGGTAGCCGCATGAAGGTCCGAATGCCGACGAAGCGCGGAGAGGTCATCGCGTCGGTCGGCCGATAGCGCGGTTGGTCCAAGTGCCCAGCTCCCGAGCAGTCTCACTCTGGCACAGTATACGGAACGGGCGTGGGCCGAACCCCATGCTATACTCGCCCCGCCCCTGGGAGAGCCGCGCAGTGACCGAACTCCTGTACGCCGACGACAGCTACCTGACCGAATGCGACGCGACCGTGACGGAGGTACGCGACGGCAATGCCGTCGTGCTCGACCGGACTGTGTTCTACCCGACCGGCGGCGGCCAGCCGCACGACATGGGCCTGCTGCGCTGGGATGGCGGCGAGGCACGCGTGGTCGAGGTGAAGAAGCAAGGTCCGGACGTGCTGCACCTGATCGAGGGCCCGGCACCCACGCCGGGAACGCGGGTGCGGGCAGTGATCGACTGGGAGCGCCGCTACGCCCTGATGCGCCACCACACCGCGCTGCACGCGATGTCGGGCGTCATCTATCAGCTCTTCGGGGCGACGGTCACCGGCGGCCAGATGTACCCGGACCGGGCTCGGATGGATTTTGCGCTGCCAGACCTATCGCCGGACAAGGTGCAGCGGATCGAGGACACGACCAACCGGCTCCTGGCCGAGGGCCGGCCGGTGCACGTGCGCTCCCTGCCGCGCGAGGAGGCGCTCCAGATCCCGGATCTGATCCGTACCAAGGTGAACCTGATCCCAGAGAGTGTACGGGTGCTGCGGATCATCGACATCGAGGGGATCGACATGCAGGCGGACGGCGGCACCCACGTGCGGAACACCCGCGAGGTGGGCCGGGTGCGGGTGGTGAAGACCGAGAACAAAGGCAAAGAGAACAAGCGGCTGGAAATCGCCCTTGATGCTTGATCCCGTCGAGCACTGGGCCCGCGCCCAGTTGGAGGAGAAGAACGCCGCCCGTGAGCGGGCGCTGGCGGACTCGCGCGAGCTGATCCGCCACTGTGCCCACAGCATTCGCGCGGTGCACCGGGGCGAGTTCGCTCGCGCTGCCGAGCTGCGCGACCAGGCGCGGCGGCTGAACGAGAAGCTGGCCGCCGACCTCGCTGCTCACCCCGACCTGTACTACTCCGGCTACGTCCAGGACGCGCAGAAGGAGTACGCCGAGGCCTGCCTCACCTACGCCCTGGTGCGCGGCGAGCCGCTCCCGCACCCTGAGCTGCTCGGGGTGGCGGTGGCGCCCTTCCTGAACGGGCTGGCGGAGTCCGTAGGCGAGCTGCGCCGCTATATCCTGGACCAGCTCCGCCAGGGCAAGCTGGAGCGCGCCGAGGAGATCCTGCAGACCATGGACGACATCTACGGGCTGCTGGTGACGATGGACTACCCGGACGCGCTCACCGGCGGTTTGCGGCGCGCCACGGACAGCGTCCGCGGGATCATGGAGAAGACGCGCGGCGACCTGACATTCGCGCTCCGCCAGCGCGAGCTGGAGCAGGCGCTGGCCGGCTTCGACACCCGCGAGCGTGCCGGCGAGCAGGCGTAGCCGCTCAGCGGGCCGCAGGGTACGACCCCGTCCTGCTCGCCGGCCCCATTTCTCAGAACGCCAGCGCCCAGGCGTCGCGGCGCGGGTCCGCGCCCGCCAGCAGCCAGCCGCTGCCCGCGTCGACCAGGATCACCTGGGCGTTGCAGCCGGCCTCCAGCGGCCCGACCCGCTCCAGCCGGTGGCCGCGCCGCTCCAGCTCCGCCAGCACCTGCGGCGGGAAGCGGGACTCGACCGTGAGCCGCTCCAGCGCGGTGTGGGGCCAGTTGGCGTCCGCGCCCTGCTGGTAGTGGCGCCAGCGCGGCGCCTCGACCGCCTGCTGTGGGTCCAGCCCGAAGTCGAGCAGGAACGTGGCGACCTGGAGATTCACCTGCACCTGCCCATCGGCGCCCGGCGTCCCCAGCATCGCCACCAGCCGGCCGTCCTTGAGCACCAGCGGAGTATTCATCGTGTGCCGCACCCGCTTGCCCGGCGCCAGCCGGTTGGGGTGGCCCGGCCGCAGGTGCCAGTAGCGCATCCGGTCGTTCAGCAGGATGCCGGTCTCCCCGGCGATCACCTTGGCGCCGAAGATGCTGTTGATGCTCTGGATGCCAGAGACCGCGTTGCCCTGGCCATCCACTACCGCGAAGTAGGTGGTGTCCCCGCCCGTCGCCTCCGCCGCCAGCGGGCGCTCCGCCGCTCGGCGCGGGTCGATCTGCACCGCCAGCCGGGCGGCGTACTCCTTGGAGAGCAGCTCGGCTAGGTCGAGCGAGCCAAAGCGCGGGTCGCCGCAGCGCTCGCGGTCGAGGAAGGCGAGCTTCTTGATCTCCACCAGCAGGTGGATCGTGTCGGCCGAGAGCAGCCCCAGCTCCGCGAGCGGGAACTGCTCCGCCAGATTCAGCTCCTGCAGCAGGGTGAAGCCGGTCGAGTTCGGCGGCGACTGGAGCACCTGGTAGCCGCGGTAGGTGGTCCCGATCGGCTCCTGGAGCTCCGGCTCGAACGCGGCCAGGTCCTCCAGGCTCAGCAGTCCGCCCTTCGCCCGCGTCGCCGCGACCAGCCTGCGACCGAGGGCGCCGCCGTAGAGGCTCTCCGCCCCGTCCTGCGCCAGCTCCTCCAGCGTCCGAGCCAGCTCCGGCTGGCGGATCGGCGTCCCGAGACGCGGCGGCACGCCATCCGGCAGGAACACCCGGGCCGCGTCGGGGTCGCGCGCCAGCAGCGCCGCCTCGTCGCGGATGCAGCCGGCGAAGCTGCGGGTCGTGCCGAATCCGTCAGACGCCAGGGCGATGGCGGGCTGCAGCAGCTCCGGCCAGGGCCGCGTTCCGAAGCGCTGCCAGAGCGCCCACCAGCCGGCGACCAGGCCGGGCGTGGAGGCGGTGAGAGCGCCGAAGCCGGGGATGCCGGACGGAAAGCGCTCCGGCGTCGCCTCACGCGGCGCCGGCCCGGTCGCGTTGACCACCGTCCCTCGCCGCGCCGTCGCGTCCCAGAACAGGAAAAAGCCATCGCCGCCAACGCCCGACATCTGCGGCTCGACCACGGCCAGCGCCGCCGCCGTGGCCACCGCGGCATCGGCCGCGTTGCCGCCCCGGCGCAGCGCATCCAGCCCCGCCAGCGTCGCCAGCGGGTGCCCGCTGGCAACCGCGCCGCGTCGGCCGATCGCCAGCGGCCGCCAGGTCGGCTGCTCCTGCCAGGAGGTGTCCGCCATCGTCCATCTCCGCGCGGCGGCCGCGTGGTCGGCGCCGCCGCTGGTATGGTAGGATACTCGTCGCCACCTGGTCCCGTGGTGTAGCGGCCTAACATGCGGCCCTGTCAAGGCCGAGATCGCCGGTTCGAATCCGGTCGGGACCGCTCTCTCAGCCCGCGGGCCAGACGCGTCTGGCCCGCGGGCTGTTTCATGCTCCTCGACGCCATCCTGACGCTCGGATCGGTGCGCAACAGGTTCCACTCTTACGGGGTGTACAGCTCCGCTGAAGCGTAAAGTTGAGGAGGGTTCGAGCCTCCGGCGACCAGCACCCGACCGTCCTGAAGCAGGATCGCAGTGTGGTCCATGCGGCCTTCCCGCATGCGACCGGTGGCGCTCCAGGTGCCGCTGGCCGGGTCGTACAGCTCCGCCGAGGCGAGGGGGAGGCCGTTGATGCCCTGGCCCCCAGCGACCAGCACCTGACCACCGGGCAACAATAGCGCGGTGTGGAGGTCGCGGGCGTCGCGCATGTGGCCGGTCACGGTCCAGGTCCCTGACGTTGCTGCCGTGGCCGTCGCCCCGCCGAGGGGCAGCAGGAGCAGCAGGGCGAGCCCTGCTCCAATCCACCCTCTGCGCCAGCTCTGGCCTGCCCCACTGCGGGCGCTCGCCCGCGCGCGCCGCTCCCACCCGAACGCGACCCTACCCCACGGCCCTGCCCTGAATCCCTGTCCCTCGCGCGGTATGCTGCCCCTTCCCCGGCCTGGCGCACCCGGTGTCGCCCCTCCGCCTGGACAGGGGATCGCGCACCTGGCTGGGCGGAATCGCCCCGCCGGCGTGACGCGTGGCTGCCTCCACTGCCCGGGAGCTCCGGGCGGGCACGGTGGGCGCCTCGCGGCTGGGGTCGCTGCCATCATACGCCACTCCCGTTGCGTGTCAAGCGTCACGCAGAATCGCTCGCAGCTCACAGCGCGGCCACTCGCGGGTAGGTGTGGAGCAGCCCCTCGCCTCGTCTTGAGCGGCGTGCCGCTACATTCGCCACCTCATTCGGGGAGAGCAGCCCGCTCACGCGGGGCAGCGGCATGGTACGAATGACGTGGCCTGGCGGACCGGTGCCTCGGCAAACGCGACGGGCGCCTTTGAGCCCGCCGAATCCCGATGTTGCATAGCCCGGGAGATGGTGTCCGCCCGTGCGATTACCGGTTGCGCTCTGCCCCGAAGAGAAGGTAGAGTTCAGACTAGCAGTGATATCAGCGGACCGTGCCTACAGCATGTTGTGTCAGGAATATGTTGTTAGACGACTGACGACTGGCTAGAAGCAGCGTGTCGGCGGCCCCAGCCCCAGTGGGGGAGATCATGGGCGCGGGGTTCAACTGGTACTCGGTGCCCGGCATCGTCGCGGCCGCGCTGTGCTGGATGCTCTTCGCTTACGTCCTGACACGCAGCCCGCGTGGCCTGCTCTCTCTCGCCGCCCTGGCATGTCTTGGCGCGTTCGGCGCAAATCTCGCCGGCCTGTCAATCGAGGCAAACGCTACCACGCCGGATGACGCCCTGCTGGCGCTGCATCTCAACCATTGGACCAACTTCTTCTCGACCCCGTCGTGGTACTGGCTGACGATCGCGCTGCTCCAGGCCCAGTCGACGCTGGCGCTGCAGAGGTACCTGCGCTGGGTCGGCTACCCCGTTGGACTGCTGCTCGCTGCCCTGGGATTGGGCCTGCTGGTATTCGTCTACAGCAACTGGTGGTCCGTCTTCAGCTTCGCCGTGCCGTTGCCGGCGGAGCAAGCCACGGTGCTTCGCTTCCGCTACGTCGGCCCACGCCAGCACATCCCCTTCCTCGCCGGGCTCGGTGTCACGAGCCTGGTCGGCGCAACCGTGAACTCCCTGGTGGGCTGGCACTTGACAGCCAACCCGGCGCAGCGCCGCAGCCTGGCCTGGCACGCCGTGAGCTCGGTGCTGCTGCTCATCGGGGGGTTCATCCTGGCTGTGGTGCGCAGCATCCTCGGCGACTCGACCTTCGCCTGGGTGAGCTTTGTGCTGGCCGCTCTGGCCTTCGGCCTGATGGCCGTGAACGTCTCCGCCCATGGGCTGGTGCTGCGGACGCCCGTGGTCGTTCGGGATCTGCTGTACTTCCTCAGTGGGCTGGCCATCATCTGTGTCGTGTACACCGCGCTGTTCGCCGCGGTTAGCCAGGAGTACAGCTTCCGGCTGCTCGCGCTCTGGGTGCTAACCCTGGTCGTGATGATCCTCTCGCACTCGCTGTTCGACACGACCCGTCGCCGCCTGGATCGGATCTTCTTCGGGCCTGAGGTGCAGGAGGCGCGTTCGATCCTCACCCGAGTGGCGGAGAGCCCGGCGCTTGCCCAGGATGTCGACACGCTGCTGAGCGGGGCGCGCTCTGAGCTCGAGGAGGCGTCGCTGGGGCGCTTCACGGCCACCGTCGATGAGGCGCTGCGCCGGCTCAACCGGCCAGCATTCCTATCGGAGTCCCGGCTGCTCGCACTGGTGCCCCGCAGCGTCGAGGCCGCCTGCTCCCGCCGCGGGCTGGTGAACGGAAGGCCGCCTTCGGCATTGGATCGGGCGCAGGCGCTGCGGGATCTCATCATCGCAGCGATGGAGCGGCTGAAGCCAGCCGAGCATGACCAAGAGGCCAACCTCACGGCGGCGCGGCAGTACGCCGTCGTGTACGAGGCCTACGTGCTGGAGCGGCCGAACAAGCAGATCTGCCTGCGTCACGAGATCAGCGAGCGGACGTTGAATCGGCTGCGGCACGAGACGGTTCGACTGCTTTCGCGCGAGTTGATGCAGCAGGAAGAGGCGCTGTCCCTGGCCGCGACGCAGGGGCTTAGGACGCCGCGTCGGCTGTCCTGACACTTCCATCCGCTCCACTGAGCGCCGGCCCGGAGCCAATACCGGGGGCACGGCTGGCGACGACACGCGACTGAGGTCGGGGCGCTTTCGGACGGGATACGGACTCGCCGGATGGGGCTGGTCAGGGGTGAGCGAGCGCCTGGACCACCTGGCAGCGCCGCCCGTGCTGGCCAGTGAGCGGGCGGCTGTCTGCCCAGGGACCATGCTGGAGGTCCGCGTCGCAGCCCAGCAGGTAGATTGTCTCTGGTTGGGGTGCCAGAGCCGTGCTGACTGGCTGATAGCTGGCGGAGAAGCCGGCGTTGCCCAGCACGCCCAGGATATCCCGCTGTGACTCGTGGTCCAGCTCCCGCTGGACCGCCGGATCAATCACCACGCTCCACCCCGCTGGCGTCTGCTGCTGCACCGCCACCACCGTATCCCAGATCCGCTGGTAGGTGGCCCGCCCCTGGCCAACGTACGCCCGCTGCAGCGGGACCAGCGGCACCAGGGCGAGCGCGCAGCCGGCGAGCAGCGGCAGCGCTGGGGGGAGCCAGCGGGGCGGACGGGTGAGCACCAGCCCCAGGCTCGCGTAGAACAGCGGCAGCAGCGGCATGGTGTACCGTCCTTCCGGCACCAGGTGGTACGAGGCGGGCTGCGCCAGCGCGAGCAGCAGCAGCGCTGGCGGGGTTACGGTGAGCGCTAGCGGCTCGCCCCGCCGGGCGGCCAGGAGCGCCGCTCCCAGCAGCGGCAGCGCGAACAGCCAGGTCAGCGGATCGCGCAGCGGCTGCTGCTCATCGTTGGCGCCCAGTCCCACGCCGCTGGGAAGGCGCGCCAGCGACAGCCCGAAGAACGCCAGGTCAGCCCGGTAGCAGTCGACCGCGGAGCGGGTACAGGTGTGGTATTGCGTCCGAGCCCCGGCGAGCGCCGCCTGGTACTCCGTCGGCTGGGTCACGACGAACAGCGCCTCGTTGGCGCAGCCGACCACGAACAGCGCCGCGGCCAGCGCCAGCCAGCGCGGCTGTAGCAGGCTCCGCGCCCGCAGCCAGAGGTACGCCAGCGCCCCGGGCGCCAGCAGCAGTGCGGTGGGATGCGTCTGAAACGCCAGCCCGCCCGCCAGGCCGGCCAACCCCAGCGCCCGGCCGCTCCTCCGCCGCGCCGCGCGGACGACCAGCCAGCAGCCGGTGGTGGTAAACAGCGGCGTGGCGCTGTGCGACCAGGCGATGTGGCTATTCACCAGGACGTGCAAGGGTGAGGTTGCCATCAGCAGCCCGGCGACGAGCCCGGCGCGCCAGCCGCCCCATTCCCGGCCCAGGAGGTAGACCGGGACTACGGTGAGCGTTCCAAGCAGGAGCGCCAGCAACCGAGGCAGGCGGACGTCGGGGCCGAGCAGGACGTCGGCGAGCGCCAGCAGGTAGTTCCAGAGGGCGCCCTGGTAGGCATCGTGGTTCGTGAGCGGCAGGCCCTGTCCCCGTGCCAGCACCAACGCTTGCCGCGCTTCCTTCCATTCGTCCGTGATGCGGGGGATGAGCCACAGGTTCGGGTAGCGGATCCAGAACGCAACGCCCACCAGCGCCAGGACGAGCAGCGCCTCCGCCGCCGGGTGGCGCAGACGGGATCGCCAGCGAGCGAGGGAGGACGACGGCTCCTCGTCGGAACGCTGCGCGGGCGGCACCGGCCAGGGAGCCTCGGGTAGACGGCTCCGTCGCTGTAGCTGCATGCTCTCCTGCTCACCGGGGAGGCGCGAACCAGTCCACTATGGAGAGCGTCCTGTTAAGGGGGGATTAATGCTGGCTGTGTCTCCCGGCAGCTCCCCGCCGCTCGCTCCGCGCTGCTAGACTGCCACGCATCTGGCCGTCCAGACGGTCCAGTCCTGAGAACGAGGCGTGATGAGGCAGCTTCTGGCTACGCCGCCGCGCACGGCGGCCACATGGTCCCCGGGCCAGGCGGCGCGGGGCGAATTGATCAGCAGCACGATTGAGGTTGGGATCGCGGCGGGGATCACGCTGCTGGCACTGGCGCTGCGGCTGCCCCGCCTGCACGATCTGCCACGGTACACCGACGAGGTCAACGAGGTCCTGATCTCTCTGCGCATCTTTCAGGGCAAGGCCCATCCACTCCCGCTCGCCAGCGCCTCGACGTACATTGGCGCCTTCTGGGACTACGTCGTGGCGGGCGCCTTCGCCGTGTTCGGCCTGAGCCCCGAGCTTCCGCGGCTGCTGGTGATGGCGGCCGGGGTGCTAACAGTGGGGATGGCGTATCTGCTCGGGCGCGAGCTGGGCGGGCCGCGCGCCGGGGCGCTGGCTGCGCTGCTGCTAGCAGTCTCCAGTGCCCACATCCTGCTCAGCAGCCACGTCGCCTGGTCCGCTTGCCCCGCGCCGCTGTTCGTTGTCACCGCCGCCTGGGCAGTGCAGCGCGCCGCCAATCGCCACACGCCAGCGTGGCTGCTACTCGCCGGGCCGATGGCCGGGCTGGCGCTGCAAGCGCATCCGGCGACGCTTGCGCCGCTGGTGGGATGCGCGCTGCTCCTCCTCGTCGCCGATCGCCGCGCCCTGCGCACCCCCTGGCCGTACCTGGCGCTACTGCTGGCCGCGGCGAGCTACGGGAATATGATCCTGTACAACCTCCGCACCAGCCTGGGCTCGGTGCGCAGTGTTGAGAACATCAGCCCGGCAGCGGAGGAGATCACCCGCCCGCGCGGGCTGTCGGCGCTGCCCGAGAACCTGGCCAATCTGGCGGATGGGCTCGCCCGTGCCACAGCGTCGGTCGTGGATGGCCAGCTCGATGTCTTCGGCATCGCTCGCGCGGCGCTAGTGGCCGCGCTGATCCTGGTTGCGCTGATCTCCCTCGCCCGCAACGGGCGTCCTCTGCCCCTGCTGGCGCTGGTTAGCTCGCTGGTGCTGATGCCCTGGCTCAATGGTAGCTATACGGACATTCTGGACATGCGCTACACCATGCCACTGGTGGCGCTCCTGCTCGCCGGTGTGGCGGCCTGGGTGTCCGATCAGTTTGCCATTCCGGCTGGCCCGCGGCGGCTTCCACGCTGGACCGCACCTGGGCTGGCGCTGCTGCTCCTGGTGGCCATCCCGCCGGTCGACCTGGTCCGCCTGTACGCCGCGGCGGACCAGGCGGGCTGCACGAACGAGCCGCAGCGGCAGTGGGTGGCCGAGATCCAACGGCTGCAGCGGCCGGGCGAGCCCCTGGTCCAGGACGAGGCGCTCGTCCGCCCCGGCCCCCGCCTCGCCACCTACTATCTCTACAAGACCAGCGGGCGCGAAGCCGACCGCGAGACGATCAGTCGCGAGTTTGTCGCACAGGCCACTCGCGGCGGTCGCTCGTTCCTGACGGTGCTCGACGATGGCAGCGTCAGCTACTTCTCACAACGGACCGGGCTCGCGGTAGACATGAACGGCGCGACGCCCGCCGAGCGCGGCATCGGACTGTATCGGGTCACCGCCCAGGGGGCGACCCGGCTGTCGGGAGTGGTACGGCCGGACTGCGACCGCTGGGGACGCGCCTAGCCGAACGGCGCGTCTCGGTGGGTGGGCAGCCCCCCGCAGTCTGCCCCCGGAGCCCTGTCATCACGCGGGCGCTTGCAATCCCGCCGCCCGCGCGCAATGCTGAGCCGGTGTTTCCTGACGACAGGGAGGACGAGATGCCAGGATGGAGTGGCTGGGCCTCGTTGGGCGGCCAGATCGACAGCAGCGCGCCCGCGGTGGGGGTGAATGGCGACGGGCGGCTGGAAGTCTTCGCCACCAGCCCGGGCGCGAGCGGCCCCGAGCTGGCGCACGTCTGGCAGGATCCACACTCGCCGACCGATTGGAGCGGCTGGGCCAGTCTTGGCGCCCCGCCGGGCCAGTTCATGGGCCAGCCGGCGGTGGGGCGCAACGCCGACGGCCGGCTGGAAGTGTTCGTCCGCGTCGGGCTGATGAGCACCGGCACCGTCTGGCACATCTGGCAGGACCCGCACTCGCCCACCGCCTGGAGCGGCTGGGATCCGCTGGACGCGCCGCCGGGCGGCGTCGGCGGGCATTTCCTGCTCGTTGGCAGCAACGCCGATGGAAGGCTGGAGGTGCTCGCGGTCGCGACCGATGGCTCGCTCTGGCATACCTGGCAGACCGTGCCGAACGGTGGCTGGAGTGGCTGGGGCACGCTGGGCGCGCCGGCGGGGGTATCGCTGGGGTGGGCTGCGGTTGGCGCGAACCAGGATGGCCGGCTGGAGGTGTTCGCCAGCGGGTCAGACGGCGCCCTGTGGCACCTCTGGCAGTTGGCTGGTGGAATGGGTTGGAGCGCCTGGGACTCCCTCGGCGCCCCCGCCAGGGCCAGCCCGGCGACGCCGGTGGTCGGCCGTGACACGGCCGGGCAGCTCCACGCCTTCGTGGTCGGCAACTTCGCCACGCTCTGGCAGATCGGGCAGACGGCGCCCAACGGCGGCTGGGGAAGCTGGCAGAGCCTGGGCGGGCCGCCCGGGGTCACGCAGATCAACTCCCCGTCGGTCGGCCGCAATGCCGACGGCCGGCTGGAGGTGTTCACCTTCGCCATCGACGGTGACGTCTGGCATCTGTGGCAGGATTCGGCCACACCGAGCGGCTGGTCTGGCTGGGATGATCTGGGCGGCGAGCCGGCCGGCCCGGTGGGCGTTGGCGAGAACAGCGATGGCCGGCTGGAGGTGTTCGTCGCCGGGCGCGCACCCTCTGGCCCGCTGCCGCTCTGGCATCGCTGGCAGGTAGCACCGAACAACGGCTGGAGCTGAGGGCGGCGCGGGCCAGCCGACGACAGGAGGGCCGGGGGAATCGGCGCCTCCCGCGCTGCTGGCGGCTCGCCTCAGCCGCGCTGCCAGCGCGCCAGGACCTGGCGGGCCACGTCAGGGCGGTTGCTCGCCACGCCGTCCACGCCCGCGGCGAACAGACGCTCCAGTACCACGGGGTCGCTCGTCTCCCAGGGCTGAAGGGCGAGGCCGGCCTCGTGCGCGGCCTGGACGTCCTCCGGAGTGACGAAGCTCCAGTGGGGCAGCAGCGCCTCCGCGCCCGCCGCCTTCGCCAGCGCCGGGGCGTCCACCGGGCGGCACTCGTACAGCACGCCGCAGTGCAGCCGCGGCTCCAGCTCTCTGGCCAGCCGGAGCGCCGGGTGGTCGAAGGCGATGACGATTGCGCGCTCGAGCGCCGCGTGCCGTTGCAGCGCCCGCACCACCGCGTCGACCAGGTCCGGCGTTGGACAGGGGCTGCCCTTGATCTCGACCGCCAGCGGCACCCGTCCGCGGGACCACTCTAGCGCCTCGTCCAGCGTGGGCACGCGCTCGCCGGCGAACTGCGGCCCGAACCACGACCCGGCGTCGAGCGCGCGGAGCGCGGCGAGTGGCAGCCGCGCCACCGGACCCTGGCCATCCGTGGTCCGCTCGAGTGTGTCGTCGTGGATGACGACCGGGACGCCGTCGGCGCTGGCGTGGACGTCGAGCTCCACCACGTCCGCGCCCAGCTCCACCGCCCGCTGGAACGAGGCGAGCGTGTTCTCGGGCGCCTCGGCCATCGCCCCCCGATGGCCGACCACTACCGGCCGCCCCAGCTCCTGCCGCCAGCGCTCGATCATCGCCACCTCCTTCTGCCGTCGCGCTCGTCCCGTCTGCATGGTGGCCAGGCCGGCGGGGCGCTGTCAATGACGCGCTGCACCGCGATCCGCGCGAAGGATCCGGGCTTGACCACGCGCCGCGGCCGTGCCTAGCATCATGGATGAAGCGCCAAGGCAAGCGACTGCTGCTCACGCTCTGGCGCGTGCTGCCGCTGCCCGGCTGGCTGCGCCGCCTGTTCCTCCGCGCCACCTGCGCCAATCTGCTGGTCGGCGTCTCGGCGCTGATCCTGGATGACCAGGGCCGGCTGCTCCTGCTGGATCACACCTACCGCCGGAGCGTAACCTGGGGGATGCCCGGCGGCTACCTGGGGCGCGGCGAGTCCCTGGAGGAGGGCCTGCGGCGCGAGGTTCGCGAGGAGACCGGGCTAGAGGTACAGGTCGGGGAGCTGCTGGCGGCGGAGCTGACCAACCACCATGAGCTGGACCTGATCTACCATTGCCGGGTGGTCGGCGGGAGGCTCCGCCTCAGCCTGGAGACGCGCGCCGCGGCCTACCGCCCACTGGACGAGCTGGGCGACGTGCTTCCCAACCAGCGGGCGATGCTGGCGAAGATTCAGGCCTCGGGCCGACTGGCCCAGCTCTCGGGCACGCCGCGGTAACGCACGGGGCGGCGGCCCCGGCGCTGCTGCCACCGCTCGGCTGCCTGCTTGCCCGAGGCCCGGCCCTGCCCTCCGGTTTCCAGCACGGACCTCTCCATCCTCAGGGAGAAATCCTCCAGGGAGAAGCGGGAACAGCAGGAGGCCGCCGAGAACAAGCCAGGCTACAGGCGCAGGAGCCGGCGGAGGCGATCGAGCGGGCCGGAGGCGCCGAGCCGGTAGCGGATCACCTGGCCGCTGCCGTCCTCGGAGCGATGCCCGGACACCGCGAGGTAGAGCTCGCCATCCGGCCCCAGGGCGACCGCCGTCGGGAAGTTCAGCCCGTCGGCGAGCACCTCCACCGTCCCATCAGGGGTGCGCCGCAGCAGCCGGCCGGTGTTTGGGACGCGGATGCCGGCGGAGAACTCTACTGCGTAGAGGCTTCCGTCCGGGCCGGCTGCCACCCCGATGGCTGTTTGGAGCCCGGTCCAGGCGTCGGAGCGCTGCCCATCCAGCGTGAGCCGGGTGATCTTGGCGCTGCCGGGCTTGTGCGGCGCCGGGCCGAACTCGCAGACGTACAGCGCCCCATCTGGCCCCGGGGCGATCCCGGTCAGGACATGGTTGGAGGCCGGGTACTCCAGCAGGCGGCGCAGGGTCCCGACCGGGCTGATCTCGGTAACCGTCTCCTGGTTGCCGTCGGTGGCATAGAGCTGCCCCTGGAGCGCGGTGAAGCCAAAGGGAACCCCGCCCTCGACGTCGGTGTGCTCCGGGTCGAGCCGGCGCGCCAGCGGCGGCTGCTCCAGGTTGTACCGGGTGAGGTCCGCCACCAGCTCGGTCTGGCCATCTGGGGTCACCCGCAGCACCGCGTTGTCATAGGCCGGATCTCCCACGTCCCGCCCACCCGTGCCCAGCAGCAGGTACAACGTCTGCCCGATGAAGGCTAGGCCGGCCACGCCGTAGGTGTCGTCACCCCAGTGCACGGACGGCAGGTGGTCCACGACGACGTCGAGATGCCCGCTGCTATCAACCCGCAGCACCCGGGCGGTGCGCCCGATCCGATAGCTGACGTGTCCCTCGCCCGCGCGGACCCGCTGCGGCCCGTACCTCCCGGCCTCCGCGATGTAGAGCGTTCCGTCCGGCGCAAAGGCCAGGCCGCGCGGATTGACCAGGCCGGTGGCGATCACCTCGCCGGCCCCCAGCCCACCGCGCGCCACCCGCGGCCAGACGACGAGCCCGATCGCCAGTCCGACCGCCAGCGCCGCCACGACCAGCAGCACCGTCCACGTCCATGGATTCGCCAGGCGGCTGGGCACGCGTGTCGACCGAGCCATTGGGGCAGCCGCTCAGCCTCCGGAGAGGAGCAGCGCGACCTCGGCGCGGCGTGGCATGGAGGGCTGCGCCCCCGGGCGTGTCGCGGCGAGCGCGCCGCAGGCGTTGCCCATGCGGACCGCCTCCTCGAAGGGCAGCCTGTCGGCCAGCGCCACCGCCAGGCCGGCCGTGAAAGCGTCACCCGCGCCAACTGTGTCGACCGCCTTCACCTGGAAGCCGAGCACCGAGCGCGCGCCGGTCCTGTCGATAGCGAGCGCCCCTTTGGCCCCCAGCGTCGCCACGACCGCGCCCACGCCGCGCTCGATGAGCCGCCGCGCTGCCCGTTCCACCCCGGCCAGATCCTGCACCTCCAGCCCAGCCATCTGGCCGACCTCACGTCGGTTGGCGACCAGGACCGACGTTGCCCGCAGCAGCGCCTCCGGCACCTCGCGGGCCGGGCCGGCGCTGAAGACGACACGGACGCCCGCCGCGGCGGCGATCTCCGCGGCGCGGAGCAGCGCCGGAATCGGGCTTTCGAGCTGCAGCAGGACGACCCGGGCCGCGCGGATCGTCTCCGCCGCGGCCTCGACATCCTCTTGGCTCAGCCGTGCATTCGCTCCGGAGGCGACGACGATGGTGTTCTCGCCCGACTCCTCGACGGTGATGAGGGCGACGCCGGTCGGCTGCTCCGTGTCCATCACCAGGTGTTGGACATCCACGCCCTCCGCCTCGAGCATCTTGCGCAGCCGAACGCCGAAATCGTCGGCGCCCAGCCGGCCGAGGAACGCCACCTGGGCGCCGAGCCGCGCCGCGGCGACCGCCTGGTTGCTGCCCTTGCCCCCGGGCGCGGTGAAGAACCCGTACCCCAGCACCGTCTCACCGGCGCTGGGCAGCCGGGGCGTCTGGACAACCAGATCCATGTTGCAGCCGCCAACCACGACGACGTCAGCCATAGCCCATGCCTCCGCTCGGCCGCCCGCTGGCCAGGGTCAGGCCCAGCAGGGGATACAGCTCACTGACATGATCCGCGACGTGATCGGGGCAGAGCCCAGCGGCGGCGCGCAGCTCCGGGCTCTCGCCGTTCCAGCGCGCCAGGACGGTCGCCACTCCTGCTGCCCTTCCGGCGCCGACGTCGGCCGTCGAATCGCCAACGAAGATCGCCTCGGCAGGCGTGGCGTCGAGACGGGACAGCGCCAGCAGCAGGCCGCGCGGATCGGGCTTCGGCCGCGGCGCCTCCTCCCCGCTCACCACCACATCGAGCAGATGGAGGACGCCCAGCGCGCGCAGAGTGATCTCCGTCGCTCGGCGTCCCTTCCCGGTCAGGACGCCGAGCCGAACGCCACGCTCCCGCGCAATGCAGAGCAGTTCAGCAATGCCAGGGAACAGCCTCACCCGCTGCGCATGCTCCAGCTCGTAACATTCAAAGAAGCGCTCGACCACGTCCGGGTGCGGCCCGCCGGCGAACGCGGCCAGAATCGCGACCTCGGTGCCCGCCCCTGGGCCGAACGTCGCGTACACTTCGGCAGGCGCCAGCCGGCGACCCAGCCGGGTCGCCAGCGCCGTAGCAAAGCAGTCCGCCAGATGCGCGAACGTATCCGCCAGGGTTCCGTCGAGATCGAAGATCGCCGCCCGCGGCGCCACCCGACCAGCCATTGCGGAGCCCACTGTACCACAGCCGCCGGGCCGCGCTGCCGAGATACCCAGCCTGGTACTATTGCAGAATGAACCAGTCACTCGCCCCCAAGTCCGACTTCCTGGATCTCGAATCCGTGGCGCACCTCGCCGCTGGCGGGGAGACGCCGTTTCTGAAGAGCCACCTGGACGCGATCGCCTGGTTCGCCCATCAGAAGAGCCAGGGCATGGCCGGCCGGGAGCGCTTCATCGCCCGCGCCGACGGCACCCGCCAGAAGCTCGCGCGGCTGCTCGGCTGCGAGGCCGACGACATCGGCTTCCCGCAGTCCGTCGCCCATGGGGTGAACATGGTGGTTCACTCGCTGCGGCTGCAACCGGGCGATAACGTTGTCATGGAGCGCTGGGAGTTCCCTTCAGTGTTCTACCCGCTCCTGCGGCTGCGGGAGCGCGGGGTGGAGGTGCGGCTGATCGAGCCGGAGCCAGACGGCTGGCGCGCGCCGCTCGAGCGGGTCCAGGCGCTGGTCGACGAGCGGACCCGCCTGCTTGCGCTCAGCCACGTGTCGTACTTCACCGGGGAGCGGCACGACCTGGCAGCCTACAGCAAGATCGCTCACGCTGCCGGTGCGCTGCTGCTGGTGGACGCCACCCACGCCCTGGGCGCCGTCCCGGTGTACGCCCCGTACGCCGATTTCCTGTTCGCCGCCTGCTACAAGTGGGTCCTCGGCACCCACGGGGTCGCGGTGGGCTACTGGAACCGGCAGCGCCTGCCCGACTGGCGTCCACGCGAGGTCGGCTGGTCCAACGTCGAATGGCAGCTCGCCCAGGAACGCGGGGGACCGTTCACCCAGGCCAGCACCGCGCGGGTGCTGGAGCCGGGCAACCCCGCGTTCATCGCCATCTGCGTGCTGGACAACGCGGTGGACTACCTGCAGCGGATCGGGATCGAGCGGATCGAGCAGCACGTCCTGGCGCTCAGCGGCGCGCTGCGGGAGGGGCTGGCGGAGCTTGGCATCGAGCTGCTCACCCCCGCCGCGCCCGAGCAGCGGGCCGGCAATGTGGCGTTCGAGGTCGCCGACGACGAGGCCTGGCGGGCGGGCCTCGAGGCCCAGGGTGTGCTTACGTGGACCAGTGACAGCCGGGTGCGTCTGTCGACGCACCTGTACAACGACCTGGGCGATGTGGAGCGAGGGGTAGCCGCGGTGGCCACGGTATTGAAGACGGCCGGGCGCGAGCAGCGCCCACGGGTGGCGGGCCATGGAGCACGCTGAGCCACCTCTCCTGCGGCTGTACACGACGACGCGCTGCGGCTACTGCGTGCTGCTCAAGCGCTACCTGGACTACCGCTCGATCCCCTACGATGAGGTGGACATCGACCACGACCACGCCGCGGCCGCGCGCCTGGAGCGCTGGACCGGCGGCTACCGCATCGTCCCGACGGCGGTGATCGGCGACCGGGTCCTGGTCAACCCCAAAGGCTCCGAGGTCGAGGGGGCGCTACGGGAGGCTGGCACCCTTCCCGCCGAGCAGGTCCCGGGCTGAGCGTCAGGCCTGGGCCTGCTCCAGCGCCGCGATCTTCCCTACCCGGCGCACGTGCCGCTCCTCCCCGCTGAACCGGGCGGCCAGGAACGCGCGCAGCAGCTCCAGTGCTAGCTCCTGGCCGATGACGCGGCTCCCCAGACAGAGCACGTTCATGTCATCGTGCTCCACGCCCTGGTGCGCGGAGTAGGTGTCGTGGCAAACGCCGGCACGGATCCCGTGCAGCTTGTTCGCCGCCACGCAGGCGCCCACTCCACTGCCACAGACCAGCACCCCGCGGTCAGCCTGCCCACTCTGCACCGCCCGAGCCACGAGCGCGGCGATGTCCGGGTAATCCACCGGATCGGGGCTAAAGGTTCCCACGTCCAGGACCTCGTGGCCGAGTCGCTCGAGCTCCGGACGGAGCGCTCCCTTGAGCTCGAACCCAGCGTGGTCAGCTCCCAGCACTATGCGCATCTGGCCCCTCCTGGGCAGCCACCTCGCGGCGCTGGCTCACTCGGACGCCGCTACCCGCCACCAGCGTTTCCCTTCAGGGCGTCCACATCGCGCCGCACCAGCGCCGCGTACAGCCACGCCTGACGCTCAATCGCCTGCTGGTACCGCGCGTGTCGTGCCAGGTCCGGTTCACACACTGGCCCACCAGCCGGCGCCGTCTCCACGAGGGAGGGTACCGCCCCGAGCGCGTGAGCCGCCAGCAGCGCCGCGCCGCGCGCCGTCGCCTCCTCAGTGGAGACAACCAGGGAGCGGCCGAGCACGTCGGCCATGATCTGGAGCCACGTGGGTGAGCTCGTCAGCGCCCCGCCGCTGGCAACGACGAGGCGCTCCGGGCCGATCGCCTGGCTGAGCAGCCGATCGAGCAGCGCGACACGGTAGGCGACCGCCTCCAGCGCGGCGCGGACGATTTCAAGTGAAGAGGTCCCGAGCGCGAGCCCGACCAGCGCCGCGCGCGCCTGGCCGGCCCAGCCGGGGCTACGCTCCCCGGCCAGAAACGGCAGCACCGTTAGCCCATGGCCGTCCGGCGGCAAAGCCGCAATCGCCGCCTCGACCTCGGCAGGCGGGCCGAGCCGGAGCGTGTCCTGCAGCCAGGCGTAGACGTTGCCGCCTTCGCTCAGCGCCCCGCCCAGCAGCGTGCGCGCTCGGTCCACCCGGTACTCCCACAATCCCCAGGGCACCTCGGGCGCCGCGGCGTCCAACACGACCCGTAGCGCCCCACTTGTGCCTACCGTGAGCGCCGCTCGACCCGGCCCGATACAGCCGCTGCCGACGTTCGCCGCCGCCCCATCCCCGATCGCGGGAAACCAGGGGATCTCCGCAAGCAAGGGCCAGCGAGAGCGGAGCTCGCCCGCCAGTCCGGCCAGCGGCTCGTCGCGGTCGACCAGCGGCGACAGCAGCCGTTCGTCGACGTTCAGCAGCTCCAGCCAGTTCTGGTCCCAGCGCAGGCTCCAGCGGTCGAGCAGCCCACTCCAGGAGGCGATCGAGAAGGTGACGCGCGCAGCGCCGAACAGCACCTGCTCCAGGTACTCCCCAAACGTCAGCCAGGCCCGCATCTCGCGGGCCACGTCCGGCGCACTCGTCCGGAGCCAGCGGAGCCGGGCGGGCAGGTACGACGCGTGGATGGGGCACCCGGTGCGGGCGTGCACTGCCCGCTCGTCTACCTGGTGGCGCAGCTCGATCGCCGCGCGCCAGGGCCGGGTGTCGGACCAGAGGAACAACGGGGTGAGCGGCCGCCCCTGGGCATCGGCGGCGAAGCCGGCGTAGGCGAAGGTATCCAGCGCCACCGCGGCCAGCGGCAGCCCCCGCGCCACGACCAGCGCGTGAACCCGATCCAACGCCGTGAACAGGTGGTCCCGGAGCTGCACCGGATCCAACTCCGAGCGGCCGTCGTCGCCGGCCACCGGCTGGTAGCTGACGCGTGCCCCCAGCTCATCCAGCTCTCGGCCGAGCCGATCGTAGACGAGCACCCGCAGCGACGAGGTGCCGACGTCAATCGCCAGGATGAGCGGGGGCTCAATCGTCGCGGGAACAGTGCCCGGGGCCACCATCTCCCCTAGTGAACTCCTCAGAGCGGATCAGACAGCCGAATTTCACTGCCGCGCCCCGCCAGCGCGCTACGATACTGCCCAGAACTGG
Organism: Pseudomonadota bacterium; assembly: GCA_021325655.1. Taxonomy (GTDB): domain Bacteria; phylum Chloroflexota; class UBA6077; order UBA6077; family JAJPGT01; genus JAJPGT01. The sequence continues at coordinate 143,657 of JAJPGT010000043.1, forward strand.
CAATCAGCGTTGCGCGGCCTGGCGCGGCCGCTCGTGGCCGAAGCCTGAGCATCCGCCCCGCCGGTTGGGCTCGCCAGAGGCAGGGCAGCACCCCGCCTCTCCCCCAACCCCGTGGGCGGGCGAAGAACAACGGTACTCCTTTGCGTCGTGGCACGCCAGCGATCGCCCAGCCACCTCGTTCGTGACGTTGCCGCACGAGCGCGCGGGGCAGATGCGGAACGCCAGAAGGAGCCGCCAGACCAGGCCAGCCAGCGTGGCGCGGACTCTGCGTGAGCGCTGGCAGGGAGCACGTCAATGAGCGTGAGCAGACGGCCGGGGCGTTTCAACCCGGCCACGCAGATCAATCCGAGCCTGAACCGAGCGGCGCGTACCGGGCAGCCGACCGAAGACGAGCGGCTGCTGCGCAGCCCACGTATCGGACGCGCCCAGCCCAGCGATTTCACGCACACCGACCCCTGGCGCGTCTTTCGGATCATGGGCGAATTCGTGGAGGGGTTCGACGCGCTGGCCACGGTCGGACCGGCGGTGTCCATCTTCGGCTCGGCGCGCGTTGGCGAGGACGACCCGACCTACGCGCAGGCGCGCGCGCTGGGGCGCGAGCTCGCCCGGGCTGGCTTCGCGGTGATCACCGGCGGCGGGCCCGGGATCATGGAAGCGGCCAACCGGGGCGCGCAGGAGGGCGGCGGCTGGTCGATCGGCTGCGCCATCGAGCTGCCCGAAGAGCAAGAGACCAACCAGTACCTGGACCTGGCGATCAACTTCCGCTTCTTCTTCGTCCGCAAGACGATGTTCGTCAAGTACGCCGAAGCCTTTGTCTGCTTCCCCGGCGGCTTCGGCACCCTGGACGAGCTCTTCGAAGCGCTAACGCTCGTCCAGACCAGGAAGATCGACAATTTCCCGATCATTCTCTTCGGCAGCGCCTACTGGCGCGGGCTGGTCGACTGGATCAAGAACCAGACGCTGGCAAACGGGCTGATCGCGCCGCCCGACCTGAAGCTGCTGATCATCACCGACTCCGTCGAGCAGGTCGTCAAGCTGGTCACCGACTGCTACAGCCAGCGCTGTTGGGAGGCGCACGAGCTGTCCGAGGCCCCGGGACCCAACCACGCGACAAGCGCCCGGCCCTCGTCCACCCACGGCGAGTAGCCCCGCGAGCACGCGGACTGTGCTTGCGCGGGAGAGCCGCCTGCCACGGCTGCCCGGGCCTCAGCCCATATGGCTCGCATCGTGGCAGGAGCGATCAGGCGCCATTCCGAGTCGACGATCTTCGAGTCCCGCGCTTCGGCTACGCCCCGTCGGCGGGATCCGGCGGCTGGGGCGCGCCGAACAGCTCGGCGTATGGGCGCTCGTCCGCCTCGGACCACTCCTCCCGCCGGGTGATGCCGACCCCGATACCACTGCGATGGACCAGACCCGCGCGCTCCTGGTTGCGGCGGACCAGCGCCTCCTCGGAAAAGTAGGCGTTCCACTCGCGCGGCGCGTCCAGGTCTTCGCCGCCGTGCGTCGTCAGCCGGGGGCGGACCTGGATCAGCGCGGGGGCGTTCAGGCTGGCGCCGAGCACGATCGCGTGGCCCTTGGAGAGCGAGGGCAGCTCGTCCAGCACCTCGCGGGAGGCGCTCTCCACCGCGGCTGCCACTGCCTGCTGGTCAAGCGGGTTGACGATGCGCATGATGACCTGCGTCATCGCCTGTGAGAGCACGTCCTGGTCGAGCTTGCCGGGCCGCTGGCTGATCAGCCCGATGCCGATCCCGAACTTACGCCCCTCGCCGAGGATCTGCTTCAGCACCTGCGAGGAGACGACCCGGCCGCCGGCGTCGCCGCCCGGCGCGAAGGTGTGCGCCTCTTCCAGCAGGCAGAACACCGGATAGGGCAGGTGCAGGTCATCGCCGGGGTGGGTCTTCTTGTGGAGCGTCTGGTTGCGTGCCTCGTACAGCCGGCGCAGGAGCACCGCGGCGATCACCTGCTGCTCGCGCTGCGTCAGGTCGTGGAGCTGCAGCACGGTGCACTGCCCCGGCTCCAGTAGCTCCGCCAGGCGGATGTGGTCCACCTCGCTGAAGATGCGCGATTCGCTCGTCAGCCGGTCCAGACGCCACTCCAGCGCCCCCGCGCTGGAACGGAGATCGAGGCCGCTCTCATCCGACCCGTGCGCCAGCGACTCGATCTTGGCCACCAGGTCCTTCACCGTCCAACGTTCCGCGCTCCCCACCGCGTCACGCGTCTCCCGGACGAGCGCGTTGTACGCCCGGCCGAGGAGCCAGTCCTGCCGCTCAGGGACGTCGCCGAGCAGGTACCGAATGTCGTTGAGCTTCAGCGCCGAGAAGCGAACCTTGAGGTCGTCCGGCAGGAGGCACTTCACCCGCGCCTGATACACGCCGTCGCGGAACTCCGGCAGGTTCTGCAGCGTGTCGAGCGTTCCGTACTCTCCATGCGGGTCGAGCACCAGCACGCAGGCCTTGTTCGCCGGCCGGAGCAGCTCCTCGACGATCACGCCGGCGGTGTAGCTCTTGCCGGCCCCGGTCCCGGCGATGATCGCCAGGTGAGTACTGGTGAACTCGCGCGCTGACAGCACCACCGGCACCTCCTCCGGCCCGCGGCTCAGCAGCCAGCCCAGGTAGCAGGAGCCTAGCTCCCCGCGCTGCTTCTTGTTGAGCACCGTCACCAGCATCTCGGGCGGGGCGAGGTAGATCGGCCAGCCGACGCGGGGCGGGATGCGGGGATTGACGAGGGTCTTGAGCGCCGCATCGTAATAGCCGATAACCGCGGCGCACACCTCCAGCAGCTCGCACTCGTCCGCCTCGAAACCCGCCACCCGGGCCACCAGGTCCGGGGGAACGTCCGGGTCGGCCAGGAAATCGTCCGGGTAGCCGCGCACCGTGCGCCGGCCCGTGATCCGGGCGATCACCCGGCGCTGCTCGCCGGGCAGAGTGTAGTAGACGAACTCGCCGTTCTTCGTTGCGCCGTCGCGGTCCGGGGTAATAAAGACGAACTCGTGCGGCTTGTCGCCCGGCCCCTTGACAGTTCCAACCCGCAGCGGGGGCCGGGCCGCTTCGGCGCCATCTGGCTGGCTGATAGCTCTCACGTGTTGGCCTCCAGCGGTTCCACCGTAATCGGTTGGGCGAAGCGAGCGAAGTCACTCGGGTTGGCCATCAGCAGCCGCCGGATGCCGTACACCAGCATGGTGGCCACGATGTTGCCGTCATGCTCCTGCTTACCGCCCGGGGGATCTGCTCTAGGAGTGCCAGTAGGTGCTGGGTCACCTCGGCTATTTCGTCAGCAACCTGGAAGCTGTGCTGAAGTGCAACCACGACCGGAGCCAGGGTCTGCACGGACAGAGGCAGGCTGAATCGTTGGGGTCGTGTCAGCGCGTACTCTGTACGGGTTGCAGCTCGCCGAAGCGGCGGTTCGAGCGTCCGATCCACTTCCAGACACAAACCTCCGATCTCAATGAAATTGTGCATCTTGCGGAACGGCCGACTATGCCGGGCGAGGAAACCTTTCATGGCTTTCTCTGCCCCCTGCTGACAATGAAAGACCGCCCCTCTCAGGAGCGGCGGGGCCGCAGCCAGATCGTGCTCAGCCTCGCGCAGGTCAGCGGCGGCGCGGACAAGCCACGCTCGGGTCTCGGCCACGAGCTCCGAGTCATGCTGCATAGAGCACTCTTCCTTCCCACAGCACGGTCGCCGGCAGCGAGCAGACAACCCGGGCCCGACGCTTGAACGGTGTCTTCCTCCAGACGATCACGTCAGCCGCCCTGCCCGCGCCCCAGAGGACCTCGTAGGCGAGGCGGCTATCCTTGCGCTCCGGGGCGGCGTCGTCCGGCACGATCACCAGCAGGTCGTAGTCGCTGTCGGGCCCGGCCTCGCCCCGCGCCACCGAGCCGAAGAGATAGATCCGTTCCGGCTGGTAGGCCGCGACCAGCCGCCGCACGATCTCCGCCAGCGTGGGGTCGCGCGCGAGCAGGTCAGCATCAGTATGGGTCGGCTCCTGCTGGCGACTCATGGTCGAACCTCCGCAGGCAGCCGGGCCAGGACCGCCTCGTAGACTTCGCGGGCGAGGGCCAGCGCCCCTTCCGCCTCCTCCCGCGGCGGCTCCTCGGCCTCGCCGGGGTAACGGAATAGCCAGGCGAACGGGGTCAGATCTTCGGCCCGTTCGGCCAGCGGTCGCAGCGAGCTGTCCAGCGCGATACAGGCCTCGCCCAGCTCCCGCAGGTTGTGGGTCTTGCGAAAGGGTACGTCGTGCCAGAAGAGGAACGCCTTCCACGCCTTCTCGGCCGCCTGCTGGCAGTGGAACAGGGCGGTGTCCGGACGCGGCCGTGCTGCGCCCAGGAGGATCGTGGCCGACTCGAGGTCGACCCAGGCGCGGTCCAGCCAGCCCCGGCACTCCGCCACTTTTGCGGGATCATGCGGCATGGAGCAGCCTCCCCTCCCGCACGACGGTCGCCGGGAAGGATGCCTTGAGATGCAGCCGGCTATCAAAGGTGTGGCGGTCCCAGACCACCACGTCCACGGCGGCCGGCACCCCTCGGAGCACGCGGAACCCCTTCTGCGCCAGGCGGTACAGCGGCTCGGTGGGACGATCGACCAGGACAAGCAGGTCGTAGTCGCTGTTGGGCCCGGCGTCGCCCCGCGCCCGCGATCCGAACAGGTAGACCCGCTCGGGATGCAGCGCAGCGACCAGCCGCCGCACGATCTCGGCGAGGGCCGGGTCGCGGGCGAGCAGGTCAGCGTCGGGCGACCGGGCCTGGTCCACGTCCGTCATGCGCCGCCGGCGGGCTGCCACAGACCGTCCTTCTTGATAGACCAGAACGTCGTTGGGTCCAGGGCCGATGAACCCGGCGCCCACAGCGGGCCAGCAGCCAACGGCTCGAACCCACTGCCCTTCGCTCGGTCCCAGCCGCCCAGCGCCTCGAGCTGGCCGAGCATTGCCCCATCGACCGATACCCGAGCATGCGCCAGGACACGGCCCGCTCGCAGGGATGGCTCCTGCCCTGCAAGGTCCACCGTGTCCCCGAAGACCTCGGACGCCGCGTCCCACCCCACGCACCGCAAGCGCCGCACGCGACCCAAGCCGTACCGCGCATCACCGCCGAGGAAGAGTTCGTTGACGGTCTTGAGCGCTCCGGCCAGGTCCGAACTCTGCCGCACGAACACGTAGCCCACCAGCGCTACAGACTTCACCTCATCCGTTGCGCGGTCTCGCCAGTACTGGCCGATGCACTCGGTCTCGCGGAGCGTGCCGTCGGCGGCCGTATCCGAAGCAGGCTCAATGGCCGTACCGGGCCGTGCCAGGAGGAGGCGCTGACGCAGCTCACGGTCAGGACGCCACTTCTCGCCGTTCGCATCATCCTCCCGCTGCCAGACAAGCCCCTTGCCGCTTTCGTAGCGTGGCAGCCAGGCGCGCCAGCCTCCGTCGGTCTTCTCCGCCGGGAAAAGATACGTCAGCCGCGCGTCGTTACGGACCTCCTCACCGACCTTTGGGTAGTCGGGGAAGCCGGTCGCCTGGCGCTGGGCCACCTCGGCGGTCAGCGCGCCCCAGAGGTTGCGCGCCGGCACGTAGAGGCGGCAGCGGTTGAGGCTTCCCGATGGCGGCAGGCCGATAGCAAGCGGCGCCTCCAGCCTCCAGGCCCAGCGGTAGAGCAGCCAGCTCATGGGGTCCCTCTCCCGGCAGGCTGGCGCGCCTTGGCGTGATAGCGGCCGTAGACCAGCGCCTGGCGCAGCAGGTCGCGGGCGAAGAGCAGCTTGTCCAGGTCTTTGCCGAGTTTCTGAAGCTCCTGCCATAGGTCGCCTTTACCGAGCAGCGGCGATCCGGTCGGCGTCTTCTGGAGAAACTCCGTGCTGGCGTCACAGATTGCTTCCGCCGGCCGCTGTTCTCTGCGCCCTCTGGTTCCTAGGAAGAGGAAATACGCGTAGACGCCCTGCTCCTCCAGCACCGCCAGCGCATCGCGTAGCAACGCTTCGTCCACATCGTTGATCTCGGCCAGCCGCTTGCCCAGTTCGGCGCACTTCAGATCGAGATTCTCCATCAGGACACCTCCGGCTGCGCCGCTGGCTGGGCGGCCGGTTGACCAGGCTGGGTCGCCGGCGGCGCGGGACTCCGTTGGGCGAGAACTCGGAGCCTGCCCATCCCCCGCGTGCCCATGCCGCCGATACCCAGGTGCTCGAGGTACGGGTGCGCCGCGGCGACGACCTCGTGGACATCGTCGATTGCGGCGGTCTGGCCGTTCCCCTTGAACGCCACGGGCTTGGAGTCAATCGTGAAATGCCCGGGGTTCTTGCAGGTGACGTCCCAGAAGAGCACCGTCGCGCGCGGCAACGCCTCGTAGGTGAAGAGCGCGCCTTCCTCGGCCGCGCCGGTGGAGGCGTTGATGGCCACGGAGGTGCGCACTTCCAGGTTGCTATTCACCACGTGGCTGAAGAGCTTGTCCGACACGACGCCCAGGCTGCCGAGGATCTCGGCGGGGACGTCGAGCGCTTTCAACCTCTGCTGTACCTTCTGCCAGTCCTTGAGCTTCTTGACTGGCAGGAGCAGCCAGCCCAAGTTGAGCGGCTGCTGGCTGTCCCGCTCGCGGGAGAGCGCATCCTCTGCCACACCGCTCACTGCAACCCCGGCCCCTCGCAGCGCCAGCGGGCAGGTCACCCAGCGCGGGCCCTCGCGCGTGGCAACCGGGAACAGCAGCACGTGGGCGTCGCTGAAGGCGGCCAGCCCGGCGAACCCGCCGGCGCTGTCCCGGCCACGCGCGAAGCCGAAGACCGTGCAGATCGGGCAGGTGGGCTGCCGGCAGTGGGTGAGGGACCCGTCGCCCCGCTGACCCAACCCGGCACAGTCGGGAAAGTAGGGCTTTACTTGGCCGCCGACCTGCCGATTCGGGTTCCTTACCTGCCTGGCCATCGCTGCGTAGGTCCGATAGACGCCGGCCAGGCTCGACCCGGGAATCTTGGGGATCCGCGTCACTGGGTCGCGCACGATGGTCAGGTCCACGCGGCCCAGGCGGGCGCCGCCGGTGCCCACGTGGACGGGGTCCAGCGCCAGTCCGATGTGCGGAACGGTCTGGTAGCTCTTCGGTTCAGCGTCCTTCTTTTCGTCTTCAGGCATACGTCACCTCCCCGATCTGCTCTTTGAGCGCTGTCAGGTGCCACTCCAGCGCCCAAGCCAAGATCCCGTCATCGGCAGCCTCGACGAGAGCATCGAGCGCCGCATCACCAACGGCGAGACGGTCAAAGAGGATTGCCCTGGCCAGATCGCGCCAGGCCTGTCGCCCGCCGGGCATCCAGCCACCATCGGCGCTTTGCCAGGACTCCTGTCGCGCTACCAGCTCGGCCCACGCGCCGTGCAAGGCGCTCAGGCTGGGCGCCGTGCGCTCGACGATTCGCCATATCTCGCGCATGCGGGGCCACTCCGCCAGCGGGTGCGCGCATATGGGCTCGAAGCGGCGGCCGGTGCTGTCGAGGAACAGCGTCGCCACGCGCGCCGGCTCCACCCTGATGCCGTCGCCCGGCCGCAGGTCCAGGGCGTGGCGGTAGACCTGGCCAGCGGGGTGCTGGAAGTCACGTGGGAAGCGAACGGTGCGGTCTTCGACCGCCAGGTACGGGTAGAAGACGTCGGTCCGGCCGTCGGGGAGCGTGACGGGGATGGTGCGCAGTTCCGCACTACCATCGGGACGCTTGAGGCCCAGGGCAACCACGCCCGAGCGCGCGTCGCACGCGGTGACCCGCCACCATTCGCACGGCGCGTGGTCGAGCGTATCCTCTACGTTACGGGTGGCCTCGATGACCGCCTGGAAGGGGAGCGTCCGCGGAAAGGCGATGATGCCGGCCCGCAGGGGCAGGCGGTCCCAGACCCGGGCGAATTGCTCGTTCCACGCCGCGACCGCCCGGTCGAGACAGGCGGAAGCAGCCTCCAGCGGCACCAGGACGCGGAAGCGGAGCGGGCTCAACTCAAGGGGGATCACCGGAGCGTAGGCACCCAGCGGGCCGGCATCTTTGACCTGGTGCACGCGCAACGTGCGCTGCTTGAAGTCGTCACCCCGGAGGACGACTTCCTTGCCCCTCAACGCTTCGGCGGTCTCCTCCACCCGAAGCAGCCGGGCGAGGTTGCACGCGGTGACGAAGTCCTGGGCGTCCTGGCGATAGAGCAGGCTCACCGGTGCATCGCCCAGGCGCCCATCATAGATCTCGCGGTCCCGCCAGCCCTCACCTGCTGACGTCTGATCAGGGACTACGGTCAGTCGGCGCACCCGCCAGCGATTGGCATCGCGGGCTGCTAGCTCGCGGAACTCGACGAACAGCCCAGCAAAGAATTCCTCCGCCTGCCGCCAGAACCGGTAGATGCGGCCGGGCGAGGCGAGCTTGGCGAAGAACTGATGGACAAGCCAGCGGGCGCGCTGCTCGGGGTCGAGCTGGTCCCACCGTGGGGCGTCCGAACGGTCCTCAACAATCTTGCTGAAAAACGACGACCAGTCGTTTTCGTATCGGTACCCTTCCTGAAGGTTCGCCAGCAGCAGGTCGGTCGTGTCGGGCGTAGTACCCACCTTCCCCCGAATTTCCCCGAGCAGGCTGTCGAAACTTCGGAGCGGATCGACTGGATTTGGGATCTTTCTGCGTCTACTTTGGTCTCGCTGCCAGTACTCCGAAAGCTCGGGGTTATGTGTCCGCCAATCTGAGATGGCCTGCGCGCGCAGAGAATCGGTCTTCCTACCTTCGAGCCAGGGCTCGAGGTCGAGGCTCAGCGTGAGGAGCGCCACCCGGCCATCGGCGTCGGCCACCTCGTCGATCCAGATGGTGTCGGAGTCGAGCTTGCCATTCAGCCAGGCATCGAGACGGCCCCGCCGGCGCTCCTGGCACACCTCACACGGCCGCTGCTTGTCATTTGCCTTGCCGTTGTACCGCACCAGGCAGACGGGGCAGACGTGGCCGGTCGCCACGCTCGCGGTGATGCTCCACGAGCGGTGGACCGGTACGGCCAGCGTCTCGCGGACCGCGTGCATCTCCTTGACCATGGGCACCAGGCTGCGTGTCGGCTCGCTGATGCGACAGCACGGCGGGGTTTCCAGCTTTAGCCCCTGCGCGTATGTATCAGCCTGCTCCTGGAGCCATCGCTCCCACTCCGGGATCTTGAGGTCCGCGCTTGTACCGTCCGAGCGCTCGCCGGGGGAGGAGAAGACGCAGACGCTGGCGTCGCGGTAGAGCAGCGATCCAACGGCCAGGTCCACCTCGACAAGCTGGCAGACCTGCTTGAAGAACGCGTCGATGTCAGCGCGGGCGCCGAGCCAGTCGCCGATGCGCACAGCGCGGGCTTCGTAGTGGTCGGTGCCCACACCGACCGTCAGCAGGCGCCAGCGCGTGGCCTGCTTGAGATCCTTCAAGGTCCATGAGAAGCCGCTGCCTTCCAGGATCGCTCCGGCCACGGCGCTCTTGAAGAGCGCGGCCGCGACGTAGGACTGGTCCCACAGCGTGACCTCGTTGTTCGGCAGCCGCGTCTCGGCGATCGTGGACGAAAAGGCGGTCCGTAGGAGGCTGTTCGGTCCGATGGCCGAGTCTCGCCAGCGCTGCCAGGTGCCAACGTCCCTCACCCCCGGCCCCTCTCCCGCTCGCGGGAGAGGGGTGGCCGGCAGGCCGGGGTGAGGGATCGTCTCCAGGACGCGCCGGACCTCCTCCAGGAGCCGCCGCCAGCCAGGCTCGGTCAGCACCTCGGGCGGGTCCGTGAGCAGGTTCCGCACGGGCAGGCCGAAGGCGGACGCAAGCCACATGTGCGTGATATCCTGCCCGAGGTACTCGGAGGTCGCGGTCGGCAGGTTCTTTTCGATCCCCGAGGCCATCCCGTGCGCGGCCTGGAGCAGCCCGAGTATCCCGGTGTCGCGGTCCCGGTGCTTCGTCAGGAAGTCCGTGAGCGTGCCCGACCAGCCGACGTTCGCCCCGCTCACCGTAGGGAACTGGGCCTTCATCCATTGCAGGAGAACGTCCCATGGGAACGGCGAGCTCTCCCGCTCGTGCCAGCGCTCGTAGTGGTAGCCGGTCTTCTGGCCGCCGTACTCGCGCAGGAAGTCGGCCCGCGCCTTGCCCGCCATGTGCAGCCAGCCCACGGCCTCCATCGCCAGGAGCAGGGGTCGGTGCTCGCGCAGCCTCTTGGCGGGTTCGAAGTCAGCCATCGCGCGCCCCCGTCGGGGTGACCCACGGCTTGACCTTGCTCTCGAAGTCCGCGAGCGTCTCCGCCTCAACAGGCTCGTGGCCATTCCGCCATGCCTTCCATTGACGCACGCTGGCGGTGCCCCAGCCAGCCGTGCGCTTGGCCGAGATACCATAGGTCGTCAGCAGCGCCTCAATGGCCTTGAGCAGGGGCTCGATGGCCTCCTCGGGCTTCACCTTGTCCCGAGGGGCGGCGCCGGGCAGCGGCGCAGAGAGCAGATGGAGTGTCCCTTCGGTGCCCGCTGGAACCACCTCATAGTAGATGGGCTGGGTTCCGGCCCGGGTCCTACGGCTGTGGGGGTTGATGACCTCGAAGCCGATCTTATTGAACCAGGTCGGGTAGAAGACGAGAGCCCCCTGCTGGAAGTCCTCCGTCTCGCCCTTCTCGTTGCCGAAGAGGTGGACGATCCACGCCGGGTCCTGCCACCGATCGAGCGTGCCATTGTGCTGCTCCAGGTAGTCATGCAGCCCCGCCTGCATCCGGCACGCCCAGCGCAGCAGCCCCTTCCAGCTCGCCGCCGGCAGGTACGGCACGCCGAACACGCGGTCCTTGCGTACGGGGTTATCGAGCACGTGGAACGGCCGGTCGTCCTTCGAGTACCAGGGGGTTTCCAGGGTGAATGCAACCTCGAAGGCGAGCCAGGAATTGTCAGGCAGCCGGTCGAACGGTGGATCGAGTTGCAGCCGACTCGGCAGCCGCAGGTTCTGGCCCTGCGCGCGCCGCATGTAGCACTGGCGGGCATCGTTTCGTTCAGTGCCACCCCGCGTGGACCACGCCGTGCATCCATCCACGAACCCGGATGCAAGCCCGGCTGGCAACGGACCACTGGTGGGGCAGGCGGTTTGCGAGGCCAGTTCGGCGTACAGGTCGAACTTCATGGTGCCACTCCAGCCTGCGTCATGAGACGTGCAAGAATTGCCGCGCCGGTCATGAATTCCTCATCTTTGAAGCCGTCATCTTTCCAGGCCTTACACAACCGTTTTTTGATCATCTTAAAGTGCACTGCACCTGGAGACTGAAACCCGAAGGTGCGCGGCGGGCTCCTGAAGCTGAAGATCTTCTTGCTCTCCTGCTGCCGGCCGGCCAGCCATCGGTTTACCCTGTCGTTGCTGGCGAGCTGCTGGCCCTGGGTCTTGGGCTCCTTTCGGCCAAGAACCTTGTTGAATGTGCTCTTGTCGGCGCTCTGCCGCGCGAGGTGTCTTCCATTCACGCACCAGAAGTTCGTCAGCGATGCCCACGCGAAGTCCTGCTGCGGCGGCTTTCGCCAGCGACCGTCGCGCACGTAGCGTTCGAGATCAGCCTGCGAGCACGCCTGGATGCCTGCCCGTTGCTCAACCTTCACGATGCCGTAGTCGTGATGGTGTGGTAGACCGCTACGAGTCGCTTCGTCGGATGGCTTGAGGACCGTCTTGCCGCCGAGGGCGCCGTAGTCGGCGATGAGCCGAAGCGTCAGGTCGAGCAGCGCCCACTCCTGCGCGGCGATCGGGCGGAGCGGCGTGAAACGCAGGATGAACTCGGTGTCCTTCTTGATCTGGTCCCTCATGACCGCGCCGTTCCCGCCGCGTACCTCGAACCGGAACTTGCGCCCCCAGCCGGTGCAACCGAACAGCTCACAGACGACGTAGCGCCTGCCTTGCTGGTCGGGGCAACGGTTATTGGATTCCGACGGGTCGCACGCCGCGCCGCCCAGGCCGCGGACCAGCACTTCGAACCACCAGCGGATGGAGCCGAGCAAGCCGGTGGGGATCGTACACTGCCCTTTTCCGTCGGCGTCGCCGGTCCACAGGTCGGTGAGCGCCTTCAGGCGCCATTCCCTCGCCATTTCCTCACGATGTCCCTCATCGCAGCACGTCCACGGTGGAGCGGAACGCGACGTTGTCGCGCAGCACGCCGAGCACGCGGGCGTGCTCCGGGAACAGGCGCGCCAGGCGCGCCAGGATGAGCTGCGCCAGGCCGGGCGCAATGTCGCCACCCCGGGCCATCAGCCGCGGCAGGTACCCCACGCGGGGGCGTGTCGGGTCGTCGGGCGCGGTGTGGAAGGCGCGCACCTCCGCCTCGCTCAGCAGGCAGGCCTCAGTGCCCACCTGCGCCGCGAGCGGCGGCAGGCTGTGGCTGGGCCGCCCCTCCGCATCGATCTCCCCCACCACCAGAACCCCGACGAGCGTGGCTTTCTCGTCCAGGTAGTCCGGGCTGAACACCGCCACTTCGTCGCGCGGCGACAGACGCGGGCCCAGGCTCCCGTAGTCCGGGTTCAGCAGGATCGTGTCGTAGAGCACCCCGACCAGCCGAACCAGCTCGACCTCCAGGGTCACGAACGTGCCGACGGCGTACTCCGCCGGGCTGGGCGGCTCCGGCCCGTCGGCGCTGCCGTACACCTGGACAACGTAGTCCGTGTGGCTGTTCGACTTGACGACCTTTCCGATCGAGCGCCCTGGCGTGTTGTCTCCGCCCACGGCTCCTCCCTTCCTCAGGTCCGGCGACGCCGCTTGCTCGTCGCCTTGGGCACCGCGTGCAGATCCAGATCGAAGTGCTCGCAGAAGCGTTGCGCCGCGCCGATCAGCCGCTCGCGGTCGTTCGCCCGCAGGACCGCCGCGGCGTCGGCCGCCTCGATAGCATAGGGATAGCCGGTCGCGGTGGCGACGACCTCGCAGCGCGTGACGTCGACCACGTGGTCGAGCAGTCCCTCCCGCACTACCCAGGCAGGCACATCTAGCCGGGCGGGCGGGCCGAACGCGGTCGTCTGGAGGTACACGAAGCAGATCTCCCGGGCCAGGCTGCGCTCCTGGCCCGATCCGCGATAGCGCGTGAGCACCTGGTCGTCGCGGGCACAGATGAACGCCTTGGTGCGGTCGCCCCAGTCCATCGCCTCCGCGAGCAGCGCCGCGTCGTTGATCCCGCGGGGCAGCGGCAGCCCGGCCAGGTGGGCCAGCAGCACGCACAGGTCCTTGGCATCGCTGGAATCGATGTAGCCCACCAGCGGCACCCGGAACCGCTCCGAGGCGTCCAGCGCCTTGACGATCGCCTCGATGTAGCGTCCGGCCAGGTCGAAGCTCATCTCGCTGGTGAACGAGACGATGAGCGTCCCGTCGAAGTACACCACCGCCGGGGGTGTACGCCCGGCCAGACGCGCCATCTGGGCGACGAGCGTCTCGCACTCCGCCTCGAAGCGGCGCAGGCTCGCGTCGGCGCCGTCCAGGTCTGGCAGCACAACCTGCACGTGTACGCCCTTCTCGTAGCGCTCGCCGTCGTATCCCAGGTGCGGGTTGCGGAACCAGGCGACCTGGACGAAGCCGAGCGGGAGCGAGAGATCACGCGAGGGGCGGAGCTCGCTGCCATCCACCGCGACCGTCGTCACCCCGCGGATGCGCTGGTGGGCCCAGGCGCGGGCCTCGCGGTGGTTGCGGAAACGCGCCGGAAAGCGGAGGAACCAGTCGGCGCTCCGCTCGTGCTCATCGCTCGGCAGCGCGCCGGGGCTCGGGATGCCGGCGAGCTGGGCCTGGATCTCCGTCGCCGACAGGCGAGCGCAGGTGGTGAGCGCCTGGCGGAAGGCCTCGGCGTCAGCGTCACGCTGGGCGGTGAGCTGGCGCAGGCGGGGGAGACTCTCCTGGAGTGCCGCGGCCACCTTGTCCGCCCAGAACGCCATCAGCCCGCGTCCTCCACCTGCGAGGCGCCATCCACCTTCGCGACACGCAGGACGTGGCCGTACAGCCCGTCGAACGTGTCGTCGTGGGAGATGACGACCATCTGCTCGAACCCCTTGAGTGCGGCGAGCTGCCGCGCCAGATTCGCCCGCCGGGTGTCGTCCATGTTCGTCGTCGGCTCGTCCAAAAAGGCGATCCGGACCTCGGAGGTCTCCTTGAGCAGCGCCAGCCGAATGGCGAGCGCGGCGCACATCTGCTCCCCGCCCGAAAGCTGGCGGAAGCTCCGCCGGTGGCCGCGCTGGTGCAGGATCACCTCGTAATCGCCCGCCCATTCCAGCCGGGCGGTGGCGTCGCCGAGGATCTCCCCAAACAGCTTGCTGGCCAGCTCGGACAGGCGCTGGAGCTTGGTCTGGGCGATGCGCGGGCCGGCGGCGCGGATGTGCCCGCGCATGCGCTCGACCAGCGACCCCGCCTCGGCCAGCTCCGCGATCTCCGCCTCGCAGCGCACCCGCTCCTGCTCCTTCACCTGGAGCTGCTGAATCTCCATGTCGAGCGAGGAGAGCGTCTCCCGCGCGTGCTGCAGGTCGCTGCGGGCCGCCCCCAGCCGATTGGCAAGGTCGGCGCTGTCTCGCCGCGCCGCCTCGTGCTGTTCCGGGTCATAGGCGGCTTCGGCCGCGGCAAGCTCGCGGGCCGCCTGCTCGGCCAGCTCCTGCTGCCGCTCCACCAGCTCCTCGTGGCGGCGACAGGTGTCGCGCCGGTCGTCCAGCATCGCCGCGAGGGCCTGGTTGGCGACGAATGTCTCGTAGTCTGGCTGGTAGCGATCACGCGCGGCGTAGGCGCAGGCGAGGCGCTCGTCAACGTCGGCAAACGGCGCCAGTTCCAGCGCCAGGCGCTCGACCGCGCTTGCCAGCGCCGCTTGCTCCTCGCGCAACTGCGTGGCGCACTCCTGTAGCGCGGGCGCCTCCTCCGCTCGACGGCGGAGCTCGGCCACGATTCCGCGCACGTCGCCGAGCTGCTCGCGCCGCCGCTCGGCCTCCTGGAGCTGCTGGCGGAGCTCCGGCAGCCGCTCCAGCTCCCGCTCCAGCCGCTCCAGCCGCGAGCGCGTCTGCCAGAGCCGCTGCGTCGCCGCCTGGAGCGACCGCTGGGCGGCGTCCAGCCCCCCGGCCCGCTCGGCGGCGCGCTGCAACGCCGGTAGCGCCTGCTCGAGCGCGGCGGCGCGCTCCTGTGCCGCGTGTAGCCGCTCCGGGGCGTCGGCCAGCTCGCGCTCCAGCCGCTGGGCTTCGTCGCGCTCGCGCTCGGCGGCCTGGCGCTGCTCCCGCGCCAGCGCCAGGCGGGCCAGCGCGCCAGCCTCGTCCTGGAGCTGGCGCTGCGCCGCCGCCGCCTGGTCGAGCAAGGCCTGCGCTTCGTCAAGCATCGCCCGTGAGGCGGCGACCGCTTCGGCCGCCAGCGCGATCTGGCTATCGAAGTAGCTCTCCAGCGTCAGCCCTTCGCCCTTTTCGGCGACGTTCTTGCACGGCTCAATCAGGAACGGGCAGAGCCCCCCTTCCACCCGCGCGCGCGTCTCGCGCGCGGTCGCCAGCGCCGTCTCAGCGGCTTGATAGCGACCGGCCAGCTCCCGCACCGCGGCCTCGCGCGCCGGCAGCGTCTCGGCCAGCGGCCGCAGCGCCTCCAGGCGGGCCAGATCGGCCAGGATCGCCGCCTCCTCCTGGGCATGCGCCTCGAGCCGCACCTGCGCCTGCTCTCGCGCCAGTGTCGCCTGCCGGAGCTGCTCCGCGCGCTGCGTCAACTGCTGCAGCTCCAGCCGGAGCTGCTCCAGCTCGCGCTGCACCGACAGCAGCTCCTGGGCCTCGCGCGCCGCCACCCGCCGCTCCCGCAGGTCCTGCTCCGCCTCCGCTTTCTCCTGCTCGGCCCGACTCAGCTCCAGGCGCAGCTCCTCCAGCGCCGGCTGCTGCCCCTCCAGCTCCGAGACCCGTCGCAGCGCCTGATCCCGCTCGCGCTCCGCCGCCTCCTGCTCCGAGACCTTTGGCAGCAAGGCGTGCAAGCGCTCGGCGTCCGCCTCCGCCGCCGCCAGCCGCTGCTCGACCGCCGCCAGCTCGGCAGTGCAGCGTTGCTCGCGCTCCTGGGCCTGTCGGAGCCGCTGCTGCAGCGCGTCGCGCTCCTTGCGCCGCTGCTCCTGCGCCCGCACCACCGTGAGCGCTTCCTGGTACGCCTCCGCTCCCGCCCGGCTGGCCGCGACGAGCTCGGCGGCGCGCTCGGCCTCCGCCATCGCCGCCCGCGCCGTCTCCAGCCGCTCGCGGGCGCTGGCCAGGTCGCTCTGGCGGCTGGCGTGCACCCGCTGCGCCTCGTGAACCCGGGTCAGCGCCAGGTCCAGCCGGCTCACCAGCAGCTCGGCCTCCCGCTGCCGGCGCTCCAGCTCCTGGCAGAGCGCCTCCAGCGCGGCGGCCTGCGCCGCTGCCGCCTCCCGCGCCTCGCGCGCCATCGGCAGCCGGGCCGTCTCGCCTCGTAGCTCGGCCAAGCGGGCCTCGGCCTCCAGCCGGCGCCGCTCGAACTCCTGGGCGACCTCGCGGAGCTGCAGCCAGGCCTCCTGGTACTCGGCAACCCGCAGCAGCCGGTCGAACCGCTTCTTGCGGTCTGTCGGGGTGTCCAGGAACGGGGCGGTAAAGGTGCCTTGCGGCGGTCCGACGCTGTCGAGGAACAGCATCGGTAGGGGCGTTCCCGGAGCCAGCTCCAGGTGCTCACGCAGCCAGGCGGTGACCGGCCGCTCGCCCTCCGCCTCGCGAACGCCCAGCTCCGGGTCGTACACATACCAGGCGCCGTTCTTGCCGACGATGCGGACAACCTCATAGCAGCGCTCATCCAGGCCGGAGAGAAGACGTACCGCCACGCGCCCGCTGGCCACGCCGCGGCGGACGAAGTCCTCGTGTCGCTGGTAGGGCAGGTAGTTGAACAGCGCCGCGCCGATCGCTTCCAGCACGGTGCTCTTGCCCGCCCCGTTGTGGCCAACCAGCGCGTTGACGCCGGGCTCCAGGTCGATCCTCGTTCGCTCAGCGTAGGACTTGATACCCTCCAGCTCGACCGACAGCAGCCGCACCGCACTAGCTCCCGATCTTCCGAACCAGCCGCAGCCGGCCGACGACGACACGGTTCGGACGGATGGCGCCGGCCGGGCCCGGGAGGCGGTAGGGGGCGACACGGGGGCCGGGCCGGGGCGGACGCTTGCGGAGCAGGTTTGGCGCCACGGGTGGCGCGTCGACCCGCCAGGGACGTGGCTCGGGCGCCTCCAGCGGCTCCCGAGGCGCTGCTGGCTGCTCCGTCTCTTCGGCCGAAACGTCCTCGTATTCGTCCACGTTACGCTCCCTGTCGCAGCTTGCGCAGCTCAGCCAGGAGGTGGTCCGCCACGTCCGCCGCCGGCAGGTTGTCCAGCACCATGCCCTTCGCCTGCTGGGTCAGCTCCGCCAGCGCCGCGGCGTAGGGTTTGTCGCGCTCATCCGCCAGCCAGAGCTGGCGGAACACCTCGCGCTCGAGCCGGGCCTGGTCGATCGGCCCCTCCCCGCCATCCATCTCGACCAGACCTTCTGTCAAGTAGGTCTGGTCGGCCACGTCGCCGGCGATCGGCCGGAAGATCTCCCGTAGCAGGCTGTCCAGCGCCCCGAGGTCCAGGTCGCGGCGGTCGAAGCGCAGTTGTCCGGTGAGGACCAGGAACGCCAGCGGATCCTCGCGGACGGGCAGCACCTCCCGCTCCTGCTGCATCAGCCGGCGGGCGCTGGCGAGCAGGTCGGCGGGCGTGGCGCACTCGCCGACATTCAGCGTCATCACGACGCAGGGGCGATGCGGCGGCTCGACAAAGCGCGCCTCTAGCCCCTGAGGCCGCTCGGTGTGCAGCGTAACGTCGAAGAAGCCGTGCTTCCAGCCCGCCTCGTCGCGACGCCACACCTGCAGCGACCCGGGGTTGAACACCCACTCCCGCACCTCGGGGCCGCGGACCCGGCGCGGGTCATCCAGGTCGCGGTTGGTGAATCGCTTGTGGATGTGGCCGAGCGCTAGATAGTCGAGCCGCGGCTCCAGAATCGCCAGGTCGTCACGGCTCACCTCGGCTTTGTAGCCGGGGATGATCCCTTCCACTCCGCCGTGGACCATCAGGATCGTCCGAGCCACCCGGCCCGAGGGGAGCGCGTCCAGCGCCTGCGCGACCGGCGCCAGTCGCCGCCGCAGCGCATGGCCGAGATATTGTAGGCCGACAACCCGGACGTTGTCGATGTCCACGTAGGACCCTTCGCCGCGCCGGAAGTCATAGGGAGCGAGCCGGCAGGTCGTCTCGAACATCCCATCGGGGCGTGGCTCGGAGGTGAAGCCGGCCGACAGATAGACGAGCAGGTCGCGGTCGTTGAAGCTCTCCAGCCACGATTTGACCTCGCGGTCGCGTGGCCGGTCGTGGTTACCTTCCGTGACGATGACCGGGATATCCGCCCGCCTCAGCGCCCGCAGCGCCTCGTTCGCCTCATCATGGGTCGCGGCGTCAATCCCGGCCCGGTCGAACAGATCGCCGGCGATGAGGACAAAGCGCACTGCCTCGCCCGACGATGAGCGCGACTGGAGCGCGTAGTCGGCGACCCAGCGCAGGGCGCGGCCATAGTCCCGCGCCCGCTCCCGCGAGCCCCAGTGGTACGTGCCGAGGTGGACGTCGGCCAGGTGCAGGAAGCGAACCGCCACGCGCCCTCCTCAGCGCTGGACAGCAATACCGAATGCATGTTCTACCATGGAGCGGTGGGCCAGGACAGGGAAATGCCTTCCAATCCGGTCACAGCCACCTCTCCATGAAGATCAGCGGCTTTGTCGCGTAGCCCAGCCGCGCGTAGAAGGCCTGCACCGCGGCGTTGTCCGGCTCGATCAGCAGGTTCACCTTCAGGCAGCCGCGTGCCCGCAGCCGCGCCTCTACCAGGGTGAGCAGGCGGGTAGCGACCCCGCGCCGCCGGCGCTCCGGGGCGACCGCGAGCCGGTTGATCCAGCCGCGCCGGCCGTCGTAGGAGCCCATGATCGAGGCGACGATTCGCCCCTGCTCCTCGACCACCAGGAACAGGTCCGGGTCCCGCTCCAGCTTGCGCGCCAGCGCCTCGGGCGTGTCGGCCCGGCTGGGCTTCAGCCCGGCCGCGCTCCAGAGACAGAGGAGCTGGTCGTGGTCTTCCAGGCGAGCAGTGCGAATCTCCATGGGTGCTCTCCTGCCCAGGGACACGGCGCCCGGCCAAGCGGAGCGGACAGGTGCGACCGCCACCCCGGGAGGTCCATCGTTATACTGCGTTTCAGACAGTACCGCGAGCCGCGCCGGCGCGGCGGAGTTTCCTCACGGAGGTCCGTGTTGCCTGCCTCTCAGATTGTCGGAACAGCGGTGCGACGGATCGATGGCCAGCCCAAGGTGACTGGCCAGATCCGCTTTGGCGCCGATCTCCCGATCCCCGGACTGCTGTACTGCCGATTGGTTCCCAGTCCCTACGCACACGCGCGCATCGTGAAGATCGACGCCTCGGCGGCACTGGCGCTGCCCGGGGTCTACGCGGTGATTGGCGGCGAGGAGCTCGACCTACCCGGGCTCAATCCGGCCTCACGCCCCAAGATGCCTCTGGCCCGTGGCGAGGTGTTCTTCCGTGGCCAGCCGGTCGCGGCGGTGCTGGCGGAGAGCGACGCGCTCGCCGAGGATGCCGCGGCACTGGTGAACGTCGAGTACGAGCCGTTGCCCGTGATTCCGAACGCCGCGGCAGCGCTCGCGCCGGATGCACCCGTGGTGCGGCCGCTGCCGAAGTCGGCCGAGGATGGGGAGGCGGCCGCGCACGCCACCGTATCGGTCGCGGAGGAGCCGAAGGAGCAACAGGGGCCGAACGTCTCCGACACGGTCCACCTCAAGCGTGGCAACGTGGAGCAGGGCTTCGCCGAGGCGGACGTGATCGTCGAGCGCACCTACCGCACCGCGATGGTCCACCAGTCGTACCTGGAGCCACGCGTGGTGACGGCCGCGCCCGACCCGCTCAGCGGTGGGGTAACGGTCTGGACCGCGACACAGGGGGTGTTCTACTGCCGCACGGAGATCGCCCAGGCGCTCGGGCTGCCCGAGCACGAGGTGAAGGTCGTCCCGACCACGGTGGGCGGCGGCTTCGGCGCCAAGATCTGCGTGATGGAGCCGCTCGTCGCAGCGCTGGCGCGGCAGGTACAGCGGCCGGTGCGGCTGGTGTACACCCGCAGCGACGAGTTCTTGAACCCCACCCCGGCCCCGCCGGCGACGATTTCGGTGAAACTCGGAGCCAAGCGAGACGGCACCTTTACCGCGCTGCAAGCGCGGGTGCTGTTCGACGCGGGCTCCTTCCCGGGGGCGCCCATGGCGATCTCGAGCCTGCTGCTCGGAAGCTGCTACAAGGTACCGAACCTGGACATCCAGGGCCAGGAGGTGCTGAGCCACAAGCCGGGCCCGGGCGCCTACCGCGCCCCCGGCTCGGTGCAAGCGTCATTCGCCATCGAGTCCACCGTGGAGCAGGTGGCCCGACAGCTCGGGATGGACCCGGTCGAGCTGCGGCTGAAGAACTGCGTCGACCAGGGCGACCCGCAAGCGAGCGGTGACCGCTGGGGGGTGATCGGGCTGCGCGCCTGCCTGGAGGCGCTGCGGGACCACCCGGCCTACCGGGCCGCGAAACAGCCCGGCGAGGGCCGCGGCGTCGCCGTCGGCGCCTGGCCGGGCGGGCTCGAGCCCGCCAACGCGATCTGCCGCCTGGATCGCGACGGCAAGCTGACGGTGCAGGTCGGGGCGGTGGACATCAGCGGGACCAGCACCACCCTGGCGATGATCGCGGCGGAGACGTTCGGGCTACCGCTGGAGGACGTGAAGATGGTCCACGCCGACAGCGACACGGCGCCCAACTCCGGGATGGCCGGCGGGAGCAAGATTACCTATACCGTGGGTGAGGCGGTCCGGCGCGCCGCCGAGGAGGCACGGCTGCAGCTCCTGCGCATCGCCGCCGACAAGCTGGAGGTCTCCCCGGACGACCTGGTGCTGGCGGATGGGCGCGTCCACGTGCGCGGCGCGCCGGACCGCGGGCTGGCGGTGAAGGAGCTGGCTCGGCTGAGCCTTGAGTTCGGGAGCAAGTACGAGCCGGTCTACGGCCGCGGGGCGACCGCGACCGCCGAGCGCGCCCCCGGCTTCGCGGTCCACCTGGCCAAGGTGCGGGTGGACCCGGACACCGGCCACGTCCAGGTCACCGACTACGTCGCGGTGCAGGACGTCGGCAAGGCGATCAACCCGCCCGAGGTGGAGGGCCAGATTCGGGGCGGGGTGACCCAGGGACTGGGCTGGGCGCTGTTCGAGCAGATGCGCTACGACGAGCAGGGCCAGCTCCTCACCGGCACCTTCGCCGACTACGCGCTCCCGCTCGCCATAGACGTCCCGAACATCACCCCGGTCATCGTCGAAGTCCCGGCGCCGCGCGGTCCCTTCGGCGCCCGTGGTGTCGGCGAGCCGCCGGTGGTGCCGCCCGCGGCGGCGGTGGCCAACGCCGTCGAGGACGCCATCGGCGCACGGATTACCGACCTGCCGATCACCAGCGAGAAGGTGCTGCGCGCGCTCGGCAGGCTGTAGCCAGCACGCGGCGACAGCGCGACCACCAGGGCGGGCCCTCGGGCAAGCAGAGAGCACGGGTGGCAGAGAGCTTCCAGGCAGGAGCAGGCCCGGCAGTGGAGGAGCTGCCGCTGCCGCGGCCGCTGGTGGATGCGCATGTCCACCTCATGCCCGATCGCCTGTTCCGCGCCGTCTGGCGCTACTTCGCCGAGCACCTCTGGCCGATCCGCTACCAGGACACCACCGAGGGACTGGTCGCGACACTCCGACGCGAGCTGGGTGTCAGCCGCTTCGTCTTCATGAGCTACGCCCACAAGGCCGGCGTGGCCGCCGAGTTGAACCGGTGGAGCGCCGAGACCGCGGCGCGCTTCCCCGACAGCGTCCCGCTGGCGACCTTTCACCCTGGCGACCCGGACGTCGGCCGCCTCGCCGACGAGGCCTGGCTGGAGCTGAAGCTGGCCGGCGCCAAGCTGCACTGTCAGGTGGGCCGCTTCGCCCCCGACGACCGGCGGCTCTTTCCGGTGTACGAGCGCGCCTGCGTCCTGGACAAGCCGATCGTCTTCCACGTCGGCCGGGCGCCAGAGGGTGGCGAGCACCTTGGCCCAGAGCCGTTCGCCCGCCTGCTGCGCGCCTTCCCCGACCTGCCAGCCATCGTCGCCCACATGGGCGCCGACGAGTTCGAGCCGTTCTTCGCCCTGGCCGAGCGCTTCCCGCGGGTCTACCTTGACACCACGCTGGTGTACACCGACCTGCTGGACTGGCGCCCCGATCCCCGCCGGCTGGTCGATCTGCAGGACCGCCTTCTGTTCGGGAGCGACTTCCCCGACCTGCCCTATCCGGTCCGCCACGGGGTGGACAGCCTGCGCCGGCTTGGGCTGGGGCCAGAGGTGGAGGCCAAGCTCTTCTGGCGCAACGCCAACCGCCTGTTCCAGCTCGGGCTGGCCGAGGCGTAGCCCCGCGCGTTCCGCGCCTGGGCGTCAGCGGACGGGCAGCTTGCGGCCGACGAGGGTGATGGTGCGCTGCCGGAAGTACAGCTCGCCGTCCTGGCGGAACGGCCGGACGCCGCTCAGGTCCCGCTCCAGATCCGCCTCAAGCAGCGCCAGCACCTGGGCGGCACACTCGGGCGGGGTGTGGCTGTTGCTCAGCCAGCGCTCTACCGGCAGGATGAGCAGGTTGAGCTGCAGGTTGCGGAGCTCCAGGCCAGCGGCCGTGAACAGGTCGACCAGCTCGGTCAGCGGTAGTGCCCGCTGGTGCGAGGGGTCGCGCAGCCGCTCGAAGCGGTTCTGGTAGTCGGCGCGCTCCGGCTGCTCGCTGGCGATGATGTCCTCCACCGCGACCGCGCCGTCCAGCCGGCAGACGCGGGCCATCTCGCCGAGCACGCGCGCCGGCTCGGGCAGGTGGTGGAAGGCGAAGCGACAGACGACGATGTCGAACTCCCCGTCCCCGAACGGCAGATGCTCGGCATCGCCCACCTGGAAGCGCAAGTTGTCCAGCCCGCGCTCCCGCCGCTGCTGCTCGGCGATCTCGATCAGCGCCGGGGTGAGGTCCAGCCCGACGACCTCGCGACAGACGGCGGCGAACCCTTGCGCAACGTAGCCCGGCCCGGTCGCCACCTCCAGCACCCGCGCCTCTGGGCTGGGCTCCACCGCCTGCACCAGCCGGGCGACGCGCGCCTGGTCACCGATCCAGGCGGCGGCGGCAAAGCGTGTGGCCTGGCGGGTGAACTCCTGCCGCACCCGCTCCTTGTGATCCTGCTCGCCCGCCGCCCGCTCCACCCTCGCCTCCTATCGTTGCGCCGACAGTGTAGGGGCGCGACGCCAGCGTCGCCAGGCGGGCGAACCACGGCGCCCGGGCATCGGCGCCGCTCTGCCGCCGCTACAATGCAGCAGGCAGTTGCCTGCCTGTCCCGACAAAGGGGGAACACCGTGACGCTCTGCTTGATGACGGTGCATGCCCATCCTGATGACGAGGTGTTCCTCACCGGCGGCATCCTCGCCCGCTACGCCGCCGAGGGGGTGCGGACGGTCCTGGTCACCTGTACCGATGGCGCGGTGGGGGAGATCGTCGACCCGACCGCGGCGACACCAGAGAATCTGGCCGAGGTGCGAGAAGGGGAACTGCGCGCTGCCTGCGCCATCCTCGGCGTGCGCGACCTGTATCTGCTGGGCTACCGTGACTCCGGCATGGCCGGGACGCCCGAGAATGCCGATCCGCGCTCGTTCAACCAGGCCGATCTCGGCGAGGCGACTGGGCGGTTGGTGGAGATCATCCGGCGCTGCCAGCCGCAGGTGCTGGTGACGTACACCTCGGATGGCGGGTACGGCCATCCGGACCACATCCGCGCCCACCAGATCACCGTGGCCGCGTTCGACGCCGCGGCTGACCCGAACCGCTATCCCCAGCAGGGGCTCCAGCCGTGGGCCCCGGCGAAGCTGTACTACGGAATCTGGACCCGCTCGTCGTTCGAGCGGCTGCTGAACGGGCTGCGGGAGGCAGGCTTGCCCCCGCCGTGGGAGATCGCCGAAGGGGAGACGCCAGGCGCGCCAGACGAGATGGTGACGGCGGCGATCGACGTGTCCGCCTACGTGCCGCTGAAGATCCGGGCGATGCAGGCGCATCGCACGCAGATTCCGGCGGACAGCCCGTTCCTGCGCATGCCGCCAGAGCTGGCGCAGGAGATCTACCGGATTGAGACGTTCCAGCTCGCCCAGAGCCGAATCGAGACCGCGCCACACGAGACGGACCTGTTCGCCGGGCTGCGCGTCTGAGCGGCCGAGTCCACCTTACCAGATGCGGATCGTCGCCGGGCCCTCGGTGATTCGGCCGACCCACCACGCGGGAGCACCGCGAGCGGCGAGCGCTTGCTGAAGCGCTTCGACACGCTCGGCTGCGACGGCGATCAGCAGCCCGCCGGAGGTCTGGGCGTCGGCCAGGAGCGCCCGCAGCGCTGGCTCGACCCGGGCGTGCCACTCCACCGCCGGACCAACCGCCTCCAGGTTGCGCCGCGTCCCCCCGGGCACCACCTCCTGCCGGGCAAAGTCGAGCGCGCCGGGCAGCAGCGGTATGGCGTCGCTCATCAGGGTCGCCCCCACCTCACTCCCCCGGAGCATCTCGCACAGATGGCCGAGCAGACCGAAGCCCGTGACATCCGTGGCCGCGTGGACCCCGACCGCCTGCATCGCCGCCGAGGCGTCGTGATTGAGCAGCAGCATGCTGTCGACCGCGGGCTGCAGCGCGGCCGCGTCGATCAAGCCGGCCTTGAACGCCGTCAGCAGCACCCCGGTGCCGAGCGGCTTGGTGAGCACTAGGTGGTCGCCCGGGCGCGCGCCAACGTTGCGCACGATCCGGTTCGGGTGGACGACGCCGACGACGACAAGGCCGAACTTCGGCTCGCGGTCATCCACGCTATGCCCGCCGATGATCGCGATCCCCGCCTCGGCCGCCTTCTCCGCCCCACCACGGACGATCTCTTCGAGCTGCTCGAACGGCAGCGCATCGCGCGGGAAGTTCACCACGCTCAGCGCGAACAGCGGCGTGGCGCCCATCGCGTAGACGTCACTCAAGCTGTTGGCCGCCGCCACCGCGCCGAAGGTGAACGGATCGTCCACCACTGGCGTGATGTAGTCGATCGTAGCGACGACCGCCAGGTCCGGGGCCAGCCGATACACCGCCGCGTCGTCGCTGGTGCTGGCGCCAACCAGGACGTTCGGGTCGGTGGCCAGGGGTAGGTGGCGCAGCACGTGCGCCAGCTCAGTCGGGCTGAGCTTGCACGCTCAACCAGCGCCGTGGCTGAAGCTCGTCAGCCGGGCCGTCTGGCCAGATGTCATCGCCCCCTCCCCTCGTACATCGGCCGCCGTAGCGGTCCGTTAGAATTATGCACGTTCCTCGACTCACCTCCCTGCGATACGGAGCCCCTGATGGTCACCTCCCTCACCCCCCTGCGTTTGCAGGTCTTCTCCGACTTCACCTGACCGTACGTCTACTTCGCGGCGGTCTGGCTGCGAAAGGTACGCCAGCGGCTCGACTCTCCGCTTCAGGTGGAGTGGCGCTGGTTCTCGCTTGAGCAGGTCAACAGCGTGGAAGGGCCAGAATGGAAGGTGTGGGACGAGCCGCCCGGCTTCCGCAGTCGCTCGCTGCTGGCGTTCAAGGCGGGCGAGGCGGCGCGACGGCAGGGCCCAGAGGCGTTCGAGCGGTTCCTGCTGGCGCTGCTGCGGGCGCGCCACGTGGAGCGGCTCCCGCTCGACGAGCAGGAGACGATCGACCGGGCAGCGGCCGAATCGCTGGATGCCGCCCGGCTTCGGCGCGACATGCAGGACCCGACGCTGCTGCGGGCCCTGAAACGGGATCACGAGGAGGCACTGACGCTAGGTGTGTTCGGCACTCCCACGCTGGTGTTCGACAACGGCGGCGCCGCCTACCTGAAGATGCGGCCCGACCCACCGGACGACGAGGTGATGGACGTATGGCGCTCGCTGAAGGCGCTGATCGCCGACCGGCCGTACATCACCGAGGTCAAACGCCCGAAGCGGCCCGAGTAGCGGCGCGGCGATGAGTGGACGCATCCCACCTTTCAAAGAGCGCCTGGAGGCAGCGCTCGCCTCCGAGTCGCTGCCGATCGCGCTCGACCGCTCGCTGGGGCTGTTCCGCCAGCGGCGTCTGGCCGCCTTCGCGAACGACGACTTTCGGGCGATTCAGCGCAAGCTGTACCGCTTGAAGGCGAGCGCGATCGAGCGGCTGCCGGAGCTGGTCGAGCAGTTCACCCGCGAGGCGGAGCAGGTGGGCGTGGTCGTCCATCGCAGCGCGACGATCGACGAGGCGCAGCGGATCATCGGCGACATCGCCCGCCGGCACAACGTGAAGCTGGCGGTGAAATCGAAGTCGATGGTGACCGAGGAGATCGGGATCAACGAGTACCTCGGTCGCCAGGGAGTGCGGGTGGTGGAGACGGACCTAGGCGAGTGGATCGTCCAGCTCGCCCACGACCGGCCCTCGCACCTGATCGCCCCGGCGATCCACTGGACACGCGAGCAGGTGGCGGCGCTGTTCAGCAAGGAGGTAGGGGAGGAGATCCCGCCTGATATCGCCGAGCTGGTCAAGGTGGCGCGGCGCGAGCTGCGCCAGGCGTTCATCACCGCCGACCTGGGCATCACCGGGGCGAACATCGGCATCGCCAGCACCGGGACGATGGTGCTGGTGACCAACGAGGGCAACGCAGACCTGGTGACGACGCTGCCGCCGGTCCACGTCGCGGTGATCGGGGTCGAGAAGATCGTCCCGACCCTGGACGACGCGACGGAGATCCTGAAGGTGCTGGCACGCAACGCTACCGGGCAGAAGTTCAGCACCTACGTCGGGATGATCACCGGGCCGAGCCGCAGCGCCGACATCGAGCTGAAGCTGGAGGTGGGCGTCCACGGGCCCAGAGAAGTCCACTACGTCCTGCTGGACAACGGGCGGCTGGCGGCCCGCGAGGACCCTGACCTGAGGGAGGCGCTGCACTGCATCAAGTGCGGCGCCTGCGCCAACGTCTGCCCACCCTACAGCGTCGTCGGTGGCCACGCCTTCGGCCACATCTACACCGGGCCGATCGGGCTAGTGCTCACCGCGATCCACTTCGGGCTGGAGGAAGCTGGTCCGCCGCAGAGCCTGTGCGCCGCCTGCAACACCTGCGAGACTGTCTGCCCGGTGGGCATCCCGATCCCGCGCCAGATCATCGATGTCCGGCAGCGGTACGTCCAGAAACGGGGCCTGCCGCTTAAGAAGCGCGCGCTCATCACCGGGCTGACGAGCGAGACCGCGCAGGCGATCGGCAAGCTTGCCCAGGCGCCATTTCTGGACGACGACGGCCTGATCCGGTCGCTGCCGCTCGCGGCCGGGCTCACCTCCTGGCGCAGCCTGCCGGGGCTGGCGAAGACGCCGCTGCGCATGCGGTTCGCCGCCCTGGCCGACCGCTTCGTCGCTGGAGAGCGGCCGCCGCTGCCGGGGAGCCAGGCGACCGGGCTGCCGGTGGTGTACTTCCCCGGCTGTCTGACTGACCGGCTGAAGCCCGCCACCGGCGAGGCGGCGATCGCGCTTCTGCAGGCGCTCGGCTGCAAGACGCGCCTGCCGGCGGGCTGGCGCTGCTGCGGGCTCGTTGCCAGCAACGCGGGCGACCGCGACTGGGCCAAGCGGCTGGCCAAGCAGACGATCCAGGCGCTGGAAGCGGCGGGGGGCGAGTACGTCGTGGGTAGCGCCCCGAGTTGCGTGGTGATGATTGCCCAGGACTATCTGCACCTGTTCCGAGATGAGCCGGCCTGGCTGGAGCGCGCCCGGCGGCTGAGCGCCCGGGTTATCGACTTCACCCACTTCCTTGACGGCGTCGCCCAGCTTCCGGCCGGCGCCCTGGCGAGCGGTGCGGATGGCACGGTCACCTACCACGACTCCTGCCAGTCCTGTAACTGCCTGGGACTGAAGGACGAAGCGCGGCGGATCATCCGCGAGGTGGCCGGACTGGCGCTGGTGGAGATGGCGGACTCAACCATGTGCTGTGGCTTCGGCGGCAGCTTCTCGCTCGACCACCCGCGCGTCGCCCGGCGGCTGCTCAAGCGCAAGCTGGACAATGCGCAGGCGACCGGCGCGGCCACGCTCGTCGCGGACAACGCCGGCTGCCTGCTGCACCTCGCCGGCGGCGCGGACGCGGGCCGCTACCCGCTGCGCGTCCAACACCTGGTGGAGCTGCTGGCAGAGCGCCTGCCGCGCTAGCCCTGTCCGCCAGCGTCCCTCCGACGCCGGCTACGGCGGCGCCTGCACTGCCAGGCTGTGCGCCTCGCCTGCCGCGATCGCCGCTGGTCCTGGCGCGGCTAGCAGCGAGGTGCTCGACATGTGCCGCAGGCCCGCACCAGACGGAGATCAGGGTGACGTGGTGTCGCGCGCGCCTCGGTCCGCCTCCAGGTATGCCCTGAGCCGCGCCTCGTCGCCGTGGTCGGTCGGCTCGTAGTACCGCCGCCCCTTCAGGTTGTCGGGCAGGTGCTGCTGGTCGACTCTGGCATCCGGGAAGTCGTGCGCGTAGCGATAGCCGGCTCCGTAGCCTAGCGACTTCATCAGCCCGGTGACCGCGTTGCGCAGGTGCAGCGGCACCGGGTCCGCCCGGGTCGCCTCGACGTCGCCGGCCGCGGCGAAGTAGGCGCGCTTCACCGAGTTGCTTTTGGGAACAGAGGCCAGGTAGAGCGTGGCGTGGGCGAGCGGGTAGAGCGCCTCAGGCATCCCCAGCAGGTGCGCCGCCTGCTGGGCCGCGACCGCGAGCGGGAGCGCGTGGGCGTCGGCCAGCCCGACGTCCTCGGATGCCAGGATGACGATCCGACGGGCGATGAACATGAGATCCTCGCCCGCCTCCAGCATCCGCGCCAGCCAGTAGATCGCCGCGTCCGGGTCGGAGCCGCGGACCGACTTGATGAACGCGGAGATCAGGTCGTAGTGCTGCTCGCCAGCCCGGTCGTACAGCAGCACTCGACGCTGGATCGCCTCCTCAATTGCCTGGGGAGAGACGTGCCGCGTGCCATCGGGCCCCGGCTGGGTGATCCCCACCGCGAGCTCCAGCGCGGTCAGCGCCACTCGCGCGTCGCCGTTCGCCATGCGGACCAGGTGGGCCAGCGCCGCGTTGTCCAGCTCCACCCGCTCGTCGCCCAGGCCGCGCTCGCGATCAGCCAGCGCGCGGCGGACGATGGTCGCCACCTCCTCGTCGGCCAGCGCCTGGAGCGTGAACACGCGCGAGCGCGACAGCAGCGCGCTGTTCACCTCAAAGGAAGGGTTTTCGGTGGTCGCGCCGATGAGCGTGACGATGCCCTGCTCCACCGCGTGGAGAACAGCGTCCTGCTGCGTCTTGTTGAAGCGGTGAATCTCGTCGATGAACAGAATCGTGCGCTGGCCGCTGGTGGCACGCGCCGCGCGCGCCTCGTCGATCGCCCGGCGCAGGTCGGCGACGCCGGCGGTGACCGCGCTCAGGGAGACGAAGCGGGCGCCGGTGGCCGCCGCGATGAGGTTGGCCAGGGTGGTCTTGCCGCTCCCCGGCGGCCCCCAGAAGATCAGGCTGGTCAGGCGGCCGCGTTCGATCGCGGCGCGCAGCACCCGGCCCGGGCCGAGCAGGTGCTCCTGCCCAACGAACTCGTCCAGCGTCCGCGGCCGCATCCGCGCCGCCAGCGGGGCCGCCCGGTCGATCCCGCCGGTGGGCGGCTGCTCGGGATCGTCGAACAGCCCTCGAGTGGTCATCGGGCCACTGGCCAGCGCGGGCCCACGCAGGAGAGTCGCTCCGTCACCACGCCGGGCAGTATAGCAACCGCTCCTGGCCCGGGTAGGGCGATCATCACGCCACGACGAGCCAGCCCGGGTATCGGGGTTGAAGCCGCCCCTATCTTGGAGCGAATCTTGCAGAATACCGGTGATCGCTTACGATCAGAGGGGCGCCGCGCAGCCCCGCGCTGGCCGCGGGCCTCGGGCCGAGAGACGAAGCGCAGGAGGGTTTCGTGCAGAACATGGACGGAGGTCAGGGCGGGTTCTGGGAAGAGAATCGGAACGTCGCTGCGGGCGTCATCCTCGCCAGCGCGGTCGCCGCGGGCGTGATCGCCTACATGCTGCGGCGCGCCCGGGAAGAGGAGCCGATGCCGGCAATGGTCGCCAGCAGCGTCACCGACCGTGCCCGCGACGTCGTCGGCGAGGAGCGGGTTGAGGCGGCGCGCGAGTTCTTCATGGAGCGGGTTATGCCGGAGCTGAAGCCGGCGCTGCTGGCGATTCTGAGCGATCTCGAAGAGATGGTAGACGAGTATTTCCGCCGCGCCGAAAAGGCGATCAAGCGGATGTAGATCACCCTCCCAGGATGTTCAGCATCTATCTGAGCCGGGGTCTCCCCCGGCTCAGTTCTGTCCAGTCCTGAGAAGCGCTACAATCGGCTAGCGGCCCTGCCTAGGCAGTCCGCCGACGTTGCTCAACGCGCTCGTGGCACGCTGCCTAGGCAAGCGGCCTCATCCTGGCAGGTGAACCCCTTGGCGCTGCCGGCCGGCCGGCAGGAGGAAGCCATCCATGCAGATGGAGCTCGAACTCGGGCAAGAGGTGCTGGCCCGACAGGAGGTCCGTGTTTCGCCGCGCCTGGTGGCAGCGAACTACATCCTCGAGCTGTCCTCCGTCGAGCTTCAGCAGGCGATCAGCAAGGAGCTGAGCGAAAATCCGGCCCTTGAAGCCCTCGAAGTACCGAGCTGTCCGATCTGCGGCACCGAGCTTCACGGCAGCATCTGCCCGCGCTGCATCCAGCGCCAGAAGATCAACGAACCCCCGGTCGACGGCGACCCGGCTGGATACCGCGATCCCTGGCTGCGCGAGCCCGGCCCGGCCCGAGACGAAGAGTTCGACCCGCTCACGCTCGTGGCGTCGGAAGAGACCCTGGCCGAGCGGCTGCTCTGGGAGCTGGGCACGATGCTGCCATTGGAGGACATGGGCATCGCTGAGTTCCTGGTCGGCAGCCTCGACGAGCGGGGCTACCTCACGCTCAGCGTGGACGACGCGGCCGCCGAGCTGGGGGTGGACCGCGAGCGCGTGCGCGCGGTGCTCAAAGCGCTCCAGTCGCTCGAACCGGCCGGGATCGGGGCACGGTCCCTGCGCGAGTGTCTGCTGATCCAGCTCGACCAGCTCGAGCAGTTGGGTGTCAGCCGTCCGCACTTGCGCGAAATCATCTCCCACTTCCTTCCAGAGCTTGGGGCACGCAAGTTCAACCGGATCGCCCAGGAGCTCAAGATCAGCCTGGACGAGGTGGCGGACGCCTACGAGTTCGTCCGGGTGAAGCTCAACCCGCACCCCGCCCAGGGCTTCTCCGAAACGAACGCGCGCGACCGCGACACGCGAGCGCTGTATGTGCTGCCGGACGTGCTCATCAGCAAGACCCCGGAGGGCTTCGAAGTCGAGGTCGTAGAGTCACGTCGGACCATGCTGCGGGTCAACCCGATCTACATGGCGCTCAACAACGAGCTAGGGCGGGGTGGGACGAGCGAGACCCTGTCACCGCAAGAGCGCAAGCACATCCAGCAGTACGTGAACCGGGCCAAGCTGTTCATCGCCGCGATCAACCAGCGGCGCCACACGCTGCTCACGATCTCCCGCTGCCTGGTGGCCAAGCAGCGCGACTTCCTGGAGCACGGCATCCGCCACTTGCGTCCCCTGAGCCGGGCGGCAGTCGCCGCCGAGCTCGGAGTGCACGAGTCCACCGTGAGCCGCGCCACCGCCGGCAAATACGCCATGCTCCCCAACGGAGAAGTGGTTCCCTTCAGCCACTTCTTCACCCCATCGCTGTCTATCAAGGACAGGATCAAGGAGATCATCGAGCGCGAGCGGACCCCGCTGACCGATTCACAGATCGTGGAGCGGCTGCGGCGCGAAGGCATTGTCATCGCCCGTCGCACCGTTGCCAAGTACCGGCTCCAGCTCGACATCCTGCCTTCGTCGCTGCGGTAGCCAGGCCCGGCGAGCCCGGGGCTCTGGTATCATCCGGCCCTAGAACAGCACGTGAGGATCGCTTCGTGGATAAGGTAGTGCTCGCCTACTCTGGCGGTCTGGATACGTCGGTGGCGATCAAGTGGATCGCCGAGACGTACAAGATGGATGTTATCTGCGTGACCGTCGACGTGGGGAACGAGCGAGACTTCACTTCGATCCAGGAGAAAGCACTCCGCGTTGGCGCCATTAAAGCATACGTGGAGGACGCTCGCGACACGTTCGTGCGCTACTTCTGCCTGCCGGCGCTCCAGGCGGGCGCGATCTATGAGGAGCGCTACCCGCTTGCCACTGCGCTGGCCCGGCCGCTCATCGCCAAGATCCTAGTGGACTACGCCCACCGCGAGGGCGCCCTCGCGGTGGCGCACGGCTGTACCGGCAAGGGCAACGACCAGGTTCGCTTCGACGTCTCGGTGCAGGCGCTCGACCCCGACCTCCGCATTATCGCCCCGGTGCGGGAATGGGCCTGGAGCCGGGATGAGGAGATCGAGTATGCCCGCCAGCACGACATCCCGGTGCCGGTGACGGCCGAGAGCCCGTACAGCGTCGACCAGAATCTGTGGGGCCGAAGCGTCGAAGCCGGGGTGCTGGAAGACCCGTGGGTCGAACCGCCGGAAGATGCCTTCGCCTGGACGATCAACCCGCGCTACGCGCCAGACGAGCCGAGCGAGGTGGAGATCGACTTCGAGCGGGGCATTCCGGTTGCGCTGGACGGTGAGCAGCTCTCGCCGCTGGAGCTGATCGTTCGACTCAACGAATTGGGTGGAGCGCACGGCGTGGGTCGGATCGACCACATCGAGAACCGGCTGGTCGGGATCAAGTCGCGCGAGGTATACGAGGCGCCGGCGGCGGTGATCCTGCACACCGCTCACCAGGAGCTGGAGAAGCTGACGCTCACCAAGGAGCAGATGGAGTTCAAGGCGACCGTGGCGCGGGAGATGGCCAACCTGATCTACAACGGCCGCTGGTTCTCCGCCCACCACCAGGATCTGGCCGCCTACATTGCCTCTACCCAGCGGCATGTCACCGGCACAGTGCGCGTCAAGCTGTTCAAGGGCACCTGCCGCGCGGTCGGGCGCCGCTCCCCCAAGTCGCTGTACCAGATCGCGCTGGCGACCTACGGCAAGGAGGATCAGTTCGACCAGTCGGCCGCGGTCGGCTTCATCCAGCTCTGGGGCCTGCCGCTGCGGACCCAGGCGCGGGTGCAGCTCAAGGGTGGGACGGGCGACGAGATGCTCCGCCTGGCCGCTCCCGACATCACCTCGGCTGAGCCACACGAGTGAGCGAGACGCCGGACAAGCTGTGGGGCGGCCGCTTCGAGAAGCCGACCGCCCGGCGAGTGGAGGAGTTCTCCACCTCGCTGCCGGTGGATCGGCGGCTGCTGCGCGAAGACCTGGCCGGAAGCATCGCCCACTGCCGCATGCTCGCCCGCCAGGGCATCATCCCACTCGACGCCGCCCGGGCGATCCTGGCCGGGCTGGCCGAATTGGTGGAGCAGGTCGACCAGCTCGCGGTGGCCCAGGACAGCCGCTGGGAGGACGTCCACAGCCTGGTGGAGGGGCTGCTGCGTGAGCGGATCGGCGAGCCGGCCGGGTGGCTGCACACCGCGCGGAGCCGCAACGACCAGGTGGCCCTGGATGAGCGGCTGTACACCCGCCGGGCGCTGGCCGATGGCGCCAGCGCGATCCTCGACCTGCAAGCGGCACTGCTCGCCCTCGCCCGCCGCCACCAGGATGTGATTCTGCCGGGCTACACCCACCTGCAGCGCGCCCAGCCGGTCCTGCTTGCCCACCACCTGCTCGCCTACGTCGAGATGCTGAGCCGCGACCTCGGCCGACTGCGAGACGCCTACGTCCGCGCCGACGTTATGCCACTCGGGTCTGGCGCCCTGGCCGGCGCGCCCTATCCGCTCGATCGCGCCTACGTCGCGCAGCTACTCGGCTTCTCAGCAATCAGCGCCAACAGCCTGGACGCGGTCAGCGACCGCGACTTTCTGGTAGAGCACCTGGCGGCGCTGAGCCTGGTCGCAGTCCACCTGAGCCGGCTGGCGGAGGAGCTGGTGCTCTGGTCCAGCGCGGAGTTCGGCTTTGTGGAGATCGACGACAGCTACGCCACCGGCTCGTCGATCATGCCGCAGAAGAAGAATCCCGACGTCGCGGAGCTGGTGCGCGGCAAGACGGGTCGGGTGCTCGGCGCGCTGGTCGCGCTCCTCACCGTGCTGAAGGGGCTGCCGCTGGCCTATAACCGGGACCTCCAGGAAGACAAGCAGGGGTACTTCGATGCGGTCGATACCGTCCACGCCTGCCTCGAGCTGACGGCCGGGATGGTGCAAACCCTGCGAGCGCGACCGGAGCGCATGGCAGCGGCGGCAGAATCCTCATTCTCCACCGCGACGGACCTGGCCGACCACTTGGTGCGCCGCGGGATGCCCTTCCGCCAGGCGCACCACGTCGTCGGACAGATCGTTCGCGCCTGCCTGGCGAGTGGCCGCGAGCTCCACCAGCTCACGCTCGACGAGCTGCGCCACTTCTCGCCGCTGTTCGACCAGACCGCGGTTGGCCTATACGCAACGGACTCCGTCAGAGCACGCAACGTCCCCGGCGGCACCGCCCCCGAGCAGGTCCGCCAGCAACTGGAGCGGGCCGAAGGCGCGCTCTCCGAGACGCGGCAGTGGGTGCAGTGGGTCCGCGAGCGGCTGCCCAACCTGGAGCGGCTCGCCCGCGCCCCGCTGGAAGCCGCTCCAGGTGTTGACAGCCGCGCAGGAGCCTGATAGTATCGCGGACGGCCCACGGGGTAGGACCTCGGTACGGTCCGGGCCAGCACTGACACCTCGCGCGCGGCAGGGCCGCCGCCCGCAAGGCGCAGCAACCTCGTGCAGCGAATCGGATGCGCGTCCTTCGCCCCAGCAGGGCGCGCTCGGCCAGCCGATTCAGACAGAACAGCACCTAGCGGCCAGTTGTTCGAATCCCCTGCCAGTCGCGAGCGCCCAGCAGAACAGGCGTCTGGCAGGAGAAGGGGACTCACCGCGTAATGCAGAATCTGTTCTGGCGGCCTCCCAGGAGGTCGCGGCTCGGGTCCACTCGACGGACCAGTTGGAGCCTTCCGTTCGTCGTCGTCACCCTCCCGCGTGGCACTGGCTCTCCCGCGCGGTACAGCGTCCATACCCTGGTCGTGCTGCTGGGGGTGGGAGCTGCCGTGTACGGGGCCTCGTTCGCAACCCATAAACCGGCGGCAGCCAGGCCCATCGCTACCGCGACGGCCACACCGGCGATTGAGCCGACCAGTGCCACACTCGTTAACGAGCCGGCCGTGGAATCGGTTCCGACACCGGCTCCAACGCCCGCGCTGGCTGTCGCGGCTCCGCCGACACCGCAGACCTATGTGGTGCAGGAGGGCGATACTGTCAAGGCGATCGCGGCGAAGTTCGGGGTCAGCGCCGAAACGGTGATGTGGGCCAACGAGCTGCACCAGCCAGACCTGATTCAGGTTGGGCAGAGCCTGCTGATCCCGGCGACCAGCGGGGTGCTGTACCACGCCAAGGGCAGCGAGACGCTGCGGGATGTGGCCCAGCGCTTCCACGCTGATCCCCTGGAGATCGCCGCCTACAATGGGATGCAGATCGACGCGGATGAGACGCTGCCGCCCGGCGATCTTATCATCCCGAACGGCCGGCGCGACGACTTCGTGGTCGAAGCTCCGCCGACACCGGAGCCGGTAGCGGAGGCGCCAGCGTCGAACGTGGAAGCGCTGGGCAGCGTCGAGGCGCTCGCCGCGCCGGCGCCCACTCCGCAGCCTGTGAAGAAGAAGCCGGCGCCGATCATCTATGAGGTGAAGGAAGGGGATACGCTCCGCTCCCTCGCCCTCCTGTTCGGGGTAGATATCGATACGCTGCTCAATGCCAACAACATCCCGGACCCGGATCTCGTCACAGTGGGGACGAAGCTCACGGTGCTGCCGGTGTCCGGAGTGCAGTACACCGTGGGCGAGGGCGAGACGCTGGCGGACATTGCCGGCTGGTTCCAGGTGGATGGCGGGGCGATCGCGGACTTCAACGGGCTGGAGAACCCGGACCTGATCCAGGTCGGCCAGGTGCTGATCATCCCTGGGGCGAAGACGGCCCACCCGGTAAAGAAGAAGCCCGCGCCGGCGGAAGCCGAAGCGCCGGCGTCGTCAGGCGGCGAGCAGGCTGCACCCGCGGCTGCCCCGGCGCCACGCCAGCGGTCGTCCGGGGAGACAGCGGCGCCAGCCGCCCCGGCCCAGGCTCCGGCCGCCGCTCCCGACCATGTGACCGGCGGTGGAGCTGCTGTCGTGCAGAACGCGATGGCGCACCTCGGCCAGCCCTACGTCTGGGGCGGCGTTGGGCCACGCGGCTTCGACTGCAGCGGCTTCGTCTACTACATCCTGCGCGTCAGCGGGCACCCGGTGTCGCGTGGTCTGTGGGGCCAGCTCAACGGCGGGCCGCGCATCTCGCGCGACCAGCTTCAGCCAGGTGACACAGTGTTCTTCGCCAACACCTACATGCCGGGCCTCTCTCACGCCGGGATCTACATTGGCGGCGGGCGGTTCATCCACGCCTCCGATCCGTCGACCGGAGTGACGATCTCGAGCCTGAGCAGCGCCTACTGGGCCAGCCGCTACGTGGGCGCCTCGCGTCTCTGGTAAGCTGCATCGCAGTCAAGCGCAAGAGGGTCCGCTCCCCGGATATCGGGGAGCGGACCCTCTTGCGCCAGGGCAGCGTTTGGCCTACCCGATGCCCAGGGCGAAGTGCAGGACCAGCAGCACCACGAGCAGGCCGCCGGCGACCAGCGCCACCCGACGCAGATCCCGCGCCACGTACCGATACTCCTCGCGGTAGTCGGCAAATGTGCGACGTACCACCGGCCGCGCGCGCTGCGATCGGACCGTCGCGGCAGACACCCGCGGCTCTGGCGGGGCCGGGGTGATCACCGTCCGCTCCTCCGCGGCCTCGACAGCCGCCGCCTCTGCCGGGGACTCACCTGGGGCGGGGGCGCTGACTCGGCGCGGGGTGACCCGTTTCTTCTTCCGGCTCGCGGCGGCGTAGCGCTGCGCGAGCTGTCGGCTACTTGGCATCTATCCTCCGGCGCTCCCTGTCGAGCGCCTCTATCTCGTCATCCCTACTGGTTTCCTGGCCAGAGCGCCGCTCAGGGCTCGTACTGCCGGATGCATGAGGAGCCGGACAGCTCCTCGATCCTGGCCCTGATCGACACCCCGCCCGGCGCCTGAAGGTCGGGGCACAGCTCCTGCAGGGGAACCAGGACGAACAGGCGATTCCACATCTCAGGGTGCGGAATCACCAGCGTATCGCTGCGCACCTGCGCGGAATCATACAGCAGGATGTCCACGTCGATCACGCGCGGCCCCCAGCGAGGGCCCGGCGTTCGGCCGAGCGCCGCCTCGATCTGCTTGACCCGCTGGCGCAGCGCCTCCGGTTCCAGCTCCGTCTCGACCTCCACGACGGCGTTGAGGAACCACGGCTGGTCGCGCACGCCCACCGGCTCAGTCTCGTAGACCTGGGACTGGCGCAGCACCCGCACGCCAGCCGCGCGCCGCAACTGGTCGACCGCGGCGGCGAGCATCGCGGCGCGGTCCCCGACATTCGAGCCGAGCCCCAGATAAGCCAGCGCCACGTCTCAGCTCGGGGAACCCAGCAGCGACAGGAACTCCAGCCGCGTCGGCTCGTTGTCGCGGAACACTCCGCGCATCGCGGAGGTGACAACCTTGCTGCCCGGTTTACGGATCCCGCGCATCGTCATACACAGGTGCTCAGCGCGCACCACCACCGCCACGCCCCACGGATTCAGCCGCTCCATCACCAGGTCCGCGATCTGGCTGGTGAGCCGCTCCTGCACCTGCGGCCGCTTACCCAGGGCGTCCACCAGGCGTGCCAGCTTGCTAATGCCGACGATCCGGCCGCGCGGGATGTACCCGACGTGCACCTCACCATGAAACGGCATCAGGTGATGCTCGCACATCGAGTAGAACGGGATATCGCGGACGAGGATCATCTCCTCGTGCTGCTCGTCGAAGGTCACTTCCAGGTAGCGGCCAGGGTCCTCGCGCATCCCGGCGAAGATCTCGGCATACATGTCGGCCACCCGCCGCGGGGTGTTCAGCAGTCCCTCGCGACGCGGATCCTCGCCAATCGCGGCCAGTAGCTCCCCCACCGCGGCGCGGATGCGCGCCCGGTCGATCTCATCAGTGACCGCGAGCTCAGTTCGTCCGTTCACCATGTCCCTATCCTGCCCAGGGTTCAGAAGGAAGTGTAGCCCTGCGTGGGCGCAGGGCGACTCCCCCCTGTCGAAACAGCCTGAAGAGATGCGCAATTCCCGCGCCGTGGGTGCTACCGCTGGCGAGCACGGGCCAACGCCAGGACCCGGTCAAGGATCACGTCGGCGAGCACAGTCTTCGGCAGCAGCGGCAGCTCCTCCAGGCCGTCGCACGATAGCAGGGTGGCGCGGTTGGTATCCGCCTCGAAGCCGCTCCCCGGCTGGGTGATGTCGTTCGCCACCACCAGGTCCAGATCCTTCGCCTCCAGCTTCGCCCGGCTGTTGGCGATCAGGTCCTGACTCTCGGCGGCAAAGCCGACCCGGATCGGCCGGCCCCGCCGTCCGTCGATCCCGCGCGTCTCGCGCAGGATGTCGGGGTTCGGCACCAGGCGGATGACTAGCTCCGCGCCAGACTTCTTGATCTTCTGCTCCGCCGCATGCTCCGGGCGGAAGTCGGCCACCGCCGCCGCCATCAGCAGCGCGTCGCTGGCGGGCAACTCCGCGGCGACCGCCTGGTACATCTCCCGGGCCGTCGTCACCCGAATCATCCGCACGCCGTAGAGGTCGGGCAGCGCCGAGGGTCCAGAGATCAGCGTTACCTGCGCCCCGCGGTCGCGCGCCCGCTGGGCGATGGCGAAGCCCATCTTGCCCGAGGAGCGATTGCCGACGAAGCGCACCGGATCGAGCGGCTCCTGGGTTCCGCCTGCGGTGACGAGCAGGCTCCAGCCGGCGAGGTCGCCGGTTCGGCCCAGCACCGCGCACGCCGCCTCCAGCAGCACCTCCGGCTCAGCCAGCCGCCCCCGTCCCTCCAGGCCGGAGGCCAGATGGCCCGAGGCCGGCTCGACTATTACCGCTCCCCGCGCCCGCAGCCGCGCCAGGTGCTCCTGCACCGTCGGATGGTCGTACATCCCGGCGTCCATCGCCGGAGCGATCAGCAGCGGCGCAGTGCTAGCCAGGACGGAGGTGGTGAGGAAGTCGTCGGCCAGCCCCAGCGCCAGCCGGGCGATCGTGTGCGCCGTGGCTGGCGCCACCAGCACCAGCTCGGCCCGGCGCCCGACCGTGACATGGCCGATCTCGGAGTCCTCGGGCAGCTCGAACGGATCACTATACACTGGACGGTGGGTAATCGCCTGGAAGCTGAGCGGCCGAATCAGCTCCGCCGCGCCGCGGGTGAGCGCCACGTCAACCAGCGCCCCCGCCTGGGTGAGCTTGCTCGCCAGCGCCACCGCTTTGAAGGCAGCGATGCTCCCGCTCACCCCGAGCAGAACATGGCGGCCGTCCAGGACGGGGATGCGCGCGCTCACCGGGTCGGGACCCTCCCGAGCACTGAAGCCAGCGGCGGCGCGTTCAGCTCGTGGATCAGCCGCAAGCCGTGGAGCGTCAAATAGCCGTCCGTCACGTCCACCACGTCGGTCTCCTGCACCACCAGCTCGGCCAGCCCGCCGGTGGCGATGACCATCGGATCGCCCCCGAGCTCCCGCTTGATCCGGGCGACGAGCCCTTCCACCAGCCCGACGTAGCCGTAGGCCCAGCCGGAGCGCATCGCCGCGGTGGTGTTGCGCCCGATCGCCGCGTCGGGACGCCGGAACTCGATCCGCTGCAGCTTCGCCGCGTGGGCGTACAGCCCCTCCATCGAGGTCAGGAAGCCCGGGGCGATCGCCGTCCCCAGTAGCTCGCCAGCTGCCGTCACCGCGTCGAACGTCGTCGCCGTCCCGAAGTCGACCACGATCGCCGGGGTACGATACAGCTTCCAGGCGGCCAGCGCGTCCACAATGCGATCCGCCCCCACCTCGGCCGGCGAGTCCACCGCCAGCCGGACGCCCGTCTCGATCTCCGCAGAGACGACAACGGGTGGCACGTCCAGGTACCGCTCGGACAGCTCGCGGAAGGTACCGGTGAGCGGCGGGACGGTGCTCGCGAGCGACACTCCGAGCACCTGCGACATCGACAGCCCGCGCTGCTCCAGCAGCGTTCGCAGCAGCGCGGCATACTCGTCGGCGGTCCGCACCGGATGCGTCGTTAGCCGCCAGGAGGCGACCACCCGATCGCCCTCGAAGACGCCCAGAACAATATTGGTATTCCCGACGTCGATCGCCAGCAGCACCGCACCCTCCTTCGGCTCGCATGGTACCCGCTTTTCACCGCGTGTGCCGCCTATACTGCCCGCATGATGCCCGATCCCTCGCTCGCCGAGCTGGCGCGCCAGCTCGGCCCGCCCCGCCAGGTCGCCATCACACAGGAGGCCTCCGCCCCGTTCGACCCAATCTGGAAGACCGACCGGCACGGCGAGGTTGCCCTCGTCCTGCTGCGCCCGGACCGCACCGTCTGGCTCATGCGCAAGCTCGTCTATCCCCCCGGGGCGTATCGCATCCCGACCGGGGGTGTGCACCTGAACGAGACGGTTGCGCAGGCGCTGGCGCGCGAGCTGACGGAAGAGACGAGTTGGCGCCTGCCACCCGAGCGGTTCCTGGCCAGCATCGACTACCGCTTCACGTTCCCCGACGGCACCACCGCCTCGTTCTTCACCCATGCCTTCCTGTTCCGCTGCGGCCTGGACGAGCCGCGGGCGCTCGACCCCGACGAGCTGGTGGCAGGATTCCGCCGCGTCTCTCTCCCCGAGCTCAACACCGTCGCCGATCAGCTCGCGTCACTGCCCGACGAGGATACCCTTGGCTTCGGCAGCCTGCGCGACTGGGGTCGCTTCCGCGCCGTGGTGCACCGGGTGGTCGCCGCAGCGCTGCGTGAGCAGCCATAGAGGGCTCTGCTTACCCCTGCATCGGCGGCGCGGCGGGCGGAGGAGTGGCGGCGGTGGAACGGAGGGCCTCGTTCATGCTGCCCGAGCGGAAGCCCTGCAGGTCGAGGGTGACGTACAGGAAGCCGAGCGACTTCAGCTTCGCCGCGACCTCACGGTAGAGGTTCGCCTCGAACAGACGCGGCATCTCGCTGGCGGACAGCTCGATGCGGGCGAGCTGCTCATGGTGGCGAACGCGCACGTCGCGGAAGCCGAGGCCGCGCAGGTACTGTTCTGCTTGGTCGATCCGGGTGAGCTTCTCCACGGTAATAACCTGCCCATAGGGGATGCGGGACGAGAGGCAGGCGAGCGCAGGCTTGTCCCAGGTAGGGACGCCCAGCACCTGGGAGATCGCCCGGATCTCCGCCTTCGTCAGCCCGGCCTCCAGCAGCGGAGAGCGAATCGCCTGCTCCCGGGCCGCGATCAGCCCCGGCCGATAGTCACCCAGGTCGTCGGCGTTCAGCCCATTCGCCACGTGGCGGTAGCCCTCCGCGCGGGCGATCTCTACCAGCTCGCCGTACAGCTCGGTCTTGCAGAAGTAGCAGCGGTTGACCGGGTTGGCCAGGTACTCGGGGTTGTTGAACTCCCGCGTCACTACCACCCGGTGCCGCAGCCCCATCTGCCGGGCGTACTGCCGCGCCTCCTCCACCTCACGGGGCGGGACGCTGGCGGAGGCCGAGGTCACGGCCAGGGCGCGGTCGCCGAGCACCTCGTTCGCCACCGCCGCCAGCAGGGTGCTGTCTACCCCGGCGGAGAACGCCACCACCACGCTCTCCATCTCGCGCAGGATGGCGCGTAGCCGTTCCAGCTTCGCCCGCGTCTCCGGCGCCAGCACGACGGCCAGGGCGTCTTCCCTCAGGTCAGGCAATGGTGCCCCCACCGAGCACGTACTCGCCGTCGTAGAACACGATCGACTGGCCCGGGGTGATCGCCCGCTGCGGCGCATCGAACACGATCCGCGCCCGACCGCCCGCCCCCGGGTACACGGTCGCCTCTGCCGGCTCAGCCCGGTAGCGGATCTTCGCACTCACCCGCAGTGGCGCGCTCGGTGCCTCCAGTGACACCCAGTTCACCTCCTCCGCCACGCACTCCTGCTGCAGCAGATCCTCCTGAGTGCCCACCACCACGGTGTTCTCCTCCGGCAGCAGGTCCACCACGTACAGCGGGACCGGGGAGCTGATCCCCAGCCCGCGCCGCTGCCCGATGGTATGGAACGCGATCCCCTTGTGCGTCCCCAGCACCTTCCCGCTGGTGTCGACGATCGGCCCCTCGCGGACGACCTCGGGGACGTAGCGCTCCATGAACTCGCTGTAGCTCTTGTACGGAACGAAGCAGATCTCCTGGCTCTCCACCTTGTCGGCTACAGGTAGCCCCAGCCGCCGGGCATGGGCTCGCGTCTCCTCCTTGGTCAGCCCGCCCACCGGAAAGAGCGTCCGCGCCAGCCGCGCCTGATCCATCACGTACAGCACGTACGATTGGTCCTTGCGCGCATCGGCCGACTTCCGCAGTCGCCAGCGGCCGTCTTCCCCCTGCTCGATGCGGGCGTAGTGCCCGGTGGCGACGTAATCCGCCCCGAGCGCGAGCCCCTTGCCGAGCAGCGCGTCGAACTTGATGAACTGGTTGCAACGGACGCAGGGGTTCGGCGTTCGCCCCCGGACGTACTCCTGGATGAAGTTCTTGATGACCTTGTCCTGGAAGACGTCGCGGAAGTTCAGGTTGTAGTAGGGAATGCCGAGCTTGGCGGCCACGCGGCGGGCATCCTCGACCGCCCCGAGCGCGCAGCAGCCGTTCTCGCGGTAGCCGTCGTCGGCCACGCCCTCCAGCCGGGGCCAGACGTTCAGCGTGATCCCGATCACGTCATAGCCCTGCTCGACCAGCAGCGCTGCCGCAACGGAGCTATCCACCCCGCCGCTCATCCCAACCACGACCTTCTTCCGCGTCACCACCACCTACCCTAACGTGCCTGAGGAGATCGTCTGGCCCCAGCGCCCGGACGGAGACCCTGCTCCGCGCGCCAGCACTGCACTCGACCCATTGTACCCGACGCTCCTGCCTGCCCCTGGCGACCCGGAAGCGTGGGCTCTGCCACGCGGCAGCGATGACGGACAGGGGGCGGGACGCTCCTCGGCGCTCCCGATCCCCGAAGCCGTCAGTCCACCACGTCGATCGGAGCTTCGCTGATCTGGCCGTCGCGGATGCGGAAGGCGCGGACGCGCGGGCTGCGCTCGTCCATGAGCGAGACCAGCACGTAGTACGCCTCAGGGTAGTATGCCAGCCGCACGTCTGTGGCCGAGGGGTAGGCGTCGGTGTGGGTGTGGGAATGGTAGATGCCGACCAGCTCCAGGTCCGCATCGTCGATCTCCCGAAAGATGCGGATCAGGTCCTTCGGGTCGATCTCGTAGCGGACCGGGCTGCGCTCCTTGTTGGCGGCGCGGTAGACGCGCTCGACGCGGTCGTCCTTGCCGGCGAGCAGGCCGCAGACCTCGTAGGGGCGGCCTTCGAGGGCGTGGTCGATCAGCTCCTGGCGCTGGGCGCGGGTGAGGGTCAGAGCCATGGTACTACCACCAGGTGCCGCGCCGAATGTCCTCGCGGACCTCCTCCAGCGGCCGGGTCCAGAGACCGGTGCTCAGGTACTTCCAGCCACCATCCGCCAGCAGCGCGACGATCTTCCCCGACTCCATCCGCTCGGCGACCCGGCGGGCGACGTGGATCACTGCGCCGGAGGAGATGCCGGCGAAGATGCCTTCGCGGAAGAGCAGTTCGCGCGTCCAGACGAGCGCGTCGTCGCTGGTGACGACGACCTTGCGGTCCAGCAGGTCGAGGTCCAGCACCGGCGGGATGAAGCCGTCCGCCAGGCTGCGCAGACCCTGTACCTGCTCGCCCGGGTGCGGCTCGGCGGCGACGATCTGCACCTTCGGGTTGTGCTCCTTCAGCCGCCGGCCGACCCCCATCAGGGTGCCGCCGGTGCCGAGGCCGGCGACGAAGACGTCGACATCCGGCAGGTCGCGCAGGATCTCCGGCCCGGTCGTCTCGTAGTGTGCCTCGGGATTGGCCGGGTTGCCATACTGGTAGAGCATCAGATAGCGGGAATCTTTCGCCATCTCCTGGGCGACCTGGATCGCCCCGTTCGAGCCCCGGGCGCCGTCGGTGAGCACCACCTCGGCCCCGTACAGCTCCAGCAGCGCCCGGCG
Organism: Pseudomonadota bacterium; assembly: GCA_021325655.1. GTDB lineage: Bacteria > Chloroflexota > UBA6077 > UBA6077 > JAJPGT01 > JAJPGT01. The sequence goes on from JAJPGT010000043.1 coordinate 187,855, forward strand.
CTCGGGGCTCACGTTCTCCGGCATCACCGCTACCAGGCGGTAGCCCTTCCGTCGGGCAATCATCGCCAGCGCGATGCCGGTGTTGCCGCTGGTCGGCTCCAGCAGGATCCGCTCAGGCGTCAGCGCGCCGGACGCCTCAGCGCGCTCGATCATGGCCCGAGCAATGCGATCCTTCACGCTGCCGGTGGGGTTGGCGCCCTCCAGCTTAGCGTAGAGCTGCACCCGCGGATTCGGGGAGAGCGCTGGCACCTCCACCAGCGGGGTGTTGCCGATCGCGTCGACCAGGCTGGCGTAGGGCCCCGAGGTGCGCCCGGGATGGGAGACGGCGAGGGCTGCCATAGCTACCGCCCGCCCGCGATTGCCGGCAGGATCGAGACGACGTCGCCACTGCGCAGCGGCGTCTCGAGCTGGCCGGTGTAGCGGATGTCCTCGTCGTTGACGTAGACGTTCACGAACCGGCGCAGCGTGCCATCTGGCTCGACCACCTGGCCCCGGATGCCCGGGAAACGGCCCTCGAGGTCGTCCAGCAGCGCCGCCACGGTGCTGCCAGAGCCACGAACGACCTTCTCACCACGGGTCACCGCTCGCAGCACAGAAGGCACTCGTACTTCCACTGCCATCGCTCCTTCTCCCATTGTTGCCTGGACACTTGGACTAGCGCACCGAGACGGCCTCGCCCGCCGGCACCTCGCGGGCCGGCGCGCCGCAGAACGCCTCGTAGTCGATCAGCTCGGTCACGGTCGGGTTGTCGCCGCACAGCGGGCAGCCCGGGTCGCGGCGGATCTTGACCTCGCGGAACTCCATCGCCAGCGAATCGAACAGCAGCAGCCGGTTCACCAGCGGCTCGCCCAGGCCCAGGATCAGCTTGATCGTCTCGATGGCTTGAATCGTCCCGATGATGCCGGGCAGCACCCCCAGCACCCCGGCCTCGGCGCAGCTCGGCACCGCGCCGGGCGGCGGCGGCGAGGGGAACAGACAGCGGTAGCAGCCCTTGCCCGGCATAAAGACTGTCGCCTGCCCCTCGAAGCGGAAGATGCTCCCGTCCACCAGCGGCTTGCCGAGCAGGTAGCAGGCATCGTTCACCAGGTAGCGGGTGGCGAAGTTGTCGCTCCCGTTCACCACAATGTCGTACTGGCCCAGGATCTCCAGCGCGTTTTCCGAGGAGATCGGCTCGTTGTGCGCCACTACCTGCACGTCCGGGTTGATGTCCGCCAGACGGTCACGCGCCGACTCCACCTTGGGTCGGCCGATCTGCGAATGGCCGTGCAGGATCTGGCGATGCAGGTTGGTGATGTCCACAGCGTCGAAGTCGACGATGCCGATGGTCCCGACACCGGCTGCAGCGAGGTATAGCGCTGCCGGGGAGCCCAGGCCGCCCGCGCCGATCAGCACGACCTTCGCGTTCAGCAGCTTGCGCTGTCCCACCGGGCCGATCTCCGGCAGGATGATGTGTCGAGCGTAGCGCTGCGCCTGCTCCAGCGTGAAGGGACGGCCGACTGCACCACCTGCCATCGCCGGGATCACTGCCACTTCGTCCTCCGCCTTCAAAGGAGTGCTGAGCCCGCCGAGATCATCGATCTCGCGCTCATTCACGTACACGTTGACGAACCGGTGTACCGCTCCCTGCTCGTCCAGCACCTCGCGGCGCAGGCCGGGGAAGCGCTGCTCCAGCTCCTCCAGGAGCGAGGCGACGTCCTGCGCCTCCACCTCCACGTGGGTTTGCCCGCCGGTGAGCCGGCGGAGCGAGGTCGGTATGTACACCTTCGCCATCACATCTCTCCCAACACCATCGCCGCGTCTAAAATTCCACGCTCAGGTAGCGCTCGCCGGTATCGCAGAGCATCGTCACCACAGTCTTGCCCGGGCCGAGCTCCTCCGCCACCTTCAGCGCCGCCCAGACGTTCGCCCCGGACGAGATGCCCACCAGCAGGCCCTCTTCCCTGGTCAGTCGAGCGGTCATCGCCAGCGCGTCGCCATCCGACACCCCAATAATTCGGTCGATGACCGCCCGATTCAGCACTCCGGGGACGAAGCTGGCGCCGATGCCCTGGATCGCGTGCGGCCGGAACTTGCCGCCTTGCAGCACCGGCGAGGCGGCCGGCTCCACCGCGACGATCTGCACCCCCGGGCAGCGCGCCTTGAGAACCTCGCCGACGCCGGTGATCGTTCCACCGGTGCCGACGCCGGCCACAAAGGCGTCCACCCGGCCTGCGGTGTCCCGGAGGATTTCGACCGCGGTCGTCCGCCGGTGGATCTCGGGGTTGGCCGGGTTTTCGAACTGCTGCGGCATGTAATACCCGGGGGTGTTCGCCACCAGCTCCCGCGCGGCAAACACTGAGCCGGTCATGCCCTCGATCGCCGGGGTTAGCACGAGCTGTGCCCCCAGCCGTGATAGAAGCTGTCGCCGCTCCAGACTCATGTCCTCCGGCATGGTCAGGATCAGCCGATACCCCTTCGCCGCCGCGACCAGCGCCAGCCCAATGCCGGTGTTGCCGCTGGTCGGCTCCACCAGCGTATCGCCGGGCCGGATCCGGCCCGCCGCCTCCGCCGCCTCCACCATCGCCAGCGCGATGCGGTCCTTCACGCTCCCGCCCGGGTTGCGCGACTCCAGCTTCCCCAGCACAGTCGCCGAGCGAGGGCGCGGCAGACGCTGGAGCTCCACCAGCGGGGTGTTGCCGATCAGCTCCAGCAGCCGGCTGGCGCGCGGCGAAGGGCGCAGCTCGGTCTCCATCGGGGCTAGATGTAGTACATAACGCGGCGCTCGCGCTCCCGCTGCCGCTGCACCAGCTCGTCGACAGTGATCGACTGCAGCACCTGCGTCACCGCCTGGGTGACCTGCGCCCAGACCTCGCGGATAACGCAGGCAGACGGAACCTCGCTCAGTACTCCGTCTGCCTGCGGGCTCTCGACGCCGAGCGGCCCCTCCAGCGCCATCACGACATCGCACAGCGTTACGTCCGCCGGCGGGCGCGCCAGCTCGTGCCCCCCGTGCGGACCACGGGTACTTCGCACCAGCCCGGCCTTGCGCAGCGCGGTCAGAAGCTGCTCCAGGTACGCCTCTGGGATCGCCTGCCGAGCAGCAATCTCGGCGCTCTGCACCGGCCCATCACCCTGCCGTTGTGCCAGGTCGATCACCGCCCGGGTGCCGTAATCGGTCCGCATCGAGAGCTTCATACCGCCGCCGGATTGTTGACTAAATCAGTCGATATTGTACGGAGCGCGGTGGGCCGTGTCAATGAAGGGACAGGCGCCCGGCTGCGCGCTGCCGTGTCGGCCACGATTCTGGAACAATGGCGGCCAGCGCGATACAGAGTGAGCGGAGGTGACGCGCGATGCAGGAACGGCGCCCCGAGACAGCCCGGAGTCAGGCCAGGCAGTCGCGCCGCGGGCGCCGGGCAGCCGCTGCTGGCGCGGCCGCCCCGGCGCCGCGCGACCAGGCGGCGCGGGCGCGGCGGAATCTGGACAAGGTAGACCACATCGTCGTGCTGATGCTCGAGAACCGCTCCTTCGACCACATGCTGGGCTATCTCCACCTGGAAGCCGAGCGGGACGAGGTGGACGGCCTGGCCAGCGACATGGCGAACACGTTCGCCGGCGAGACGTACCCGGTCTTTCACCTCGACAGCACCGTGTTCGCCGCCGACCCCCGGCACGACGCACAGAGTGTGGCGCTGCAGATCGGCCCGCGGCGGGACATGAGCGGCTTCGTCGAGAGCTTCGCCGCGGTGCTCCCGAGCGACCCGGGCAAGATCATGGGGTATTACAACGCGGGTGATCTGCCGACCTACGATCTGCTGGCGCGCGAGTACAGCCTTTGCCAGCGCTGGTTCGCTTCGTTCCCGGGGCCTACCTGGGTCAACCGCCTGTACGCGCTCGCCGGGCACTCGGAAGGCGAGACCGAAAATCGGCTCGTGCCGATCTACGACCTGCCCACCTTCCCACGGGCGCTCGACGCGGCCGGGGTGAGCTGGAAGTGGTACCCTCACGATGTGTCGACGCTGCGCCTGGTGGACGGGCACTACCGGATCGGCCACGCCGAGCACTTCGCCTACGTCGCCAGCTTCTACCAGGACGCCGCCGACGGGACCCTCCCCTCGGTCTCCTGGATCGACCCGAACTTCCAGGACCTGGGCGGCACCGCGACTGCAAACGACGACCACCCGCCGACCGACGTCCAGCACGCCCAGGCACTCATCTGGCGAGTGTACCGGGCACTGTTGGAGGGGCCGCTGTGGGAGAAGACGCTGCTGTTGGTGACCTACGACGAGCACGGCGGGTTCTTCGACCACGTCCCCCCGCCGCTCGTGCCGTCGCAAGGCGTGGACGGCCCGGCCTTCGTCTGGTATGGGGTGCGCGTCCCGGCCCTGGTCGTCTCGCCCTGGGTCGAGCGGGGCGCGGTATCCTCGGTGGTGTTCGACCACACCTCTATTCTGTCAACCATTCTCCACCGCTTCTGCGAGGCGCCCGATGGCAGCATCCCGTTCTTCAGCCGCCGCGCCGCGCAGGCGAACCATGTTGGCTGGCTGCTGACGCAAGCCCGGCCGCGGACCGCCACCACCCGGCGCGCCACCACGCGGGCGACCCGCCGCGTGGAGCAGCATCTCACCGCCCTGCACGTCAGTCCGCGGGCAGTCGCGGCACGTGCCGTCGCCGCGGCGACCGTTCCACCCACGGATCTCCAGCAGCAGATCAGCGCGGCGAAGCAGTACCTGCGCGCCCAGGGGCATCCGGAGGGGCAGCCATAGGCGTGGCCGAGCGTGATCCGCGGCCCGCGCTCCGTCGTACCGGAGGGGAATACGCCTTGGGGAGAGAGAAGATGGCCGACATGTCCCCGGAGCCGATTCTGCAGGTGGCCAGCGGGTTCATGGCATTCAAGCACCTGGCCGTCGCCAGCGAGGTGGGGGTATTCAGCGGTCTGGCCGATGGCCCGCTGACGCTCGATGCCCTGGCGGAGCGGACTGGGCTTCCGCGCCGAACGCTCCGCATCGTCGCCGACGCGATGGTCGCGCTTGGCTTTCTGGAGCGCCAGGGCGACACCTACCAGAACGGCCCGGTCGCCGCCACGTTCCTCAGCGGGCACACCCCGGCGGATCTGCGGCCGTTCCTGCGCTTCTGGAACGCGCTCAGCTACCCACTGTGGCTGCACTTCGAGACGGCGATCCGTGGCGGCGCCGTCCCACCCCAGGAGCTGAGCGAAGCGCAGCAGCAGATCTTCTCTGCCGGCGTGGAGGCGCTCACCGCCGGCGTTGCTCAGACGCTCGCCATGAGTTATGACTTCGCTCGCCACCAGCGGCTGCTCGACGTCGGCGGCGGGACCGGCTCCTTCCTCCTGGCGATCCTGCGCCGGCACCCGCACCTCCGCGGAACGCTGTTCGAGCTGCCGGGCGTAGCGGTGATCGCCCGCCAGCGACTCGAGGGCGATCCTGTCACTGCTCGGGTAGAGATCGTCGAGGGTGACGCCCTCCAGGACGAGATCCCGGCCGGCCACGACGCCGTGCTCCTGGCGAACTTCGTGCACCTGTTCGCTCCAGAGCGGATCCAGGACGTCCTGCAGCGCATCCGTGAGCAGGTCCCGGCCGGGGCGCGGCTACTGCTGGTCGATTTCTGGACCAACCCGACGCACACGCAGCCGGTCGCCGCGGCGCTGCTCGCCGGCGAGTTCCTGCTGGTCAGTGGGGCGGGGGACGTCTACAGCGTCGAGGAGATGCAGCGCTGGCTGGAAGCCACCCGGTGGCAGCTACGGGACCATCAGCCACTGGCGGGCCCGCAGAGCCTGCTGGTCGCCGAAGCGATGTAGCCTGCCGCGCGGCCGGCTAGCTGCCGATGTAGCGCGCCACCAGCGACCTGGCCACGGCCGGGTCGCTGGTGCCTTTCACGATCGTCCGGCCATCGGGGAAGACCGTCAGCTCGTGCGGGGGAGTAATGAAGCGGAGCACGTGGGCGTTGTGGCGCACCTCCCCGAGCGGACGGAGGCGCTCCGCGAGCGCCGCCAGGGGCACCTGGAGCGGCTGGGCCGGCCGCACCTGCACCGCGTCGCGGCCACACAGGGTCGCGGCGCCGCTGCCGCGTTCGGCCTGAAGAAACTCGAAGCGGCCCTGGCCGCAGGTGGGGCAGTCCGCCACCGGGCCGCCCAGCGGGGTGCGCTGGAACGAGTTGTTCCAGACGTCAACCCAGGTGAGCCCCCGGCTCAGCGCCTCCCGCGCCCCGACCAGCAGCTTCAGCGCCTCCGCCGCGGCCAGGCTGGCGATGACGCCAACCGCTGGGCTGATCACGCCGGCGGTGTCACACGTCGCGGTGGTGCCCGGGGCCGGCGGGGCGACGAAGACGCAGCGCAGGCAGGGGGTGTTATGGGGGATGATCGGCATCACCACCCCGTAGGAGGCGACCACCGCGGCATAGACCCACGGAATGTCCCGCTTCACGCAGACGTCGTTGACCAGGTAGCGGGTAGCAAAGTTGTCCGCGCCGTCCAGTACCAGGTCGTGCTCGGCCAGCAGCCACTCGGCGTTGTCGGCCGTCAGATCGTCCACGATCGGGTCGAGCTGCACCGAGCTGTTGGCCCGGCGCAGCTTCTCCGCTGCCGCCAGCGCCTTGGGCAGTGCCGCCTCGGCGTCGGACTCATCGTACAGCGACTGGCGCTGGAGGTTCGTCCAGTCCACGTAGTCGCGGTCGATCAGCCGCAACGCGCCGACGCCGGCGCGGACCAGCTCCGAGGCGAGCACGGTGCCGAGCGCGCCCACCCCGACCAGCGCCACCCGCGCCCGACCCAGCGCCTGCTGGCCGCTTTGGCTGATGCCGGCGAACAGCACCTGGCGCGAGTAGCGGTCAGCACCGGGACCGCCCACCACCGGCTACGCTCCTCCCGCCACCGCCGGGATGATCGACAGCTCGTCGCCCGGCTGCAGCCGCGTCTCCAGCCCCTGGAGGAAGCGCACGTCCTCCCCGTTGACGTAGAGATTCACGAAGCGCCGCAGCCCGCCCGCGTCATCTCGCAGGCGGGCGCGGATCGCCGGGAACTGGGATTCAAGCTGCGACAGACAGGTGGCCAGGTCGCCACCTTCCACCTGGACCTCGGCCTGGCCCGCGGTGGCGGCGCGCAGCGGAGCAGGGATACGAACGCGAACGGCCATCAGCAGCTCCCTCCAAGAACAACGGAATGAAGAGCAACAGGGTGTCAACCGGCGAGGATGTCGCCCTCCAGGGGGTCCACCCGGACCCCCTGGTTGCGTGCCCATTCGAGCGCGCGCGTGATCTCGTCCTCCTCGCCACTCAGCTCGAGCACCACCCAGCCGCGCTCGCGGGTCACGTTGGCGCGGCGGATGTTCGTCACCACGTTGAACTGCTTGCCCATGCTGTAGATCACCGGCTGCGTCACCAGATCGGGCGGGAACGTGAACTTCACGCGGCGCTTGATCATCGGCCTGTCCCTTCTCAGCGTGCCGATCACCGTCCCCCGACTGGCTGCGGGCTGCGCGTCAGGGCGGCCTCGAACGCGCTCATACTTGGCGGGATGCGAATCGGCTCAGCCAACTGGCCAGCGAGCGCCTCCAGCGTCTTCAAGCCGTTCCCGGTTACGTAGACCACAATCCGCTCGTCCGGGTCAACCCGCCCGGCCTCGGCCAGCTTCTTCAGCGTCGCCACCGTCACCCCACCGGCGGTTTCGGCAAAGATGCCTTCTGTCCGCGCCAGGAGCTTGATCCCCTCGATGATCTCAGCGTCGCTCACCGCCTCGGCATCGCCGCCCGACTCCCGGATGATCTTCAGGCTGTAGTAGCCGTCGGCCGGATTGCCGATCGCCAGCGACTTGGCGATCGTCCGCGGCCGCACCGGCTGCACGTTGAGCGTCCGAGCGCGATACGCCTGGACCACCGGCGAGCAGCCCTCCGCCTGCGCCGCGACCATCTTCGGCCGCGGCCCCGTCGCCAGCCCCAGCTTGAGCAGCTCGTTGAAGCCCTTCCAGACCTTGGTGAACAGCGAGCCGCTGGCAATTGGGACGACCACTCGATCGGGGGTCTGCCAGCCGAGCTGCTCGGCCACTTCGTAGGCGAGTGTCTTGCTCCCTTCCGAGTAGTAGGGTCGGACGTTGATGTTCACGAAGGCCCAGGAATACGTGTCGCCGATCTCGCTGCACAGGCGGTTCACGTCGTCGTAGGTGCCATCTACCGCGACGACCGTTGGACCGTACACCGACGCCGCGCCGATCTTGCTCGGCTCCAGGTCGGCCGGGATGAAGATAACCGGCCGCAGCCCCGCCTTCGCCCCGGCTGCGGCAACCGCGCCCGCCAGGTTGCCGGTGGAGGCGCAGGCGATGGTGTCGAAGCCGAACTCTAGCGCCTTGTTCGCGGCGATGGAGACCGGGCGATCCTTGAAGGAGAAGGTGGGGTTGACCGTGTCGTTCTTGACCCAGACGTCGCGCAGCCCCAGCGCGCGGCCGAGATTCTCGGCCCGGATCAGCGGCGTCCAGCCCGCGTGCGTGTCGACCAGCCGGTCCCCTTCGACGGGAAGTAACGCCTTGTAGCGCCAGAGACTCGGCGGCCCGGCGGCGATGGAGGCCCGGCTCACCTGGGCCCCGATCACCTCGTAGTCATAGCTCACTTCCAGTGGGCCGAAGCAGAGCTCGCAGACGTGGATCGGCGTGGCGGAAAACAGCGTTCCGCACTCGCGGCAGGACAGGCCCGTGACACGGCTCATGCGCATCTCCCCGAAATGAAAATCTCTCGTCCCGGGTGGACGAGAGACCTGTGTTCCGCCGTGTCAGAAGAGGGCGATTACAACTGTGACGCTGTAGTGCCCCTTATCTTCCAGATTGCTCTGGCGGAATTGGCACCTTCCCACCGCCGTGTCTCCCGCGGTCCTGGCACTCCCTCGCGGTACGCCAGGCGCGCTGCCCACTGACGAGGGGGGTTGCCGGGCTTCATCGGGCCGTCTCCCTCCACCTCTCTTGATAAGGGCGCTATTCAATTGTGCTGGGGTTCTACCATGCGAGCGTGCAGGTGTCAAGCAGGCATTCGGGCGCCCGCCTCGCCGCTGCTATAATGCCGCGCCCATGAGTGACGCCCTGGCGCTCTCGGCTCGGCCCACCCCCTGGACGCTCGTCGCCCGCCCGGGGCTGCTGGCCGGCTCGCTCGCGCTCCTGGCGTTCGTAGCGCTCGCCGCCCTGTCCATCCTGCGCTTCGACGCCTACCAGGCCGGGCTGTTGGACCTGGACATCCAGGACCAGGTGATCTGGAACACCGCACACGGCCACCCCTTCGCGAGCACCGTGCTCAAGGAGAACACCATCCATGTGGCCGAGCACCTGGCGTTTTCGCTCACTCCCTTCGCGCTGATCTACGCAGTGCTGCCCGATACCCGCATCCCACTAGCCGGGCAGGCGCTCGCCCTGGCGGCCTCCTCGCTGGCGGTCTACCTGTACGCGCGGCACGCTCTGGGAAGTTGGCCGCAGGCGCTGCTAGTACAGGCGAGCTACCTGCTCATGCCGCTGCTGGCGACGATGGCGCTGGACGATTTCCACCCCGTGGTCGTCGCGGTGGCCCCGCTCGCCTTTGGTGCGTACCTGCTCCTGATCGGCCGGGCGGAGCCGGGGCTCGCGCTGCTCGCGCTCGCGGTCGCCGCGGAGGAGGAGTGCGCGCTGCCGGTGCTCGGGCTGGGAATGCTGGTCGCCTGTCGCGGCCGCTGGCGGCTCGGAGCGGGGATGGCGCTGGCAGCCGCAGTGTACCTGCTGCTGGCGACGCAGGTGGTGATGCCTGCCTTCCAGACCAGCGCCGGGCGCCAGGGAGGCCCGAACCGTACCCTGGCGCACTTCAACGACGTGCGGAACGATCTGAGCGTGCTGGCGAACCGGCTGCGGCCGGCGCGGCTCTGGGACGCGTTCACCTGGCACGAGTTGCCCGGCGGGGCGACCGCGCTCGCCAGCCCGCTGAGCCTGCTGCCGGCGATGCCGACCTTCGCGGCGCTGATGCTACAGAACGAAGACCTGGGGAACCGCTACAAGATGCACTGGGCGGCGGTGATGCTTCCGTTTTTCGGCTTCGCCGCCGCCGACGGAATCCGCCGTCTCTCCCGGGCGCCGCTCGGGCGCCCACTCGCGCTCGCGCTGCTGGCGGCGGGGACGCTAGTGACCTACTTCAGCCTCAGCCCGCTGCCCGGCAGCGCGGACTACAACCCCAGCGCGTACCGGCCGGGTCCGCACCAGGCCGACATCGCCCGGGCGCTTCCGCTCGTGCCACCAGACATCCCGCTGCTGGCGAGCAACACACTCGTCGCCTACCTCAACCACCGGCGGGAGATCTACGTCTATCCGCCCGCGCTGCATTACAGCGCTGAGCTGGCAACGCGCCTGGATACCGTCGGCTTCGCCGTGCTGGACCTGTTCGACCGCTCTACCCAGAGCGGAATGGGCCAGAAGGACGCGAATCTCCTCCGCCGCAACCCACCCCCTATTGTCTGGTCGCCGGCGCACAAGATCCTGTTCGTGATGCAGCGCTTCCCGGCACCCTCCACCGCTCTCACCCCGCCGCCCCTGTTCGGCGATGTGCTCCAGCTCGATGGATACGACGTCGCCCGGCGTGGGAGCAGCGTGGAGCTCACGCTCCAGTGGCGGGTGGTCCACCATACGTATTTCAGCTACCAGCGCGTGGTGGAGCTGGTGGATCGCCAGGGTGCGGTCGTGGCCTCCAGCCAGGAGATGCCGCTGCTGGTGATGGCGGGGACGAACGACTGGCGGACCGGGCTGCGGATCGTCGATCGGGTAACCCTGGGACCGCTCCCGGCTGGAACCACGCTGGACAGCCTGCACTTCCGGGTCGGCTGGACGATGCTGCGCGAGTCGACGAACCCCCTGCGCGACCTGGCGCTCCCTGGCGGCCCGCGCCAGTACGAATCCCCCATACTGTCGCTCCCAGGGAGCGGGTAGGGCCACGGGGCTGGCCGGGGCGCCGCGCTACGACCGCAGGGCCGGTCTGCGTTCCGAGTCCTCCAGCTCCTGGACCGTGGCGAGCAAGGGGGCGATGTCGAATGGCTTGGCGACGAGCGGGGCCCGGTATTCGCGCGCCAGCGCGCAGGCTTCAGAGGAGGCGGCCGACAGGACGATAACGGGAATCGCCGCGCAGACCCGGTCCGCGCGACAGGCTGCCAGGAGCTGGCGCCCATTCATTACCGGCAGGCGCAGATCCACGAGCATCAGATCCGGGGGAGCGGACCGGATCTTGGCCAGTGCCTCGGCGCCATTGCAAGCCGACTGCACCTCATAATCCAGCGCCTGCAGGACCTCTGCCACCAGCGCGCGGGTGGCAGGGTCGTCGTCGACCACGAGAATCCGCTTCATGGCTTCCCCACGCCTTGGCCCGCTTGGGGAAGGAGGGTCGCCGCTCGCAGCCGAGCCAGGCCAGGTATCCAGCCCCAGCTCATCCGAGGCCCAGCACGCCGCGCCTGTGGCGCTCGCCGGCTCAACAGGTAGCCGTGGTGAAGACCCACGCGGCAATCCCCCGACCCGGGCTCGAAGAACCCTCATTCCTGTAGCACAGGCCGTGCCCAGGCGCAGCCCGGGTGCTCACGCCCGGCGCCAGGGACACTGGCGAGGCAATGTGCCAGGAAGCGGAGCACGTGTTGTTCCCTCATGATGCGCAACGTTCGTGTCCTGTTTCGCATCTTGAAAGAAGGGGTAAGGGTGGCAGTTTTTGGCAGTTTTTGGCGCCTTTTGGGCTGATTCAAGCGCCCCGGGCGCGCCTATCATGATGCTCAACACACGGGCGGGACATTCGCCACCCGGCTTTGGGGGAAGGCCATGGATACATGCTTGCGCGCATTGGTAGCGACGATCGAGACGCTACGAGCCGCTGTGCCGCCCGGCAACCGTGTCCTCTCGGTGTATCTGCACCCCTCGCTGCGCAGGAGCACAGCGCGCGCGCACCTCCGCTTCGTGCGCGCACGCTGCCGCCAGATCCGGGCGCGGCTCGCGCCGCCGGACCGCGAAACGCTCGACCGGGCGCTGGCCCAGCTCGAGCGCTACCTCGCCGAAGCCCCTCCGGTGGGCCAGCCCGGCCTGGCGATCTTCGCCGCTGAGGACAGCGACTACTTCTACGCCGTGCCGCTGCCCGAGCGGACAGGAGAGCAGGTCGCCTGGAGCGAGCGGCCGCTGCTGGGGCCGATGCAGCGGATACTGGAGGATTACGAGCGAATCGCCATCGTTGTGGCCGACCGGGCGTGGGCGCGGCTGTACACTGTCTTCCTCGGCGTCATCGAGCAGCAGGTTCTGCTGCAAGCGCCCCAGCCGCGGCGGCTCGGCCCGCCACGGCTGCACCCGGCGCTGTCGCGCCGAAGACCTGATCCCGCTGCGGAGCAGGCGAAGCAGATTGTGCGTGCCCTGCTGGAGCTGCTCCAGCGCCGTTCCTTCGACCGGCTGCTGCTCGCTGGCGAGTGCGAGGTGGTCAAGCAGATTCAGCAGCGTCTGCCGCGTCCCCTGCGGGAGCGCTACACCCGCAATCTCGAGCTCGACCCGCGAGCCAGCGACGTCGAGGTGCTGCGCGCCGTCCTGCGCACTGCTGGCGAGTGGGCACAGGAGCACCAGGTGGCGCTGGTCAGGCGGCTGGTAGACGCCGCGCTCCGCCAGAGCCCGAGCCTCGATCAGCGCGCGGTGCTGGGCATTCCAGCCACGCTCAGCGCCCTGGAAGCCGGCCGCGTCCGCCATCTGCTGGTCGCCCACCGAATGCGGATGGCGGACGCAGTCTGTCTCGCCTGTGGGCGGCTGGCGGCGAGCGATCGCCCATGCCCGGCCCACCCGGGCGCCACTGTCACGCTGCCGGATCTGCGGGGACGGCTGATCGACCGGGCCGCCAGGCAGGGGGTGCGCGTGGACCTGGTGGTGGGCGAAGCCGCGGTCCTGCTGGAGGCAAGGGGTGGGGTCGGTGGCTGGTTTGCCGCCTGAGCGCCGTGGGGGTGGTGACGCGCCGGCCTCAGCGCCGGGCGCCGATGGGGCGCGGCGGTTCCGCTGGCTCGACCCGGATCCGGGCATCGATCAGCGCCACCCCCCGCTCCAGCACTAGCAGCGGGTTAATATCCAGCTCCGCGATCTGCGGCAGATCCTCCGCCAGCGCGCTGATCCGCAGGAGCACCTCCTCCAGCGCCACCACATCGCGCGGGGGTGAACCCCGGAACCCGGTGAGCAGCGGGTAGGTACGCAGACTCTGGATCATGTGGCGCGCGTCGTCGCGCGTCAACGGTGACAGACCGACAGATACGTCGCGCACCAGCTCCACCAGCACGCCCCCCGCGCCACAGGCGATCACCGGCCCGAACTGCGGATCGTGCACGATCCCGACGATCATCTCGACTCCGCTGTCGGCCATGCGCTGGACCAGGAAGCCGCTAGGCGGGTGGCCCGCCGCCTGCAGCCGCTCGGCCATCTCCACCGCCGCGGCCCGTACCTGCTCCGCGCCATGGAGGCGCAGCCGCACGGCTCCGGCCTCGGTCTTGTGGAGCAGTCCTGGGGCAACGACTTTGAGCGCCACCTCGGTACCCAGCGCCTCGGCGGCGGCCCCGGCCGCCTCCGGCGTTTCGACCACTCGCTGCTCCAGCAGCGGCAGGCCATAGCAGCCGAGGAGTCGCTCGACCTCGGCCGGCTCCAGCCAGCCGGCGCCGCGCCCGAGGGCCTGGGCTACCAGCGCCGCCGCCTCATCCCGCCGGAGGTCCTGAAAGCGTGGGGTCGGCGAGATCGGGCGATCCCGCCACTCGCGGTAGCGCGCGGCGTGGCTGAGCGCCATCGCGGCGAGCTCGGGGAACGCGTAGGAGGGCACGCGCACGCCGGCCTTCTTGAGCGCTTCGGGCACGCCGCGCGACGACATGAACACCGACAGCACCGGCTTTGTCCCGTCCAGCCCCGAGGAGGCGTCGACGATCGCCCGGGCCACGTCCTCATCGCGCGTCGCGAGCGGCGGGATGAAGATCACGATCACCGCGTCGATGCCGGGATCGCGCCCGACCAGCTCGATCGCCCGGCGATACTGATCTGCCGAGGCTGAGGCGATCATGTCCACCGGGTTGGTCACGCTCGCGGCGGGCGGGAGCAGCTCGCGGAGCTGGTCGCGGGTCGCCTCGGACAGGACCGGCACCTCCAGACCCTGTGCTTCACAGGCGTCCGCGCACAGGATGCCCGGCCCACCGACGTTGGTCACGATCCCGACCCGCCGCCCCGGCGGCGCCGGCTGGTTCGCCAGCAGCGAGGCGACGGCAAACAGCTCCTCCAGCGTGTCGGTGCGGATGACCCCCGCCTGGCGGAACAGCGCGTCCACCGTGACGTCAGACGCCCCCAGCAGCGCCCCGGTGTGCGACGAGGTCGCGCGCGCCCCAGCCGCGGAGCGGCCGCTCTTGACAACGACGATTGGCTTGGTCCGCCCGACCCGCCGGGCGATGCGGCTGAAGCGGCGCGGATTGCCGAACGACTCCAGGTAGAGCAGGATGACGCTGGTGCGCGGGTCGAACTCCCAGTAGTTGAGCAGGTCGTTGCCGGGGATATCCGCCTTGTTGCCCACCGAGACGAAGCTGGACAGCCCCAGGCCCAGCGCCCCGGCGTAGTCGATCGCCGCGATCGCCAGCGCCCCGCTCTGTGAGGAGAACGCGACGTTGCCGGCGGGCGGCGTGAGCGGGCTGAAGATCGCGTTGAGCCGCACCGCCGGATCGGTATTGGCGATCCCCAGGCAGTTGGGGCCGATCAGCCGCATGCCATGCTCGCGGCAGATCCGCACCAGCTCCGCCTGCCGGGCGCGCCCTTCCGGCCCCGTCTCGGCGAAGCCGGCCGACAGCACCACCAGCGCCCGCACCCCCTTGCGACCACACTGCTCGGCAACCGACACCACCACGGCGGCCGGCACCGCGATCACCGCCAGGTCCACCGGGCCAGGGATCGCCTCCACCGTGGGATAGGCCGGGACGGAGTGCACCACCTCGGCGGCCGGGTTGACCGGGTAAACCGGCCCCTCGAAGCCGTACCAGAGCAGGTTCTCGAACACCTGCGCTCCGACCGTCCCTCGCTGGCGGGAGGCGCCAATGACCGCGACCGAGCGGGGGTACAGGAACGCCTTGAGCGCACTGATCGCCGCGAGCTGCTCCCGGCGCTCGAAGCGCTCGATCCCTTCCTCGGTAATGGAGGTGGGAAACGTGACGTGCAGCTCCTCCGGTCGGCTGTGCACCTCGATTGGGAAGCCGGACTGGCGGAACACTTCCAGCATGCGGTGGTTCACCGGCAGGACCACCGCCTCGAACTGCTGGATGCCGTTGGCATTGGCCGCTTCGGCCAGGTGCCAGAGCAGAATCGAGCCGATGCCGCGCCCCTGGTGGGCATCCTCGATGGCGAAGGCGACCTCCGCCCGGCCATTGCCGAGCGCGTCGTAGGAGGCGTGGGCGACGATCCGCCGCTCAGCGCCCAGGGTCGCAACCAGACCATAGGAGTTCACGTAGTCCACCTGGCTCACCCGCCTGGCCACCGCGGCCAGGTCCACCGCGCCCGAGAAGAAGCGCAGGATGCGCGATTCCTCCGAGAGGGAGGAGTAGAACCGCAGCAACTCGGCCTCGTCCTCCGGACGCACGGGGCGGACGTGGACCGTGGAGCCGTCGCGCAGGACGACGTCAGCCTCACGATGGGCGGGGTATGGGGCGATCATTGGCTCCCCCGAGCGCCAAGGGTTCGCCGTCGATGCCGCGAGCGGCGTGCCCGGTCATCGTACCGGCGTTCGCCCCGTTTGGCATCCGCCCCGTTTGGTTGCCCGCGCCCAGAGCGCGGTTTAGAATGCTGTCAGCACGCGGGTCTCTGGGCTGCCAGAGACCCCTTTTCACGCCGCGCACCGGCGCGCGGGCGGCATCAGGCGGATGAGGATGTATCAGAGGACGGTCCTGGACAATGGGCTCCGCGTCGTGTCGAGTACGATGCCCCACACGCGGTCGGCGAGCATCTCCCTGTTTGTCGGCGCTGGCTCGCGCTACGAAACGGACGCGGTGGCCGGTGTCTCCCACTTCCTGGAGCACATGCTGTTCAAGGGCACTGAGCGCCGCCCAACGGCCCGGGAGATTTCTGAGGCGATCGAAGGCGTTGGTGGTGTCACCAACGCCGGAACGGACAAGGAGCTCACCGTCTACTGGGCCAAGGTAGGCGACCAGCACTTCGACCTGGCATTCGACGTCCTGGCCGACTGCCTGCGGCACTCGATCTTCGACCCCACGGAGATCGAGAAGGAGCGCGCAGTGATCCTGGAAGAGCTGGCAATGACCGAGGACAGCCCGGCCGACCTGGCCGGGCTGCTGATCGACGAGGTGCTTTGGCCCAACCAGCCGCTTGGCCGGGACATCGGCGGGAGCAAGGCGAGCGTCAGCGCGATCACCCGCGACCAGATGTTGGACTACCTGGCCCGTCAGTACGCGCCGCACAACGTGGTCGTCGCGGTAGCGGGTAACGTCTCGCACGAGCGGGTCGTCGCCGCCGCGCAGCAGCACCTCGGCGACTGGCAGCCGCACCCAACGGGCGGCTGGCCCCCGGCAAACGATCTGTGCAACGGCCGACGGGTCGGGGTGCGGTACAAGAAGACGGAGCAGGCGCACCTCTGTCTGGCCGTGCCGGGCCTGCCCGCAGAGCACCCGGATCGCTATACGCTGGACGTGTTCAACACCGTGCTCGGCGAGGGGATGAGCTCGCGCCTGTTCCTGGAGATCCGCGAGCGGCTCAGCCTGGCGTACGACGTACATTCCTACGTTAGCCACTTCCAGGACACCGGCGCGGTGGTGGTGGCGGCCGGCGTGGATCCAAGCAAGGTCGATCGGGCGATCGAGGCGATCCTTCGGGAGCTCGGCCGGGTCGGGGAGCCGGTGCCCGAGCGCGAGCTGGCCAAGGCGCGCGAGTTCATGAAGGGCCGGCTCCAGCTCCGTATGGAGGACACCCGGGCCGTCTCGTCCTGGCTGGGTGGGCAAGAGCTGCTCCGCGGAGAGATCCTGACCGTTGACGAGGTGCTCGCCCGGATCGATGCCGTCACCCCGGACGACCTGCGCCGGGTGGCGAGCGCGTTGTTCGATCCAGCGAAGTACGCGCTCGCCGTCGTCGGTCCGTTCAAGAGCGACACGCGCTTCCGCAAGTTGCTGGCCGCCGGCTGAGCGGCCGCGCGGGCAGGCGTGAGCGCCAGTGAGTGCCCTGGCTGGCCGCCGTGCCGCTTGCCAGCGCCCGGGCAGACAGCCAGCAGCCTGAACACCGGTGGGCGAGTGAGGGAAAGAGGGTGGGGGCGCGACGTCTGGCCGTGGGCCGACGAAAGCGAGGCACAGGTGCGTAACTGGCGAACTACACCGCTCCGAACCGCCGCCCAGGCCGGTATCCTTCTCGCGGTCGGGCTGCTGGCGCTGATCCCCCGCCTCACCGACCTGGATCGCCCGCTTACCATCGACGAGCCGGTCTGGTTCGAGCGTAGCTCTCGCTTCGGCGCCGCCCTGGCGGCTGGCGACTGGGGCGGAACATTCCAGACCGGGCACCCGGGGGTGACAACGATGTGGCTCGGCGTCGTCGGCATGGGGCTGGAGCGCGCGGCGGCGCTGGACGGGGCATCGCTGAACCGGTATGCCCAGGAGCGCTGGGCGGCGTTCCTCGGCGCCCGGCGGGCGATGGCGCTGGCGGCGAGCGCCCTAATCCTGCTCATTGCGCTGCTGGTCGGCCAGCTCTTCGGACTCGGCGCCGCGGCGCTGGCCGGTGCGCTGCTCGCGCTGGACCCCTGGCTGATCGCACATGGTCGCATCCTCCACCTCGACGGGCTGCTCGCCTCGCTGATCGCCATCGTCGCGCTGGCCTGCCTCAGGCGCTGGCTGCAGCCGGGAGGCCGCCGGTACGTCGTGCTCGCGGGCATCGCGGCCGGGCTGGCCCTGATCACCAAATCCGCCGCGCTCGTGCTGCTGCCGGCGCTGCTGCTCCTGCTGGCCGTCCCGGCCGGAGTGCGGATCGGCTGGCGGCGTTGGCTCGCGGACCTGGCGCTGCTCACGGGTGTGGCCGGCGCCACGGCCGTCGTCGCCTGGCCGGCGCTGCTCGTCGTCCCCGTCTCGACAGTCACGCAGGTGCTTCAGTTCGGCAGTGAGGTTGCCAGCCAGCCCCACGAGAACGGCAGCTTCTTCCTTGGCCAGCAGGTAGGCGATCCCGGCCTCGCCTTCTATCCGGTGGTGCTCGCCTTCCGGCTCAGCCCGCTCGTCATCGCCGGCCTGCTGGTGTGGCTCATCACCCGAGCGCGACACCAGGGGGGCCAGCCACTCTCGCGGGACGCCTCCTTCTGGCTCCTCCTCGCCGCCGCGCTCGTCATCCTGCTCATGGGCATGGTGGCGAAGAAGCAGGATCGCTACGTGCTGCCCGCTGTGCCGCTCCTGGTCATCGTCGCCGCCGTTGGCTCCCAGCAGGCGCTCGCGGGCTGGCGGGCTCCCCACGCGACGGGTCGCGTGGGGAGCTCCTGGCGGGGGCGCCCGTCACTCCAGGCAATCGGCATCGGTGTTCTGGGCGCCGCCCAGCTCGCGCTGTCTGCCAGCGCCCGCCCGTACTTCTTCGATTACTACTCCCCGCTGGCCGGCGGCCCGGTCGCGGCCAGGTGGGCCATTCCGGTCGGCTGGGGCGAGGGACTCGACCTCGTGGGCGCTTATATCAACAGCCAGCGGGGTCGAGATGCGCCTCGGGTTGGCGCCGCCGGCCCGGTGCGCATCCCCCTGCGGCCACAGGTTCGGGGCCGCGTGGTCGATCCCGCTGCTGGCGGCCCGATGGACTACCTGGTGACCTACGTCAGCGCGGAGCAGCGTGGACTAGACAGCCCCACTGGCACGGAGCGCCTGGCGGCCACGGTCCGCATCGACGGCATCACCTACGCCGAGGTGCTGCGCGTAAGCTGAGCCCCCGGAGCCAGAGCGCAGCACGGAGAAAGGCGCCTACTCCCGGGCGCGGATCCTCGCCGCGATCACTGACCGGCGGCCGTCGACGATGCTCACGTCAAACCTCTGCTGCAGCGGCTTAAGGTCCGGCCGCCTGAGCACAATCCAGTGCTCCTGGCCGTCGGCCAGGAGCTGGGCGAGCTGCCCAATGTTCTTGATCTGCTGGATCGGCCGCTCGCTATAGAACAGCGCCGAAGGCCTGCCCAGCCCCGAATACAGAATCAGCGGCGCCCGGTCGGAGGGGCTCTCACTGCGGATGGCCGCCGCCGCGGCAGCGAGGGGCCGCTCGCTAACCTGGTAGGCCGTCGCGACGCTGTTCGCCCCGATGGCAAACAGGAAGGCCGCCAGCGCCCCGCTGAGCAGCAGGCTGGCGCGCTGGCGCCAGGCCAGCAGCAGCACCAGCGCCAGCGCGACCAGCCCGGCGAGCAAGAGATCGAGCGAGGGAGGAACCATGAGCGCGACCAGGCCGCAGGAGACGGCTAGGCCGGCGAACGCCAGCGAGCGCAGCCGGATCGACGCCTGCCGGAGGAGCAGCGCCAGCAGTAGCACGAACGCCGGGTACGCCGGCAGGATGTACCAGCGCAGCTTGGTCGGGATAATCGTGTAAGCGGCGAAGACGAGGACCGCGAGCACGAGCAGGGGGCCAGAACGGGACCAGGCCCGCAGGTTCTCTTTCAGGCTAAGGGCGAGCGCAAACGGCAGCACGTAAACCCAGGGGAAGAAGAGGCCCTGCAGAACGTTCACGTAGAACAACCAGTCGCCCGTGTGCCCCTCGACCGCCTGCGTTGACCGCTCCACCACGTTGTGCAGCACGTAGGTCCGCAGGAACTCCTGGCCGTACTCTACGAGCATGAGCAGATGCCAGGGCACGACGATGAGCGCCGCCAGCACCGCCCCACCGCGGAACGAGCCCGACCGCCAGGCACGGGCCACTCCGCCGTCGAACCAGAGCGCCACAGCCAGCGTGGCGGGCAGCACCAGCGCCCCTGCGCTCTTCACCATGCACGCCAGCCCGAAGCCTCCCCATACCAGGTACCACCAGTGCGGGGAGCCGCTCCGAGCGCGCAGATACGCATAGAGCGAGGTGAAGATCAGCAACGTCAGCAGGATATCCGTCGTCCCAAAGCGAGCGAAGCGGACGAACTGTAGACTGGCGAGCAGGATCAGGCCTCCCAGGGTGCCAGCCCAGCGGTCGTAGACCACCTTTCCCGTCAGGTAGGTGACCCCGACCAGCCCGATGCCGGCGAGGGCGGAGGGGAGACGCGCCGCGAACTCGGTCACCTCGAACAGCAGGTACGCGCAGGCGGTAAGCCACAGCAGCAGGGGCGGTTTGTTGAAGTAGAGCTCGTAGCCCCAGTGCAGCGTCAGCCAGTCCCCACTCTGCACGATCTCCCGAGCAACCTGGGCAAAGATCGCTTCGTCCCAGTCGGCCAGCGGCTCCCGACCAAGGTCCAGCAGCAGCATTAGCGCCGCGGCCAGGCACAGGATGGGCAGCGGCCAATCCGCGGCGAGCCAGGCTGGAAGCGCCAGCCGTGGCGACGGCGCAGCCGGCCGGCGCAGGGTCGGTAGCATGTCGACTCCCTCCGTCAGGACAGCAGGCGTCATCCAGTATGGTCGAATCACAGCCTCTCCGGCCCGCAGCGCTCGCCAGCGCGCGTCTCGCCCATGTGGTCCGGCGGTGGGCCCGCGTGTATCGGCTGGCAGCGCGGGCAGACGTGCGTGCCCCGTTGCCCCAGCCAGCGCTTCTCGATCGGCGCCCCGCAGCGCGGGCAGGGCGCGCCCGCGCGCCCGTATACTGCCAGGAAGCGCTGGTTGTCGCCGCGCTCCCCGTCGGAGTCCCGGTAGTCACGCAGCGACGTCCCGCGCCGCTCGATGGCTGCGAGCAGGACGTCTCGTATCGCGTCGGCCAGTCGCCCGATCTCCGCGGGCGCAAGGCTGTCCGCCCGACGCTCCGGGTGCAGCCCGGCGGTCCAGAGGATCTCGTCGGCGTAGATGTTGCCGATCCCGGCCAGGAAAGTCTGGTCGAGCAGCAGCGGCTTGAGCCGGCCACGGCGGCGAGCGAGCAGCGCCGCCAGGCGCTGCGGGGTGAGGTCCTCAAGTGGCTCTGGACCAGCCACCTGGGCGAAGAACGCCGCGAGCGCCGCCTGGTCACGATGGTAGCTGGCCCGCCCGAACTTCCGAATGTCCACGAAACGCAGCTCGCTGCCATCGTCGAACCGCAGGGTCAGCCGCGTGTACGGCTCGGTGGGGGCACCAGGAGGCCGGACGAGCAAGTTACCGGTCATGCGACGGTGAACCGCCAGCGCCGCGCCGTCAGCGAAGTGGAGCACGACGTGCTTGCCGCGGCGGGTGACGTCGGCGATCGTCACCCCCGCCAGCGCCGCGCCCAGCTCCGCGGGGCTGGCGTTGGCCAGGGTGCGCTCCCAGGTGACCTCCACCTCGCGAACACGCCGGCCAACGATCGCCTCCTTGAGGCCGCGCACGGTGGTTTCGACCTCCGGGAGCTCGGGCACTAGACCGTCTGCGGCAGTGGGGTCATCTCTTCCCAGTTCGACCCCACCTTCACGTCGACTCGAACCGGCACGCTCAGCTCGAAGGCGTGGACCATCGTGTCGCGTACCACCTCCGCCAGCTCGTCCACCTCGTCCTCAGGCACCTCGAACACCAGCTCGTCGTGGACCTGGAGAATCATCCGGGCCCGGCTGCGCGACTCGCGCAGGTAGCGCTGGATGCGGATCATCGCCAGCTTAATGATGTCCGCCTGCGTTCCCTGGATCGGGTGGTTGATCGCGGCGCGCTGGGCTGCCTGGCGCACCGCATAGACCGGACTCTTCAGCTCCGGGATGTAGCGCCGCCGGCCGAGCAGCGTGGTGACGTAGCCCCGCCGCTCCGCTTCACGCAGCACCTGGTCCTGGTAGCGCTTGATCGTCGCGAAGCGGCTGAAGTAGCGGTCGATGAAGGCGCCCGCCTCGTACTGCGGCAGATCGGTCCGGGCGGCCAGGCCATACTCGGACATTCCGTACAGCACCCCGAAGTTCACCATCTTGGCCAGCCGGCGCTGGTCGGCCGTCACCTGGCTGATCGGAATGCCCAGCACCTCCGCCGCCGTCGCCGCATGGATATCCTGGTCTTCCTCGAACGCCTGCACCAGCGTCGGGTCGCCGGTGATATGCGCCAGAATGCGCAGCTCGATCTGGGCATAGTCGGCGCTCAGCAGCCGCAGCTGTGGTCCGCCGGCGACGAAGGCGCGCCGCACTCGCCGCCCGAGCTCGGTGCGGATGGGGATGTTCTGCAGATTCGGGTCGCTGGAGGACAGGCGTCCTGTCGCCGTCATCGTCTGGTTGAACGAGGTGTGCACCCGCCCGGTGCGCGGGTTGATCAGCGCCGGCAGCGCATCCACGTAGGTGCCGATTAGCTTCTGAAGCTGGCGGTGCTCCAGGATCAGGTCCACCACCGGGTGGATGCCGCGCAGCTCTTCCAGCACCTCCGCGCCGGTGGACACCTGGCCGGTGCGGGTGCGCTTCGACTTCGGCAGGTGCAGCTCCTCGAAGAGCACATGCGACAACTGTGAGGGCGAGGCGACGTTGAACTGGTGGCCGACGGCGCGATAGATCTCCGCCTCGATCTCGCCCAGCCGGGCATGCAGCTCCTGGCTGAGCGTGCGCAGGTAGGCGGTGTCGATCGCCACTCCGGCCTGCTCCATGCTCGCCAGGACCGGGACCAGTGGCAGCTCGACCTCGCAGAAGAGCCGCTGCTGGTCGTTGTCATCCAGCTCGCGCTTCAGGATCGGCACCAGCCGTCGCACCAGGTCTGCCTCCTGCCGGGCGTACTCCCCGGCCGCGGCCGGGTCGACCTGGGCCATGGTGATCGCCCTCTTGCCGGACCCCAGCAGCGCGGTCGCGGCCGGCAGCTCCACCTGGAGCTTTCGCCAGGCGAGATCGCGCAGCGCAAAGGTTCGCTGCGTCGATTCCAGTAGGTAGGCGGCGATCATGGTGTCGAAGTCGAGCCCTTCCACCGGGACGCCGTGCTGTTCCAGGATGATGATCGAGTACTTGGCGTTATGCATCAGCTTCGGGATCGACTCGTCGCCCAGGAATGGCCGCAGCCGCGCCAGCGCCTCCTGAACCGGAAGCTGCTCTCCCTCGGCGTGGCCGAGCGGCAGGTAGCGCGCCGGATGGTCGTCCACCGCAATCCCGATCCCCACCAGCGCTGCTCGCATCGGGTCCAAGCTGGTCGCCTGGACGTTGAAGGCGATCCGCTGCGCCGACTGGAGCTCGGCCACCAGCGCCTCCAGCGACGCCTGATCGTGCACCAGCCCGTCCGTGGCGCGCGGCGCCGCTGGCGTCACGCCGTCGGGCTCGGCGGGCCTGCCCTCGAACAGGCTCAACTGTGCCGACGCCTGCTCGCGCTCGCTGCCGGCGCCCGCACCCAGTACACTCGGGAGCCGGTCCAGCAGACTGCGGAAGCCCAGCTCGTGGAAGGTGGACAGCAGCCGGGCGCGATCGTAGCTGCGGAGCTCGGCACGCTCCAGCTCGAGCTGGACCGGGAGATCCGTCACAATGGTGGCCAGCCGACGAGATTGGTAGACCTGGTCGCGGAAGAGCTCCAGCGGCTCGCGCAGCTTGGGTGGCACCTGGTCCAGGTGCGCATAGAGCTCGTCGAGCGTCCCGAAGTCACGCAGCAGCCTGGCCGCCGTCTTCTCGCCGATCCCCGGCACGCCCGGGATGTTGTCCGAAACGTCGCCCCGCAGCGCTTTGAAGTCGACGAGCTGATCCGGCTCCAGCCCGTAGCGCTCGCGCACCGCCTCTTCGTCGTACAGCACGGTGTCCGATACGCCCTGGCGCGGCGCGAGCACCTTCACCCGCGGCCCGACAAGCTGCAGCATGTCCAGGTCGCCGCTGATGATGATCGCCTCCAGGCCGCGGCGCGCCGCTTCCTTGGAGAGGGTGCCGACCAGATCGTCCGCCTCGAAGCCGTCGAGGCGATAGATAGGGATGTTGAGCGCGTCGAGCACCTGGTAGGCCAGGGGGAACTGCTCGTGCAGCCCTTCCGCCGCCGGCTGGCGCGTTGCCTTGTAGTCGGCCGACTCGATGTGGCGGAAGGTGGGGGCCGAGGTGTCGAAGGCGGCGACGGCGTAGCGTGGCTGCAGCTCGGCGCAGGCTTTGAGCAGCATGGAGGTGAAGCCAAACACCGCGTTGGTGAGCTGGCCGCTCGGGCTGGTGAGGCTGCGAATCGCGTGGAAGGCGCGGTGCATCAGGGAATGGCCGTCGAGAATGATGATCCGGTCGGTCATCCTGCCTCCGTGAGCCGCTGCCGCAGCGCGGCCCGGTTCTGCTCCAGCACGCGCCGGAAGTGCTCCGAGTCCAGCGGGTCGGTCCACATGATGAGCGCATCCTCGCCGTTGTCGCTGTAATAGCGTCGGCGCACGCCCATCTCCTTGAAGGTGTATTTCCGGTACAGCGCCTGCGCGACCTCGTTGCTCACCCGCACCTCCAGTGTTACCCAGCGGGCCCCGACCGAGATCGCGTGGTCGATCAGGTGCAGCAGCAGCAGCTCCCCGACGTGCTTGCCTCGGTACTGCGGGTGCACCGCGATCGTCGTCACGTGCGCCTCGTCGGTCATCAGCCACAGCCCGGCGTAGCCGACCACGCCCCGGTCCTCAGCCCCTCCGCTGGTCGGGTCGGCGCTGGCGCGGAGCAGCCGCTGGAGCTTGCCGAACAGTCCATCCTCCGTCCGATCCGCCGACTGGGGTTGTGGCTCGGGCGCGGACGCGCGTACCGGCGCGGGTGCGTCCAGCACGCGGGCGACCACGTAGTGCGCCATGCGGTTCTCGAGAATTTCGCGGCGGTAGGCGCTCTGCGGCCACGGCTGGGGAAACGACAGCCGCTCGATCGCGCTGACCGTCGGAATATCACCCAGGCGCATCGGCTCGACGACGAATCGCATCTGGCTCACCTGGCTACGTAGACCGCGTCGACCAGGCCCGGATCGCCGCTGGCGCCAGCCTGCAAGAGGCGCAGGCCGCGTTCCGCCAGGTACGCTGAGCGGCGGAGCCCCGCGGCCGGACTCGCCACACGCACCGCATCGCCATAGCGCTCGGCGAGCGCCTGGCGCGCCTGCGGGCTCAGCTCGCCACAAAACAGCGCCGGCTCCGCCCCGAGCGCCACGAGCCCAGCCAGATCGACGTTCCGATACTCCCCCTGCCGCTCCATGCCGTTCGGACCACCGCGAAACAGCGCGGTGAGCCAGCGCCCCCGCCCGGCCTCGACGACCGGGCGGACCGGGAGCGGAGCCGCCGCGAACGCGTCCGCCAGCGCGTCCAGCGATTCTACCCCGACCAGCGGGATGCCCCGCCCCAGCGCCAGCCCCTTAGCGACCGACAGCCCCACCCGCACCCCGGTGAATGAGCCCGGCCCGCGCGCTACCGCGACCGCCCCCAGCGCTTGCACCGAGCAGCCGACAAGCTCGAACAGACGCGACATCTGCTCCAGGAGCTGCTCGTTATGGTGCCGGCCCGACCACCAGGTCTGCTCCGCCCAGACGCGCTCACCATCGTGGAGTGCCAGGCCGGCGTAGCTCGTTGACGTGTCGATCGCCAGCAGCAGCACCTAGCTCTGCCCCTGCCGCGCCGACACGCCCACGCTCGCCGCCTGGCGAATCGCCCACTCAAGGCGCGCATTCGCCGGGGCGAACGTGAAACGGCGCCGACGCTCGCCAAGCGGCTCGATCGCCACTCGGGTCACCGCGAGATCCGGCGGGACCGGCAGCCGCTCAGGCCATTCAATCGCGCACACCGCGTCGCTCTCCAGATACTCGTCCAGGCTCGCCAGCAGCGCCGGCTCGATCGACTCCAGCCGAAACAGATCGATGTGCACCAGCGGCAGCCGCCCCTGGTGCTCGCTGGCCAGGACGAAGGACGGGCTTGACACCGGCGTGGGCACCTCCAGCCCTCGCGCCAGCCCCTGGACGAATACGGTCTTCCCCGCCCCGAATGGACCAGCGAGTAGGAAGACATCGCCCGGCTCGACCGTACGACCGAGCGCCGCGCCGAGGGCGAACGTCTCCTCGGGGCTGGCCGTCTCGACCACCACAGGCGGCGCCGCTTCCAACTGTCCGTCCCGCTGGCTCACAGCGGATGCTCCCAGGAACGGAGCCGCGGGGTATAGCGTTCGCCGCGGCTGTCCAGCACTCCTACCTCCTCCGCGCCCTCGCTGCGCTCACGTACCTGGCCGACCAGCGAGAGCGGCGCCAGACCTGCTGTCCGCAGCCGCTCCGCCGCGGCCCGGAGCACCTCTGCTCGCCCGGTGACCAGCAGCTCGTAGTCCTCGCCGCCGGCGAGCGCGATCTCGGCGGCCTCCTCGCCAAATACCTCGCGGAGCGCTGCGCTGACCGGCACGGCGTCGAGTCTCAGCTCGATCTGCACCCCACTCGCCCGCGCCAGCCGGGCGCAGTCGCCGAGCAGCCCATCGCTCAGGTCCATTCCACACCGGACGCCGCTATCCCGCAGCAGCGCCGCCTCCGGGACGCGCGGCTCAGGACGGTTATGGCGCCTAACCAGCTCCCGCTCCGCTTCGGTGCGCGGCTGGCGGCCGGCGAGCAGCAGCCGGAGCCCGCCCGCGGCATCGCCCAGCGTCCCCGTCACGGCCACCTGGTCGCCCGGCCGCGCCGCGTCGCGCCGCAGCAGGTGCGCGCCTGCTTCGGCCAGCAGCGCCACGCTCAGGAACGTCGTAGGAGAGGAGACCACGTCGCCGCCCACCACCTGGACCGCGAAGCGGGCGGCGTGGTCGGCCAGCCCGTGGTACAGCGACTCCAGCTCCTCCAGGGATCGTCCCCGACTCAGTCCGAGCGTGACCAGGGCGAAGCGAGGGGTGGCGCCCATCGCTGCCGCATCGCTCACGTTCACCGCGAGCGCCTTCCAGCCCAGGTCACGCCAGCTCGTGAAGCGAAGGTCGAAGTGAACACCCTCGACGAGCGCGTCCGTGGTCGCGACGACCCGCGTACCCGGTGTCGGCGTCCAGACGGCGGCGTCGTCGCCAATTCCGAGCAGTAGCCCACCTGCGCCGGGGAGCGCCGGCGCGGACGGCATGGGGGTAACGATCTGGGCAAGTCGCTCGATCAGCCCGAACTCGCCCAGCGCCGACAGGCTCGACATGACGGTACGGAACGGCTCCTGCTGCATTGTATCCAAACGCCAGCGCCGGCCGGTCCGGGCCTCGCCGGCCCCGGCTGCGCCTTGAGCCGCTTCCGGTGTACCGTCGTAGTGTGCGGATCGCGGTGCTCTCCGACATTCATAGCAACCTCGTGGCGCTCGAGCAGGTGCTGCGCGACTGCGGCACGGTCGACGCGGTCTGGTGCCTGGGCGATGTCGTCGGCTACGGGCCGCGGCCGAACGAGGTGGTGGCGCGGCTCCAGGCAGTCGGCGCGGTTGCCGTGGCCGGGAACCATGACTGGGCGGCGATCGGGCGGATCGACACCGACGACTTCAACCCGGACGCGGCTGCGGCGGCGCAGTGGACGGCGCGCATGCTGCTGCACGAGGCGAGCGCCTATCTCGCCGGCCTGCCCCAGGTTCGGGTGCACGACCAGCAGCGCGCAACCCTGGTGCACGGGAGTCCGCGTGACCCGCTCTGGGAATACCTGCTGGACGCGCACCGCGCCGCGGCGAACCTCGCCCACTTCGCCACCCAGCTCTGCCTGTTCGGCCACACCCACATTCCGAGCCGCTTCGTGGACCGCGGCGACGGCCGCCTGCGCGCGGAATACGCCGAACCGGACGACGTGCTCGATCTCCAGCAGCTCCAGGGGAAGCTGCTGCTGAACCCGGGCAGCGTCGGCCAACCGCGCGACGGCGATCCCCGCGCCGCCTACCTGCTGCTCGACCTCGGCCAGGGCACCGCTACCTGGCGCCGGGTGGAGTATGACGTGTGGGAGACCCAGCAGCAGATGATCGAAGCGAAGCTGCCGCGCTGGCTGGTCGAGCGGCTGGCGCTCGGCCGTTAGGCGGAGGCCTCTTCTTCCGTGGAGGTCGGCTCGTCCTTGGGCGAGATCATGTGGGTACGGTTCGAGACCACCTCGGCAACGACCATGGAGTTCGGGATGCGGATCTCCACGTTCGAACGGGTCCGGAGCACCATGGTGCGGAAGCCGACGTGCTCCACCACTCCCTCGTGCTCCTTCACCTGGATGGTGTCGCCCAGCCGGAACGGCCGCTCGAACAGCAGGTAGATCCCGGCGAAGAAGTTCCGGAGCAGGTCCTGGAGCGCCAGGCTGACCGCCAGACCGACCACCCCGATGGCAGCGACGAGCGTGCTGGGTGGAACGCCGAACAGGTCGAGCAGGATCGACGCGGCGAGGATGAGCACACCCAGGTGGATGAGGCGGGCGCCGAGCAGGATGATGCTCGGATCGACAGAGCTGCGGCGGGCGGCGGCGCGGAAGGCGCTGCTGGCCCGCCGCCCAACGTAGAACGTCAGGAGCAGGACCACGAGCGCCTTCATCAGCGTCGGAAGCGCCGACGCCAGGAAGGGAATCGCAGCCGCGGACCACTCCTGCAGGCCGGCCTCACGCAGGATATCCATGCAGGCGAGTGTAGGCGAGCGGGCAGCGCGTTCGCAGCCAGCCGGGCCGCCGAGCGTCA
The DNA here is from genome assembly GCA_021325655.1 of Pseudomonadota bacterium. Lineage (GTDB taxonomy): Bacteria > Chloroflexota > UBA6077 > UBA6077 > JAJPGT01 > JAJPGT01. The sequence goes on from JAJPGT010000043.1 coordinate 216,419, forward strand.
GTTACTCGGCTGCTCTCGCTGCAAGATCTCCTTGGCCGCCTGCTCAACGCCCGCCGCGACGCAGTCGCGGTAGGTGGAATACAGCGCCTTGTTGAGCAGCCGCATCCGCCAGTCGCTCGGATGCAGGACATTGATGCACTCGCGACGCTGCTTCTGCAGCCAGGCCAGACGTTGCAGGAAGAAGAGCTGCGAGGCCGTCATCGGGGACTGAGGAGTATTGGTCGGGCTCGAGCTCACGCCTCCATCCCCATCCTGCTCGCTCTGCATCATCGTCACACCTGCCTGCGCATCTTTGGCACACCCCCAGCGGCGCGCCCGCTATAGTGTACCAACTTCGTCTGACCGAGTTGAGAACCGAATGCCTCGATTCCCCCTCTGGCTGCTGCCCCTGTCGATGACGATCCTGCTGGCGACTGCCTGCTCGTCACCCGGGGGCAGCGCGGCGCAGCCGACTCGGCCCGCCGCCCCCACTCCGCAAGGCGCGCCGACCCGACCTGCGGCCGGCGGGGCGACCGGGAAGCAGTGGCCCAGCCCGCCGCCGATGACGATCGACCCGAACAAGCAGTACAGCGCGACGCTGAAGACCGACAAGGGCGAGGTGGTCGTCGCGCTGCTGCCCAAGGAAGCGCCGATTGCGGTCAACAACTTCGTCTTCCTGGCACGCCAGGGCTTCTACGACAACGTCCCGATCCACCGCATCGTCCAGGGCTTCGTCATCCAATCGGGCGATCCGACTGGCACCGGGACGGGCGGCCCCGGGTACACGATTCCAGACGAGAAGGTCAGCCTGGACTACAAGCGGGGCGCGGTGGCGATGGCCCGCACACCGGCGCCGAACTCGGCTGGCAGCCAGTTCTTCATCTGCCTGCAAGATATCCAGCTCCCCAAGCAGTACGTCATCTTCGGGCAGGTGACCAGCGGGATGGACGTAGTGGACCAGATCGCGCAGACGCCAGTCAAGGCCGGCCCGAGCGGCGAGCGGTCGACCCCGATCACCCCGGTCATGATCCAGAGCGTGACGGTGAGCGAACGCTAGCTGGCCCGGGCCAGCGCTCAGCCAGCAGCGCCCGGCTCACCTCTCTCGAACGGGACAGCGGGGCGATACCGAGACGCGCCCTACCGCCGCAGCACCTTGGGGTTGACGCAATGGACCGGCTGGCCGCCGGTCAGGACCGCGACCACGTTTTCCGCCGCCAGGCGCGCCATCGCCTGGCCGGACTCGCGGGAGATGCCGGCGCAGTGCGGGGCGAGGATCACGTTGTCCATCCCGCGCAGCGGGCTATCGTCCGGGAGCGGCTCGACCTCGAACACGTCCAGCCCCGCTCCGGCGATCCAGCCCTCCTGGAGCGCCCGGATCAGCGCCTGCTCATCGATCAGCGGGCCACGCGCGGTGTTCACCAGGTACGCGGTAGGCTTCATCGCCCGCAGCTCCCGCTCCCCGATGAGGTGGCGCGTCTCCGCGGTGAGCGGGGCGTGCAGGGTGATGAAGTCCGACTCCGCGAGCAGCGTCGCCAGCGGGACGTAGCGGATGCCGTAGCGCTCGGCGTACGGGAGGTCCTGGACGACGTCATAGGCGAGGACGCGGCACTCGAAGCCGTGGGCGCGGCGGGCGACGTGCTTACCGATCGCTCCGAGTCCAACGATGCCCACCACCTTGTCGCGCATGTCCACCGCCTCCGGGCGGACCCAGAGCCCGGCACGAACGGATTGGTCCGCCTCGAACAGCCGGCGGGCGAGCGCCAGGATCAGGGCCATCGCGAAGTCGGCCACGGTGCGGTCGTTCGCGCCCGGGGTAGTGGTGACCGCCACACCATGCTGCGTGGCAGCGGCAACGTCCACCGAGTCGTAGCCGACCCCGGTCCGGGAGATCACCCGCAGCTCCGGGGCGCGGGCGAACACCTCCTCCGTGTAGCGCTCGGTGCTGGCGATCACCGCCGGGGCATCGCCGAGCGCCGCCACCACCTCGTCCACGCTCCAGGTTGGGGACGAGTGGCGGATATCTGGAGTCAGCCCGGCAGCCTTCAGGATCTCCAGCGCGGTCGGATCGTGCTGCGCCAGGGAGGAGGTAATCAGCACTCGGCGCGGCGCGCTCATTCCGCCGCCACCACCCGGTTACGCAGCACCCCGATGCCCTCGATCTCTGCCTCGACCATGTCGCCGGGCTGAAGGAACTCTGGTGGAACGCGGGCAACACCCACGCCCGAGGGCGTCCCGGTAAGGATGACGTCGCCGGGCTCGAGCGTCAGCCCAGCCGCCAGCGTCTCGATGATGGTCGGCACGTCGAAAATCAGCTCGCTGGTGCTGCTGTCCTGCTTGGTGACGCCGTTGACCCGCAGCGTGATCCGCAGCGCGTGCGGATTCGGGATCTCGTCGCGGGTGACCAGCCAGGGGCCGAGCGGGCAGAAGGTGTCCAGGCTCTTGCCGCGGAAGAACTGCTGGTGGGCGAACTGCAGGTCACGGGCGGAGACGTCGTTGGCCACGGTGTAGCCGGCGACGTAGCCGAGCGCATCAGCGGCCTTGACCCGCTTGGCGCGGGCCCCGATCACTACCGCCAGCTCCACCTCCCAGTCGGCCTTGGTCGTGACGTCATAGGGCACCACGATCTCCGCCTCCGGGCCGATTACGCTGGTCGACGCCTTGGTGAAGATCACCGGCACCTCCGGGAAGACTACCTGCTCGCCCCTGGCCCGGGCGCTCTCGATGGCGTGCTCGCGGTAGTTCAGCCCCAGCGCCATCACATTCTTGGGCGGCCGCGGGACCGGTGCCAGCAGGGTCACCTGGCTCAACGGCACCCCCTGGTCCTGCGCCTGCGCCAGCACCCGGCGCGCCCGCTCCATGCCAGCATCGCCCTGGGCGAGCAGCTCCAGCATCGTCGCCGGCACCTCGCCATTCGACGCTGCGTGCAGGTCGACGACACGGTCGCCCATAACCGCCCCGACACGCTCGACCCCTCCGAGGCGAAACGTCACCAGTCGCATCTCCGCTCCTTCCCGGCGAAAACGGCGCCACAGCGGCGCCGTCCCTCTGATCTGCCTGACTGCGGGCCGTCAGCCCGCCACGGCGGGCTGCAGCTCGCGCACCCGTTTCACGATGCCCGGCAGCAGCTCGAGCACGGTGTCGACATCCTCGTCAGTGTTGCAGATTCCGGTGGTCAGCCGCAGACTCCCGGCGGCGAGCGTGTTGGGAAGGCGCAGCGCGCGCAGCACGTGGGACACCTCGAGCGAGCCTGAGGTGCAGGCCGAGCCACTCGAGGCGCAGATGCCATGCTGGTCCAGATTGAGCAGAATGGACTCCCCGTCCGCCCCCTCGAACACGAAGCTAGCGTTGTTCGGCAGCCGCTCAGTGGGATGGCCCGTCAGTCGGGCCCGGTCAATGGAGCCAAGGATGCCGTGCACCAGCCGGTCGCGCAGCCGCCGGGCGTGGGCCACACGGGTGTCGAGCGCCTCGTACGCCAGCCGGAGCGCCCGGGCGAAGCCGACGATGCCAGCTACGTTCTCCGTCCCGGAGCGCAGCCCGCGCTCCTGGCCGCCGCCGTGGAGCAGCGGGGTGATCGGGGTGCCGCGGCGAACGTAGAGCGCCCCGACGCCCTTCGGACCATAAAACTTGTGCCCGCTCATCGACAGCAGGTCGACGCCCAGTCGGCCCACATCCAGGTCCAGCGCCCCGGCCGCCTGAACCGCGTCGGTATGGACCAGGACACCGCGGTCGCGGCAGAGCCGGGCGATCTCGGCCACCGGCTGGATCGTCCCGATCTCGTTATTGGCCAGCATGACGGAGACAAGCGTGGTATCCGGACGGAGCGCCGCAGCGACGGTGGCGGGGTCGACCCGGCCATATTCGTCGACGTCGAGGTAGGTCACCGCGAAGCCCTGATGCCGCTCCAGCCACTCGAAGGTGTGGAGCACCGCGTGGTGCTCGATCTTCGTGGTTACCAGGTGCTTGCCGCGGGAGGCCAGCCGGAGCGCCACGCCGCTGATGGCGAGATTATCGCTCTCCGTGCCGCCGCCGGTGAAGACAATCTCGTTCGCCCGGCAGCCGAGCACTTCGGCGACAGTGTCTCGGGCGTCATCCAGCCCGCGCCGGGCCTCGCGCCCCAGCGCATACACGCTGGAGGGATTACCCCAGTGCTCTCGGTAATAGGGGAGCATGGCCTCCACCACCTCCGGCAGGACGTAGGTGGTGGCTGCGTGATCCAGGTAGATAAAGCGCTCCATCGCCGAGCCTCCCTGCCGAGGAGAGGACGCTGGATTCTAGGGACGCCGAAAGAAGGGCGTCAAGCAGCACGACTTTGTGACACGGGCAAAGCGTGGCGCGGCCGAGGTTGACAACTGGCCGCTGTTCGTGTTTGCTCAAGGAGTAGGGCCCTGCGCCTCACCGCTGGGTGCTGGCGTCTCGCACCACTGCTCGCGAAGGAGTCGACCATGAGTGCTCAAGCCCCTGCTCTTGCGCGTCCATCCCGGTCCTGGGGTGAGTGGAGCTGGCTGAGCAGCCCTGGCTGGGATACCCGCTTCATTCTGGCCTCCGCCGCGCTCATCCCGATCCCGCTCCTGCTCTTCCACGGGGCGGGCCTGTCTGTCGCCGCGGTCAATCTTATCGTCGCCGCCCTTGTCGGCGGGCCGCACATGTACTCAACCTACACGCTCACGTTCCTGGAGCGGCGCTTCTGGCTACGCTACCCGCTGCTGACCCTCGGGGCGCTGGCCGTCCCGGTCGCTGTCGTGGTGCTGGCAGTGGTCGACCTGACCTTGCTGCTGACGCTGTTCCTCGCCTGGGCCTCGTTCCATGTCTTGCAGCAGGCGGCCTTCCTCAGTGACTCGTACCGAGTTCGGGGGCCGGCAGAGCCCTCGCGCTGGGCGCGGGTGATCGACTACGCGGTGCTCTTTAGCAGTATGTACCCATTTGCGATCGACAAGCTGATCCACGATCGGTTCATCATCGAGAACCATGTGCTGCGACTGCCGGCCATTCTGCGGAGCGAGGCGCTGGTGACGCTGGCCTGGCTCGCCTTCGCGGTCGCGCTGGCGCTGTTCACTGCAAAGTCAATCGTCGAGGCGCGCGAAGGCCGACTGAACTACACCAAGACCGTCCTGATCGCGCTAACCGTCTCGGTCGCGTTTGTGATCCCCTCCTTCCATCAGCTCGATGTAGCGTTCCAGGGGATCAATGTCTGGCACTCATTTCAGTACCTGGCGATCATCTGGCTGGTCAACAAGCAGCGGAAAGAGCGCGGGCTGATCTCGAACCGGGCGGTGGCCAAGCTATCCGGGGCGGACAACACCCTGCGGTTCTATGCCACACTGGTGGGGATTACCGCGCTGGGTGGTGTGGTTGTCCTGGCGCTCGAGCTGCTCACCTCTCTATCCACGGAGCAGTGCTACTACATCGTGGTACTGGGCTGCCTACTGGTCCACTACTACTTCGACACGTTCCTGTTCACTCGGGCGGGCCTGGTGATCCGCGAGCAGCTCGCGCCGCTGACGGGAGTGTGGGAGTGGCCGTAGGGATGGACGCTCCTCCTCTCGGTGTTGGGCGCCTGTGGTCGCGCCTGGAGGCCTGGGCTCGCCTGTTAGTGCTACACTCCAGCCCGATGGGCGGACCTGGGAAGCGGTCTCGGGTATCCGCGCGGCTGACGGGCCTGTCGAGCCTCGTCTGACCCGCCGATCCATCTGCCGCTGGAGGCCTTCCTGTGGACCCGTTTGACAAGGTCAGATCGTTCACTCGGCCGCGCCAGGTCGCCGCGCTCGGCCTGTACCCCTATTTCATCCCGATCTCGTCGCAGGCTGGGGCCGAGGTCATCGTGAACGGCCGCGCGATGCTCATGTTCGGGTCGAACAACTACCTCGGCCTGACCCAGGATCCGCGGGTAAAGGAAGCGGCGATCCGGGCGCTGGAGCAGTTCGGCACCTCCTGCACCGGATCGCGCTTCCTGAACGGGACGCTCGACCTGCACATTGAGCTGGAGCAGCGCCTGGCGACGTGGACCCAGAAGGAGTCGGCGCTTGTCTTCACCACCGGCTACCAGGCAAATCTCGGCGCGGTCTCGGCGCTGGCCGGTCGGCACGATCTGATTATCGTCGACCGGGCCGACCACGCGAGCATCATCGATGGTGCCCGGCTGAGCTACGCCGAAGTGGCGAAGTTCAAGCACAACGACCTGGAGCAGCTCGAGCAGATCCTGGCTGAGAACCAGGGTAAGAAGGGGCTGCTGATCGTTGTCGACGGTGTATTCAGCATGGAGGCGACCTGGCCGACCTGCCCGGGATCGTGGCGCTGAAGAAGAAGTACGGCGCCCGGTTGATCCTGGACGATGCCCACGGGGTGGGGGTGTTCGGCGAGCAGGGCCGCGGCACCGCGGCGCATTTCGGGCTCCAGGACGAGGTGGACGTCATCATCGGGACGTTCTCGAAGTCCTTCGCCTCCACCGGCGGCTTCGTCGCCGCGGATGAGCAGGTGATCAGCTACATCAAGCACCACGGGCGCTCGATGGTTTTCAGCGCCGCGATCCCGCCGGCCAGCGCCGGGGCGGCGCTGGCGGCGCTGGAGATTATCGAGCGCGAGCCGGAGCGTCGGGAACGCCTCTGGCGCAACGTCGAGCGCTGGCGCAACGGGTTGCTCGCGCTCGGATTCGACCTGGGCACGAGCTGCACCCAGATCGTCCCGATCATCATCGGCGAGGACATGCGGCTGGCCGTGGTCTGGCGCCGGCTGTTCGACGCTGGCCTATTCACCAACCCGGCGGTCGCTCCGGCGGTGGAGCCCGGGCGGGCGCTGCTGCGCACAAGCTGTATCGCCACGCACACCGACGCGCACATCGACCAGGCCCTGGAGATCATCGCCCAGGTTGGCGAGAAGACCGGCGTGCTACCGCAGCGAGTCGGGTAGCCGGAGCCAGGCTCCGAGGACCGGCCTCCTCGCGGGTGTACGCTGGCGATGGTCGCTGCGATGTCCAGGCGCACGGGCCTTCTGCGGCGCCACGGTAGACCCTCCCGGCCTGCTGGTCGGCGTCCCAGGGGGAGCGTCGTGAGATGAGTCGCTCGCGACGGGTGCTGATCGCCATGTCCGAAGCCGGCGGGGGCCACCGCGCCGTCTCGGGGGCGCTCGCCCGCGCCCTTGAGCAGCACCACCAGGCGGAGGTTCGGATCGCCGACCTGATCGCGCTGGACCCGCGGAGCTGGCAGCACCGCATGGTCCGCCTCTACCCCTGGATCATCCGCCACGCGCCACTGCTCAACGGCCTGGCCTACCACACCACCAACCGCCGGCGGGTCTACGGCGCGCTCGCCAGCCGAGCCAAGGAGCGGCTGGTGCCGCGGATCGCTCGGGAGCTGCAAGCCTGGGAGCCGGCGGTCGTGGTGACGACACACCCGTTCTGCAATCGGGTCGTGCTCGACGCACTCGACGCGGTCGGACTGTCGATCCCGGTCGTTGCCGCGGTGACCGAGCTGGTTTCGGTACACGTGAGCTGGATCGATCCGCGCCTCAGCCGCTACACGGCGGCGACCGAGGAGGCGCGCCTGGCGGTGCTGCGGCACGGGGCGCCCCCGGAGCGGGTGACACTGACTGGCCTGCCGGTGAACGCCGCGTTCGGGCGGGTGGCGCGCCCACCGGCCGAGATTCGCCGCGAGCTGGGGCTCGATCCGGACCGGTTCACAGCGCTGCTGGTCGGTGGAGGCGAGGGTGCCGGCCGCCTGGCAGCCCAGGTGTGCGCCCTGGACGGTAGCCCGCTGAACCTCCAGCTTATCGTGGTCTGCGGCCGTAACGCCCGGTTACGCGCCCGGCTGCTCCGCGCCCCGCCCCGCCATCCGGCGGCCATCCTCGGCTTCGTAGACACCATGCCACAACTGGTGCACGCCGCGGATATCGTGGTGACCAAGGGCGGCCCGACGACGATCGCGGAAGCGCTGGTCTCCGCGCGCCCGGTGCTCGTCACCTCGGTGCTGCCTGGCCAGGAGGAGGGGAACGACACGTTCGTCGAGCGCCATGGCGCCGGGTACAGGGTGGGCTCGCTGTCCGCGCTGGTCCGGGCGGTGGCCCGCCTGGTAGAGGACGAACCCCAGCGCCAGGTCATGGCAGAGCGGGCGGCGCGCCTGCTGCGGCGGGACGCGGCGGAGGCGGTGGCCGACACCGTCGTCGCCGAGGCGGACCGCCTCGGTCGCTGGGAGGCGGCTGCCGGCGCGGCCCCGCAGCGGTCCTGAGCGATGGCCGGCCAGCCGCAGCGGGTCCTGGTCACCGGCGCCACCGGCTTCATCGGCGGGCACCTGGCCGAGGCGCTCCAGCGCCGTGGCGCTGAGGTGCGAGTGCTCGCGCGCGACCCGCGCCGCTTGCAAGCCCGGTTCGGGGAGGTCGTCCGCGGCGACCTGGCGGACCCGGCAGCGCTCACGGCTGCTGTGCAAGGCGTCGACGTCGTTTACCACGTTGCGGGGCTGACCAAGGCGCGGCGCGAGTCGGACTACTTCGCGGTCAACCACGTGGGCACGGTGCACCTGCTGGACGCCTGCCGCCGCTCCAACAGCGCGCTGCGGCGCTTCGTCCTGGTCAGCAGCCAGGCGGCGGCAGGACCGAGCTGCGAGGGGCGGCCGGTCCGCGAGTCGGACCCGCCCCACCCGGTGAGCGCCTACGGGCTGAGCAAGCTCAAAGCAGAGCAGGCCGCGCTCGCCTGCTCCGGGCTGTTCCCGGTCACGATCGTCCGTCCGCCGGTGGTCTACGGCCCGCGCGACCGCGACACGCTGCTGTTCTTCCGGGTGGCGCGCTACGGTCTGGTACCGCGGCTGGCGGTGATCCGCGCCCTGAGCATCGTCCACGTCGCCGACCTGGTGCGGGGCATTCGGCGCGCAGCGGAGACGCCGGCCGCCGCCAACCGGGTCTACTTCCTGGCCAACGAGCAGCCGGTAAGCCTGCCGGAGCTGGCCGAGCCGATCGCCCGGGCGCTCGGGGCCCGGCCGATCCCGGTGCCGGTGCCGGTCACGTCCCTGTTCGCCGTCGCCGCACTGGCGGAGCTGCTCGCCCGCCTGACGGGCCGGATCACCCCGATCACCCGCAACAAGGTCCGCGAAGCGACCCAGCGCGAATGGGTGTGCGATCCCTCGCGTGCGGCGCGGGAGCTCGGCTGGCGGGCGGAGATTCCACTGCTGGACGGACTGCGCGAGACGGCGGCGTGGTATCGTCAGGCGGGGTGGCTCTAATGCCAGGCGGGCTGCTGGCGGACCTGCGGGCGCTGCTCGGCGCCGATCGGGTGGTGGAGGCCGAGAACGATCGCCGCACCTACGCCTACGACGCTTCCTTTCTCTCGCACCTGCGCACCTGTGTCCCGGACGCCGTGGTGGTCGCCCGCGAGCCGGACGACGTGGTCAAGACGCTCCGCTACGCTCAGGAGCACGAGATCCCGGTCGTGCCGCGCGGAGCCGCCAGCGGCCAGGCGGGCGGCACCATCCCGACCCGCGGCGGGATCGTCCTGGCGCTGAACCGGATGAACCGGGTGCTGGAGATCGACGCTGCCAACCTGCAGGCGATCGTCGAGCCCGGCGTCATCCACGCCCGCTTGAACCAGGCGCTGGCGCCCCACGGTCTGATCTTTCCTCCGGATCCGGGCAGCAGCCGGATGTGTACCGTCGGCGGGATGGCAGCGACGAACGCGCACGGGATGCGCGCAGTCAAGTATGGCCCCACCGCGGACTGGGTGCTCGGGCTGGATGTGGTGCTGGCCGGGGGGCGAAGGCTCACCACGGGCTGCGCCAGCTCCCGCGCCCGCCAGACCTCCTCTGGCCTGGAGCTGACCAAGCTCTTCGTCGGGTCCGAGGGCTCGCTCGGGGTCATCACTCGACTGCGGCTGAAGCTGCTCCCGACTCCGGCTGCCCGAGCAGCGGTGCTGGCGCTGTTCGATCGCCTCGAAGCGGCCGGGCGGGCGGTGAGCGCGGTGTTCCGAGCCGGGATCCTCCCCGCCGCCGCCGAGATCCTGGACCGCGGCGCGATCCGGGCGGTGAACCTGTACCGGCCGCGACTCGGCCTGCCAGACTGCGAGGCGATGCTGCTGTTCGAGGTGGACGGCAACCCGCCGGGGGTCGAGTTCGACGCGCGCCGGATCGTCGAGGCTGTCTCCGACCTGGCGGTCCAGGCCGACTGGTCCACGGACCCCAAGCGCATCGCCGCGCTCTGGGAGGGGCGGAGCGTGGTCGGGGCCGCCGCGGCCATGGTGCGCCCGGGCGGCTTTCGGGCGTTCTGTGGCGAAGACCTCTGCGTCCCGCTGGACCGCGTCCCCGAGGCGCTGGCAGAGATTCGCGCCATCGGCGCCCGCCACGGCATCCCGGTGGTCACCTACGGCCACATCGGCGGCGGTGGGCTGCACCCGGGCCATCTGATCGATCCGTTGAGCCCGGCCGACGTCGCCGCAGTGCAGGCGGTGGCGGACGAGATCCATCGGCTGGCGATCCGGCTCGGTGGGACTACCACCGGCGAGCACGGCGTCGGCCTGGCGCGCGCCCCCTACATGGCCCAGGAGCACGGCGAAGCGCTGGAGGTGATGCGGCAGATCAAGGCGGCGCTGGACCCGAAGGGCATCATGAACCCCGGCAAGGTGATCCCGCTGCCAGACGAGCCAGCGCTGGACGCTCTCGACCTGGCAGCGGCGCCAGCCGACGAGCGCCCGGCTCTTGGCGCCGCCTACGAAGACCTCGGCTGACGGCCGGGCCGGGCGCTACCCGATCACGCCTGCCTCGCGCAGGCGCTCCTGCTCTGCCCGATCGTAGCCTAGCTCGTCCAGCACTTCCGCGGTGTGGGCCCCCAGCGGCGGGCCGGCCCAGTCCAGCCGCGGCGGCGTCTCGGCCAGCCGCAGCGGGGAGCCAACCACCTCAACCAGCCCCAGCTCCGGGTGCGGGAGCCGCGCCAGCACCCCGCGCGCCTGGATCTGCGGCGCTGCCACCACCTGGTCGTAGCGCCGGAGCACGCCGCAGGGGATACCGGCCGCGTCCAGCCGCGCCATCCACACCGCGGTCGGCGCCAGCACCATCGTCCGCTCGACCTCGTCCGCCAGCTCCGCCCGGTTGCGGGTTCGGGAGGCGTTGTCGGCGAAGCGCGGTTCCGCCAGCAGGTCGGGCCGCTCCAGGACCTGGCAGAACCGCTCCCACAGGCGCGGCGTGGTGGCGCCGAGCGTGACGTAGCCGTCGGCCGTGCGGTACGCCTGGTAGGGCGCCGCGCCCCGGTGCGCCGAGCCGATCGCGGTGGGAATCTCGCCGCTCGCCAGGTAGCCGCTCACCTCCCAGACGGCGAGCGACAGCGCACTCTCCAGCATGCTGATATCGATGTACTGGCCCCGCCCAGCGCGGAGACGGTGAATGAGCGCACTCTGGATCGCATTGGCAGCGTACAGCGCGGCGGTCAGGTCGGCGATCGGCACCCCCACCTTGGCCGGCGGCTGGTTCGGGTGCCCGTTTACGCTCATCAGCCCGGACTCCGCCTGGACGACCAGGTCCAGCCCCGGCCGCTCCGCCTCCGGCCCGGTCTGCCCGAAGCCCGACACCGAGCAGTAGATGATCTCCGGGCGAACCCGGCGCACCGCCTCGTAGTCGATCCCCAGGTCGCGCACCGTCCCCGGGCGGTAGTTCTCCAGGACGACGTCGGCGGTGCGGGCCAGCCGGAGGAAGATCTCGCGGCCCTCCTCTCGCTTCAGATTCACCACCACGCTGCGCTTGTTGCGGTTGAGAGTGAGGAAGCCCGCGGCGTGACCGCGCAGGTGCGGCGGCGTGGCGCGGGTATGGTCGCCCGTGCCCGGCGGCTCGACCTTGACGACGTCCATGCCAAGGTCGGCCAGCACCATGCCGGCGAAGGGGGCGGCCATGAAGTTGCCCAGCTCGATCAGGCGGAAGCCGGAAAGCGGCGCGGACATGGAACCTCAGCGTCCAATGAATCGCGGGGGCCGCTTCTCGAGGAAGGCGCGCACTCCCTCACGGAAATCCTCGGTTCCGAAAAATCCGGCCTGCTCGCGCTGCGTGTCTCCGACGCCGCTGAGCGAGGGATCGTCCAGCACCGTCTCGACCGCGCGTTTGGCCCAGCGGACCGACAGCGGCGCGGCCGCCAGAATCGCCTGGACCAGCCGTTCCGCCTCGGCCTCCAGCCGCTCCGCCGGATAGACCGCGTTCACCAGCCCGGTGCGCAGCGCCCAGGCGGCGTCGAAGCGGCCGGCGCTGAATAGCATCTCCTTGGCCGCGGCCGGCCCCACCGCCCGCACCAGGCGGCGCACCTCGTCGTAGCCGATGGTGATCCCGAGCCGGGCGGAGGGAATGCCAAACACCGCGTCCTCGGAGGCGAGGCGCAGGTCGGCCATGAGCGCCAGCTCACAGCCGCCGCCAAGGCAGAAGCCATGAATTACCGCGATCAGCGGCTGTGGCAGCGAGGCGAGCGCATCGAGCGCCTGCTGCACGATCCGGTTGTATTCGAGCGCGAGCTCCGGGGTCGAGCGGCGGGTTTCGAACTCGGAGATGTCCGCGCCAGCGCAGAAGGCGCGCTCACCCGCGCCGCGCACGACCACCACCCGAACCGCGCTCTCGCCGGCCAGCTCCCGTGCCACCTGCCCGAGCCGCTCCCAGCCGGCAACTTTCAGGGCGTTATGTCGAGCTGGCTGGTCGAGAATAATCGTCCCAACCGCTCCCGCCCGCTGAAGCTGCACCCCGGCGTCCACTGGCAGCCTGCCTCCCGTTCAGCGGCAATGATACGCCGGGCGGGCGCGGGGATGGCGGCCATGGAGCCTGGATCGCGGGCGCGGCGCTACGCGGAGCGACGGGCGCGTCGTCTGGGCGCCACGGAGACCGGCGGCGCCTGCGGTGCGAGCACCACTGGGGCCGGAGGAGCGGCCTTACGAGCCTCCCTGGCTCGCGGCTGAGCGGCGAACAGCGACTCGTCGCGGCCCACCAGGAAGTGGTGCGGGAGCATGCTCGGGCTGCCGATGACGACTACCGTGGGATGCTCGAACGCTTCCCCTGGGGCGACGTGGCAGCAGTTGGCCTCTACCCCGAAGCGATCGCGGTAGCGCCTGAGTGCATCTTCGAGCCGGGCCTGGGGCGGACGTCTCGGATCGGGATCGAACCAGAGCAAGCCCTCGCGCATCCGCGCACCTCCAGAACGTTTGTTCTATTGTAGCACGGGTTGCTGCGCGGCGGCTGGGCACGGCGCTTATACTCTTCTGAGTGAGGGAGCCCACGGTGAGACGCAGCCAGACCCGCATCCTTGGAATCGAAACCTCCTGCGACGAGACTGCCGCCGCCGTTGTCGTCGACGGCGAGCTGCTCGAGTCGAACGTCGTCGCCACCCAGATCGAGATGCACCAGCGCTATGGGGGCGTCGTTCCAGAAGCCGCGGCGCGGGGACATCTTACCGGCCTGGTGCCGGTGATCGAGGCAGCGCTGCAACGCGCCGGCTGCGACTGGGGCGATCTGGACGCGGTCGCGGTTACCCGCGGGCCCGGACTGGCCCCGGCGCTACTGGTGGGGCTGAACGTCGCCAAGGGGCTCTCCTTCGCCCGCGGTCTGCCGCTCGTCGGAGTGAACCATCTGGAGGGCCACGTCTACGCGAACTGGCTGCATACGCACGGCGGTCCGACCAGCGCCGAGGATGGCCGGGCCCGGGCGCTGCCGCCGGTGGCCGCCGCTCCAGCGGCGCAGTTTCCGCTGGTGGCGCTGATCGTCTCGGGCGGCCACAGCGACCTGGTGCTGATGGAGGACCAGCTCCGCTACCGCCGGCTGGGGCGGACAGTAGACGATGCCGCGGGCGAGGCGTTCGACAAGGTAGCCCGCATGCTGGGGCTGGGCTTTCCGGGGGGGCCGCAGATTCAGCGCGTCGCCGCGCAGGGCGACCCCACCCGCTTCCCACTGCCCCGCGCCTGGATGCGCGACAGCTATGACTTCAGCTTCAGCGGGCTGAAGACGGCGGTGCTGCGCGAGATCGAGCGGCTGAAGGAGCCGCTTCCCGTCTCCGACCTAGCCGCCTCGTTCCAGGAGGCGGTGGTGGACGTCCTGGCGACCAAGACCCTCCAGGCGGTGCACGAGTTCGGCGCCCGGCAGGTCGCCCTGGCCGGCGGGGTAGCCGCAAACGCTCGCTTGCGGGAGCGGCTGCAGCGGGAGAGCCCGGTGCCGGTACTCATCCCGCCGGTCTGGCTCTGCACGGACAACGCGGCGATGATCGCCGCCGCCGGCTATCGGCGCTTCCAGGCTGGCGAGCGAGGCGGCCTGGACCTGGATATCGCCCCGGTCTGGCCGATCGCGTAGCACGCCGGCCACGGCCAGCGCGAGGAGGCTGGCCGCTCCCGAGCGCCCGTGGCGCTAATGGACGACCAGCACCGGGCAGGGAGCGCCGTGGACGACGGCGCTGGAGACGCTCCCGAGCAGCAGCGCCTTGAGCTCACTGTGGCCGCGGCTGCCGATTACCAGCAAGTCCACCCCTTCCTCCGCGGCCAGGGTGCACAGGCGGCTGCCCGGCTGGCCGGTCTCGACCCGCCAGGTGACCGGGATACCGGCCTGCTCGAACGGCTCGCTTGAGCGGCGAAGCAGCTCCCGCTCTGCCTGCGCTACCTCGTCCGCCATCTCCAGGCTGCCCGCCGGCGGCCCCGCGGCCGGGCCGACCGCCGCGGGCAGGCGGGGGCGCACGTACACCACGCTCACGGTCGTCTCCGGCACGTGCCGGAGCAGCCCGGCGGCGTACGCCGCCGCCTTCAGCGCCGCCTTCGAGCCATCAGTGCCGAGGATCACGCGGTACACGGCGGCAGTATCAGCCGGGCGCGGTCGCGCGTCAACTGTCTGCCCTGAGGCGAGCCCTGGCGCCCAGCCTGGCCACGCAGCGACTTGCATACTGCGCGGCGCTGCACTAAGATAAGCACGAACTTAGCACTCGCGCCCCAAGAGTGCTAACACTGAAGCCGCCGCGCGCGGCGACACGGAGTGTAGAGGAGGTCAGAGATGGCGCTCAACCTGCGTCCCCTGGGTGACCGGGTGGTGGTCCGCCCATTGGCACGCGAGGAGGTTACCAAGAGTGGCATTGTGCTGCCCGACACCGCTAAGGAGAAGCCACAGCAGGGTGAGGTCCTGGCCGTGGGCCCCGGCCGCACGCTGGACAACGGGCAGCGCGTGGCGATGGA
Source organism: Pseudomonadota bacterium (assembly GCA_021325655.1). Taxonomy (GTDB): domain Bacteria; phylum Chloroflexota; class UBA6077; order UBA6077; family JAJPGT01; genus JAJPGT01. The sequence goes on from JAJPGT010000043.1 coordinate 231,537, forward strand.
GCTCAAGACCGGGGACCGCGTCCTCTTCGCCAAGTACTCCGGCACCGAGTTCAAGGAGGGCGAGGACGAGTACCTCATCCTCCGCGAGTCCGACATTCTGGCGATTGTCGAAAACGGCAAGTAAGCCTCATTGCTAACCGAGAGGAGGGAGCATGGCTGCGAAGCAGCTAGAGTACAGCGAGCAGGCGCGCGCGTCGCTCCGCCGTGGTGTCGATAAGCTGGCCGACGCGGTCAAGATCACGCTGGGCCCGCGCGGCCGCAACGTGGTCCTGGACAAGAAGTTCGGCCCGCCGACGATCACCAACGATGGGGTGACGATCGCCAAGGAGATCGAGCTCGAGGATCCGTTCGAGAACATGGGCGTGCAGCTCCTGAAGGAGGCTGCCACCAAGACCAACGACATCGCGGGCGACGGCACCACTACCGCCACGGTGCTGGCGCAGGCGATTGTCAACGAAGGCTTCAAGAACGTCACCGCTGGCGCCAACCCGCTGCAGCTCAAGCGCGGGATCGAGAAGGGCGTCCAGGCGGTGGTGGACGAGCTGAAGGCGATGAGCATCCCGGTCTCCGGCAAGAAGGAGATTGCGGAGGTCGCCTCGATCTCCGCCAACGACCCGGAGATCGGCAAGCTGATCGCCGAGGTGATGGACAAGGTCGGTAAGGACGGCGTCATCACCGTTGAGGAGTCCAAGACCCTTCGCTTCGAGACCGAGTACGTGGAGGGGATGCAGTTCGACCGCGGCTACATCTCTCCGTACTTCGTCACCAACGCGGAGCGGATGGAGGCGGTGCTGGACGATCCGTACATCCTGATCACCGACAAGAAGATCTCGGCCATTGCCGACATCCTGCCGGTGCTCGAGCGCATCCTGCAGGTCTCCAAGAACCTCCTGATCATCGCCGAGGACGTGGACGGCGAGGCGCTGGCGACCCTGGTGGTGAACAAGCTGCGCGGCACCATCAACGTCCTGGCGGTCAAGGCCCCGGGCTTCGGCGACCGCCGCAAGGCGATGCTGGAGGACATCGCGATCCTCACCGGCGGCCAGGTGATCTCCGAGGAGGTCGGCCGCAAGCTGGACAGCGCGACGATCCAGGACCTGGGTCGCGCCCGCCGGGTGGTCGCGAACAAGGATGAGACCACAATCATCGAGGGCCGCGGCTCCGAGGAGCGCATCAAGGCGCGCATCGCCTCGATCCGGGCGCAGATCCAGGACACCACCTCGGACTTCGACCGCGAGAAGCTGCAGGAGCGGCTGGCGAAGCTGGCGGGGGGTGTCGCGGTGATCAAGGTCGGCGCGGCCACCGAGGTCGAGCTGAAGGAGAAGAAGCACCGCGTTGAGGATGCCCTGCAGGCGACCCGTGCCGCGGTGGAGGAGGGTATCGTCCCTGGCGGCGGCACCGCGTTCATCAATGCGCTGCCGGCGCTGGACCGCCTGCTTGAGCAGAGCAAGGACACCATGACGCCGGACGAACTCACCGGTGTCCAGCTCCTGAAGCGGGTGCTGGAGGAGCCGCTGCGCCGGATCGCGATCAACGCCGGCCAGGAGGGCTCGGTGGTGGTCCAGGAGGTCAAGAAGCAGCCCAAGGGTGTGGGCTATGACGCGCTCCGCGGCGAGTACGTGAACATGGTCGAGAAGGGCATCATCGATCCGCTCAAGGTCACCCGCTCGGCCCTGGAAAACGCCGCCTCGATCGCGACGATGATCCTGACCACCGAGACGCTCGTCACCGAGATCCCGGAGAAGGAGAAGGCGCCGGCCACTCCGCCGATGCCTGAGTACTAATCCGAGTACTCGGAAGATGCAGTTGGGGCGGGGCCATTTGCGGCCCCGCCCTGTCTTATCTGCCCCTCACCCCTCCCACAGTGTGGACACAGGGAGATGAGCGCAGTGAGCCGAGGGTGAGGGCAGCCAGGAGCAAGCCAGGCTAATGCCACAGCCGGCTCACGAGTGACTGGAGCCCAGCGACGAGCGGCGTCGCCGCGATACTCGCCCCCAGCCCGGTTAGCACACCGGAGAGAATCAGCCGCAGGGCGCGCTCGTTTTCTAATCCCTGCTGGAACAGGACGATCTCGATGAATGAGCCCTCGGTGGAGTCCGCGAGCCGAACGTCGTGGACGAGGGCTCTGCCGCCCACCCCGCCCAGGTCGCCAGAGCTCGGCCATTGCGTTGCCCGGGAGATCGTCCAGTCCAGCGTGCGGACGCTCACGCGATAGGTATCGGCCAAGTTCGGCTGCAGCAGGAGATCTGACCGGGTAGCCGGTGAGGCGTTGTCGAACGCCTACGCGCCGAACAGTGGCAGGGTGAGTGCTCGCTCGGAGAAGCTCCTCCGGGTCAGTCCGCCGATCCAGAGGCCATCGAAACGCGGCTGGCCGGCCGAGCCGTCGGAGGTGGTATCCGGGGTGATCGCCCCGGTGACCACAGTGAGGCCCGAGCGCGGCGGTTCAGCGCCCGGCGCCTGACACTCCACGGGCTGGTCGAAGCGAATGACGTTCGCCAGCGGCAGAAACAGTACGGGAGGGGAGACATCGGCCACGCAGTCAACGCGGACGCGCGCCTGGCCGCCGACGACGAGACGCCCGGGGAACAGCAGGCTGAAGCGCACCTCGGGGCTCAGGTCCGCCGGGTAGTCGCCAAGGAGGAAGGTGAGCGGGACGTCCCGCTCACGGTCGAACCCGGGCCACTCCAGCGCTCCGCCATCGTCATCGCCCAGCGCCAGGACGAGCCCCTCGCGGGTGAAGCTGACCATCGGTTGGAGCACGAGCTCCGGTTCGGTTGGCGGCAAGCGGTCGTAGGCCAGCAGGAGCCCGCCGTTCGGTTCGAGCTGAACGTCGACGCGCACCGCGTCCAGCCCGAGGCGGACGCCAGCATAGGCGATCGCGGCGCCGCAGAGCAGCGCCACCGCGCCCGGCAGCCAGCCGGCGCGGCGCCCGACCCCGCGGCTATTCGGAGTCGGCAACGGCGTCGGGCGAGTGCGGCGACCATCCGCCCAGACGACGGCGGCAAGGAAGACAAGGAGCGCGATGCAGCCGAGTCTGCTCATTCCACGCGCCGGAAGAGGCGGGGATGAGTCTACCTCACCCCGCCTCCTCCGGCGTCAGCCCCTCCAGTCCAGCACGCCGCCGTCCAATGTCGTGCAGTCGGCATCAGCCTGCCCACGAAACATGACCGAGCACCTGACCTCGGGACGTGGACGCAACGCGAGGGAGAGGAAGCGAACGGCCATTCGTGGGACGCGGGAGGGCGCGACAGCGTCCGGGAGGCTCGCCTGGTTCCTCACCAGGGCAGAGCGCAGGCCGATGGAGCGCTGCGCGGGCTAATCCACCTGGACGACCAGGTCGACCGTCCTGGTGATCCCGCCGCCGTCCAATCGCAGCGTCACGAAGTGGATTCCTGGCGCCACGTTCGGCGCGGTCTGGATCACCGCGGTGATCGAGTCGCCCGGGTTGGCCGAACCGGGGACATCCAGTGAGAGCGTGCCCGGCAGGCTCGCCACCGGGTTCGGATCACGCTGTGTGCTGTACTCTTTGAAGCTAAGCGACACCGGATCGCTGAAGCCCTCGAAGCCGCGGATGTCGAGCGTGAACTGCGCCGCCTGCCCAGGGGTAATCTTCTGGCCGTTCGCCGGGCTCACGAACGCCTTGAATTCGCGGGCCTGGCTGCCCGGATCGCCCAAGCCGGGACCGGCCACGGGGGTCCCGGCCGGCATCCCATTCTGGACGATGATGACCGGGTCACCGCCAATAAAGAAGTATCCATTCGGGTCCTGCGGGCCGCGCGCCGAGGCGGGGCCAAGGTCTACCACGTACCAGCCGTCGACGTCCTCCAGCGGCTGCTGGTTGCCCAGCTTGTCGATCCGCACCGTGCTGCTGCCCACCTTGGGGATGCGGGCGCGCAGTGGGGCCCCGTCGGCATTCCAGAGGATGCTGATACGCTGGTCTCCCCGATCGGCGACGACCTGGTAGACCTCCCAGTTGGGATAGTAGGAATCCGGATTGACCGGCCAGGGAGTTCCCCATGCCTGAGTCTCACGGTCATAGGGGACGAACTTCACGTTCTGCGCTCCGTTGAGCCATTGCACCGCGGTCTTGAAGGCGGTGTAGGCCGGGCGCAGACTGCCGTCATCGCGGGCCAGGCCCCAGATGGCTGACTCGGCGCAGGAATCGCTATCGGTCATCTGGTACCAGCCGATGCGGTCCCAGCCAGCCGCCAGCGCCATGGCGAGCGCCTGGACGACGTAGGCCGCCTGCACATCCAGGCTGACGTTGGAAGGATTGTTGGCGAACCGCTCAGCGCAGGGAACGGCCGGGTCGAACGGCATCGCGTTCGTCTCGGTGAGCCAGAGTGGCTTGTCGATGCCGTACTTGCGCATCAGCCGCTTCATCTCGACGGGAATCCGATAGATGTCGTCGGGGGCACGGTAGATGTTGAAGGCGACGGCGTCGAAGTAGAAGTTGCTGTCGCGCGCGGTGCTGTCGCTCTTGTAGGCATCTAGCACTCGCTGGAAGAACTGCTCGCGGCCGGCGTTCTTGTCCGCCCAGTACGCGGTACCGGCGAAGATGACCTTGGCGCTGGGATTGGCCAGCTTGATGTTCTTGTACGCGACGCGCAGTAGCTGGAGATAGTCCTCTGGTCCGCCAGCCCAGGTCCACGCTGGCCCATTGCCGTTATCGGAGGGGCGAATCTCTGGCTCGTTCCAGATGATCCAGGTGTCGATCGCGCCGGCGTAGTGTGCGGCCATCTGGCGGGTGAACTGGCCCCAGTAGTTGTTCGGATCATCCCAGGCCAGGTTCAGGTTCTTCGGAACGGAGCGCTGCCCATCGCTCGGGTTGGACTGCGCCCAGGGCGGGGTGAACTCCAGCAATCCCACCACCTGCACGCCGCTATTCAGCTCGGCGGCAAGCTGCTGTGGGGTGAAGACGAGATCGGCCCGGAAATCCGTCGGGCCGTTAGGCTGGATGGCGCTCCAGGAGAACGTCAGTCGCTCCCAGCCGATGCCCGTATCTTTCGACGCCTGGTTCTTCTCACCCTCGTCGATTCCGAAGCGGGGATCCCGCGGTGGCGCAGCCAGCCGTTCGGCTCCCGCTGCCGTTCCGACCAGCGAGCTCGCCAGCGCCAGCGCCGCTAATGCCGCCGAAACACTTCGCCATCCCCACACGCCCACCCTCCGAACATTCCTGCTCGACGGCGGCGCCCTGAACGGGAACGCCCCGGAATTCAGCCGCCTGCGATGGTATCGACGCGGTCGAGCCGCGGGCAAGCAAAATGACACAGTTCGGGAACAATGGGCGGAGCGCCCGGTACCATTGGGAAACATTGCCGCAACAAATGGCAGGGCGCAACCCGCGGCTCGCCGAAGGGGACTCGCCACACCAGGGCGACCATCGGTACGCTAGAGGAGGCCGCGGCGCGACGCCGAGGGAGGAGGAGCGACGTGCTGGACGAGGAGCTGTTGCAGATTCTGGCCTGCCCGGTGGATAAGGAGCCGGTGCGGCAGGAGGGCGATCGGCTGGTCTGCACTGCCTGTGGCCGGCGCTACCCGATCCGCGACGGGATTCCGGTGATGCTGGTGGACGAGGCGGAGCTCCCGCCGCCGGCCCACACCTGAGCGGAGCTTAGCGCCGTGCTGTAATCCGGCGCGCCGCTCCCTGCGGACGCGGTGGCCGCGCCGATCAGCGCGCCGGGACAGTGCCTTCAGCTATCGCTCGCAGTGCCTGTTCGCCGGCGGGGGTCGTGATCACCATCAGCAGATCGCCCGCTTCCAGCCGGGTGCTCGCCCGCGGAAAGACTGCCTCGCCATCGCGGGTGATCGCCACCACCAGCGTGTCCCTGGGCAGCCCGGCTTCCTGTAGCGTCCGGCCGGCCAGCGGTGAGGCGGACGGGAGAAGCACTTCGAGCAGGGTGGTGCCTTCCGGCAGCGCGCGCGCCCGGCGGATGCCGCGGCCGAGCGCGCGCTTGTAGGTGGCGATTACGTCGCGCCCGCTCAGCCCGCCCACCTGCCTTCTTCCTTCTACCACCGGGGCCCAGCGCAGCCCGTGCTCCACCAGGTACTCCTGAGCGGTGTCCAGCGTCTGCTCCGGCGCCAGAGGCGAGATGAACGAGCCGGCCAGCGCCTGCACGGTCTGGCTCGACCGCTGGGTTGGCGGAATCTGCCCAAGCGCCGCGGGGGTCAGCACGCCGACCACCGCGCCGTGCTCGCCGATAACCACTGCGCTGCCCTGGCTTGTCAGCAGGTTCGCCGCTTCCGGAAGCGGCGTCTCCAGGCGCAGCGCTGTCCCTGGCGGCCCCATCGCGTCGCGGACCTGGAGTGCAGACAGCAGTGGGAAGCTGAAGCGCAGCCGGTGCGCCGGGGAGCTGGCCCGATTGGAGAGCTGGCTGCGGTAGATGGTGGTGTCGCCGACGAGTGCCGTCGAAACCGCCACCGCGATCATCGCCGGCGCAAGCAGCGACAGGTTGCCGGTCATCTCAGCAACCATCAACATCACTGCCAGGGGCGCATGCGCGATCCCGCCGAACAGCGCCATCATCCCGACGATGACAAATGGCGCCGGGCTGGCCGGCAGGTTGGGCAGCACCCCGTAGCCCAGACGCCAGAACGAGGCCCCAAGCATCCCCCCGATCACCATCCCCGGGCCGAAGATGCCGCCCGAGCCCCCGGAGCCGATCGAGAGCGAGGTGGCCAGGATCTTGGCGAACGGGAGTGCCACGACCATCCAGAGCGGGAGATCGAGCAGCTCCCGGCTCATCCCGAGCTGCACCCAGCCGTAGCCCATGTGCAGCGTCCCCGGAATCAGAAGGCCCAGCGCTCCAACCAGTAGCCCACCCAGGGCCGGCTTCAGCCAGGCCGGCAGCGCCAGATGGTGGAACAGGCGGCCCACGGCGGAGAAGCAGCGCGCGTAGAGCATACCAACCAGGCCGGAGACGACGCCGAGCGCGGCATAGTACAGCAGTTGAACCGGCGAATCGAGCCCGAGGTCGGGCTGAGCGCCGAAGATGGGCACAAAGCCAAAATAGGCGCCATAAACGCTGTAACCGACGATCGAGGCGATAAGCGCCGGGATAATCGCTTCGACCTCCAGGTCGTGCAGGTACAGGATCTCCGCGGCCATCACCGCCCCGCCCAGCGGTGCCCGGAAGATTGCGCCGATGCCCGCGCCCATGCCGGCCGCCACTGCGATCCGGCGATCCTGCGTTCCCAGTTGGAGCCAGTCGGCCAGCAGCGAGCCAAAGCCGGCCGAGATCTGCGCCGACGGTCCCTCACGGCCGCCAGAGCCGCCGGAGCCGATCGTAATGGCTGAAGCGATCAGCTTGATCGGGGGAATGCGGGCGCGGATCTGCCCGCGCCGGTGGTGAATCGCGGCGATCGCCGCGTCCGTCCCGTGGCCTTCGGCCTCCGGGGCGAGGGTGAAGACGATCAGGCCCGAGATCAGCCCGCCGAGCGCAACCACCAGCGGCAGCAGCCAGGGGCGGGCGATCGGGATGAGCGCGGGTGTCCCTTCGCCAACCGGCGCGGGCGGTAGGTAGCCGACCAGACGGCCGAGGCAGAGCTGCGTTGCCAGCCCGATGGCGGTAGAGAACGCGATCGCCCCAACGCCCGCCACCAGGCCAATAAGCGTACCCAGCAGGAGCCACTTGGTCAGGTAGCGGGTGCTTTCGAACCCCGTGCCGGTCAGCAGCGGCCCACCTGGCCAGCGCAGCCAGCCGAGTCCAGGTCGGCGGTTGGCGCGGCTGCCCCATGGTAGCCACTCCGAGAGACGGGGCATGTCTCCCTTTCCCACGTCATGCAGGATCCGCGCAAGAGGGTACCAGGATTGCACCCACCTGGGGACCGCGCCCTGGTCCCGCCGAACCGCGAGCTTGCCTCACCTCGTCGCCAGGCGCATGATCGGGCCGTTGCACGGGCCCGCGAAATCCTCCCATTCTCCGAGCGCCGCTCCCCGGGGCTGCTACACTCCTCCCGGAAGGAGTCGCCGCCTGCCGATGTCATCCAGCCGCCTGATCTGCGACGCCTGCGGGCTCCGTTTCGACGAGCCCCTGGCCGGCAGCGCCGTCTGCCCGGAGTGCGGCGGCCGAGTGCGCGAGATGGCGCGTCTGGAGCGCCTGCTCGATCGCTGGGTGGCGCCACCGCCGCAGGTCGCCTCGGCCATGTACCGGCGCCACCGGCAGCTCGTGGAGCTGCTCTGGACGGCGGACGGTCGCGGCCGACAGCTCTACGAGCTGGCCCAGCCCAGGCGGGTGTCGTACGACCGCTTCGTCGACCGCGTCACCGACATCATCTGCCATGGCCTGGCGGAGGGCTGGATCGTGGCCCACCTTCCCAGCGCCCCCGTCCCCGACGACCGCGCCTACAGCCTGGAGTTCCTCGACCCCGACCGCTTCGCGGCCGCAGTGCTGGAGGCGTTCCAGCCCCCGGATGGCTCACACAGCCCGAACGGAACCTCCAGCTAGCCTCGACTGCTTTCCAGGCGCGGGGCGTGGGAGCGAGGCCTGAACATTCCAGCCGCCGTCCCGCGTCGCCTCAATACAGCGCCGACAGCGCCGCTGACCCAGCCTTCGCCAGGTAAGGTCCTTTCGTCGTTGGCGGGTCGTGGAAGAGTGCGTCCAGGGCCAACTCCGGTCCTCGCGCCGCCTGGCGGCGGCTCGGACCTCCCGCTCTCGGAACAACGCAGAGCCCCTTCCGCGGCCAGCCAGCGTGACCACGTCCGTGGGGCTCGGCCATGGCAGGCAAGCGCTAGCCCGGAGGATTGGGCATGCTGTCGCCCGCACTCGGGCGGCGCCGCCCGAGTGCGGGGACGTGAACCTGGCTGCTAGAGCCCGAAGCGCTCCATCTCCGTGCGCAGTCGCTCCAGCGTCTCCGGGCGGCGGATGCGCAGGTAGACGTAGAACGCCAGCCCGATCAGGAACCAGGCCAGCACGATCCAGGGGCCGTAACTGAACGGCGGATCGGGGTTGTACACGATGGAGGCCCAGATTGGGAGCAGCAGCAGGATCGATGCGACCAGCGGAATGGCCCCGTGCTTGAGCCAGTTGAACTCCTCAGGGAAGCGGCGCGAGTAGACGGTGAAGACGGCGACGTTCGACATGATGTAGATGACACAGAGCGCGAAGGTGAACAGCAGCCCGGCCATGCCGAAGGCGTTGTCCTTGCCGAACACGTAGCCGAGGACGAGCCCGGCGAGGATCGTGATGCCCGCCTCGAGGTAGATCGCGGCGCGCGGCGTCTGGCTCCCGGGGTGGACTGTGCCAATCACCTTTGGGAAGATACCCGCCCGGCCCAGCGCATAGTACACGCGCGTGGTCGCGTTGGACCCGGCGATAGAGCAGGCCAGCGAGCTGTTGAGAATCGCCAGGAATACCAGCCAGGGTCCAAGCGTGCCGAACGCCCGGGTGGCCAACGTCGAGCCATAGGGATCCGCGGCGCCGCTGAAGTCCTGGGCGAACTTGGCCGGATCGTGCGTGCCGCCGAACCCGACCGCGGTGGCGTACCCGAGGAAGACGTAGAAGATCCCGATGAGCAGCGTCGAGAGCACGACCGAGAACGTCAGCGCCTTGCCCGCCTCCCGTGTCTCCTCCGCCAGCGGAATCCCGCTTTCGAAGCCGGTGAACGAGAGCAGAGCGAAGATCATCGCGAAGATCACGCCGCCCCAGCCGTTCGGCGAGGAGGCCGGGGTAAAGGTGCTCAGATCCTGGCCATCCGGTGCGTTGGCCACAAGCAGGATGCCCAGCAGCAGCATGATCAGCACTTCCAGCGCCCCGAGGGCAATCGTCCAGTCGGACGAGATCCGCACCCCGCGGGCAGTCAGATAGGTTAGCACGATGGTGCCGACGACCAGGGTGAGCTGCCAGGGGATCGTAAAGCCGAAGTGCGCGGCGCTGAACGGCTCCAGCACGATCCCGCCGAACGCCAGATACAGCGCGGCGGGGACGAGCGGATCGTACAGGAAGTACAGCCAGCTCGTGACGAAGCCGACGCCATGGCCGAGCGCAATGCTGTGGATCGTGAAATAGCCGCCCGCGCTGTGGATCTTGGCAACGAGCACCCGCAGGCAGTACGCCGCAAGCAGCGCTGCCACAGTGGCGAGCGCCCAGGCCAGAGGGTGGGAGGCGCCACCCTGCGTCGCCATGTACTGCGCGCTGAAGATCACCCCAGCCGCCGGGGCCATGTGGGTGATCGCCTGAAAGAGCTGATTGACCAGCCCCAGGGCGTTGGCATCGAGTCTCGCTTCACCGGCCGCTCGAGCCTCCGCGTGTGCCATCCGTTCCTCCCCATATCATGCTACGGTGATGCAGCCCGAATCCGCTGTTCCAAACACCTGGAATCCCAGCCTCGCCTGGCAGATCGCGGGTCAGTATGGCCCGCCCGGGCAACGCGCTCTGCACCTCCCTCCCACCCGCAGCCGGGGCCGCGGACCTTTATGACGGGGTGAGCCTACTCTCACCCTGGAAGCATGTCAACGATCGACAATCCCGAGTACTGCGCGAGCGCAGCGCTCGCGCAGTGACTGCGCTATAATTAGAACATCTGTTCTAGTCAGCGGTTGTCTGGCCGCTGGCGGGGGCGGCCCAATAAGGAGGAGCAGCAGTGGACGCAGCAGTTGTAGTAAAGGATGAGGTGGTGGCCCCTGAGCAGCAGCGGAGCGGCGCGGGCCGTTCGCTCCAGCCGCCCGAGCGGCGCTCGGTGAAGCGCGCGGAGGCGCAGGAGCCGGCCGCGGAGTTCGCTGATCTGTACCAGCGCCTGGCGGCGCCGTTCGATTCCACCTTCAAGGATATCCGCGGCGGGGTAGAGCTGGAGTACATCACCGGCGAGCAGTGCGTCTCACGCCTGAACGAGGTGCTCGGCGTTGCCGGCTGGTCTTTCCGGATCCTGGAACACGGGATTCACGCCGAAGCCGACGAAGCCTGGGTTCTGGGCGAGCTCACCGCGAGCTTCGGCGGCGCCCTGGTCACGCGGCAGCAGTTCGGGAGCCAGAAGATCAAGCGGTCGCGCAGCAGCGGCACCCCGCTGGACATCGGGTTCGACCTGAAGGGCGCGGCGACGGACGCGCTCAAGAAGTGCGCCTCGCTGCTGGGCGTGGGGTTGTACCTGTCGCGCAAGGAGGCGCCCGAGGCGGCGAACGGCGCGACCAACGGCCACGCTCATGGCCAGGCCAATGGCGTCACGGCGGCCGAGCCGGAGCGGCTGGTCTGCGACGTGTGCGGCGAGGAGCTGCGTGAGACCCGCTTCCGCGATGGCACCGTCTGGACCCCGCTGCAGCTCGCTGGCTACGGCCGGCGCAAGCACAGCCGGACGCTGTGCATGACCCATTACCGCGAAGCCAACGACGCCCGCAGGCGTGCCGAGGTGACGCTGGAGGAGATGCCCTTCTAAGGGTGTGATTTCAGCGCGGGCAGCCGGGCGAAGCTGCATGTCGCCTGTCTGCCCGCGCCTGTTCAGCACCGGGGCTGGGGCAGCTTTCCACGCAGCAGGCGCATCCGCTCCGGGTTCCTCGTGCCACCACTGGCGATCAGGGCCGGGACGTCGCCGAGATTCGGAAGGTGGTCGCTGGGGAATCCCGCATCCCGGGCGGCCCTCTTGTCGCCCACGGGACGCTCCACTACGCTTGAGTGGGGGCTGCCATGGACGACGCGGCAATCAAGGCGTTTGTGTTGGAGAAGCTCGGCCGCTGGAAGCGGCTGACGCTGAGTGACCTGAGCACCATGCTCCCGCCCGTCGACCGGCCGCGCCTGCGCCGGTCGCTGCTGGACGAGCTGGCTGGCGAGGGGCGGGTCACGGTGCGCTGGCTGGGCGACGAGCCCGTCGTCGCCTTGCTGGAGGGCTCCGGCGAGGCGCCGCGCACAGCCAGCCTGACCGAGGAGGTCCAATGACGCCGCTCGGGGGGGACGTCCAGGGCCGCGTCGACGCACTGATTCGTGACCTCGCCACCGGCCTCGCCCCGGCAGAGGAGACGTACCTGCTGGCGGTTCTGGCGAACCGGGCAGCGAGCGAACTGCACCGGGTGGCGCGCGCCGAGGCGAGTGCGCGCAAGGGCGCCGACGACTGGGGGAACTGGGCCGCGCTGCAGAACGCTGCGCGCACGCTGGTGCTGCAATCCAGCACCTGCCGCGACTACGCCGCCCGAGTGAGCAGCCGCCCCCGCTGACGCCTCAAGGGCACAGCTCCCCGGGCATGATGAGCCGCACCTCGTATGGCGTGCCCGTCAGCTCCTCGATCGCCTCCTCCAGCAGCACCTGCCGGTATCGTACCCGGGCTCAGGTGTGGCGCTCGCGCAGCGGCGCATCCACCTCCACCACGTGGTCCTGGACCCGGCGCGGCCAGCACCAGCGCGCCCAGGCGCCGTGCACCGGGTCGCGGGCGGAGACAGAGGCGGCGACCTGCTCCCAGTGCTCGCGGAGCAGATCCAGGGTGGAGGCAGCAGCGGTCACCAGCGGCATTCCCGAAAGCACCAGGCCTTCGACACCAGAGTGTACGCGCTGGGGCACCCGAACGTCCGCGAGCGAAGCAACAGCCGTGGGCAGAGTGGCGGCGACAAGACGACCATCTGGCTCGATGAATCAGCAGGGATGGCGGCGTCAGCGCTCCGCGCTCGAGGCGCCCTGGCCCGACAGCGCCGCGAGGTCCGTGGCGTGCACAGGATGCGCCTGGTCGAGCACGTACCAGGTGGCGACGCCGCCCAGGAGGCGCGGGACGGTCTCGGCGAGCGCCTGGCAGGCGCGCTCCACCTGCTCGGGTGTCGTCGGTGGCAGGCCGTGGACGTTGAGCACCACCGCGCGGGTGGCCGGGGTGATCTTCGTCCGTTCCCCCTGACGCCAGCACCAGCGCCGGCAGAGAACGGTCACCTCGTCAGCGTAGATCACCTCGCCGGGCTCGGGCGGGTCCGGCTCGCGCTCCCCCAGCGGCAGGTAGTCCTCGTCGCCACGGGCGAAACGAAGCGCGGTCCCACCTGTTACCAGGTCCAGGTCGTCGCCGCCAATAGGGAGCAGGAGCTCCAGCGAGACAGCGTTGTAGAGGTCCACCAGCGCATTGATTGCCGGTAGCTCGTCGCCGCGCCGCACCCGGCGCACCAGCGCTTCGATGGATGACTGGTACTTGCTCGGGCGGGCACCGAACTGGCTGAACGCGGCGCGCCAGGCGGCGATGGCCGGGTGGGCGACGACGTCACCGCTGCCGAAGCTGGCCCGCAGCGTCGCCTCGGCGGCCCGCTGCCGGGCCCGGATCTCGGGAGGAGCAGCGCTGTTGTCGACGCCGAGGGCGATCACCTTGCCCCAGCGGTAGCCGGGGAAGCGGGCAAAGATCGCGGGGGCGATCTGGTCCTGGAAGCTGTGGGTGGGCACGCCGCCTATAATGGCTGGCCGCACTCGCGGCCAGCAAGGACCAATGCCCGTCGCCGCAGCCCGCCCGCTCGCCCTGTCGCTCGCGCTGGCGCTGTTCTCGCTCTACCTGCTGTCCAGCAGTCTGAGCATTCGCGTCGGTGGGGACGAGAGCATCCTGTTCGGCACCGTTGACAGCCTGGTCAAGCGAGGGAGCTTCGAGGTCGATCAGCTCGCCAGCATCCCCAAGGGCGATCCGGATGCGAAGAGCGCGGACTGGGATTACGGCTTCTACGGGCGAGACGGGCGGCAGTACGGCAAGTCGGGCCTGGGGCACGTGCTACTCCTGGCCCCGCTCGAAGCGCTGGCGCTGCGGCTCCCCGGGGTCGGGCTGCTCAACGTGGCGATGCTGTTCAGTCCGCTCGTCACCGCGGCGACGGCGGCGCTGCTCTGTCTGCTCGCCGCCCGGCTCGGCTACCGTCCGCGGGTGGGGCTGGCGCTCGGGCTGCTCTACGGTGTGGCGACCTTCGCCTGGCCGTTCGCCAAGACGCTGTTTCCCGAGCCGCCCAGTGCGCTGCTCCTGCTGCTCGCGCTCTGGTTCACGCTGGCGTTCGGAGAGCGGCCGCGGTACGGCGCCGCCTTTGGCGTCGCGGTCGCGCTCGGCCTCGCCTTCTGGGTCAAGGGGACGAACCTGGTGGTCGGCCCGGTGCTAGCGGTGTTCATGGCCTGGCGGCTGTACCGGGGCCGGGCGCCGCTCCACCGCTGGCTCGCCTGCGCGCTGGCGGCGCTCGCCCCGCTTACGCTGGCGGCGCTCGTCTGGGGCGCGTTCAATGTCTACCGCTTCGGTGATCCACTCCAGGCCGGGTATGACTTCGGCTTCACCACCCCGCTGCTCCACGGGCTCTACGGGCTGCTGCTCAGCCCGGGGAAGGGGTTCTTCTGGTACTCGCCGATCCTGCTCGCGGCGCTCGTCGCCGCCCCGGCGTTCATCCGCCGCCACGGCGCCGTCGCCTGGCTGGTGGTCGCCTGCGCGCTCGCGCAGCTCCCGGTGTACGCCACCTGGCGCGTCTGGACGGGCGGCTGGGCCTGGGGCCCTCGCTTCCTGCTCCCCGCTACCCCGTTCGTCGCGCTCCTGCTGCTCCCCCTGCTCGACGCCTGGGCGCACCCGGCGGCTGGCTGGCGCGGCCGGGCGCTGGCGGCCCTCACCGGGCTGAGTCTCGCCCTCCAGCTCGAGGGTGTGGCAGTGCACTACGCGCTCTACCTCCAGCAGATGGTGCCGCTGGACCGGGTCTCGAACAGCGTGGTGGTCTTCCAGCTCTGGGCCTCACCCTTGCTCGGCCAGACCGCCTATCTGCAGCCGCGCTACCTGGACCTCGCCTGGCTCGGGGTGGACGACGACGGCCAGGTAGCGATCCACTGGGCGATTCTGGCGCCGCTGCTGGTGGCCACACTCGTCACGCTCACCCTGCTGGCGCTGCACGTGCGCGCAGCGGGACCATCGTGCTCCCCTGCCTCCCCGGCGGGGCGTCTCGGACGGCTCGGCCTACCCTTGGCGGCGCTGGTGGTGCTGTGCGGCACCGTGGCGGCGCTGCGCGCGGCCTTCGACGCCGAGGATCCGAGCTACCGCCGGCTGGTGCGCGACCTGGCAGAGCAGCGGGCGGCGGGGTACGTGTTCAGCAACTACGCCAACGAGGCGAGCTTCCTGAATCTCAACCGCTCGCCGCTTCCCGGGCTCGGGCTGCCCGACGCTCCCAGGCTGAGTCGCCGCGCCCAGCTCCTGCTGGCAGCCTTCGATCAGCGCACCCGCCCGACGGAGGGCGCGCCCCGCTGGCTGGTGCAGGTTGCGCAGGCGCGCCCGGGCGACCCGGACACCGCGGTCGAGCGCTGGCTCGCCAGCCACGGATTCCCCACGGCGCCGAAGTGGTACGGAACGATCCGCCTCAACCGCTTTCTGTTCCTGTCCGCGCCATTGGCCGAGTCACGCGATCTGTCGACCCGCTTCGGGAGCGTGCTGGTGCTGCGCCGCGTCGCCTGGTCGGCTCCGCTCGACTGGCAGGGACAGCACCTGCTCCCAGTGTCGCTGCTGTGGAGCCGCGACGGCAGCGTGGATGGCTCCTATCGGATCAGTGTGCAGCTCCTCGATGGCCGTGGCACGCTCCTAGCTGAGGAGGATGGCGTCCCGGTCGGCGGAGCCTATCCGACGACGGCGTGGAGGAAGGGGGAGATGGTGGCGGACAACTGGCTACTGGCGCTGCCGGCAGCACTCGACCCGGGCGAGTGCCGCCTGGCAGTGAGCGTGTCTGACCCGCGCACCGGTGCCCGGCTGGCCGTCGTGGGCGGCGAGCCGGGGCCAGAGACGGATAGCGCGTTGGTGGCGCGGCCGCGGCTGCCGTAGCGGCACGAGCGGAGGGCTGGTGGAGGCGGCGGACGAGCGGGCCAGGCTGGAAGAGCAGACGCGGCGCAATCTGCGCGGGATGGAGCTGGAGCGCGCGGGCGACCTGGAGGGGGCGATTGCGCTGTACGAGCAGAACGTCGCCGAGGGCTTCGAGGCCGATTGGCCCTACGGGCGGCTGGTAAGCATCTACGAGCGCCTGGGCCGTCCCGAAGAGGCGATCCGCGTCCTGGAGCAGGGGATCGCGGCGTTCAGGGCGAGCAGCCGCCGGACGCCGCAGGACCGCCGGGCAGTGATCGCCATCTTTCGGAACCGCATCCGGGAGCTACAGCGGAAACAGCGCGCCGCCAAGCGGGAGATGTCCAGACAGCAGCGAGCAGCGCGGCGGGGCCGTCAACCCGACAGCCGCTCCTCCAGTGGCGGGTAGAGCGGGAATGGCGCGTGCGGCTCGGCCTGATACCAGAAGGCGACACTGGAATAGTCGTCCCAGCGGCGGTTCGCGTGCCCGTGCTCGAACGTGACCCGGATCGAGCGCTGGAAGTAGATCGGGTCGTCCAGGTGAAAGCGGTAGAAGCTCCAGCGCCCGGACCAGTTGGGTCCACCGGCCAGGGAGAGGCCGTGGTAGGGGCCATTGTAGACGGTCTGGGGGCACCAGGCGAGATTGAAATAGTCCTCCTGGCCAGTTCCGTGCAGCGAAGGCGGGAACGGCTCATCGTCGACAAAGATCATGTCGTCGCCCTCGCCGAACCAGTCCCACTCGGCGGCGCCGCGGCGGTTCTCGACGTTGAGCACGCAGCCCACGTAGTGTCCTCGGCCGCGGGCCTCCAGCGCCACATAGTTGTCCCGCCCGTCCAGGTTCACCCCGCCGAATTGAAACTCCTGGTTGGTCATCCCCTGGTCGTTGGTCCCGGGCAGGGCCGCACGGCGCCACTGGGCGTGGAAGCGGCCCCAGTGTGGCCCGAGCGCGGGATAGACCTCGTAGTCCACGTGGAAGTACACCAGGGTTGGGCCACTCTCGGTCTCGGCCTGGAGCTCCATCCGCGCGCCGTTGGAGAACGGCATCGGGAAGTAGCAGGCGAGGCCCCGGCCGCTGTCCGGGCCGCGCTGGATCGGCAGGCTGACCAGCTCGCGGGTGGCGGCGAAGCCGACGCCGAAGAAGTCGCCCAGCGGCACCTCGACGCTCGGCGTCGCCTCGCCGTCCCACCAGGCGCGCAGCGTACAACGGCGGAGCAGCCCGGGCTCATCGCGGCCGACCGTGATCCAGAGGTGGCGGACGCAGCCGGCGCCGGCCGCCTCGAGCAGGATGGCGCGCTCGCCCGGCTGGAGCTCGCAGCGGTCGCGGTTCCCACCCGTGCGGTCCCAGCTCGATGATCGGCGGGAGCTGACAGCGCGAAGCAGCGGCAGACGGCCGAGCGGCCCGGCGCCCCAGGCCGGATCCGGGGTCGGCTCAGGCATCGACACCGGTGCGGGGGCGCAGCGGCAGGCAGATGTACACGGTGGTGCCCAGCCCCGGACCGGGGCTGTGCGCCCAGATCCGGCCGTGGTGCAGGGCGATCAGGCCGCGGGCGACGTACAGCCCCAGCCCCATGCCCTCCACCCCCGCCGCATTCGGCGAGCGATAGAAGCGATCGAACACACGCTCCAGCTCATCCGCCGGAATTCCTATCCCCTGATCCTGCACCGTAATCTCTACCTGCTGGCGCTCGTCGCGCGGAGCGGCTGGATCGTCGACGCGCCGGAGCGAGACGATGACGCGGGAATCGCTGGGCGAGTACGCCAGGGCATTGTCGAGCACATGGCCGAGGGCGGTGGCGAGCTGCTTGCGGTCCCAGGACCCCACGGTCGGAGTGTCGGGCAGGAGGCAGTCGACGGGTCGGTTGCGGACCGACTGCGCCCCATCCACCACCTCGGCGATGAGACTATTCAGGTCAAGCTCGGTGAGCTGGAGCGAGGCCCGGCCGGACTCGATCCGGCCAGCGTCGAGTGCCATCTGAAGCATCCGCGCCATCTTGTTGACTTCGCGGTCGATAACGTGCAGCGCCTGGCGCACTGCATCGTACTGGCCACGGTCGAGCCGCCGCTCGGCCAACTGGGCATAGCCCTTGACGCTCGTCAGCGGCGTCTTCAGATCATGGACGACGGTGTTCAGGAACTGCTCGCGCCGAACGAGCGACTCCCGCCGCTGCTTGTGGAGACGATCGAACGGCTCATTGGGCGCTTCAACCGATGGGCCACCGTCTCCGTTGAACACACTGCTCAACGGTCCACTCCTCGATCCGCGACACCCGCCGCCGGCAGTATCCGTACCACGACCCTGCTCAGCCTGCTGTCCTGGACAGAGACAAGGGTAGCAATATGTGCGGACCGGCGTATGAATCGATGGTAACCCAGGCGGCGGGAGACGAGAAGGGGCAGGCGATACAGGCCGGTCACAGAGGGCCGGGCGGGAGAGCAGGAGCGGGGTCGGGGCGGCCAGGATCGAACTGGCGACCTCGCGGTCCCAAACCGCGCGCGCTACCGCTGCGCTACGCCCCGTATGCGTCTCTCATTATAGGCGGCAGGGACGCCGCGGGGCGATGAGCCGATCTATCCTGGCTCTCGGCGGCCGCCGCTCCCTGGTCGGGCACGCCACCTGTCCTCCCGGCGAACCGCTGGTAGCCCGCTACGCCTGGCACGGCGGGGCGGCCGCGAGGATGGCGCGCACGCAGCGCGCGGCGCGGGCCCGATGGCTGATCGCGTGCTTCTCGGCTGGGGACAGCTCGGCCATCGTCCGCCCCTTGCTCGGGACGAAGAACAGCGGGTCATAGCCGAAGCCGCCGCTGCCCCGCGGCTCCAGGGCGATTCGGCCGCGCACCTCGCCGCGACAGCGGTGGACGGTTCCCTCCGGCGCGATCAGCGTCACCGCACAGACGTAGCGGCAGCCACGCTCCCGCTCGGGCACGTCCCGCAGGCGCTCGAGCAGCAGCCGCATTTTCACCCCGTAGTTGCTCGTCCCGCCCCAGCGCGCCGACCAGACGCCCGGCTCGCCGCCGAGCGCCGCGACCTCCAGGCCGGAGTCCTCGGCCAAGGTCCAGATCCCCGCCTGCTCGCCGAGCGCGGCGTGGTAGGCGCGGGCCTTGAGGTCGGCGTTGGCGCGGAAAGTCGTGCCCGTTTCCTCCACCTCCAGGACAATCCCGAGGTCCGCTGGCAGCAGCAGCTCGACCGGCAGCCCGGCGAGCAGCTCGCGCCACTCGCGGACCTTGCCTCGACTCGTCGTCGCCAGCAGGACCTTTGGTCCCGGATCAGGCTGGCGGAGGGGATGCTGCGCGGGCATCATCATCGCTGGGATGCATCGTACCTCGGAAGGACCAGCGTCGGGCGCTGCGCCCGCGAACTTGGAAGCCACCCGGTGAACGATCTCGACCCGTTCCTGCGTGAGGCAGTACCGCCGGCGGGCTGGCAGGTGGTGTACGAGCCCGTCGTCGGTTCGACCAACGACCTGGCCCGCCAGGCGGCAGAGCGGGGCTGGCCTGGGCGGAGCGTCTTCGTCGCCGATGAGCAGCGCGCCGGCCGCGGCCGCCAGGGGCGGCAGTGGCTGGCCCCGCCCGGCTTCGGGCTGCTGTTCTCGCTGCTGCTCCGGCCGGGCCAGGAGCGCCTGCCACCGCTGCACTACACCATGCTCGCCTCGGTGTCGCTGGCCGAGGTGCTAGAGCAGCTTGGTCTTCAGCCAGCGATCAAGTGGCCGAACGACCTGCTTCTGGATGACCGCAAGGTAGCGGGGATCCTCGCCGAGTCGTTCCTGGCGGCCGGCGCCCCGGCGCTGGTTGTCGGCTGTGGCGTCAACGTTGGCCTCAGCCATGATCTCCCCGTGGGCCTGCCGCCAACGGCGACGACCCTCTTCGCCAGCGCCGGCCGGCGCATCCACCGCGGCGACCTGCTACTGCGGATACTCCAGCGCCTGGACGCCTGGCTGGCCGAGCCGCCCGCGCGGCTACGCCGCGCCTGGCACGCGCGGCTCTGGCACAAGCACCAGGTGATCCGCGCGGTGGAGGGTGGCCAGGAGCTGGTCGGGACGATCGAAGCGGTCGCGGACGATGGCACGCTCACCCTGCGGCTCCTGGACGGCACCACCCGGCGACTGGTCAGCGGAGAGCTGCTGCTCTGAGCCATCCCCCCGGCGCGTCTCATTGCCGACACAACACGCCTCCGGGCTAGAACACGTGTGCTATACTGGAGGCCTGGAAGGGCTCCGGCGGGAGAGCACTGGGGAGTTGAGCAATGGCCGTTGCGATGCGAGAGCCGCTGAGCGCCGACACTGCCGAGCGCACCTGGAGCCGCGCCGACCTCCGGCGCGCGCTCGCCCGATTGGAAGAGTGGCTGCATCGCGAGGGCAGGCAGATCCGGGCGCTGCGCGCCGCGGGTGAGGAGGTGCGCCAGCGCGAGCGCATCTGGCATGAGCGCCTGCGGCAGTACGAGCGGCTCGCCACCCTGCTCCGCTCCTCGGCCCGTTAGCATGAGGGGCGCCCCCATCAAGACTCGCAGAGGAGGAAACCTGCCATGACGGACACGCAGCAGTCCGCCAAGAGAACCACCGGCAAGGGGTCCAAGCGATTCACGGCCGAGGAACGAGCCGCGATGAGGAGCGCGCCCAGGAGCTGGCAGCGGAGGCGCGCCACGGCCCACACACGGACAAGGCGGACGGGGAACACGCCGTGCTCGCGAAGATCGCCGAGCTGCCGGAACCGGATCGCGCCATGGCCGAGCGGCTCCATGCGATCATTAAGGCCAGCGCGCCAGACCTCTCGCCGAAGACCTGGTACGGAATGCCCGCGTACGCCAAGGAGGGCAAGGTCGTCTGCTACTTCACACCGGCGTCGAAGTTCAAGGAGAGGTACGCGACGTTCGGCTTCACCGCCACGGCAAACCTCGATGAAGGCAGCATGTGGCCAACCGCCTTCGCGCTGCAGAAGCTGACTGCCACCGAAGAGGCACGGATCGCCGCGCTCGTGAAGCAAGCAGTGAGCTGAGGACTGCGCTCGCCACTGGGCCCGTTCTAGCGTAGATCTGACAGTTCGCGTTGCAGTCGGGTTGTAGCGAGCACGAGAATCGGTCTCCTGGGCAAGCATTCCACATGCGCCGGCCCAGCACCAATGTCACCTGCCCTGGACACACCAAACCGTCCGCTACGCCGCTTGGAACCGAAAGTGTCGCATCTACGCTCGCTGGCTGCCCATAAAGGCGAGTCCGGGGGCGGGCTGCTTGCTGGCCTTTCCCAATCGCCTTGCGCTGCGCCGCCTCTCCGGGCACGCATGGAGCCGGCGCCCTGAGCAGCCGCCAGGGGGCGGCGCGGTTCGGTAGAATGCCGCGTGCTCCACGTGTACGTACACTCCCACGGCCCGCTCAGCCTGAGCCGCTGCCGTCCCCCACGATGATCGTCGAGGTCGCCGTCCTGCCCATCGCCGCGATCGCGGTCGAGCGCAAGGTGTGCGTGATGGTCGACGCGCTGCGCGCCTCGGCAACGATGGTGGCGATGCTCGACGCCGGCGCGGCGGAGATTACCCTGGCGTCGAGTGTGGACGATGCCCGGCAGATGGCGGCGGCCGATCGGGCCAACACCTGGCTGGCAGGCGAGGTTGGCGGGCTGCCGCCCGAGGACTTCGATCTGGGCAACTCGCCGACGGAGATCCTCGCCACCCCGCTCGGAACCCGCCGCATCATCTACGCTACCTCCAACGGCACCCGCGCGCTCGCCCACGTCGCTCACTCGCCCTGCGTGCTGGTCGGAAGCCTGGTCAATGCCAGCGCAGTGGCCCAGTACGCCCGTGCCCAGGCCGTTACGCGGGGGCTGGGCCTGTGCATTGTCTGCGCGGGCGACGAGGGCGGCACCCTGCTGAGCCTGGAGGACCTGGTATCCGCCGGAGTGCTGGTGGAGCTGCTGCTGGCGAGCATTCCGACCCAGGTGTGGCCGGAGGATGAGGGCTCGGAGACGCCCAATGTGATCGCGCTCGACGAGGCGGCCAAGGCGGCGCTGCGGGTATACCGCTCCTACCTACCGCCCGGCGCGCCGCCGCTGCCGCCCAACCCCGAGGCGCTCGACGCGGCGTTCAAAGACGCCCGCCATGGACGCGACCTGCTGCGGATCAACTTCCCGCTCGACTTCGTGCACTGCCAGCGCGCGGACAGCAGCCATAGGGTGCCGCTCCTCGCCCGGCGCGGCGAGCGATTGGTCGTCGTCCCTGCCCCGTTCCGGTGATCCAACGCCTGGCGCAGCCGCGCATCATCCTCGCCGTCCTGGTCCTGGCCGGCCTAGTGCTGCGGATCGCCATTCTGCTCAGCCCGCTGGGGGCGCTGGAAGCGGACGAGGCGGTGGTCGGGCTGATGGCTCGCCACATCCTGGAAGGCGACCGGCCGCTGTTCTACTGGGGCCAGGCATACCTGGGAACGCTGGAGGCGTTCACCGCTGCCGCGGTGTTCGCGGTCGTCGGCGCGTCCACCCTGGCGCTCAAGGCGGTACCCACGGCGTACTCGCTCCTGTACCTGCTGCTCAGCTACCTGGTCGCTCGACGGCTGTTCGGGACCGGCCCGGCCCTGCTCACCGCCGGCTACCTGGCCCTGCCGCCGCTGTTCCTGGCGCTCTGGAGCACCAAGCCGCGCGGCGGCTACATCGAGTTTCTGACCCTGGGCGAGGCGGCGCTGCTGGCCGCGCTCTGGACCACCCGGGCGTCGCGGCTCCTGCCCGGGGCGCTGCTCACCCTGGCGCTGGCCGGGCTGAGCGTCTGGACCCACCCGCTGGGGGTGGTATACGGGCTCCTGGCCATGGCCTACGTCGCCACGCGTCGCCACCGCGACATCCCGCTCTGGGCGGCGCTGGCGGTGGCGCTGGCTGTCCTGGCCGGGCTGGGACTGTTCCTGCGCGCGTACCTCGCCAACCGATTGCCTGACGCGCCGGGGCCGCTGGAGGGCCTGGCGTTGGCGGAGGGGCCGGCAAACCTGGCGCGGCTGCTGCAGATCGGCGGCGCGGTGCTGGTGGGGCTGGCGCAGGGGAGCACCTCACGGGAGCTGTTCGAGGCCGACTGGCCGTCGCGCCCCGGCTCGTCACACCTGGTTACGACGCTGCTCGGGCTGCTAGCCGCCTGGCTGCTCCTGCGCTACGGTCGCTCCGTGGTCGCGCTGTTCCGTCCCGATGCCTCTGAGTCGGCCAGCGGCCCGGCACTGCTGGTCGGGGTGCTGGTGCTCACCCCGCTCGTCGTCGCATTCACCTCGTTCGGCCAGCGGCTGCTCATCATCGAGCCGCGCTACGCGCTGCCGCTGTACAGCGCCGTTCCGCTGGTGGCGAGGGAGCTCTGGCGCCTGCGACGCGCCCCGGCGGCCCTCGCCGCCGCCTGCATCGCGGTCCTGGCGATCAACGCCTGGAGCTGGCTCAGCGCCGATCCCCGGCTGGCCTTCCCGGCGACGATCGGGCCGACCACCCCCCAGACCCGCGCCGCGCTGCTGGCCGCGCTGGAGGCAGAGAACCTCCGCTACATCTACACGAACTACTGGCTCGCCTACCCGCTGGCGTTCGAGAGCGGCGAGTGGGTGATCCCCTCGGTCATCTCCGACGGCTTCAATCGCTATATCCCCTACGCCTACTGGGTCTCGGTCGCCGATCGGCCGGCCTGGGTCTTTGTGGCAGACGGGGCGGAGGAGCGCGCCTTTCAAGCGAAGCTGGCGCAGGCGCGGGCCTCGTGGCATACCCTGCGGGTATCGATCTACCGCGTGTACTACGACGTGGACCCGGTGCAGCCGCTGCGCCCGTAGCGCCGCGGGCGGCGCTCAGGGGTGCGCCGCCCCGTTGCTGAACGGCGCGCCCCAGCCTTCGGCGCCGATCAGCGGGACGAAGCGGACCGGCCCCAGGCGAGTGCGGCGAAGGCCGTGGCCGCGGCGTACCAGCAGTACCAGCTCCTGCCCCTCGGCCGGCCCGACCGGGAGCACCAGCCGCCCGCCCTCATCGAGCTGCCGCACCAGCGCGTCCGGCACGTAGGGGGCACTGGCCGAGACGACGATCGCCTGGTACGGCGCCGCGGCCGGCCAGCCGAGGCTGCCATCGGCCTGGAAGACACGGACGCGCGGAACGCCCAGCTCCGCCAACAGTGCTGTCGCGGCGGCGGCCAGACGCGGCGAGCGCTCCAGCGAGATCACCTCCACGGCAAGTTGTGCCAGGAGCGCTGTCTGGTACCCGGAGCCGGTCCCCACCTCCAGCACCCGCTCCCGCCCGGTCAGCTCCAGCGCCTGGAGCATCAGTGCGACGACGAACGGCTGGGAGATCGTCTGCCCCTCGCCGATCGGCAGCGGCTCATCGCGGTAGGCGCGCTCGCGCTGCTCCGGCGGGACGAACCGCTCACGGGGCACGTGGTCGAACGCGGCGAGCACCCGCTCATCTCGGATGCCCTCCCGCCGCAGCATCCGCGTCAGCTCGTGACGGGCCTCGTCGTACATCCGCTGCCTCGCTCCATTGTACGCAGCGTGGCGGGAACGTCCGGCCCGCCGCGCGCGTCTACCGGGGAGGAGGCCGAGCAGCGGGCATGGCGAGGCGTTTCGCAGCGGAACCGTTTCAGTCGGATCGGCGGCTCGGGTGGTCGTTGTCTACCATGGCCTGTCTGGCGCTGTGGAGCGCCGCGGCGTTGGGCGGGTGCAGCGCGGCCTCCGAGCCGCCGCGCCCGCGCCTCGCCCCCACCCCACCGCCCGCGGCGGTCCCTGTGCCGACATCTGCCCAGGCGGCGCCGCTCACTTCGGCCGCGGCCGAAGTGGACGCGTCGGAAGCGGTCCAGCGGGTCGTCAGCGAGGCCGCACGGCGCCAGGGTGTGCCAGCAAGCGAGATCCAGGTGGTGTCGGTCGAGCCACGCCGCTGGCCGGACACCTCGCTCGGCTGCGGCATGCGCGGCCACGCCTATGCCCAGGTGCTAACGCCGGGCTTCGCGGTCCTGATCCGGGCGCGCGGGATGGCGGCCGAGTACCACGTGGACCGGCGCCACGTGGTCCGCTGCTCCTAGCGCGGGGCCAGCGCCCCGACGCCCGATCACGGGCCGCGGCCCGTTGCCCGCCACCCAGAAATCGGGCTGCTGGCGCTCCTGCCTCGGGATTGCTAGCAGCTTCCTGGTATACTTTCGCCGCCCGAAGTGTTAACCTCGTCAGCAGCCGCTGGCGGGCGTAGCGAGCATGGTCCGCCACGGGGAGGAATGAGCGTTGCCGATCTATACCTATCAATGCCAGCAGTGCGGGAACTCTCTCGAGGCTCGGCAGAGCTTCAACGCCGAGCCGCTGACGGTGTGCGAGGCGTGCGGCGGCGCGTTGCGGCGCACCCTCCATTCCGTTGGGATCATTTTCAAGGGTAGCGGGTTTTACAACACCGATTACAAGCGCTCCACGAGCGTGAACGGCGAAAGCGGCGCCAACGGCGCCAAGGAGAACGGCAAAGCATCCGACTCCAAGCAGAGCGCTTCGGCCGAGTCCAAGCCGGCCGAGGCGAGCTCGTCCACTGTCGGCTCTTCATCGTCCAAGGACGTGTAACCCGGCTGGCGGAGCGCGGCGGGGCCACGCCCCGCCGCGTTACCGTGTTCGCCGGGTCCAGCGGACCACCAGCGGCACGGCCGCGGAGGCGAGGCAGAGCGCCCACCCGCCCCAATAGGGAAGCGGCTGCGTCGCGACGTCGCCGGCGATGATGCCCGCTGCACCGAGCAGGGCGAGCGTCAGGGCGATGATCGTCGCTCGGCCTACTCCGCTCTCTGGCTGCCGAGGAGCCGCTCTGCCACCGGTGGCCCAGTTCGGCTCGGTCACGGTCGCCCGTTCACCATCAGCGAGAGCACCTCGACGCGCCGAACCTCGATCCCGTCGGTGGTCTCCACCATCCGCAGGGGGATCTGCGCGTCCTGGCGGAAGGTGATCTCCTCGCGGTGCCGGGCCATTGGGACATCGTGGACCAGCGTCGCGAGCCCATCGCCCAGTAGCCTCAGCTCATAGCCCCGCTGGGCCAGCATCTGGCTGATCGCGCCCGGCACCAGCCAGTCGGCCGGCGCCGGCTGGTAGGTGTCGGTGGTAACCTCGCTCACGGTGTCCTGGCCGGCCGGGTCGTGCGTCAGAACGCGGTGGCCGTCGACGATGGTCGTGAACCCAACCGCCCGGGGCATCGTCTGATTCTCCAGCAGCGTGACCCGGAAATGGCGGCGGTCGGTGTAGTCGACCCGGTAGACCCGCGTCTCGTCGACGCCGCCCACGCCCACACCCCGCCGGGTATCGCGGTAGGTCATGGTGAACGGCGGCCACGGCCAGGCGAGCGACGCCGTCACATCCGGTGAGCGCAACGTCGAGTCCGCGAATCGCGCAAACAGCACCGCCAGAGCCAGGAGCTGCGCCGCGACGAAGAGGAGCGCCGCCGCCAGGAAGAGCTGCCGCCCCGCGATGCGTCTCATGCTCGCAGTCTACGGGTCGGCGCGCCCGGTGTCGAGCACCAGGCCCCGTTCCCGGGGCCTGGTATTGTCTGCGATGGCCGACGCCGCCCGGTACCATTGACCGAGCGACACGAGTGATGGAGCGACCTACCAGGTGCGAGCGGTACTACAGCGGGTTCGGCGCGCCCGGGTGGTGGTGGACGGCGCCGAGATTGGGGCGATTGGCCTGGGCTGGATGATTCTGCTCGGGGTCGGCCGCGACGACAACGCGGCGATCGCCGCCAAGCTGGTGGACAAGGTGGTCGGCCTGCGCGCCTTCGAAGACGCGGAGGGGAAGACGAATCTCTCCGCGGCCGATGTGAACGCCGAGTTCCTGGTCGTCAGCCAGTTCACCCTGTACGCCGACCTCTCGCGCGGCCGCCGCCCGGGCTTCGCCTACGCTGCCCCGCCGGAGCTGGCGGAGCCGCTGGTCCAGCACTTCGCCGAGCTGCTCCGCGCCCGGGGCTTCCGGGTCGCCACCGGACAGTTCGGGGCGAACATGGACGTGGAGCTCACGAACCAGGGCCCATTCACCCTCGTCCTGGCCACTGATCCCTGGACGTGATGGCACACCCGCCCACGCCTCCCCTCCGGCTCGGCCGCGCCCGGCGATGATCGAGTTCGTCCACCAGCGGATCGCCTACGCCACGATGCTCTACATGCTGGTCGTCGGCCTCTGGGGGCTGGCCAGCTACGTCCGCAAGAGCAGCCTGCCGCCGAGCTACCTCGGCGCGCTCGTGCTGGGCGAGGCGCTGGTCGTCGTCCAGGCGCTGGTCGGGGCGCTGCTCCTCGGCGAGGGGCTGGCGCCGGGCAATCCGATGCACTACCTGTACGGCTTCACCGCGCTGATCGCACTTCCGCTGGCGTACAGCTATAACCAGGGGCGGACGGACCGCCGGGCGCTGCTGATCTACGCCATCGTCGCGCTGTTCGTCTTCGGCGCCGCGGTGCGGGCGACCACTACCGCGTTCGGCGGCGCTTGACCACGCCCGCGCGGGCAGCCCAGGGGATGGCGGGACGGAGCGTGGCGGGTGGTCAGCCGAGTGCCGCCGCCTGCTCGACCGGCTCACCCTGGAGCGACCAGGGGCCGGCATGGGTAATCCGCACCCGGACCAGGCGGCCGGTGGGGTCCTCGGGGCTCTGGAAGTGGACCAGGCGGTTGGTGCGGGTGCGCCCGTACCAGGCCCCCCTGGCCGAGCCTTCGCCCAGCACCTCTACCTCCCGCCCAACCAGCCGCTGGTGCTTGGCGAGCGAGATCTCCCGCTGCACCTCCTCCACCAGGTGCAGCCGGCGCTTCTTCTCCTCCTGCGGCACCTGGTTCGGCCAGGTGGCGGCGGGCGTGCCCGGCCGCGGCGAGTAGGCAGCGACGTGGACCTTGTCGAACTCGATCTGGCGCAGCGCCTCGAGTGTGTGCTCGAATTGCGCTTCGGTCTCGCCCGGGAAGCCGACGATGATGTCGGTCTGGATCCCGATACCCGGGATCGCCGCCCGGATGCGGTCCACCAGCTCTTTGTAGAAGCCGAAGGTGTAGCCCCGGCGCATCGCCCGCAGCACCTCGTCGTCGCCGGATTGCAGCGGGAGGTTGATGTCCTCGCACACCTTGGGCAGCCGGGCAATGGCGTCGATCAGGTCGCGCCCGAAGTCGCCGGGGTAGGAGGTGAGGAAGCGGATCCGATACAACCCCTCCACCTCGGCGTCCAGCCGGGCGAGCAGCTCGGCCAGGCTGGTGCGCGGCCGCAGGTCGCGCCCGTAGCGCTCGACGATCTGGCTCAGCAGAACGATCTCCCGCGCCCCGCGGCGGACCAGGTCGCGCGCCTCGGCGACGATCGCCTCCGGCTGGCGGCTCCGCTCGCCGCCGCGGGTGGAGGGGACGATGCAGAAGGTGCAGGAGCGGTTGCAGCCCTGGTGAATGGTGATCCCCTCGGAGACGCCGCGCGCCCGCACCGCGCCCTCGGGCTCGACGCGGTAGTACTCCTGCAGCTCCAGCAGATCGCGAAGCTGGTTCTTGACCGTTAGGTCCTGGCCGGGCTGCAGGAAGTAGTCAACCCAGGGATAGCGCTGGCGCCAGTAGTCCGGATCGCCGATGCAGCCGGCGAGGACAACCTTCTTGCTCGGCCGCTCGCGCTTCATCCGCCGCAGCGCCCCGAGCTCCGAGTGGACCTTGTCCTCGGCGTGCTGCCGGACCATGCAGGAGTAGAGGACGACCAGGTCCGCCCCCTCCGGCCCGTCGGAGGCGGAGTAGCCGATGCCCTGCAGCTCCTCCGCAAGCCGACGCGAGTCGGCAGTATTCATCTGGCAGCCGATCGTCCAGATATGAAACGAACTCACAGCCACACCCCGGGTATCGCGACAAGTATACCTGAGGCTCCTGGCACCCCCTGAAGGAAAGGGCAGGGGCAGGCCGCGCTCTGCACCGTGGGCCTGCCCCTCTCGGAAAAGGCGCGCTGGTCCCTTACGGTGTAGTCAGCGTCACGTCGTCGAACGTCGCCGTACCCGTCTGCCTCTGGTACAGCGCCGCTACCGACACTGCTCGGAACGCCTTGGGCGCCATCACCGTCAGCGCCGTGCGCTGGTAGCCATGGGTGCTCTTGCTGAACGGGGCGACGAAGATGGAGGTGGTTCCGTCGGTATTCTCGAAGCGGAGCGCCACCCCGTAGCTGCCGCCGCTGCTCGACGCGCCGGTGTCCTTGCTCCAGCCACTGATGGTGAAGCTCTGGCCGGCCGAGCCGCTCCGCACCAGCCGCTGGAACAGCACCTTGGTCGCCGTACTGGAGCCGTTGATCTGGAACGCCCGGCTGCCGGTGTTCGGGTCGTTGACCAGCGTATCCACGCCGGTCAGCCCACTGCGCGACCAGCCATCCGGGGTGCCGTCGCCATTGGCGTCGATCTCGAACGAGGTGTTGCTGTTCAGCGGGGCGACGATGATCGAGCCGACCATACCCAGATTGACGTGGAAGGTGCAGTGGTACAGATACGTGCCAGGGGCCGTGAACGTGTGCGAAAACGTGGCCCCGGGGTTCATCGTCCCAGAGTCCCAGAGCCCGGTGTCGCTCGTGGTAGTATGAGGGATCCCGGTGCTGGTGTTGGTCCACATCACCGTATCGCCCACGTTGATGACGATCGTGTCTGGCTGGAACGTCAGCGAGTTCGTTTCGCTGACGTTGGCTGTCGCTGCCATGACGACGCTCGCCAGCGGTGCGAGCGCCGAGACGACGAGGGCCAGCCCCGCGCACAGACCCAGGGCCGGGGAACGCTGCCAACGCTTCATCCGCTCCTCCTGATGCGGTCGGGTGAACGAATATACGCGGCAGCCTCACGGATGGATTGCAGGCGGCAGCGGCTCCCCCGGCAATGGCCGGAGGGTCGGACTACGCCTCGACGTGCACCTGGGGCATGCTCGCCGCGGCGGCCGGGCGACGCAGCAAGAGCGCAGGCAGCACGCCGACGAGACAGGCCGCGGCGGCGGCGATGAAGCAGTCATCGAAGCCGCGCACCGATGCGGCGAGCTGCACGTAGCCGGTGAGCTGCGCCAGGACGAGCTGGCGCGCCTGCTCCAGTGGCATGCCCCGGCTGAGCGCGAGCTGCTGTGCCTGGCCGAGCGCCCGCAGCACCGCCGGCGAGTCGGGCGTCACGAACATCGCCAGCGTAGCGTAGTGGAAGGTGATGCGGCTCTGGAGCAGCGTCGAGAAGCCAGCGGTGGAGAACGCGCCGAAGAGCTGGCGGCAGACGTTCTGAATCGACGAGGCGGCGGAGGTCTGGCTGGCGGGGGCGGCGGCGAGCCAGGTGGTCATCGCTGGCATCATCACCAGCCCGATCGCCGCGCCACGGAGCAGCAGCACCTGGCGGATCGTGCTGTCAGGGGTGGTGAGATCCAGCCCGCTCAGGAGCCAGGTCGCGAGCCCCAGCACCAGCAGCCCGGCCACGATCAGCGGCCGGGCGCCGACCCGGTCGTACAGGCGGCCACCGAGCGACACTGAGACCGCCATCGCCAGCGCCTGGGGGAACAGCAGTAAGCCAGTCTCCATTGCCCCCAGCCCGCGCAGGTTCTGCAAGAACAGCGGGAGCAGGAAGATCGCGCCGAACAGGGCAGCGGTAGCCACCAGGTTCACCAGCGCTCCAAGCGCGAACGCCGGGATGGCGAACAGCCGCAGATTCAGCAGCGGATGAGACGTGCGCAGCTCCCACCCGATGAAGATGGGCAGCGTCACCGCGGCGAGCGCGAGCTTGAGC
The DNA here is from genome assembly GCA_021325655.1 of Pseudomonadota bacterium. Lineage (GTDB taxonomy): Bacteria > Chloroflexota > UBA6077 > UBA6077 > JAJPGT01 > JAJPGT01. Next base: position 261,911 of record JAJPGT010000043.1, read on the forward strand.
ACCACCCCGGTGTCATCCCAGCCCTTGTCCGGGGCATCGGTCGCGCCGAGCAGCGCCGAGCCGAAGCAGACCGCGCCGACTATGAAGCCGACCAGGTCGAACGGCGTCCCGCGCGTGGTGGGTGACTCACGGAGCAGCAGCAGCCCCAGCAGCAACCCGAGGGCGCCGGCCGGGACGTTCAGGTAAAAGACCCAGCGCCAATCGACGTACTCCACCAGGTAGCCGCCCAGGGTCGGGCCGAGGATGGGCGCAACCATCACCGGCAGCGCGTACAGCCCCATCACCTTGCCGCGCTGGTTCGGCGGCGTCACTCGGAACAGCAGCGCCATCCCGAGGGGCTGGATCATCCCGCCCCCCAGCCCCTGGAGCACCCGAGCAATGACCAGGGTGGGGATGCTCCAGGATAGCCCGCACAGCATCGAGCCCAGGGTGAACAGGGCCAGGATCACCAGGTACACGCGCTTGGTGCCGTAGCTCTGGCTGAGATAGGTGGTGGCCGGCATGATCGTCGCCAGCGCCAGCATGTACCCGGTGATCACGAGCTGCGCCTGGTCGAAGGAGGAGCCGAACACGGTGATGATGCGAGGCAGGGCGATGTTGACAATCGTGGTGTCGAGCACGACCATGAACGTCCCGACGGAGACGACCATCAGGACCTGCCACTTGTAGTCGAGCCCGTGGAGCCGGCCGCGCATCAGTCGACGACCCGGATCTTCACTTCGACCGAGGTGCCAAGGGTGAGATGCGGATCAGGGTGGTCGAACGCGATCTTCACCGGCACGAGTTGCGTCTGCTTGGTGAAGTTGCCAGAGACGTTCTGGGTGGGCAGGAGCGAGAAGGTCGCCGCGCTTGCCTGGCGCACCGCGACCACGTGGCCCGGCAGGTCGGCATTGAGCGCATCCACGTGGATAGTCACGGGCTGGCCCGGGCGCACCAGGCGGATGTACGTCTCTTCGATGTTCGCGTTCACCCAGAGCTGCTGCGGATCCACCACGGTGAGCAGCGACTGCCCGGCCGGCACCGTGTCGCCGGGATTGGCGTTTCGGGCGACAACCACGCCACTGATCGGCGACTTCACCTCGACCTCGCTATCCTGCGTGTTGGTGAACTCCAGCCGCGGCGTCCCGCTGCTGGTTGTCCCCACCGGCACCGGCACCTGGAGCGTCGCCACTACCTCGTTCTGCTCGACGTGTGCCCCCACGTCGTACTGCACGCTGGCGACACGCCCGGCTTCCAGCCCACCTACCTGGACCAGGTAACCGGCGATCATCGCGTTGTCGGTACTGACGTAGTGGACACTGTCGTACCACCAGCGATAGCCGACGATGCCGCCCGCGCCGAGCGCGATGACGGCCAGAACCGCCAGCGCCAGCAGCCGCGCCCAGCGCGTCCGCCCGCGCGCCGCCTTGGGCGGCACCGCGCCATGCGCCGCGCCAGCGCCGTTGGGTTCCGGCGGCGCGCCCGTTCGGGGTACGCCAGCCGGAGGCCCTTCTGGCCGCGGCGCTACCGGCGCGGGCGCTCCATGAGTCTGCCTCTGCTCCGCCATGTCAGCCCGTCTCCCTCAGCGTTTTGCCAGCCAGCCCAGTCGCGAGAACAGACCACGCTGCGCAATCCGGTCACGAGCATGTACTTATCCAAACACGCCGCTCCGCAGGAAACATTCCCGTTCACCGGTGCAGTCCGCAAATCCGGCACAGCAGCGTCCGCAACGCCACGCGCTCCTCAGGCGAGAGCGGTGCCAGGAGCTGCTCCTCCGCCTCGTTGACCACGGCGCAGGCCTCAGCGAGCCGCTCCTCGCCATACCGGGTGAGCTGCACCCGATAGGCGCGGCGATCAGCCGGATCGTCCTGCCGCTCGGCCAGACCGAGCCGCTCCAGGTCATCGACGACCGAGACCATCGTGGTCCGGTCGATCCGCAGCCGCTCGCAGAGTGCGTGCTGCGAGTGCGGCCCCTCCGCGGCGAGCACGCGCATCACCCCCACATGGCGCGGACGCAGCCCGAGCGGCTCCAGCCGCTCCTCGACCCGATCGTGGACCCGCTGCGCCGCCTTGTGGAGCAGAAAGCCGGTCCAGACGGTGAGCGACTCCGGCAGCTCCACCCCCGGCGCGGCCAGGGCCCGACCACTCACGCACGGGCGCCCGCTCTCAGCCCGCGCCATCAGCGCTCCCCCTCACCGCGCCGCGGAAGATCCGCGGCGCTCCACGCCGCAGCGCCGCCCCGCGGTTCCCCACTCGCTCGGCCGCCCGCGCGATTCGTCTGCCGCCCGGCATCCTGCTCCAATCGTCAGTTCTAGTGATGATCAGTATCCATGATTTCCTAAGATTGCGCAAGCGGGGCGCCGCTCGCCGCGCGCGCCAGGCTGCCGGCAGCCTGGCGCCGTCCCTCCCGCTGGATCAACCAGATCGCAGCCAGGATCAGCGCCGCGCCCACCAGCCGCGCCGGACCGAGCGATTCTCCAAACAGCAAGGCGCCGAGCGTGACCGAGACGACGACTTCCAGCATCGAGCCGACCGCGGCGACCGAGGCGCCGACGCGGCGCATTCCGGCGAAGAGCGCGGTCATGCCAACGACGTTGCCAAGCAGCGCCACCGCCGCGATTCCGAGCGACGCTTGTGCCGACAGCCGCAGGTCCAGCCCGCCGAAGAGCGCCGCCACCACCAGCAGTGAGAACGCGGTGCCGGCTTGCAGGTGAGCGGCGGCAACCAGCGGGTTCACCCTGACCAGCAGCCGGTCACCGATCAGGACGTAGGAGGCGGCGCCGAGCGCGGAGAGTGCGGCGAAGCCGACCCCAGCCAGGTCGAACCGCTCCTCGCCCAGGCTGCCGACGACCAGCGCGCAGCCGGCCAGTGCCGCCAGCACCGCCAGCGCTCGGCCGCGCGTGAGCGGCTCGCGGCCGCTGAGGGCTAGCACCGCCACAACCAGCGCCGGGTAGGTGTAAAGCAGCAGCACCGTGGCGCCGACCGAGAGCGTTCGCAGCGCGGCGTTGAAGCCGAACACGCCGACAGCGTGCGGGATCGCCCCGAGCAGCACAAACCCCAGCGCGTGGCTGCCGGGCAGCCGCATCCGCAGTCCGGCCAGCGGCAGCGCCAGCCAGAGCAGCGCCGCCGCGACCGTGTACCGTATCAGCAGGATGGTCAGGATCGTCGCGCCGCCCTCGACGGCGTACTTGCTCCCGATTCCGATCGAGCCGAACGCAACCCCGCCAAGCGCAATCAATGCCAGCCCGCGGCCGTACGCCCCCGCGCGCCCCCGCCCTCCGCCTGCCTGCACCGCCTCCCTCACCCTTCACCTCACGCGCCGAGATGGTACCCTGTTGCGCCTCCCGACCGGGGACAGGCGGTTGCCACGGGCCTCTCTCTGGCACCCCGACCGCCCTTCCCCTCAGGTATACTTGGGTGCTCAAACAGGTGTTCTATTCGCGATGGCCCCCTTCCAGCTCGTCAGCGACTTCCTCCCTACTGGCGATCAGCCTCAGGCGATCCGCGCCCTGGTCGACGGGATCGAGCGCGGCGACCGGATGCAGACGCTGCTCGGCGTGACCGGCTCCGGCAAGACGTTCACCATGGCGAATGTGATCGCCGAGGTGAACCGGCCGACGCTGGTGATGGCGCACAACAAGACGCTCGCCGCCCAGCTCTGCGCCGAATTCAAGGAGTTTTTCCCCCACAACGCGGTCGAGTATTTCGTCTCCTACTACGACTACTACCAGCCCGAGGCGTATGTGCCGCGCACGGACACGTTCATCGAGAAGGACATGCTGATGAACGAGGACATCGACCGCCTGCGCCACTCCGCAATGCAGGCGGTGCTGACTCGGCGCGACGTGATCGTGGTCGCCTCGGTTTCCTGCATCTTCGGTCTGGGCGCCCCGGAGGAGTATGGCCAGGCGGTGATTACGCTGCGTCGCGGGGAGGTCCGCAAGCGGGACAAAGTGCTCCGCCACCTGACCGACATCTACTACGAGCGCAACGACTACGACTTCGGTCGGGGCAAGTTTCGCGTCCGCGGCGACACCCTGGAGATCCACCCCGCGGGCCAGGAGATCGCGGTGCGGGTGGAGTTCTGGGGTGACGAGATCGAGCGCATCACCGAGGTGGACCCGCTGACCGGCGAGATCCTCGCCGAGCGCGAGGTGGTAGACATCTACCCGGCCAAGTACTTCGTGACTACTCGCGACAAGCTGGAGGTCGCACTCCGCGACATCGAGGCCGAGCTGGAGGCGCGGGTGAAGGAGCTGGAGGCGCAGGGGAAGATCCTGGAGGCGGCCCGGCTCCGCCAGCGCACGCTGTACGATCTGGAGTCGCTGCGCGAGCTCGGCTTCTGCCCCGGCGTCGAGAACTACTCGATGCACCTGCAACGGCGCACCTTCGGCAGCACTCCCTGGACGCTACTGGATTACTTCCCGGACGACTTCCTGCTGTTCATCGACGAGTCGCACATGTCGATCCCGCAGATCCGCGGGATGTACGGCGGCGACCACTCGCGCAAGGAGACGCTGGTCGAATACGGCTTCCGCCTCCCCTCGGCGATGGAGAACCGGCCGCTCCAATGGCACGAGTTCGAGCGGCACATCCATCAGGCGATCTTCGTCTCCGCCACCCCTGGGCCGTACGAGCTGGCCCACAGCCAGCAGGTGGTCGAGCAGCTCATCCGCCCCACCGGGCTGCTGGACCCGAGCATCGAGGTGAAGCCGACCCGGGGGCAGGTGGACGACCTGATCGGCGAGATCAATGCCCGGGTGCGCCGCGGCGAGCGGGCGCTGGTGACGACGCTCACCAAGCGGATGGCGGAGGACCTCGCGGACTACCTGCGCGAGATGGGGATCCGGGTCCACTATCTGCACTCCGAGGTGGACACGCTGGAGCGGATCGAGATCCTGCGCGACCTGCGCCTGGGCGTGTACGACGTGGTGGTGGGAATCAACCTGCTCCGCGAAGGGTTGGATCTTCCAGAAGTCTCGCTCGTGGCGATCCTCGACGCGGACAAGGAGGGCTACCTGCGCTCGGAGAGCGCGCTGATCCAGACTATTGGTCGGGCAGCGCGGCACGTGGATGGCCACGTGATCATGTACGCCGACCGCGTCACCGACTCGATGCAGCGAGCGATCGACGAGACGTACCGCCGCCGGCGGGCACAGCAGGCGTACAACGAGCAGCACGGGATCACCCCGGTCGGAATCCGCAAGGCGATCCGCGACATCTCTAACCGCTTCAAGCAGGTGGCGGAGGCGGCCGAGGAGTACACGGTCGGCCCGGCGACGATGCCGAAGGACGAGATCCACCGCCTGATTACCGACCTGGAGTTCCAGATGAAGCAGGCGGCGAAGGAGCTGGCGTTCGAGCGGGCGGCGCTGTATCGCGACCAGATCGTCGAACTACGCAAACTGCTGGTCGACGCGGAGGGAACCGAGGCCGCCATTCCCAGAGAATGGGTGCGGGCGAAGCGATGAGGGCTGGGCCCCGGCTGGCGGCGCCTGGCGCCGCGCGGCGGCGATCGTGACGCGGTTGTGTCGCGCTCGTGCCCGGCCAGCCGGTAGCCTCCCCGTAGCGTGACGGGATCGCAATAGGCTATGCCACTCGAGAGCATCGTCGTCCAGGGCGCTCGCCAGCACAACCTGAAGAACATCGACGTCGCCATCCCGCGCGACAAGCTGGTGGTGATCACCGGCCTATCCGGCTCGGGTAAGTCGTCGCTCGCGTTCGACACCATCTACGCCGAGGGGCAGCGGCGTTATGTCGAGTCGCTGAGCGCCTACGCCCGCCAGTTCCTCGGCCAGATGGACAAGCCGGACGTGGATCTGATCACCGGGCTGTCTCCGGCGATCTCGATCGACCAGAAGGGCGCCAGCCACAACCCACGCTCGACGGTCGGCACCGTGACCGAGATCTACGACTACCTGCGGCTCCTGTACGCCCGGGTGGGCAAGCCGCACTGCCCGCGCTGCTTCCGCCCGGTCCAGCAGCAGACGGCGGAGCAGATCGTGGACGCGATCCTGGCGCTCCCGGCGGGCAGCCGCATCCTCCTGCTCGCCCCGCTCATCAGCGGCCGCAAGGGCGAGTACAAGGACGTGTTCGAGGACATCCGCAAGGCCGGCTTTGTTCGGGTGCGGGTGGATGGCGAGGTGCGCGACCTGAGCGAGGAGATCGACCTCGAGAAGTACAAGAAGCACACCATCGAGGTCGTGGTGGACCGCCTGGTCGTCCCCGAGCGGACGCCGGGGGCCGGGCCAGATGCCGATACCAGCCGCGTCGCCGACTCGGTCGAGACAGCGCTGAAGCTGGGCAGCGGGAAGATGATCGCCGCGGTGGTCGGCGGCGAGGAGCACCTGTACTCCGAGCAGTTCGCCTGCGTCTACTGCAACATCAGCCTGGCCGAGCTTGAGCCGCGCTCGTTCTCGTTCAACAGCCCGCATGGCGCCTGCCCCACCTGTAGCGGGCTCGGGGCGCGGCTAGAGGTGGACCCGGAGCTGGTGATCGGCAACCCGAACCTGTCGCTGGCCGACGGGGCGATCGCCCCCTGGGGCAAGGCCGGCTGGAACGGCAACTCGTTTTACCGCCAACTGCTGGAGTCGCTCGCTCGCGAGCGCGGCTTCTCGATGCGCACGCCCTGGAAGGAGCTGCGCCCGGCGGATCGCCAGCTCATCCTGTACGGGAGCGGGGACGAGCGGATCACCGTCCGCCACACTCCCAAGGGCGGCGGCCGGGCGCACGAGTACAAGATCAAGTTCGAGGGAGTGCTCCCCAACCTGGAGCGGCGCTACAAGGAGACGGAGTCCGACTGGATCCGGGCAGACATCGAGCGCTACATGTCCAGCCAGCCCTGCCCGGATTGCCAGGGAGCGCGGCTGAAGCCGGAGAGTCTGGCGGTCACGATCGCCGGCCGGCCGATCCACCACGTCACCGCGATGTCCATTGCCCGCGCCGCGGCGTTCTTCCGGGCGCTGGAGGCGCGCGTCCCCTTCGAGGAGCGAGCCAATGGCAAAGCGCCCAGCCGCTTCGCTGACGAGTACGGCCAGGTCCTCAGCGACCGCGAGTTCGCCATCGCTCGCCAGGTGCTCAAGGAGATCCGCGCCCGCCTCGGCTTTCTGGTCGACGTCGGCCTGGACTATCTAACGCTCGACCGAGCGACCGCGACGCTCTCCGGCGGCGAGGCGCAGCGGATCCGGCTGGCCACCCAGATCGGCTCCGGGCTGATGGGGGTGCTGTACATCCTGGACGAGCCGAGCATCGGGCTGCACCAGCGCGACAACGCCCGGCTGATCCGCACTCTGATGCGGCTGCGCGACCTCGGCAACACCCTGCTCGTGGTCGAGCACGACGAGGAGACCATCCGCAGCGCCGACTGGATCATCGACATCGGCCCGGGTGCGGGCGAGCATGGCGGCGAGGTGGTGGTCAGCGGAACGCTCGACGAAGTGATGGCCTGCGAGCGCTCGCTGACCGGCCAGTACCTCACCGGCAAGCTCCGCATTCCCGTGCCCGAGCGGCGCCGGCCCGGCAACGGCAAGTCGCTGCTGATCACCGGCGCCCGCGAGAACAACCTGAAGAACATCGACGTGCGCATCCCCCTCGGGATGTTCGTCTGCGTCACCGGTGTCTCCGGCTCGGGCAAGAGCACCCTGGTGAGCGACATCCTGTACCGCTCGCTGGCGCAGGCGCTGAACCGGGCCAGGGAGCGGCCGGGCAAGCACGACCAGGTGCTCGGGCTGGAGTACCTGGACAAGGTGATCGAGATCGACCAGTCGCCGATCGGCCGCACCCCGCGCTCCAACCCGGCCACGTACACCGGCCTGTTCACCCCGCTGCGGGAGCTGTTCGCGAACGTCCCCGAGGCGCGGCTACGGGGCTATCAGCCCGGCCGCTTCTCGTTCAACGTCAAGGGTGGGCGCTGCGAGGCATGCGAGGGCGACGGCATCCTGAAGATCGAGATGCAGTTCCTGCCCGACGTCTACGTCCCCTGCGAGGTCTGCAAGGGCAAGCGCTACAACCGCGAGACGCTGGAGGTGCGCTATCGGGGCAAGACCATCGCCGATGTGCTGGAGATGACGGTGGACGAGGCGCTGGAGTTCTTCCAGAACATCCCGCCGATCAAGAACAAGCTCCAGACGCTGCACGACGTCGGGCTGGGCTACATCCACCTCGGCCAGCCCGCCACCACGCTGAGCGGCGGCGAGGCGCAGCGGGTCAAGCTGGCCGCCGAGCTCTCCCGGCGCGCCACCGGCCGAACGATCTATATCCTGGACGAGCCGACCACCGGCCTCCACTTCGCCGACGTCAGCCGGCTGCTGGACGTGCTCAACCGCCTGGTAGACGCCGGCAACACGGTGGTGGTGATCGAGCACAACCTGGACGTGATCAAGACGGCCGACTGGATCCTGGACCTCGGCCCCGAGGGCGGCGACGCCGGCGGGGAGCTAGTCGCCAGTGGCACCCCGGAGGAGGTGGCGGCAAACGCTGCCAGCTACACCGGCCAGTTCCTCCGCCACGCGCTCCGACAGGAGCTCACTGCCGCGCCAGCATAGCCCTCGCCCCGGCCACCTCCCCCGCGGCTCGTGGCCCCGGGAGACGAAGCGCCGCTTCGGGTTTACGCCGCGCCTTCGCCGGGCACCGGCGCTTCCGCGGGGATCAGCCGCTCAGCCCGCAACTCCTCCCACAGTGCCGCCGGGATCTCCCAACGGAACATCCGCGCGTTCTCCTCCACCTCCGCGACCGAGCGGGCGCCGGTGAGCACCGTGGCGACCGCCGGGTGGCCGGTGGGGAACTGGATCGCCGCCGCCTTCAGCGGCACGCCGTGGCGCGCGCAGACCGCCTCCAGCCGCTGCGCCCTGCTGAGGAGCTCGGGCGGTGCTGGGATGTAATTGTAGGTGGCGCCGGGGCGCGGGTTGGCCAGGATCCCGCTGTTGTAGACTCCGCCAATGATGACGGCGATGCGCTTCTGCAGGCACAACGGCAGCAGTTCCGCCAGCGCCGGCTGGTCGAGCAGGGTGTAGCGACCGGCGACGAGAAAGCAGTCGAAGTCCGCCTCGCGGGCGAAGCGGGCGAGCATCTCCGCCTGGTTCATCCCGGCACCGACGGCCTTGATGACCCCCTCGCTCCGCAGCCGGTCCAGCGCTCGGTAGGCGCCGGCCAGCGCCTGCTCGTAGTACTCGTCGGGGTCGTGGATCAGCAGGATGTCGATCCGGTCGAGGCCGAGCCGTTGCAGGCTCTCCTCGAACGAGCGCAGCACCCCGTCGTAGCTGAAGTCGAACATCGGGTTCAGCGGTGGGGTGTTCTTGAAGAACGGCTCGCCCTGGTAGAACATCCCCGCTTCCGGGGGCGCATCCGGCCGCAGCAGTCGGCCCACCTTGGTGGACAGCACGTACTCGTCGCGCGGGTGCTGGGCGAGGTTGCGCCCCAGGCGCTGCTCGGCCAGTCCAGAGCCATAGAGCGGCGCAGTGTCGAAGAAGCGGACGCCCAGGGCGTAGGCGCGCTGGATGGTAGCGTCCGCCTCCGACTCTGGCACCGGCTGGAACAGGTTGCCGAGCGGAGCCGTGCCAAGCCCGAGCCGGGTCACGCTGAGTCCGGTCTTGCCGAATGGGACGCGATCAGCCGGATGCATGTCATACCTCCCGGGGAGCGAGCCACTGGCGCGCCGAGCCGCGAGCGCTCGGCCGCAAGCGGCGTGGCGCCATTGTAGCGAGCCAGGCTGCCCGGGGCGGCCAGCAGCGCGGTGGTCGAATGCGCCCCGCGGACCAGCCGTAGCGGCCCATTTGGCCCTTCCCTGGTGGCGGCAGCAGGACGCTAGAGTGGCGCCGTGCTCAGCTCGCTCGCCACCGTCCGGGTTCGCCCGCTGCCCAGCCCGCGCGCCGTGGCGCTGCTGGCGCTGACCTGCGGCTCGCTGACGGTTGGCCTCGCCTCCTCGCTCCCGTCACCTCGGCGGCAGGCCGACCTCGGCGCCTTCCTGGTCGCCGGCCGCGCCGCGGCTCACGGGCTCAACCCCTACGGCGACTACCAGTCCATCCTGGGCCAGCCGCTCGACGGCACGGACGTTGCCCCCGTCAACCTGAATCCCCCGGTGTCCGTGCTGCTCTTCCAGCTCCTGGCGCCGCTGGACCCGAGCATCCTCGCCTGGAGCTGGTACACGCTCTCCCTGCTGCTGGTCCTGCTCTGTCTCGGACTACTCGCCCGCACCTACCCGGCGCGCGGCTGGTCGCGCACCGCCTGGGCGCTCAGCCTGGCCGGGCTGTGGCTGACGCTGCAAATGGGCCAGGTGTACCCGCCGCTGCTGCTGTTCACCACGGGCGCCTGGCTCGCGCTCCAGCGGCAGCGGGACCTGGTCGCCGGGCTGCTGCTAGGGGCGCTCGTCGCGATCAAGCCCCAGTTCGCCCTCTGGCCCGCGCTGCTGTTCCTCAACGGCCAGCGCCGCGCTCCGCTCTGGTCGCTGGCTAGCGCCGCGCTCCTGAGCCTTGCTCCACTCCCGGTTTACGGACCGGCGATCTTCGCCCAGTGGCTCGCGGCACAGGCAGCAAGGAGCGCGGCGTATCTGCCGGCCGATAATGCCTCCCTGCTGTCACTGGCGACGCGGCTCGGCCTGCCCTGGCTCGGCCCGCCGCTCGTGGGCCTGGGCCTGCTCGGGCTCGCCTGGTGGGCCTGGCGCTGCCAGCCAGACCGCGCGTCGCTCAGCGCCCTGGCGCTGGTGGGGGCGCTGCTCGGCTCCCCGGTCACCTGGCTCGGCTACCTGCTCTTCCTGCTCCCCGCCTGGTACGCCGCGCCCCGGCTTCATCCGTGGCTGCAGCTCTCGTTCGTGCTGCTCAGCCTGCCGGCATTCCTGCTGCTGGCCGGGCTCACCGCGCTGCTGCCGCCGCTGCCGCCGCTCTGGTCCGCCAGCAGCCTGGCCGCGCTAGCGCTGCTGCTGTTCGCCCGCGGCTGGCTCGCCTCAGCCCGCCCCTGACGCCGCCCGCTGGCGCGCCTGGGTCGCCAGGTAGGCCTGGTGCGCCTTGCTGGCCGAGGGGCGGCCGAGCGCCCGCAGCACCGGCTGCACTGCCGCGACGACCGCGCCGAGGCTCACCCCGCTCCGGATTCCCATCCCGTCCAGCATCGTCACCAGGTCTTCCGTGGCCAGGTTGCCCGCCGCGCCCGGGGCGTAGGGGCAGCCGCCCAGCCCGCCGGCTGAGGCATCGAACGTCGTGATCCCCAGTTCCAGCGCAGCGAGCACGTTCGCCAGGGCAACGCCGCGCGTGTCGTGGAAGTGCAGCGCCAGCCGCTCACGAGGGACGACCTCCAGCACCCGGCCCACGACCTCCTGTACCTGGCGGGGATTGGCCACCCCGATGGTGTCGCCAAGCGAGACCTCCTCCGCCCCGAGCTCCAGCAGCCGACGCGACACCTCGACCACGGTCTCCACGGGCACCGCTCCCTGGTAGGGACAGCCGAAGCAGGTGGAGATGTAGCCGCGCCGGCGGAGCCCGGCCGTCCGCGCCGCGCGGAGCACCTCGGCGATAACGCCGAGCGACTCCTCGATCCCCATGGCGATGTTGGCCCGGTTGAACGCTTCGGAGGCGGCGGTGAACACCGCGATCTCCTCGGCCCCCGCCGCCAGCGCCCGCTCCAGCCCTTTCTGGTTCGGGACGAGCACCGGGTAGCGCGTGCCGGGCCGCCGCTGTAGCGACCGGAGCACCTCGGCGGCGTCGGCAAGTTGCGGAACCACCTTCGGATGAACAAACGAGGTGGTCTCGACGATGGGCAGCCCGGCCGCGGCGAGCGCCTCGACGAACTGCACCTTCAGCTCGGTCGGGATCGGCGTCGCCTCGTTCTGCAGCCCGTCGCGCGGACCCACTTCGACAATCGTGACCCTGCTTGGCCAGCGCGCTGGCGCGACCATTGGCTCCCTCCCAGCGACATGGTAGCGCACCACGGGCGGGCCGCCGCGGGACACCGAGCACCGACACACGTGATGCCCGGGCGTAGGAATGATGGTTGGAACGGCAGCGGGGGTAGAATGGTATGATGCCGCTCATTCGGGAGGGCTGGCGTCCCGACGCTGGCGTCTCTAGAAACAAGGGGTCCGCCTATGGGCGCGTTGCAACCACTCCACCTGATTCTCGTGCTCGCGATCGTGATGCTCCTGTTCGGTTCCACCAAGCTCCCCGAGCTTGGCCGAGGCCTGGGCGAGGCGATGAAAGAGCTGCGCAAGGCCACCAAGGAGGAGGATGAGACGGCGCCGACGCAGGCGAAGTCGACCACGACCGCTCCCACCACTACTCAGAACTCGAGCGGCAAGCGCGACGTCGTCTAGCGCCGTTGCGGACGGGCGCTCGCCCGACCCGAGCTGCCGGGCGGGCGTGAGCCCGCGTTCGCATCGCCGTTCGCTCCTCGGCCTTGCCTCGCGCCCAGGAGCCCAGTGGATGGGTGGGCTCAGGCGGCGATGAGGCGTCGCACTGAGCCTGCCGATACACGAGAGCCGCCGTCTCTCGAGCGAGACTGGCGGCTCTCGCCTGTTCGACGCTGGCCGGCTACGGGGTGACGACAATGGTACCGGCCATGCCGGCCGCTTCGTGTGGTAGGCAGACGTAGTGGTAGGTGCCCGGCGTTTTGAACGTTTGAGACCAGCTCGCACCGGCGCTGATCGGGCCTGAGTCGAACGGCTGGGCGCCCTCCGGCAGGGAGACGTGCGACTTGTCTGCGACCTTGGCCGGGTCGTCAGTCACGGTATGTGCCACCTGCCCCTTGTTCTGCCAGGTCACCTTGGCCCCTTTCGGAACCGTCAGCGTCGGCGGGTCGAACTTCAGCTCGTCCGTCATCGTAACGGTGAACTTCTGGCTGGACTTTGACTTGGTGGTGGCGTTCTTCGCCTGCGAGGCAGTCTGTTTGGCCTTGCCCGCGGTGGTACCGAGCAGGCCGGAGAGGGCGCCGGTTCCACACCCCGACACCAGGACCAGGACCAGGACAAGCGCAGCGATGCGTGGAAGAGCTCGAGACAAGGACAAGATACACCTCGGTTGGGGGATATTAACGGGCCGCTCAGCGTTGCAAGCTGAGCATGGCCACGGCCGGAAGGGCTCGACTACACTCACAGGCGCTGCAGCGCAGCACGTGCCAGCTTCTCCTCGGCGTCGAGCAACTGCGGCGAGTGCAGCTCCATCCCGCCCAGATAGGTTACGGAGTACGTCACGTCGCCCTTGAGCACAACCAGCCGCACGCCGTCCGTATAGGCGGCGTCCCCAATGCCCTCCAGGTCCTGGATCGTCGCCCCCTGGGCCGTGGTCGCCGTCTGGCGCTCCTGCTCGAACCGGGATCTGGCGCTGCTGCCGACGATGGCATCGATGGTGATCAGCTTCGAGCCCCCCACCGACTCCAGCGCACAGGTCCGCACCTCGCCAACGTCGGTCCGCAGCGGCGCTTTGGCGTTCTCGCCGAACACCTGCTGCGCGTCAGCGGGGCTGATCAGTGAGCAGGGATCCAGGCCGGGGAGCACTGGACGGGGGGTGGGAGTATGCGTGACAACGAGCGGGCTCGCCGCCTGGGTCGCCTCCGCCGCGATACTCGCGTCCTCCGTGGCGACCGGCTCAACGGTGCTCGCCGCAGATGGCGTTCGGGCCGGGCTGGCAGTGGGTGCTGGCGCTGGGCCGCGCCTCCCGCAGGCGGTAGCGAGCAGGACCAGCAGCAGTCCGATCACAGCAAGCGGGTGCGTGTTTCCATCCATAGGCGTGATATCTCCTGATACTGCCCATGCGGAAACGGCCCCCTCTCGCGATCCTCAAGAACCAACGAGGATCCGGCGGCCCGGTTGCGCCGCCGATCCCCGAGCCCTTTCTGCGCTCTCGGGCGCTACACCACCTGAGAGCACATGGCCGAGCCGAATTGTAGCTGGAGCGAGCCATGCCGGCGTGAAGGAAGGGGGACGCCGCGCTGCCTGGCCTGGCGCCGCCCGCTACTGCGCCTCCAGGTCCACCAGGACCGCCCCCTCCGGGACCACTTCGCCGGCCCGGCAACGCACGCGCTCCACGACCGCCGCGTACGGCGCTTCAACCAGGTGCTCGATCTTCATCGACTCCAGCACCACCAGGGTCTGGTGGGGCTTGACCCGCTCGCCCGGGCGGACGAGCACCTTGACCACCTTGGCCGGCATCGGCGCGGCGATCTGGCCGTGGGCGCTTTCGCCACTACCGCTCGCTTCGGCCGCTTCGACGTTCGACGCGGGCTCGCGGGTGAGCGTGTACGCGCGCCCGTCGAGCTGCACCAGCAGGCGCTCCCCGTCACGGACCACCTGAGCGGAGAGCGTCTCTTCGCCGCGGCGGAGCAGTACCCCGTGATCTCCGAGCGGGTCGGCGGTGATCGTAACGGTCTCGCCCTCCACCTCGATCTGCCAGCCGTTCACCTGCTCGTCGCGCTCGACCGTGGCCGACAGCAGGCGGTCTCCAGCCCGGAAGCGGAACGGCATCCCGCCCCGGGCGATGCGCCAGGCGCCCGCCGCCCGCCAGACATCATCTGACATGCCGCGGGGCCCAACGCCGCTGGCGATCCCACTGGCGAGCAGGTCGGACGCGACCGCGGCCAGCAGCGCCTCCAGCGGCGGCGCGCCTGAGGAAGACTCCGGGCGCCAGAATTCCGGGATAAAATTGGTGAACGTGCGACCAGCGCGGAACTCCGGATGATCCACGATGAAGCGGAGCAGCTCCAGGTTGGTTCCCACGCCGCCGACCCGATAGTGCTCCAGCGCCCAGCGCAGCCGGCTGATCGCCTGCGCCCGGTCCCGGCCATGGACGATCAGCTTGGCGAGCAGCGAGTCGTAGTACATCCCAATGGTGTCGCCGGCATAGGTGCCGACGTCATTGCGGATCCCTACTCCGCGCGGCGGCTCGAAGACCGCGAGCGTGCCGGTCTGCGGAGCGAAGCCACGGCGCGGGTCCTCTGCCACAATCCGGCACTCGATCGCGTGGCCATCCCAGTGGACATCCTCCTGCCGAAACGGCAGCGGCTCGCCGGCCGCGACCCGGAGCTGAAGCTGCACCAGATCGAGCCCGGTGACCAGCTCGGTCACCGGGTGCTCCACCTGGATACGGGTGTTCATCTCCAGGAAGTAGTACTGGCCCTGCTCGTCCAGCACGAACTCCACTGTGCCGGCGCTCACGTAGCCGACTGCCAGTGCCGCCCGCACCGCCGCCTGGCCCATCGCCTGGCGCAGCTCCGGGCTGACCGCGGGCGAGGGCGCCTCCTCCACCACCTTCTGGTGCCGCCGCTGGATCGAGCATTCCCGCTCCCCGAGGTGGACGGTCTGGCCCTGCTGGTCGGCGAAGACCTGCACCTCGACGTGGCGGGCCGGCGAGACGTAACGCTCCAGCAACAGCATCGGATCGCCAAACGCCGCCAGCGCCTCGCGCCGGGCGCTCTCCAGCGCCTCCGGCAGCGCCGCAAGGCCAGGCACGACGCGCATCCCGCGCCCGCCGCCGCCTGCGGCCGCCTTCACCAGCAGCGGGAAACCGATCCGCGCCGCCTCGCGCTCGAAGGTGGCGTCGTCCTGCGCCTCGCCCTGATAGCCAGGGACCACCGGCACCCCGGCCTGCTCCATGAGGCGCTTGGCGGCGCTCTTGTTCCCCATGGCCCGAATGGCGCCTGGCGGCGGACCGACGAACACCAGCCCGGCGTCGAGACACGCCTGGGCGAAGTCGGCGTTCTCGGCCAGGAAGCCGTAGCCGGGGTGAACCGCCTCCGCCCCGCTCACCCGCGCCGCCTCCAGCAGCGCCGGGACGTTCAGGTAGCTCTCCGCGGCCGGCGGCGGGCCGATGCGGTACGCGGCGTCGGCGCGCTGCACGTGCAGCGCGGCACGGTCCGCGTCGCTATAGACCGCGATCGCCCGCAGCCCGAGCTCCTGGCAGGCCTGGATGACTCGGACGGCGATTTCGCCGCGGTTGGCGATCAGGACAGAGCGAAAGGGGCGGGCGGGCATCAGCGGTCAGCGCCTGGAGGATACCCGATCCTCTCCCTTCCTGCCGCTGGCGCCCTCATCGAGCGCCACGCCCTACGCGCCGGTCGGGGCCGGGGCCTCCAGCGTCCGCTTGACACAGGCGAAGACGTCGCCGGTGATCTTATTCGCCGCGCCCTGCAGCAACCGCGAGCCGACGCTGGCGATCACCCCGGCCACCATCACGTCGGCCTTCCAGTCCAGCTTCGTCCCCTCAGGGACCTCGCTCAACTGCATCCCGGCGGTCATCTCCACCGCGCTGCCCGGGGCGTTGCCGCGCACCTTCGCCGTGGCGACCGAGGGCGGCGTCTTCTCCGTCCACTCGACGTCCAGGGCAAAGGTCGCCTTGACGAAGCCGACACCCACCTTCGCGACGACTTTGAAGTGGGTGTCGTCGATCGTGTCGATCTTCTGGACCTCGGCGGCGCACCTGGAGACCCGAGCCGGGTCGGTGAGGAACTCGTACACCTGCTCGCGTGGGGCATTGATCGTCACCGTCCCCTGGAACGTCATCGCCATCTCGGCTTCCCCCTTGCTTGCCTCGTGTTCTGGCGTCGCCAGGTCGCTCACTACGATAGAGCATCCGGCCAGCAGGCCGCTGGTGCCATCAGCCACCGCTCGCGGATGGCAGATACGCGGCGGGGTCGCGGTCGAACTGGCGCTTGCAGCCCGGGGCGCAGAAGTAGAGGGTCTGCCCGGTGTGCTCGGAGGTCCAGCGGGCGGTGGCGATCTCGACCTCCATCCCGCAGACCGGGTCGCGGGCGGTGGCTGGCGGCGCGGCGATCTCCGCCGCGGGAGCCGGAGGCGCCGCGCGCCGGCGCTGGACGATCTCCGCCAGGATGCTCAACGCCACCTCCGCCCCGGTCATCGCCCCGATGTCCAGCCCGGCCGGGGCCTTGAGCCGGGCCAGCGCCGCCTCGCCCAGCCCTCGCTCGCGCAGCAGCGCCACGACTGCCGTGGCGCGGACGCGGCTGGCGACCAGCGCGACGTAGTGCGCGCCGCGGCGCAGCGCCGCCTCGGTAGCCAGCTCGTCGCGGTCGCCCATCGCGGCGATCACCACCCAGGTGTCTCCCGACAGATCGGCCGGGAGCGGCGCGGTCGGGTCCGCGCTCGCTGTCACCGCGAAGCCCAGGGGTGGGCCGAGCGCCGCCAGCGCCCGGGCTACCGGTGAGTCGCCCAGGACGACCAGGCGCGGAGGCGGGGTGAACGGCTCGACGTAGATCTCGAGCGTGCCACCGCTGTGGCAGGTCATCGGGTAGCGGACCACCCCTTCCTCGTCATCGCTCGGGCCGGCTTCGGGGCTGAGGCGAACCAGCCGTGGCCGGCCCTCCGCCAGCGCCCGCAGCGCCTCGCGCCGGATCGAGTCCTGGGCACAGCTTCCGCCGACCCAGCCGACGAGCGCACCATCGGCCAGGATCAGCGCCCGATCTCCAGGCCGGGCGGAGGCCGGCCGCCGGCTGCGGACGACGGTGGCGAGCGCGAACGCCGCCCCCTGCCGCCGCAGCTCGGCGGCCCGCTCGATCAGGTCGGCTCCCGTGATCACGTCCCGGCGACGCCCTTCTCCTGGAGGATCTGCCAGACCCTCCAGGGCGTAATCGGGATGTCGATGTGCGTCACCCCCAGGTGGCTGAGCGCGTCGACCACCGCGTTGACGATCGCCGGCGGCGCGCCCACCGTGGCCGACTCACCGACCCCTTTGGCCCCAAGCGGGTGGTGCGGACTGGGCGTGACCGTCTTGTCCGTCTCCCAGGCCGGCGTCTCCATGGAGGTCGGCACCAGGTAGTCCATCAGCGTCCCGCCGTGGATGTTGCCGTCCTCGTCGTACCAGATCTGCTCGTACAGCGCCGGGGCCAGCCCCATCGTCAGCCCGCCGTGGATCTGACCGTCCACGATCATCGGATTGATGATCGTCCCACAGTCGTCCACTGCCAGGAAGCGGCGTACCTTCACCTGGCCGGTCCCCTTGTCGATGTCGACAACGCAGACATAGGCTCCGAAGGGGAAGGTGAGATTCGGCGGGTCGTAGTAGGTCACCGCCTCCAGTCCCGCCTCCATCCCGAGCGGGTGGTTGGTGTAGGCGGCGAAGGCGATCTCCTGCATCGTCTTGGCCCGATCGGGCGCGCCCTTCACCCGGAACGTGTGATCCACCCACTCCAGGTCATCCGGCGAGACCTCCAGCAGGTGTGCCGCGATCCGCTGCGCCTTCTCGCGGATCTTCCGCGCGGCCACGGCTGTAGCCGCCCCGGCGGTCGGGGTGCTGCGGCTGGCGTAGGTGCCCAGGCCGTAGGGGGCGGTATCGGTGTCGCCGTGCTCGACCTCGATGTTCTCGACCGGCAGCCCCAGCTCCTCGGCGACGATCTGGGCGAACGTCGTCTCGTGCCCCTGGCCCTGGGTCTGAACCCCGATGCGGACGATCGCCGAGCCGGTCGGATGCACCCGGATCTCGGCGGAGTCGAACATTTTGATCCCGAGGATGTCGAAGGTGTGCGACGGCCCGGCCCCGACGATCTCGGTGAAGGTGGAGATCCCGATCCCCATCAGCTCGCCGCGAGCGCGCTTCTCCGCCTGCTCGCGGCGCAGCTCCTGGTAGCCGATCTTGTCCAGCGCCTTCTGGAGCGCGGCCGGGTAGTTGCCGCTGTCGTACTCCCAGCCGAGCGCCGACGTGTAGGGGAACTGCTCCGGCTGGATGAAGTTCTTGAAGCGCAGCTCGGCCGGGTCGATCCCCAGCTCGTCCGCCAGCCGGTCCACCATCCGCTCGATGGCATGGACCGCCTCGGTGACACGGAACGAGCAGCGATAGGCGACGCCGCCCGGCGGCTTGTTGGTATAAACGCCGTCCACCTCTACATGGGCGGTTGGGATCTGGTACGAGCCAGTGCAGATGGAGAACAGGCCGGCCGGGAACTTGGAGGGGTTGGCCGCGGCGTCAGCGGCGCCGTGGTCGGCGATCGTCTTGATCCGGAGGCCGGTGATCTTGCCATCCCCGGTGGCGGCCAACTCCGCATGGATGTGGTAGTCGCGGGCGAAGGAGTCGGCCTGGAGATTCTCCGAGCGGTCCTCGATCCACTTCACCGGTCGCCCGGTCAGGATCGAGGCGACGGTGGCGCAGACGTAGCCGGGGTAGACGGGAACCTTGCCGCCGAAGCCGCCGCCGATGTCGGGCGAGATCACCCGGATCTTGTGCTCCGGGATCTTCGAGACGAGCGAGAAGACGGTGCGGATAGCGTGAGGCGCCTGGGTGGTCATCCAGATCGTCAGCTTGCCGCTGACCCTGTCGAAGCTGGCGACGCAGCCGCAGGTCTCGATCGAGGCGACGTGGATGCGCGGGATGTAGATGTCTTCCGCCACCACCACGTCCGCGCTCGCGAACGCCTGCTCGGTCCGCTCGCGGTCGCCGGCCTCCCAGTGCCAGATGTGGTTGGTGCCCGTGCCCTTGTCCGGCCGCACCAGCGGCGCGCCCGGCTCCAGCGCCTTCTTCGGATCCACCACCGGCGGCAGCGGCTCGTACTCCACATCCACCAACTGCACCGCGTCCGCAGCGACGTAGCGATCCTCCGCCAGGACAACCGCGACCTCCTGCGACTGGTAGACGACGTGGTCCGTGGGCAGCACCATCTGGGTGTCGGACATGAGCGTCGGCATCCAGTGCAGCCCGTGCGCCTCCAGGTCCTTGCCGGTGATGACAGCGACGACACCGGGCAGGGCGAGCGCTCGCGAGGCGTCGATGTTCTTGATCGTCGCGTGAGCGTAGGGGCTGCGAACGATGTCCATGTAGAGCATGTTCGGCAGCGTGATGTCGTCGACGTACGTCCCCTTGCCCCGGATGAAGCGCGGGTCCTCCTTGCGCTTGACCGGGCGGCCGATGCCGCCGAGGGTGGCGGTGTCAGGCATGCGTCGCCTCCTGGGTGGATGCCGGCGCCTCGCCGCGCAGCTTGGCGGCGCCGTACTGAATCGCCTTGACGATGTTCACGTAGCCGGTGCAGCGACAGAGGTTGCCGGAGATGCCGAGCCGGATCTCCGCCTCGGTCGGGTTGGGGTTCTGGTCCAACAGCGCCTTGGCGGTCATGATCATCCCGGGCGTGCAGAAGCCGCACTGCAGCCCGTGCTCCTGCCAGAAGCCCTCCTGCAAGGGATGAAGCTGGCCGTTCTGCTCCAGCCCCTCGATGGTCAGCAGCTCGCCGCCATCGGCCTGGACTGCCAGCAGCGTGCAGGACTTGACGTTCTGGCCGTTCAGAATGACCGTGCAGGCGCCACAGTTCGAGGTGTCACAGCCGATGTGCGTCCCGGTCAGCCCGAGCGTCTCGCGGATGAAGTGGACCAGCAGCAGCCGCGCCTCGACCTCGGCAGTGCGCGGCTGGCCGTTGACGGTGACCGTGATGGTGAGGCGTTCCTGTGGGGTGATCACCGCGCCCCTCCCTGGGCCCGGGCGGCGGCCTGCAGCAGCGCCCGCTTCGTCAGCTCCTTCACCATCGCCCGCTTGTACTCGGCCGGGCCGCGGTCATCGGTCACCGGGTTCGAGGCCTCCATCGCCAGCCGCGCCGCCTCGCTGACGTTGTCCGGGGCGAGCGGCTTGCCGCGCAGGAAGTCCTCCGCCGCCACTGCCTTGATGCTCGTCGGCCCGGCGTTGCACAGGCCGATGCCCACCGCGGCCACGATGCCCTGCTCGTCCAGGCGGAGCTGGGCCGCGACGCCGACGATGGCGTAGTCGCCCACCTTGCGCTCCAGCTTCTGGTACGACCCCCCGCTCCGCTCGGCCGGCAGGGGCAGACGGACCTCGGTGAGCAGCTCGTCTGGAGCGAGGGCGGTGGTGAAGGTGTCGATGAGGAAATCAGAAGCGGCGATCACCCGCTCCTCGCTCGCGCCCGTGGTGACGACCTCGCCGTCCGCCGCCAGGAGCACTGCCGGCCAGTCGGAGGCCGGATCGCCGTGGGCGATGGAGCCGCCCATCGTGCCGCGGTTGCGCACCTGCGGGTCGCCGATGCCCGCTGCGGCGTCAGCCAGCAGCGGGTACCGCGCGCGGATCAGCGGCGAGCGCTCGATCTCCACGTGGCGGGTGAGCGCGCCGATCCGGAGCCGGCCGAGCGCCGGGTCCTCGCGGATGTAGCTCAGCCCCGGGATGCGGTTGATGTCGACGAGCACGGTGGGCGAGGCGAGCCGCAGCTTCATCAAGGGCAGCAAGCTGTGGCCGCCGGCCAGCACCTTGGCCTCGCCACCGCCGGCGCGCAGCAACGCCACCGCATCGGCCACGGACGTTGGGGCCGCGTATGCGAATGCCGCTGGAATCATGCCACCTCCGGGTCGCACCACTGAGCGGAGGGTGCGTCACCCGGAACCGTAAGACAGCTCAGCCTGTCCGCCAACCCGCCAACCGAGGGAGAGTTGCCGCGCCAGGCGGCGGGTTGGCGGTCCCAAGGCGGGCGGATGGAGCAGGAGCATACCAAGGTTCCTGAGCGCACGGATCTTCGTGCGCCTCTGCACGTCCGTCCAGCGTCAGCGGCACGCGGGCCCCAGCGATTGCTGGCCGAGCGCCCACACGCATTCGAGACGTGGACTGGCCTCTGGACGTCAGGGCCGGCTGCCGAGCAAGTCTGCGGCGAGAGCATCCCCGCCGCGCCCATGTGCCCGATCAGAACCCTTCATGCTGGTACGCAAGGGGGAGACCCGAGGCGCGGATCGCGGCGATGCAGAACCCGCCCACGCTGAGCAGCTCGTAGGCGTCCGCGCCGCAGTCGTGGTCCACCTCCACCGACGCCTCCAGCACCTCCGCTCTTCGGCACCACTGGCAGAGCCCTTCGCGCCTGGCGCTCTGGACCCAGCTCCGTTCATCAACCACGCGGCACATCGTCGCCTCCTTCGGCGGTCTCAGAGCCTGCCCAGCGTAGCCTCTGGATTCGATCCAGCAGCCGGGTGCTCTCTTCCGCCCCGAGACGCTGCGTCCGCCGCAGCACCACGGCGTGCGGATCTCGTCCGGCGTCGGGCACGTCCGCAGCGTGCGCGAGCAACAGCCGCTCGACCGCATCGGCGAGCGCGGCGAGTAGCTCGCGATCACTGGTCCTCATCCTTCTCCTCCTGTCGACCCACCTTCCCCCAGGTCTCGAACGGACTTCCGGCGCTCCATAGTGCGTCCACGCCGGCGCCCCAGCATGCGAGCCGCCGCCACTTCATTCGGCGCGGCCAGGTCGCGCGGCTCCACGCCGAGCGCATCGGCGAGGGCGCGCACGGTGCGGGTGGTGGGCGCCCGGTCGCCGGCCTCGAGCCGGGTAATGGTGATCGCATGCATGCCCGCGCGGCGCGCGAGCTCCGCCTGGCTCAGGAACCGCTCGAGACGGAGCCGCCGCAGGTTCTCGGCAAAGGCCATTGCTCCTCCCGCCTCCGTGTTGCATCGCTCAGGTCCCATGATAGCACGACAGCAGCCAGGTGATAGATTTATATCGACAGACATCCATTTGTATGCTAGTATACAGATAGCGTTTCAGTAGCGTGAGAGATGGGTCCGAGGGAGGCCACCCGCGCACGGGGACGAAGAGCCGAATGAAGGAAGAGGAGAACGCGCCATGAGCATCTACATCCTGATCATCCTGGGCCTCGCGGCGGGCTGGCTGGCCAGTCGGTTCCTCGGCAGCAGTCGTCCCGGCATGCTGGCCGACCTCGTCGCCGGTGTCGTCGGCGCCAGCATCGCCGGCTTCCTCGCCGCCAGGCTGCTTCCCGGGGGCACTGCCGGCTTCGGGGTCCCCGGCGTCGCCATCGCCCTGCTGGGTGCGAGCGTGCTGATCGCCGCCGCGCGCGTGCTGGCCGGGGCCACCGACCTCGCTGGAACGGTGATGTTCTGGCGGAAGCCGACCGTCGTGCGGCTGCCCGAGAGCGTGCGGCTGCTGCTGGCTCAGGAGCGTGGGGTAAGCACCCAGACCGCCGGTGGGCTCCGCATGATGCAGGAGCGCGGGATCTACTCGGGCCGGAGGGTGACCTATTTCCAGATCTTCGATCCGGCAACGGTTGCCCCGCCGGGCACCGACCTGCGCCGACTGGATCGCCTGGATGCGCGGGGCATCCTGCACTCCGGGTTCATCGAGCACGACGGCCGAGTCGTCCTGAATGGGCTGACGGGCGAGCGAGGGAGCCGAGGGAAGGCGTGGCCGGGCGGCGTCGGCACCCCATAGCCGAGCCGTGTCCCGGCGCGCGGACCGCGGCAGCCTCGAGCTCGAGGCCCCGGTGCCGACGGCGGCGGGATGTGCCAGGTGGAGACAGGCCGGCGGGGAGCACTGCGGGAGGCAGACTGGTGTGGATCTTTGACCGGGGCGGCACTGCGTCCCTGCTGCTCTCGCTGAGCGGACGCATCTTCACCCCCGACGGCGTCCAGGTCGGCTGGCTGGACGGGGCGGCGGTGTTCAGCCGGCAGGCACGCCAGGTAGGGTGGTTTAGCGGCGGCCTCCTGCGCGACCTCACCGGCGGAGTAGTCGGCTTCGCCCAGATTGCGACGGACACGACGCGGCCGGCCCTGCCCACGCCGAACGTCGTCCTGGGCGTCCTCTCCCTGCCTGTCGCGACGACGCGGCCGACCTTCCCGGCGCCGACCGCGCGCCCCGCGGACCGCCCGTCGTGGTCGGCGGTCGGGCCGGCCGGGCTGTTCTCGCCGGAGGAGTCGCGCTGATGCACATCGTCGGGTGTCGCCCACGACCCGCTCGCGGGCAGCACCGGAGCACCCCCACGCCGGGATGACCGTGAACGCTGTGGCGGCGTTGGAGGGTTTGGCGCGGCTCCCGTTCCGCCCGGCGCGGCGGATGCGCTGGCGCGCCAGCCCGTCACTCGATCACGCGCAGCTACGCTGGTATCCCAATGAGACGGTTACCTACCGTCTCGTCGCGCGACATCTCGTGCCGGCAGCGCTGTGGCTCCTCGCCGACGTGACCGTGGAGGGGTTGGCCAACATCCCGGTGGCTGGGCCGGCGATCCTGGCCGCCAATCACCGGGACAACTGGGACGGCTACCTGCTGTTACACCTGGTGCCGCGCACCGTCCACCTGGCGGCACGGCCGGATGCCTTCGGCACGGGTCCCTTGTGTGCCGTCTGGCGGAGGCTGGGTATCTTCCCTGCGGATCCGTGGGGGCTGCGGTTCGCCCTGGATCTCTTGGCCGAAGGCCAGGTCGTGGCGGTCTTCCCGCAAGGGCGGATCTCGCGGGAGCTGGATCGTCCCCTCGGCGCCGCCGGCGTGCTGGCGCTACACTCCGGGGCGCCGGTAGTGCCGACAGCGATCACCGGGACGGACGCGGTCCGTCCCGCGCGCTCCTTCGGCAAACGGGCTAGCGTGTCCGTCCACTTCGGCCCCGCGACCACCTTCGCGCGCGCCGACGCGGGTGCGCGGGGCGCCCGCGCCGTCTCGGAAGAGGTGCTCCGGCAGGTTGCCGCGCTATTGCCCGACGACACCGCTCCGGGCCCGGCGGGCTGAACCGTGCCCGGGGGCGCATGCCGCGGCCCGAGGCTGAACCGCCCCCGCGCGAACGGCAGACGTCGAATCCCGTCCCGACGAGCAGCGCCTCCCGGGCCATCGCTTAGAGGGCCGGGCGGGCGGGTTCGCGCTCGGACTGGCTCGCCGGCCGCGCCTCCAGCACTGGGCGAGCGGCGCGCGGGCGACCGCGCAGCCGCGCCTGGCCCTGTGCTGCCAGGGCAGCGAGCCAGTCCGGCGACAGGTTCACCCGTGAGCAGGGCCGCTCCACCAGGACATGCAGTACGTAGGCACACAGGAAGGTGAGCAGCGCAATCACCAGCGCGGCCAGCGGCGAGGGATCGAGCAGGTACTCGTTCACCACGTCGATCATCTTCATGTGCATCAGATAGGCGCCAAAGCTGACGAGGCCGGCGAAGCGCAGGGCGGAGGTCTCGAACAGCCGCCGAACGAGCCCCGCGCCGTTGAGCATCAGCACCAGGAACGCCGCCCAGGCCAGCCCGTACAAGACGAATAGATGGCTGAAGTAGTCCATGTCGACGTCGTAGACGAGCACCGACCAGAGCGGTGGATCGGTGAGCAGCACCCCGCCCAGGATCAGCAGCGCCGCGGCGTCGAACCCATAGCGCAGCGGCCGGCTGAGCCGGTGCCGGCCGAGCGCGACGTGCACCGTCGCGGCGACTGTCCCGCTTAGGAAGACTGGCAGAAACGGGAGCAGATCGTGGCGTGTGACGAGCTCGACCTCGGACTCCGGGACGAAGTGCTGATGCACCAGCACGAACGCGGCGAAAGCGGCGAACAGCAGGGCCAGATTCTGGCGCAGCACGAACAGGACGAACAGGACGACGAACGGGAGCACCAGATAGTAGGCCAGCTCGACCGGGATCGTCCAGAAGTGGCCCCAGGCCTCCCGGAGCGACAGGTGGCGCCAGATCACGCTGAGCCAGATCGGGTTGCCGTCCTGCAGGTAGGCGGTCAGGAAAAAGAGGCAGAGCGCCACGCCGTACATTGGGAAGATGCGGAGCGCCCGCCGGCCGGCGTAGCGGGCCCACTCCGCCGGCCGGCGGGCGCGCGCCGGCTGCTCCAGGAAGTAATGGCAGAGCAGGAACGAGCTGAGGACAAAGAAGAGCCAGACGCCGACCACCGCCACCCCGGTGAACAGCCCGAGGTCCTGGAAGGCGCTCAGATGGCCGGCGAGCACGAACAGCATGGCCAGCCCGCGCACCCCGTCCAGCGACGGCAGCGCGCCCGGCCGGGTCGACCGGGGTACCAGCACGAAGCGCGTCATCTTCCCCCTGGCGCCGCGACGGCCACACCAGCGCGGGTCACGCCGCGGCGCGCGCGGGCCGGCTCCGCCCGCCGGCGACAGCTTACACGTTGGGACGTCCAAGCCGTCGAGCCGGTCAGATCCAGCCGCGCTTGGTGGCCAGGATAGCGGCATGGACCCGGTTGCGCGCCCCAAGCCGTTCCAGAATCTCCTCCACGTACCCCTTGACGGTGTACTCGCTCAGGTGGGTCCGCTCGGCGATCTCGCGGTTGGAGAGCCCCTCGGCGACGAGCTGGAGCACCTCGCGCTGGCGGTCGTTCAGCGGCTGCTCCTGCTGGGCGGCGTCCATCGCCTGCCGTGCCGCCGCCAGCACCATCGGGGCGACCTTCGGGTCGATCACCGCCTCGCCCCGCACCAGCGCCCGGATGCTGCGGCCGAGGTCGAGCCGCTCGACGTCCTTCAGCAGATAGCCGCGGGCGCCCGCCCGGATACAGCGACGCACCAGGTCGTCGTCGCTGAAGGTCGTCAGCATCACTACCGCCACCTCGGGCAGCTCTTGGCAGAGGTGGCGGCAGACATCGGGGCCACTCAGGTCGGGCAGCCGGGCGTCGAGCAGGACAACGTCGGGGCGGTGGACCCGCGCCAGCGTGATCGCCCGCGCCCCGGTCGCGGCGTCGGCGACCACCTCCAGCTCCGGGTCAGCGGCGAGCATTGCCCGCAGCCCGGTGCGCACCATCTCGTGGTCGTCCACGATCAGCAGTCGGATCCGTCGTCCCGTGGGATGCGCCATGGCCGCCTCACGGATGTAGCGGAATGCGGGCCCGGACGACCAGGCCGCCGTCATCGCCCGGGCGGACGGTGAAGGTGCCGCCGAGCTGCCGCACCCGCTCGTTCAGCCCCTGGAGCCCGAAGTGGGTCACGCTATCGGTCAGCGAGCGGAGCACCAGGTTCGGCGCGCCCACCCCGTCGTCCTGCACTGCCAGGGTAGCGGAGCGTGGCCCAAAGCGGAGGCTCACCACCGCCGCGCTCGCCTGCGCGTGCTGCTCAACGTTGGCCAGCGCCTCCCGCGCCACCGCGTACAGCGCCTCAGCCGCCTCTGGCCGCAGCCGCCGCTCGTCCCCGGCTAGCACCAGGTCCGCGTCGATGCCGGTGCGATGCTGGAAGGCGCGCACCAGCTTCCAGAGCGCCTGCACCAGCCCCCGGTCGTGCACCTCCGCCCGCGACAGCGCGAAGATCGCCTCGCGCATCTGCTCCGCCCCCTGGGCCGCCAGGCCGCGAATACTGGCGAGCGCCGCGCGCAGCGGCTCGGCGGCGCCCACGCTGGCGCCATCTAGCGCGGCGTTGGCGGTCAGGCCGATGCTGAAAAACGTCTGCTCCACCCGGTCGTGCAGCTCACGGGCGATGCGGCGGCGCTCCTCGTCCAGCAGCCGCTCACGCTCGGCGACGTCGAGCTGGCCACGAAGCTGCTGGAGCCGGGCGATCATGTCCCGCTGCTCTTCGTAGAGCCGGGCGTTGCGGATCGCCACCGCGACCTGATTGGCAAAGATCGACAGCAGCCGCTCCTGCTCGTAGCCGTAGCCCCCTTCCCGGTTCGCCACCCCGATCATCCCGAGCACCTCACCGGCGAACAGCAGCGGCACGCCCAGGAACGTTCGGACCGGCGGGTGCCCGCCCGGCCGGCCGACGTGCAGCGGGTCGGCCAGCACGTCGTTGGACAGGTAGGACCGGCCGGTGAGGACGACGACCCCGAAGACGCTCATCCGCACCGGGATGGTGCGGAAGCGGTGGTAGAACTGCGGGTCCCGTGGGGTGAAGCCCTTGATCGCGGCAACGTCCATCTGGTCGGGCCGCAGCATTAGCCCGACGAATCCAAACTGTGACGCTGTCAGCTCCAGGCAGTAGTCGAGGGCGCGGTCCATCACCCGCGACAGCTCTTGCAGGCTGGCGATCTCGACCGAGATCGCGTGCAGCCGCTCGATCTCGGCCGCGTGGCCGAGCGCCACGGGCGTCAGGGCTGTCTCGACCGCCATCGTGCCTCCGGCTCCGTGTGCCGATTATACGGCCGGCTTCAGGACAGCCAGTGGCCTGCCCCACACTCCACCACAGGCCCAGCCTCCAGCCTACATTCGGAACACGCCGAAGCGGGTCGCGGGGATTGGTGCGTTCAGGGCGGCGGAGAGGCCCAGGCCGAGCACCAGGCGGGTGTCCAGCGGGTCGATCACCCCATCGTCCCACAGGTGCGCGCTGCTGTAGTACGGGTTCCCCTCGCGCTCGTACTTCTCGGCGATGGGCGCGGTGAACTCCGCCTCTTCCTCGGGGGTCATGGTGATCCCCTGGGCGGCGAGGTTGTCGCGGCGGATGGTGAGCAGAACCGTGGCCGCCTCACGGCCGCCCATCACGGAGATGCGGGCGTTCGGCCACATCCAGAGCTGGCGCGGGGCATAGGCACGGCCGCACATGCCGTAGT
Organism: Pseudomonadota bacterium; assembly: GCA_021325655.1. Taxonomy (GTDB): domain Bacteria; phylum Chloroflexota; class UBA6077; order UBA6077; family JAJPGT01; genus JAJPGT01. Next base: position 290,026 of record JAJPGT010000043.1, read on the forward strand.
TGCCGGCGCCGAAGGAGCCGCCGATGATGACAGTGAATTTGGGCACCTGGGCGTTGGCGACCGCCATCACCAGCTTGGCACCGTCGCGCGCCAGCCCCGCCCGCTCGGTCTTGCTCCCGACCATGAAGCCGGTGATGTTCTGCAGGAACACCAGTGGGATGCGCCGCTGGCAGCACAGCTCGATGAAGTGGGCACCCTTGAGCGCGCTCTCGGAGAACAGGATGCCGTTGTTGGCCAGGATTCCCACCGGGTAGCCGAGGATGCGGGCGAAGCCACAGACCAGGGTGGTGCCGTAGAGCGCCTTGAACTCGTCGAACCGGCTGCCGTCGACGATACGGGCGATCACCTCGCGGGCGTCGAACGGGGTGCGCAGGTCGATCGGGATAATGCCGTACAGCTCCGCCGGGTCGCAGGCCGGTGGCTCAGCCGGTGTAATCTCCCAGGGCGGTTCCTTACGCTGGGGGATGTGGGCAACGATGGAGCGGGCCAGCGCCAGCGCGTGCTCGTCGTTGACCGCAAAGTAGTCGGCCACGCCGGAGATCCGGGTGTGCACGTCGGCCCCGCCCAGCTCCTCGGCCGTCACCACCTCGCCTGTGGCCGCCTTCACCAGCGGCGGGCCGCCGATGAAGATCGTTCCGGTGCCCTTGACGATAATCGTCTGGTCGCTCATCGCCGGCACGTAGGCCCCGCCGGCGGTGCAGGAGCCCATGACCACCGCGATCTGGGGAATGCCCAGGGCCGACATCTGCGCCTGGTTGTAGAAGATGCGGCCGAAGTGCTCGCGGTCGGGAAAGACCTCGGCCTGCAAGGGCAGGAAGGCCCCGCCGGAGTCGACCAGGTACAGGCACGGGAGATGGTTCTGCTGCGCCACCTCCTGCGCCCGCAGGTGCTTCTTGACCGTCAGCGGGAAATACGTGCCACCCTTGACCGTCGCATCGTTGGCGACGACTACCACCTGGCGCCCCTCGACCACACCGATGCCGGTGACGATCCCCGCCTGAGGCGCCTCGTTGTCATATTCACCCCAGGCGGCGAGCGCGTTGAGCTCCAGAAAGGGGGTGCCGGGGTCGAGCAGCCGCTGGACACGCTCGTGGGCGAGGAGCTTGCCGCGCTGGCGGTGGCGGGCGACCGCCTGCGGGTCGCGCTCCTGGCGCGCCTGCCGGAGCCGCTCGCGCAGGGTGGCGACCAGGCAAAGGTTGTGCTCGCGGTTGGCCTGGAACTCGGCCGAGCCGGGATCCACGCGACTGTCGAGAACCGCCAACGCCGCTGCCTCCGCGCACCTGCCCAGCGCGATTATAGGCGTCGCCCGCGCGGGCATGCCCCGGCGGTCCGCTCAGCGCCAGCGCCGCGGCTGACCGAGCGCGGGGAAGGGGGTGGCTGTTGCTTCCAGACGCCCGGTGGCTACCAGCCGATGCGGCCGATGCGGTCATCCGGCACCAGGCCGCGCTCGACGTCGGCCAACGCCTGCTCCAGGATCTCCAGCGCCCGGTCGATCTCGGCGGCGCTGATCACAAGCGGCGGGGTGATCTCCAGCACGTTCGCCCGCACCCCCAGGTAGTTCAGCACCAGCCCGAGCTCGAAGGCACGGTAGCAGAGCTTGGCCGTCTCCAGGCTGGCCGGCTCCTTGGTGTGCCGGTCGCGCACCAGCTCCACCCCGACGAACAGCCCCTTGCCGCGCACGTCGCCGATCCACTCGTGGCGCGCCTGCATCTCGCGCAGGCGGTTCATCATCCGCTCGCCTAGCTCGACCGCGCGGGCGGCCAGCCCCTCCCGCTCGATCACGTCCAGGTTGGCCAGCGCCGCGGCGCAGCAGGTGGGATTGCCCGAGAGCGTAAAGGCGTGGCCGAGCGGGACCACGTCCAGCACCTCGGCCGGGCCGATGATCGCGGCGATGGGCAGCCCGGCGCCGAGCCACTTGCCAACCACGACCACGTCTGGCTGCACCCCGGTCAGCTCCGCCCCGAGCATCCGGCCGGTGCGGCCGCCGCCGATCTTCACCTCGTCGTCCACCAGCAGCAGGTCGTACTTGCGGCACAGCCGCTGCAGCGCGGGCAGGAAGCTATCCGGCGGGACCACCACACCGGAGTCGCTCTGGAGCGGCTCGACGATGACCGCCGCGGTCTGCTCCGGCGGCGAGACGCCGCACAGGACCTGCTCCTCCAGGAAGCGCAGGCACTCGGCCGCGTCCTGCTCCGGATCGCTGCTGAAGAAGGGGCGATAGGGGTTGGGATATGGAACGCGGGTGACGCCACCACTGCCGCCGAAGCGGGTGAGGAACGGCATCCCGGACAGCCCGGCCGAGCCGACGACCATGCCGTGCATCGCCCCGATGAAGGAGATCATCCGCGGGCGCTTGCGGGCGAGCGGGACCAGCTTGGCGACGCCGTCGTTCGCTTCCGAGCCCGAGTTGGCGAAGCTCACCTTCCTCGGTGCGTCGCCCGGGACGAGCTGCACCAGCCGCTCCGCCAGGTCCAGGAAGCTGGGGTGCGGGTTGCTGACCGCGGACCAGAAGGAGAGGCGGCGGTAGCTGTCGGCGATCGCCTGCTGGATCGCCGGGTGGCCATAGCCGGTATTGGCCACGCACCAGCCGGCGGTGAGGTCGAGGTACTGGCGGCCATCCACGTCGGTCACCGTGCAGCCGGAGGCGCTGGCGACAACCAGGGGGTAATAGCGCATCCGCATCGCGTCCGCGATCAACCGCTGCTCGCGCTGGATCATCTGCTCCGAGACGCTCGCCACCTGCATCGTGTCCTCCATCTGCCTCTCCCACACCTGGAGAGGTCCCACTGCCCAACCGGAGCCGCCCCACCCGCGGGCCGTGCCTGATACCGGCGCGCCGTAGCGCCACCGTAGGGGCTTGGCGCGCCCCTGTCAAGCACCCGGGGCGCGCTCGCACGCTCTGACGGGGTACCTGCACAGATGTCGGCGAGATGGTAGATGCAGCGCTCGCTCACGTCGCTCGCTGTGTGAGGCTCTCCCACGGAATTCACCCGCATGGCGCAGCCTGGGGCGGGGCAGGACGCTGCTCATACCGCGCCCAGGCGCCATCTGGAGGGGGTATGCTCCGCCGCGGGCGCTTCCCACTCCTCACGGTGCTGGCTACTCTCGCCGCCCTGCTCGTGCTGCTGGCGCCCGCTGCCGCGGCGGACTCCACCGCGCCGGCTCAGCGGGTGGCGGCCGCCTGGGGCTTTGATGACCACGGCCAGCTCGGCGCCCCGACCACCCACACCTGCCGCGTTCTGTATGACCGCCTACCGCGCAGCCCGGTCCCACTGCCAGTCAGCCGGCTGAGGCGGGTGCAGGCGGTGGCAGCGGACGCGGAGCACAGCCTGGCGCTCGGGAGCGATGGCACCGTCTGGGCCTGGGGCGCCAATGACTCGGGTGCGCTGGGCGATGGGACCCAGGTGAACCACAGCCTGCCGGTGCAGGCGGTGGGGGTGAGCGGGGTGGCGACGGTGGCAGCGGGCGCGGTGCACATGCTGGCGCTGCAAGCGGCGCGCCCCAGCCACATCGTGCTGCCGGTCGTCCCGGGGTAATCGGCACACGGCTCAGAGAGCAGTGGCGGGGCGGGAACGCGGCTTCACGACGGGCAATCGCTTGACAGTCCCCCCCGACGCCGGCATATGCTCGGACACGCCTGTGCGCTGGGCGCGGGTTTGTTGCCGGGCTGAGGTCGGGCTCCGACCGGGAGGGGCGCATGGTGCTCCGGGAGCGTGGCGAGGTCAGCAGGCTCGGGATCGAGCCCGAGGTAGTGCAGCGCGTTGTAGGACAGGTGGAGCGCAGTCGCGAGGAGCTGATCGCTTTCCTGCGGCGGCTGCTGGCGTTCCGCACCGAGAGCCAGAATCCCGAGGCCGGCCACTTCCTGACGGAAGCCGACGCCTGCCGCGATTTCCTGGCCGAATTGCTCCAGGCCGACGGCTTCGAGACGCAGCGCTGGGAGGCGCGCGGGGTGACGTTCGCCCGCCACCCGGTCCTGGCCGCGCGCCTGGCTGGGAGCGGCGGCGGGCGCTCCATCGCGCTCAATGGCCACTTCGACGTGGTGCCCGCCGGCGATCTCGCCGCCTGGACCCGCGATCCTTGGGGCACAGACCTGGTCGACAGTCGGCTGTACGGGCGGGGCGCGGTGGATATGAAAGGCGGGATTGCGGCGATGCTCTGGGCCGTCCACTGCTTGCGGCAGGCGGGCTTCCAGCTCCGGGGCGACGTCTGGGCCCACCTGGTCTCCGATGAGGAGGTGGTCGGCTACGGCTCGCGCGAGTGCGTCGCCCGGCTTCCGGCGGTGGACGCCGTCATTGACCCGGAGCCGAGCAACATGGCGGTGACGCCGGCGACGGGCGGGCTGGAGCACCTGCGGATCGAGGTGGAGGGGGTGGCGGCGCACGCTGGCGTGCGCTACCGCTCGCTGCATGCCGGTGGCCAGGGCGGTGGCGGGGTGAACGCCATTGAGAAGATGGTCAAGATCCTGACCGCGCTGCAGGACCTCGAGCGGGAATGGGCCAACAGCCGCTCCCACCCGCTGCTCCCACCCGGCTTCAACACGCTGCTGCCCGGGATCATCATGGGCGGCAATGGAGGCGGCCACGACGGCCAGCTCAACATGGTCACCAACCCCGGCACCACCCCCGACTACTGCTCGCTGGAATACAACGTCTGGTACTACCCGGGCGAGCGGCTGGAGGACATTCGACAGGAGATCGAGGCCTACGTCCTGGCCGTCGCCCAGACCGATCCCTGGCTCAGGCAGCACCCGCCGCGCTTCACCTGGGCGCTACGCGGCATCTCGTTCCCGCCCGCCGCCACCGATGCCCAGCACCCGGTGGTGCAGACGATGGCGGCCGCGCTGGAGCGCGTCGGCGTGCCCGCGCGGGTGGAGGGGGCGACCTACGTCACCGACCTGTCGTGGTATCAGGCGGCGGGCATCCCCGGGGTGATCTTCGCCCCGGGAAGCATCACCCAGGCGCACGCGCCGGACGAGTACGTTGACGTGAACCGGCTGGTGGAGGCAACCCAGGCGCTGGCGCTAATGCTGCTGGCCTGGTGCGGATACGCGTAGGCCCGGCGGCAGCGTGGAAAGGAGGCTCGGGGACGACAGGGAGGTCTAGAGTCGGCGGTCGAGGTAGCCCTGCTGGCCCGTCATTCCGGACATTCGAGAGGAGCCCAGACTGATGGATGCTCAATCACCCCGCGTGACCCGACGTGACTTCCTGCGCCGCTCGCTCGCCCTCGGCAGCGGGCTCGTGGCCGGGTCATTACTCGCGGCGTGCGGCGGCGCCCCGGCCGCTGCGCCAACCAGTGCCCCGGCCGCGGCTGCCCCCACCACTCCCCCAGCGCCAGCGCCCACCCGCCCGCCCGCCGCGGCGACGACTGCCCCAGCGGCCGCGGCCCCGACCACTGCTCCAGCGGCCCCGCCAACCACCGCGCCGGCCGCGACCGCCGCCCCGGCGGTGGCGCAGCCGGTGACCATCCGCTTCTGGAAATCGCCGCATAGCGAGATCGAGAAGGAGCGGGTTGGCAAAGTCATCGCCTCGTTCGAGGCGAAGTACCCGAACATCAAGGTCGACCACACGATCACCGACTGGCCGAGCTGGGACGAGACCTATACGGCCGCCTTCGCCAGCGGGAATCCGGCCGACGTGAACTACATGCCCGATCAGTACTTCGTCAAGTTCGCAGAGGCGAACCAGCTCGCTGACCTGTCGCGCTGGACGGAGGCCTCCGACTACGCTGACGAAAAGAAGGCCTGGTACGAGGACTCCTGGAAGACGGGCGAGTACAAGGGCAAGCGCGTCGCAATTCCGAACATCGGTGTCGGCTTCCTGACGTACTACAACGCGGACATGTGGAAGCAGCTCGGCCTGAAGGATGCCCCGCCCCAGACCTTGGACGAGCTCGTGGAAGACGCCAAGGCCGGAACGAAGGGGGGACAAACCTGGGGGCTGGTCACTGAAGGGACCGCAAAGGAGTCGGCCTACTTCTGGAACTTCCAGTACTTCCACAACAACGGAGCCGACTTCTTTAATGACGACCTGACGGCCAACGGGTTCAACAACCCGGGTGGCCTGTCGGCGCTGCAGTTCGTCACCGACCTCTTCTGCAAGCACAAGGTCACCCCGGCACTCGGCGCGTACACCCAGCAGCAGCAGATCGACCTGTTCAAGGGCGGCAAGGCGCTCATGCTCCAGCACGAGATCACGCGGCTGGGTGACTTCGAGCTCGCCAAGCTCCCGTTCAAGTACGATGGCTTCCTGTCGCCGAAGGGAACGGTCAAGCAAACCTCCTTCGGCAATTACGGCTATTTCGTGATCGCCGAAGCCAGCAAGTACAAGGAGGAGTCCTGGAAGTTCATTCGCCACTTCACCAGCGCGGAGGTGCTCGGCCCCTACGCCGAAGAGCACGGTTTCCTTCTCATGCGGCGCGACTATCAGATGTTCAAGAACGATCCGTTCAAGAGGCGCATCCTGGAGATGGTCGCGCCCGCGGTGCAAGGCTTCCGGCTGCACCCAAAGCTGCGGGAGGTCCTGACCGCGATGTGGACCGAGTTCGAGGCGGCCCTGAGCTGCTCGACCGACCCGAAGACCGCGCTGCAGGCGGCCGCGGACAAGGTGGACAGCATCCTGAAGAGCTAGTGAGACGATCAGGGAGCGCGGGGACCGGACAGTCGGCCCCCGCGCTCGGATACCGGGTCGAGGCGCGTCCTCGACCGAGCGAGCAAGTGGGGTTGGGCAATGGCGACGGCGATGCGGTTATCTCGGGCCGAGCACGAGCGGCTGGCGCGAGGATTTCGCTGGCGCCGCTACCTGCTCGCGTACCTCTTCATCGCCCCGAGCATGTTCTTCCTGCTGCTCGTGCTGCTGATCCCTTCGCTCTGGGTCGTCTACCTCTCGTTCCACAAGGGGGGGATCCTGGAACCGGTGCGGTTTGTTGGCCTGGCCAACTGGCAGACGATCTTCAAGGACCGCGTCGCGCTCCTGGCGATCAGGAACACGCTGCTCTACATGCTGATGGCAATCCCGACCGTGTTCGCGATCGGACTGGGCCTGGCGCTGCTGCTGAAGCGGATCATTCTCGGGAACACCTTCTTCAAGGCGGTGCTCTACTTCCCCACCCTCACGCCGTACGTGATGGCGGCATTGATCTGGACGTTTATCATCCACCCGGAGTTCGGCGTGCTAAACGTCCTGCTTCGGCTGAGCGGCTTCAATCCACTCAACTGGCTCAGCCCCGACCTGGCGCTAGTGACGATCGCCATGCTGGAGGTCTGGCGCGGAGTCGGCTTCTGGACGCTGCTGTTCCTGGCTGCGCTGATCTCTCTGCCGGAGGAGCTCTATCAAGCAGCCAAGGTTGACGGCGCCAGCAGCGTCTCCCAATTCTGGCACATCACCCTGCCACTTTTGCGCCCCACCTTCGCCTTCGCGGTCGTGATGGCAACCATCTGGAACTTCCAGGTGTTCGACTCGATCATCATTCTTACGGATGGGGGGCCGAACTACAGTACTGCCTCGGTCGCCTGGTACGTGTACAAGCAGACGTTCACATTCTCGAATGTCGGCGTGGGCGCAGCGATGAGCGTGCTGATGCTGCTGGCGATCCTGGTGTTGACGCTGGTGCAACTGCGCCTGTTGCGAAGGAGGTGGTGAGCGATGACGACGGTCGCTCCGGCCCGGACGCGGGGCCAGGTGGCGGAGATACGACGAGCGGCGGAGCGCGCCCATCTGCGGCGGCGCCTGCTGTGGTGGGCGCTAGCCTACAGCGTGCTGATCGTCGCCGGAGTCGCCGCGATCCTGCCTTTTCTCTACGTCGTTTCGCTTTCACTCAAGCACACGGAGTCACTGATCGAATATCCGCCCCGCTGGATCCCGATCCCTCCCTACTACGGCAATTACGCGGCGATCATCCACCACGATCTCTTTTTACGCTGGTTTCTCAATACGCTGATCGTCGCAAGTAGCGTGACTGTGATCAAGCTGGTGATCGATCCTATGGCTGGTTACGCTTTTGCCAAGATGGACTTTCCCTTCAAAGAATCGCTGTTCATGCTCTCTCTGTCCATGCTCATGATCCCGCTTGCCGCTACCCTGATTCCCATGTACCTACTGGTGCGAGGTCTGGGGTTCCAGAACACGTATCCAGGCTTGATCCTGCCGGGGCTGGCGGCGCCGATGGGGATTTTCTTGCTGCGAACATTCATGGAGCAGCTACCGAAAGACCTGGAGAACGCTGCGCGGTTAGATGGCGCATCGGAACCCTACATCTTCGCGCGCATCATCCTGCCGCTGTGCAAGCCGGCGCTGGTGACGCTGGCAATCTTCACCTTTCTTACCCAGTGGGTCGCCTTCGTCTGGCCGCTCGTGATCGCTCCTGACCCGAACATGTTTCTGCTCACGACTGGCCTGAGCAGCTTCAAGGCCCAGTACCGAGTGGACTGGGGTCTGGTAGCGGCGGGAATGGTGCTCGTGCTCCTTCCCACCGCGGTCGCGTTCGTGTTGTTCATGCGCCAGTTCATCGCCGGCTCGCTCGCCGGCGCCCTGAAACAGTAGCGGCGAGCGCTCAGGCATCTGCCAACAGCTTCCCGGAGGAACCATGGCTCGTGTCGAGATCGTCGAGGTCAGTAAGCGCTACAAGAGCGTGCTGGCGGTGAACAACGTCTCCCTGGACGTGCGGGACCAGGAGTTTCTGGTGCTCCTCGGCCCATCGGGCTGCGGCAAGAGCACCCTGCTGAAGATGGTCGCCGGGCTGGAGGAGATTACTTCGGGTGAGGTGTACATCGACGATCGGCTGGTAAATTACGTCGCGCCCAAGGACCGCGACGTGGCGATGGTGTTCCAGAACTACGCGCTCTACCCGCACATGACGGTCTTCGACAACCTGAGCTTCCCGCTGCGGATGGCCGGCGAGAAGAAGGACATCATCAAGTCGAAGGTGGCGGAGGTCGCGCGCATCCTGGGCTTGGACGGGTTGCTGGACCGGCGCCCCGAGCAGCTCTCCGGCGGCCAGCGCCAGCGGGTGGCGCTGGGCCGAGCGATCATCCGCCAGCCGAAGGTCTACCTGATGGACGAGCCGCTGTCGAACCTGGACGCGCTGCTGCGGGTGCAGACGCGCGAGGAGCTGCTACGGCTGCACAAACGGGTGGGGGGAACGGTGATCTACGTGACCCACGACCAGGTCGAGGCGATGACGATGGGCGACCGGATCGTGGTGATGCGGGATGGTATCGTCCACCAGGTCGGCGAGCCACAGGCGGTGTACAACCAGCCGGCGAATACCTTCGTCGCCACGTTCATCGGTAGCCCGGCGATGAGCCTGTTCGACGGACAGTTGCAATCGGAGCACGGCACACTCGTCTTCGCCGCGACCGGGTTCTGCATCCCGCTGCCCGGGCGGCTGCGCCAGGCAGCCCTCGCCCTGCTCGGCGGCGACCGCCGGGTGACGCTGGGGGTGCGCAACGAGCACGTCCAGCTCTTCTCTGTGCCGGAGCCGGCGGCCATTGAGGCCAGGACGCTGCTGATCGAGCCGGTCGGCTCGGACATGTACGTCCGCCTGGCGATTGGCGACCAGGAGTGTCTGGCGCGGACCGAGCCACGCTCCGACCTGCAGGAGGGAGCGCCGGTCTGGGTGCGCTTCATGCTCGACAAGCTCCACCTGTTCGATGCCGCCGGGCGCAACGTGCTTGCCCCTGCGGCGACGACCCCGGCGCCCACCTCGACCGCGGCGGTGCTCGCGTGAACCGGCCGCTCGCTGCCCCATGGCGCCCGGCGGGCGCTGAACGCGGAAGGAGGTCGAGGTGAAGCTGGGCCTGTTCTTGATGCCGATGCACCCCCCCGGCAAGCCCCACGCGGACTGCTACGAGCTGGACCTGGAGACGCTGCGGCGAGCCGACGCGCTCGGCTACGACGAGGCCTGGATCGGCGAGCACTTCACCAGCGCCTGGGAGAACATCCCTGCCCCGGACCTCATCATCGCCGCCGCGCTGCGGGAGACCCGCCGCATTCGGCTGGGCACCGGCGTGGCCTGTCTGCCCAACCACCACCCGGTCGTACTGGCCCATCGGATCGCCCAGCTCGACCAGATGGCCAAGGGCCGCTTCAACTTCGGCATCGGCACCGGCGGCTTCCCCGGCGACTTCACCCTGTTCGGGGTGGACAACCGGGCGGGCGAGCAGTACGGGCTGACCCGCCAGGCGATCGATGCCATTCTCCGCCTCTGGTCCGACGACCCCGAGCCGTTCGCGGCCGAGACGCGCTGGTGGCGCTTCCAGGTGCCAGCGGCCGATCCCACGCGCGGGATCGCGCTGCACATGAAGCCGTACCAGCGTCCCCATCCCCCGATCGCCGTCGCCGGCTTCAGCCCCTGGTCGCCCACGCTGGTGCTGGCCGGGGAGCGCGGCTGGATCCCGATGAGCATCAACTTCGCCCCCACCCCAACGCTCAAGACCCACTGGCAGGCCGTCGAGCAGGGCGCGGCGAAGACCGGGGCGGCGACCGATCGGCGGCAGTGGCGGATCTGCCGCGACGTTCACGTGGCAGAAACGACCGAGCAGGCGCGGCGCGAGGCGCTGGCCGGCGCCCAGGCGGAGGTCTACCGGCGCTACTTCTTCCCGCTCACCGCCAGCGCCGGCCAGACGCCGCTGTTCAAGTGCCACCCCGCGGAGCCCGACGACGTCGTGACGCCGGAGTACCTCCTCGAGCACACCTGGATCGTCGGCGATCCCGATACGTGCGTCGAACGGATCCGCGCCCTGTATGACGAGGTGGGCGGCTTCGGCGCGCTGGTGCAACTCGTCTACGACTGGGGCGACGACAACCCGCTCGCCTTCCGCTCGATGGAGCTGCTGGCCCGCGAGGTGATGCCACGCCTGCGCGACCTCGGAAGGTGACACTTATGAATCGCGAGCAGGTGCTGGCGAGCGCCGAGCAGCAGGAGATCGCCTTCGCGCAGCTCGAGTTCGTGGACCCGGTCGGGATCGGGCGCGGCGTCCTGCTGGCCCGGGAGCACCTACCCCAGGCGCTCAATCGCGGGATCAACTTCTCGGTAAGCACCATGGCGGTCAGCCTGGACTCGCATATCGTCGTCCCGGAACTGGGGGTGCAGGCGGGGGACTTCTGGGCCGTGGCGGACCCGAGCACCTACGTCGTGCTGCCCTACCTGGAGCGGACGGCACATCTGTTCGCCGATCTGGTAGACGCGGACGGCCGTCCCTGGCCCGGCTGTCCCCGCGCCGCGCTCCGGCGCCAGTGCGCCGCGGCCGCTCAGGAGCTGGGTAGAGTCACCCTCGGCTTCGAGCAGGAGGGCGCGCTGGTGAAGCGCGAGAACGGCCGGCCGCGCTGGGCTCACGAGGGCCACTTCTTCAACTTCGACATTCTGAACGCCGAGCATCCATTCCTGCTCGACCTCGTCGGGGTGCTGCGGGCAATGGGCATCGAGCCAGAGAAGGCGCGGGCGGAAAACCAGTTCGGCCAGATCGAGCTCAACATTCGCTACGGCGAGCCGCTGGCGGCGGTCGAGCAGCACTGGCGGTTCAAGCAGGCGTTCCGCCACCTGGCGCGGCGGCACGGGCTGATCGGGACCTTCATGCCGAAGCCGTTCATGGAAGCACAGGGCTCCGGGCTGCACCTGCACATCGGCCTGCGCGACAGCGCCGGCCACGATCTGTTCTTCGATCCGGACGACGACAGCGGGCTGGAGCTGTCTGCGCTCGGCCGCCACTTCCTGGCCGGGCTGCTGGCGCACAGCGGCGGGATCCTGGCGCTCGGCTCCCCCAGCGTCAACTCCTACAAGCGCCTGCTGCCTGGCACCTGGTCGCCAGCGCACAGCGGCTACGCGGTGGGCAATCGCTCGGTGTTCGTCCGCGTCGTGGAGTCTCGTCCGGCGGCGGCAGGCGGCCCGAGCGCCAAGCGGCTGGAGCTACGCAGCCCGGACGGCACCTGCAATCCCTACTTCCTCGCCATCGCTGTCATCGCCGCCGGGCGGGACGGCGTCCGCCGCGCGCTCGATCCCGGCCCCGCGCTCACCGGCCACGACACCGCCGAGCTGAGCGCGGCGGAGCGCGAGCGGCTCGGCGCCCGCTTCCTCCCGCGCACGCTCGACCAGGCGCTCGCCGTGCTCGAAGCGGACGAGGTGCTCCGCGAGGCGCTCGGTCCGCTGCTGTTCGGCAGCTTTCTGGCCGCCAAGCGCGACGAGCTCGAGTCCTACCACACCGTCATCTCGGAGAGGGAGTACGCCCACTACCTGGAGCACTTCTAAATGCCCCGGCCCCGCCATCTGGAAACTCAGCGCACGCGCAGCATGGTCGGCCCTGCTCCCGCGCCTCGCGATCACAAGCAAGCGACCAGGGGGCTGCAATGCGGCTAGCCGGCCGCTCCGCCGTGGTCGTCGGCGGCGGCTCGGGGATCGGGCGGGCCTGTGCGCTCCGCTTCGCCCGGGAGGGCGCCGGGGTGGTGGTTGCAGACATCCACGAAGGCCGCGGCCGGACGGTGGTGGAGGAGATCGCTGGCGAAGGCGGCCGGGCCGCGTTTGCGCTGATGAACGTCAAGGACGAGGCACAGGTGGCCGCCGGGCTGGAGCTGGCGGTGCAGCGGTTCGGCCGGCTGGACGTGCTGCTGCTCAGCATGGCGGCGGGCTACAACCTGAGCGTCCCGGACACCACGCCCGAGCAGTGGGACCACGTAGTGGACACCCACCTGAAGGGGATGTATCTCGCTGGTCGGCACGCGGTGCCGCGCATGGCGGCCAGCGGCGGCGGGAGCATCATCGGCATCGCCTCCGTGGCCGGGCTCATGGCGGTGCACGACGACGCCGCCTACTGCGGCGCCAAGGGCGGCATGATCGCGCTCGCCCGGGCGATGGCGATCGACCACGCCAGGCAGCGGATCCGGGTCAACTGCATCTGCCCCGGCTGGATCGACAGCCCCTCCGCCGAAGCCTACTTCCGCGACCGTCCCGACCCGGCCGCCGCCCGCGCCTCCGCCACCCGCGCCCACCCGCTCGGCCGGCTCGGTCGCCCGGAAGATATCGCCAACGCGGCGCTCTTTCTCGCCAGCGACGAGGCCGAGTGGATCACCGGCATCGCGCTGGTGGTGGACGGCGGCCTCACCTGCGCCCTGCAGGTCGAGTAGGACCTCTCCACCTACCGCTGGATTGAACCGCTATCCTGTGCAGCGTCAACGACACGCCGCGATCGGGAGAGCTGCCATGCCCCGCACCCTGCCGTCCCCACGCAACGTCGAGGAGTTCGAAGCGCTGTTCCGTGAGGTAAGCAACTGGGGCCGCTGGGGCCAGGACGACCAGCGCGGGACGCTGAATCTGCTCACCCCGGAGCGGGTTCGCGCCGCGGCGACGCTGGTCCGCGAAGGGGTGACGGTGAACCTGAGCTGGCCGCTGCCGACCGTGGCCGACGTCGAGAACTTCCGGCCCACCCTGCACCTGATGACCCGGGCCGGGGACCTGGCCGACGAGTTCGCCAGCAGCGGCGACTTCTACGCGATCACCCCGCACGGCTACGCGCTGTCGCACATCGACGCGCTCTGCCACTTCTTCTGGCGCGGGCAGATGTACAACGGCCGCCCGGCGAGCCTGGTCACCTCGATGGGCGCGCGGGCGAACGCGATCGACGCGGCGGAGAACGGGATCATCGGCCGGGGGGTGCTGCTGGACATTCCTCGGCTGCGCGGGGTGGAGTACCTGGAGGCGGACGAGGCGATCCTGGCCGAGGAGCTGGAGGCGGCTGAGCGCGCCGCCGGGCTTCGGGTAGGGCCTGGGGACATCCTGCTGGTGCGGACCGGGCGCGCCGTGCGCAAGGCGGCCCTGGGGGTGTGGGACCCCCGCCAGATGTTGGCCGGGCTGCACGCCTCCTGCGCACGCTGGCTGCGCGAGCGGGACGTGGCTGTGCTCGGCTGCGACGGCGTCTCGGACGCCCGGCCCTCCCAGGTCGAGGGAGTCGAGCAGCCGGTCCACCTCCTCTGCCTGGTCGCGATGGGGCTGCACCTGCTGGACAACATGCAGCTTGAAGCGCTGGCCCAGGCGTGCCGCGAGCGGGGCCGTTGGGAGTTCCTGCTGACGCTCAACCCGCTGCGGATCGCCGGTGGAACCGCCTCTCCGCTCAACCCGATCGCGGTGTTCTGACCGATGCCGCAGCCTGGCCGGGCCTGGCGGCTGAGCGCGGTGGGATTGGCGCTGGCGCTCGTCGTCGGCTGCGGCGGCGCCGGGCAGACAGGCAGCGTCCAGCCAACTCCGCGGACCGCCGTGGGCACTCCCGGGGCCTGCCCCAGTGGCGAGGACATCCGCGGGGACCCCACGACCAGGCTGTACTACCTGCCGGGGCAGCGGGGCTACGCCCGCCTGAGCGGGAGCGTGGTCTGCTTCGCCAGCGCCGACGCCGCCGAGCAGGCGGGCTATACCCGGGCGCCGAAGTAGGCGCCCGAGCAGTGGAGCCGCGAGACGCCGAGGCGGTGCGGGACGCCTGCTTCAATGGGCGGAGGGTCAGGCGGTGGGGGTGGCGACCGCGCCGCTGAGCTCCTCGCGCACCAGCTCGGCGCCATGCACCGGCGCCTGGAGCTTGGCCCAGGCGAGCCAGCGCGGCGGTTCCCAGAAGCCGCAGTTCGGCACGGCCCAGAGCCGTTCCAGGTCCACGTACGCCAGCACCCGGCGCAGCCGGCCAGCAACGTCCTCGGGGCGCTCACGGTAGTAGCTCTTGACGTCTGCCACACCGGCCGCCAGGACCTGGGGAAGCTCGTGCTTCCGCCAGAGCTCGATCTCGGCCAGCTCGCGGTTGGCAAACTCCAGCGACAGCACGTCCGCCCGGGCGTCGCGCAGCCGGGGGAGGATCTCGGCGTAGGTGCGCAGCGACTGCGGCCGGCCGCGCAGATTGCCGAAGCAGATGTGCAGCCCGATGACGGCGCCCTCGACGCCCTGGACGGTCAGTCCGCGTTCACCACCCGCAGCAGGTCGGCCACCAGGTCGTCGCGGTCGCGGTAGCCATCCACGATCCGAATCGCATTGGTGAGGGTGAGCGGCCCGGCGACCGCGACCTTGACGGGACGGTGCGCCCGGCTGGCAGCGAAGCGGAACTCCTCGACGGCGCCCAGTCCCTCGGGCGCGGACACCGGCCCCACGGTCTCGTAGATCGGAGTGCTGTCGTACAGGTACGGCCCCATCCGCCGCCGCGGCGGCGCCTCCCGCAGCCCGGCCAGCCGCCGGTAGAAGCCCATGATGAAGTCGTGGCGCCGCACCTCGCCGTCGCTCACACTGTTGATCCCGGCCCGCTCCTGGTCGGAGATCGCGGTCGCGGCGGCGTCGTCCACCGTTTCGCGGACGTCGGTCTCGCCGAACTCGCCGCGGCCAATGTGCTCCAGCGCCGCCAGGTACCAGGAGGGTAGCGCGTAGCTCCCGACAATGGTGGTCGGCAGCACGGGCAGGCCGTTGAGGTCGGATACGTTCATCGACGTGCCCCCTCAGCGCTCACGCCCCGCTCATCCTGGCGCCCCCTGGAGATCTCGCCGCGCGTCCCGCCTGAATGCCCGATGCACGCCGGCGCGCTCCCGCAAGCGATCAGGCGCTGGCGATCTGGCGCAGCAGCGGCGCCGGGAGATAGGCCTCGCCATGCGCCTCGCGGAGCGCCCGCAGCGTCTGGACGATGAGCGGAATGCCTCGCTCCGCGGTCCACTCGAATGGCCCGCGGGGCCAGCTCGTCCCCAGCTTCATCGCCAGGTCGATATCTTCCTCGGACGCCACGCCCTGTCCCAGCGCCCAGAACGCCTCGTTGATGAGCGCGGCAAGCACGCGGCCGATGACAAAGCCGCGCCGCGGCTCGGCGGCCCACTCGCCCCAGGGGCCGGACGGCGGCGTCACCCGCGCTTCAATCCGCAGCGCCAGGGAGGGCGTCTCGGTCCGGTAGTCGTAGAATCCCTGGCCCGTCTTGCGCCCGAGCCGGCCGGAGCGGACCATTCGCTCCTGCAGCCAGTGGGGGCGGAAGCGCGGCTCGTGGTGCGTCTGCCGGTACAGCGAGAGGCTGACGGCGAGGTTCACGTCGATCCCGATCAGGTCCAGCAGCTCGAACGGCCCCTGGCGGAACCCGGCCACGCGGAGGGACTCGTCCACCAGCGGCACGTCGGCGTAGCCGTCGCCCACCAGCCGGAACGCCTCCAGGTAAAACGGCCGGGCGACGCGGTTGACGATGAAGCCGGGGCTGTCCCAGACCACTACGGGCTGCTTGCCGAACCGGCGGGCCACGTCCTCTCCCCGGCGGAGCGTCTCATCGGAGGTCAGCTCGCCGCGGACGACCTCGACCAGCCGCATGATCGGGGCTGGATTGAAGAAGTGCAGCCCCAGCACCCGGCTCGGCACCGGGATTCCCTGCGCCAGCTCGGTGATGGAGAGCGAGGAGGTGTTCGAGGCGAGCAGCGCGTCGGGACGGCAGATCTCGCCGAGCGTGGCGAACACTCGTCGCTTCTGCTCCAGGTCCTCTGGCACAGCCTCGATCACCACATCGCAGTCGGCGAGGTCGCGCAGGTCGAGCGTCGGGCTGATCCGAGCCCGGGTTGCCTCGGCCTCCTCGCGGCTCAGCTTCAACCGCTCGACCGCACGGGCGAGCGAGGCGGCGATCGCCTCCTGGCCGCGGGCGAGCGCCGCCTGGTCCACGTCGTACAGCCGAACCTGCGCTCTGGCTCGAGCCGCCACCTCGGCGATGCCGGCGCCCATCGTCCCCGCGCCGACCACTCCGACCGACCAGCGCTCAGCCACTCTCGGCCTGCTCCCGTTCGGCCAGTGCCACCCCCGTCGCCGCTGCCAGCGCCCGCCGGATGTAGACTCGGGCCATCTTCTTGCGCCAGGCGTAGTTCAGGTCCGTGTTGTCCAGTGGCCGGGCGCTCTTGTAGGCCGTCGCCGCCACTGCCTCGATGGCGTCGAGCGTCGGCGTGGCGCCGCGCAGCGGGGCGGCCGCGGCCGAGACGTCGACCGGGGAGGAGCCGACCGCGCCGAGCACCAGGCGCACGTCTTCGACAATCCCATCGCCGCGCTTGATCGCCGCCGCGACGCCGAGGATCGGAAAGTCGAACGAGCCCCGTCGGCGCAGCTTCAGGTACACCGTCCGCCAGCTCGGGTCGAGCGGCGGCAGCAGCACCTCGGCCAGGATCTCCTCCGGCCGGCGGCTGAGATAGAGAATCCCGTCGTCGCGGAAGAAGTCCCGCGCCTCCACCAGCCGCTCCCCGCCGGCGCTCACCAGCCGCAGCTTCGCGCCGAGCGCGACCACGACCGGGGCGGTGTCAGAGCTGGACACCGCCCAGCAGCGTGGACTTCCCGGCGCCACCCAGCAGACGTCGCCGTCCTTCTTCATGCAGAAGTGCAGGCTCCGTCGCCAGTGATAGCTCTGGTCGTAGTAGTTGCAGCGGGTATCCAGGCAGAGATTGCCGCCAATGGTCCCCATCAGCCGCAGGTGTGGGGTGGAGACCGCGTGCGCCGCCTCGGCCAGCGCCGAGTAGCGCGTCCGCAGCAGCGGGTGCGCGGCGGCTTCTGCCAGGGTGGTGGTCGCGCCGACGCGGAGCCAGCCAGCGTCCGCCTCGCGGATGCCGCGCAGCTCCCGCACCCCGCGCAGCCCGATCACCACCTTCGGCTCCTGCTGTCGGCGCTTCATGTTCGGGAACAGGTCCGTCCCGCCGGCGACGACCATCGCCTCGCCGCGTGGCTGCGCCGCGAGCAGCTCCGCCGCCTCGGCCAGCGTCCGCGGGCCATGATAGGTAAAGGGCGAGAGGCGCATCATGGCCGGCCATTTCCCTGGTAGCCGCCACGCCACTCTTCCGGCAGCTCGACCCGGGTGATCCGCGGGAAGGCATACTCGGGCAGCCGGGTGGGGCCGTAGCGCGGCGACTTGCCCTCCCGCTGCGTTTCCAGCGCCTTCAGCACCTTCTCCGGGGTGATCGGCGTCTCGTCGATCCGCACCCCCACCGCGTCATGGACGGCGTTGGCGATGGCCGGAATCACTGGCAGCAGGGGGCCCTGGCCCACCTCCTTGGCACCAAAGGGCGCCTCGGGGTCGACCGTCTCGACCAGGAAGGTGTGAATCTCCGGAGTCTCGAAGGTGGTCGGGCTCTTGTACTCCAGCAGCGAGGGGATCTTGTGGACGCCGCGGCGGAACACCTGCTCCTCCATCAGCGCCTCGCCGAGCGCCATGTAGACGCTCCCCTCGATCTGCCCCTCCACCAGCACCGGGTTGATCGCCCGGCCGATGTCGTGGGCGATCCAGACCCGCTCCACCGTCACCCAGCCGGTCTCCGGGTCCACGTCCACCTCGGCGACACAGGCGGTGAAGCTGTAGGCCGGGCTGGGGCCGACGCCGGAGGCCTTGAATGGCCCGGCCAGCTTCGGCGGCTTGTAGCTACCGCTGGCGGCCAGCGCCCCGTTACGCGCCTCGGCCAGCCGCACTAGCTCGGCGAAGCTGAGCGGGCGGCCCATCCCATCGCGCCGAGTGAGCACGCCGTCGCGCAGTACGAGCTCCTCGACCGGCACGTCCAGCTCGTCGGCCGCAGCCTCCAGCAGCAATCCACGCAGCCGGGTCGCCGCCTGGATCGCGGCGTTACCGGCCATGAAGGTGACCCGGCTGGAGTAGCTGCCCAGGTCGATCGGGGTGACATCGGTGTCGGCACTGACCAGGGCGATCTGCTCCGGCTTGCAGCCGAGCGCTTCGGCCACCACCGAGACGAGCATCGAGTTGGAGCCCTGGCCGATGTCTACCTGGCCGCAGGAGACCTGCACCACCCCGCTGCGGTCGAGCCGCAGGTCCACCGCGCTGTGGGGCATCTCGTTCCAGTACACCGGCAGCCCGGCGCCGCAGAGATAGGCCCCGACCGCAAAGCCGACCCCCTTGCCATACGGCAGCTTTCCGTGGCGCTGCTCGAACTCCGAGGCCCGGGCGACCTGGTCGACGCACTGCTCCAGCCCGCAGCTCGTGATCCGCAGGTAGTTGACCGTCCTGCTGAACGGCCGGACGAAGTTCTTCCGCCGCAGCTCCAGCACTGGAATGCCGAGTCGCTCCGCGACCGCGTCGAAGTGGCACTCCAGCGCGAAGCGCGGCTGCGGCGTCCCGTGCCCGCGCTTGGGGCCGCAGGGCGGCTTATTCGTCAGCACCCGCACCCCCTGCCAGCGATAGTTGGGGATGCGGTCGCACACCGTCTGCAGTGCCCCGGTGTAGAGCAGCGAGGCGGCGCCGTAGCTCATGTAGGCTCCGCCATCGACGTAGGATTTGAAGTCCATCGCGGTGATGCGGCCGTCCCGGGTCCAGCCGGTCTTCACCCACATCAGCACCGGGTGGCGGCCGCGATGGCAGTAGAACACCTCCTCACGGGTGAGCGCGGCCTTGATCGGGCGGCCGGTGAGCATCGCCAGCTTGGCGGCCGCCGCCTCGTGCTGGAACAGCTCCAGCTTGCCACCGAAGCCGCCCCCCACGTGCGGGGCGATGACGCGCACCTGGTCCTCGCGCAGCTCCAACGCCCTGGCCAGCTCTTTGTGGACGTAGTGCGGCGACTGGGTGCTGGTCCACAGCGTCAGCTTGCCGGCCGGGTCCCACTGGGCGACGCAGGCGTGCTGCTCCAGCGCCAGGTGGGTGGTGCCCTGGAAGAAGTAGGTATCCTCGAAGACGTGGGCAGACGCCGCCAGCGCCGCGTCCACGTCGCCGAACTCCAGTGCCGCGGCGCGGTGGGCATTGCCGAACTTGCCCTCGTGGATCGGCTCGCCCGGCTTGGTCAGCGATTCCTCGATGGTCATGTAAGTCGGCAGGTCCTGGTACTCGACCTCGATCAGGTCCAGCGCCCGCTCGGCCGTCTCCTCGTCCACCGCCGCCACCGCCGCGACCGCGTCGCCGACGAAGCGCACCTTGTCGCTGCAGAGCGCCTGCTCATCCTGGCCAACCGGCAGCACCCCGTACCGGATCGGCAGGTCCTGGCCGGTGATTACGGCGTAGACCCCGGGCAGCGCCGCCGCCTTCGCGGTGTCCACGTGCAGGATGCGGGCGTGGGGCCGAGTGCTGCGCAGCAGCCGGCAGAACGCCATCCGTGGGAGCTTCAGATCGTCCGCGTAGCGGGCCTGCCCGGTGGTCTTACTCAGCCCGTCGATCTTGGTGATTGGCTTCCCGATAACGGAGAACTCACCCGCGGGCGGTCGCTCGATCGTCGTCATGCCTGTATCTCCCGCGCAGGAGCCGGGGCTTCGCCACGCATTCGCGCCGCTGCCAGCTCGACGGCCTCGAAGATCTTCACGTACCCGGTGCAGCGGCAGAGATTGCCCGACAGCGCCTCGACGATCCTCTCCCGCGACGGCGCCGGGTCCTCGTCCAGCAGCGCCTTGGCGGTGACCAGAAAGCCGGGCGTGCAGTAGCCGCATTGCGCCGCGCCTCGCTCGGCGAACGCCACCTGAAGCGGATGCGGCCGAGCGCCCTGGCCGAGCCCCTCCACCGTGACGATCTCTGCTTCCTGCAGCTCGATCGGCAGCGCCAGGCAGCTCAGGATCGGCTCGCCATCCACCAGCACCGCGCAGGCGCCACACTCGCCCAGCTCGCAGCCATGCTTGGTGCCGGTCAGGTCCAGATCCTCGCGCAGCACTTCCAGCAGCGTTTTATGGACGGGCACCAGCAGCTCGTACGAGTCGCCGTTGACGTTCAGCGTGATCCGCTGCTTGGGCGCGGTCACTCGCTCTCCCCCTCTTGCCGCTCCGCTCGAAGTGTACACCCGGCCGCAGCGCGCGCAGCCTACCAGAGCCGCGTGAAGCCGGCGGGCGCCTTATGGCCCCTGCACGACGTAGCGGCCGATCTGGAGGACGCGCCCCGGCTGGCGCAGGCTCGCCAGACGGGGGTCGCTGAACGGATCTCGCTTCTTCGTCACGTCGCGGTGGATCACCAGCACCGGCGGGGCGTCGCACTCTGGCCGCGGCTGCACCGTGGCCGGGTCGGAGAAGGTCCGGGCCAGCGGGAAGAAGTGGTACTGGTAGCCCCAGTCGAAGAAGCCATGGGCATCCTGGTCCTTCCAGCGGTCCTCCGGCGGGACCAGGAACAGCAGGCATGGGCTATCACGGCCGTAGCGGTCGCCCAGGTAGCGTGCCAGGAGCACCTCGTTCGGACTGAAGGCAAACAATCGCGGGTCGAAGCCCGCGGCTGGACCGACGCGCTCGGCCACCGTCGCTACTCGGCCGAGCAGCCGCGTCGTGGTCTGCAGCCGCTCCGCCAGCGACCGCACCGGCACAACTTCCGACGGATCCCCGGTCGGGTCGGTGGCGAACGGCGCGAACCAGCAGCCAAGCGCGGCGACGAGCGCCAGCGCCAGCGCTGCCAGCCGCTGCCGTGCCCGCCACCAGCGCGTCAGCAGCGCCGCCAGTGCCAGCGCCAGCACAACGGCGGTGGCCAGCGGGAACACGTACAGCGTGGTGATCCGGCTCGTCTCGTACAGGATCTGGCGCAGGGTGGCGCCCTCGAACGCCAGGTCCAGCGGCAGCAGCCGCGCCACTACCAGCACCAGCATCTGCGCCAGGACCGGGCAGGCGATGACCACCAGCGGGAAGTACGCCTCCCGCTCGGGTAGCCAGAACGCGGCCAGGACAGCCGAGCCGAACCCGAGGAAAACCAGCGGGCCGTAACCGCGAGTGAACAGGCTGAGGCCGCTGCCGGGCGCGTACCAGGGGTACAGGCTGGTGGGCAGCAGCAGGGCGGCCAGCGCCCCCAGCCCCAGCAGGCCCAGCACCAGCCAGCCGGGGTGGAGCTTCCAGAGCCGCGGCTGGGGCCGCGCCACACGCCCGAGGCGGAGGCCACCCCAGGCGACGAGCAACGGGACGGCCAGCGCGACCAGCAGCAGCCCGGGCGGGCCGAGGGCGGGCCCGGCGGTGAACGCCAGCGCTGCTCCACCCGCCACGCCGGCCAGCGCCACAAGGAAGGGATCCCCACTGCCGAGGAACAGGGCACCGAGCGCGATCCCGCCGTACAGCAGCCCGGAGTTGCCGAACGCCGCGCCGAGCCCCACCAGCAGCGCTCCCACCAGCCCGGCGCGGCGATCGCCCGTGTGGACGTAGGCGAACAGGAAAGCGAGCGCGCCACAGAGCAGGCCCAGCCCGGAGACGGAGAACTTGGAGGTCAGGGCGAACTCCCAGAAGCGGCCAAGAGCGACTAGCGGCCCGAGACAGAGCAGATAGACCCACGGCACGGCGGAGCGGCGCGCTGCCAGCGCCGTCCCGCCGAAGATGCTCGCCGCGGTGAGCCAGCCGATCGCCGTCCCCGCGTTCACGATCGGGACGAGCGGACTCGCCCCAGCCGCGGCGAGCAGCATGGAGCCACTGTAGGCCCAGGCGCCGCGGTCGACCAGCCGGGTCGGGATTCCCAGCCGCGCCCGCTCCAGGTTCGGCAACCAGGGGACGTCGAAGACAACTGGCCCGGGGAGCCAGTGGGCAAAGCCGACCGCGAGCAGGAGCACGACGACGGCGGCGAGCGGCACGTGCCGGAGCAGATCGCGCCGGCCGGCAGCGCGCAGCGCGAGGCCGCCGACGATGAGCAGAACCAGGAGCGAGCCGAGGGCGAGTGGAGGGGCCACGGGAGCGAGGCGTACCCCATCGGCAGCGGCCCAGTAGCCGAGCGCAGCGCTCCCGGGTAGGCCGAGCGCGAACGCCTCCAGCAGCGTGCCCGGCGCGAGCACTGCGCCGCCGTCCTCCCCAGCCGCGGTCGGCGGCGCCAGGGGCACCCCACGCGACGGGTCACGTGGGGACCCCGCCAGCCGCCTGGTCAGCGCCTGGAGCCCCAGCCCGATGGCGAGCGGAACGGCCAGCGCCACCACGAGCGCGCGGAGGAGCATCAGGAGCAGGTCGAGCGCGGAACTTACCATGATCCGGGCGCCACCCCACGAGCTCGATGCCGTCGCAGCCTTCGGCCTCGACGATCAGAGCCATCGCCCGCATTCGCTCCGTGGAGTCCATCCAAGCGGACCGTGCCAGGTCCAGGCGGTGGGAGCAACGCTGGGTCAGTGGCGGAGTGTAGACAACCCGAGCTTCCCCACGCCAATCAGGCGCCTCTCACCTCGGGCTCGGCTGCGGTATGCTGCTGGCACGGATCTCGCAGCGAGGCGAGCGTCACAGCGCAACGAGGAGAGGCGATGAGCGGGCTATCTGCCTGGGAGCAGTTCGAGCGCGAGCAGCGAGCGATCAACGGCGAGGTCAGCGGCGAAGGGCTGAGCCAGGTTGTGCGTGACCTCCTTGCCGACATCCCGACGATCGAGCAGCCGAACATCTATCCCATGGAATGGCACGGCGACCAGACGGGCAAGCTGGCGCAGCTCTACGAGCGGGCCAAGCGCGAGGTGTGGAATCCGGCCGAGCTGCCCTGGGATCAGCTCGACCCGAAGGACTTCACCCGTGAAGAGCGGCTCGGGGTGATGTACTGGTACTCGGTACTGGCGAACTTCGACGGCAGCGGCCCACCGGTGTTCGCCAAGGCGATGATCCACTCCTACGAGCAGCACGAGCCGGACCCGGTGCGGAAGTGCTTCTTCTCCATCACCCGCGACGAGGTGAACCACGAGGAGGTCTGCCAGCGCACCGTCACCAAGCTCTGGAGCCCGACCCCGACCGAGTGGAAGCCCCAGAACGAGCTGGAGGCGCTGGCGCTGCGGAACATCCGCTGGCTGTACTACAACGGTGGCCGCTACTGGAAGGGGTACAGCGAGGCGCTGAAGAAGTACCCGATGGCGGTGCTGTTCAGCAGCTTCATGATGGGCGAGGTGGCGGCGACGACTCTGTTCCACACCATGGCCAAGCAGGCTACCCACCCGGTCTTCGCCCAGGGGCTGCGCAACGTCGGCAAGGACGAGGCGCGCCACATGGCGATCTGCCTGGCCACCCTGGAGGACTACTTCCCGCACCTCAGCGAGGACGACAAGAAGCTCATTACCAAGCAGCTTCGCGCCGGCTTCGTCTTCCTGTCGATGATCCTGTACGAGCCGCCGGACGACTTCTGGAAGCTGCCGCCCGAGTACCTGGCGGTGCACCGTGAGATGGAGAGCCTGGCCCGCAAGGCTGGGCTGGGTGTGGCGACGCTGGACATCAAGCGCGAGGTCTGGCGCCAGGCGATGTTCAAGGTAAAGGCGGTCGTCGAGCGCTACGGGATCGAGTTCCCGGCCATGCCCGAGGTCGGCATCACCGGCAAAGAAGTGGTCCACATCGATTTCAACGACGTCATCCCGGTCTTCTAGGCCGGAACGGAATCCCCGGCCGGGCCAGCGTGCAGGAGGTATTGGAGATGCCAGAATCGCTGCTGCGCGAGGGCATGGGAGTCATCGGCTCGGATGGCCAGCCGGTCGGACGGGTACGGCTGGTCGGCAGCACCGACTTCGCCGGGCTCTGGATTGCCCGGCCTGGCGGTGGCGACGTCTGGGTAGGGCCGACGCTGATCCGCGAGGTGGTGGGCGACGAGGTCATCCTGTCGGTGCCGGCGGATCAGGTGGACCAGGTAAGCACCAGCCACGCCCCGATGGCGGAGGTCGAGTCGGAGATCGACTGAGCCGTGGCGGCTCCCCGGTACTCCAGTACAGCACACCGCTGAACACACACGGCGTCGGGTTCAGCTTGCGCCGTGACCCGCGAGGGAAAGGGGCTTGCAGAGGCGGGACGCGGGGCGCAGGCCCCTGGTGTGCTCCGCCAGTGTGAGCTGGCCGGGATGCGCCGGGGCCTGGCCGAGCGCGGGCTAGCCGTAGGCGCGGTGCAGCAGAGCGATGGAGACCGGGACGATGATCGCGAACAGGATCGCCAGTAGCGCGAGCATCAACGCGACGATCATCGAGAGCC
Source organism: Pseudomonadota bacterium (assembly GCA_021325655.1). Classification (GTDB taxonomy): domain Bacteria; phylum Chloroflexota; class UBA6077; order UBA6077; family JAJPGT01; genus JAJPGT01. The sequence goes on from JAJPGT010000043.1 coordinate 314,821, forward strand.
GGCGATCAGCCTGGGCCTGGAGCTCGGGGTCGAAGTCAGGCGCGCTGTGGGTGGAGTGAGAGGGCTCGCCGGGTGATGACATCCTCGCTCCGAATTCATCCCTGTTCGGCGAGCCCCCGCCAGTCGGAAGCTCGCCTTCAAGGGCCAGAATACCGTCGTAGTGCGGAGGATAACGTGCCTGCACGGCACCCCGCAACAGCCTGGAGGCTCGCAGCCCTGAAGGCCCCGGGGGAGCACCTGGAAGCGACATGGCCGGCCCGCTCTCGCGAGCGGGAGAATAGGCGTCATCTCGGTGATTGCAGCGCGGCTGCGCGCCCCATAGTCGCCACCGCGTGCCAGGTGGTGCCAGCGCGCCATCTGAGCAACACCGTCCGACTACCAGCCGGGCGCGACACCGGACGCCCCCCGCGTGCTATAACGGCGGCGCGGCGGCCGGCCACGGCGTAAGGTCTGTAAGCCCCAGCCCGATGCAGCCCGCCTATGGTGGTAGTGTGACCCGACCACGCGTCGCCCTGGTTGTCCCGGCCTGGAACGAAGCGGAGTCTATCGGCGCGGTGCTGTCGGAGATTCCGCCAGGAACGGTGGATTGGGTGTACGTTGTCAGCGGCGCGAGCACGGATGGCACGGCCGAGATCGCCCGCGCCCATGGCGCCACTGTCCTCGGCCAGGACCGCCCCGGCTACGGCGCCGCCTGCTGGTCAGGCGCGCGGGCGGCGCTGGCGGCTGGAGCGGCGATCATCGCGTTTCTGGATGGGGATTACTCCGACCCGCCCGCCGCGCTGCCCTGGGTGCTGGCGCCGCTGCTCGACGGCAGTGCCGACCTGGCGCTCGGCTGGCGTGACATGGCCAGCCAGCCCCGGGCGCTGCCGTGGCACGCCCGACTCGGCAACTGGCTGGTTCTGGCCGCGCTGTGGCCGCTGCTCGGCCGGCGGCTGCGCGATCTGCCCTCGTTCAAGGCGATCCGCGCCGACCGCCTGGCCAGCCTGGAGCTGCGCGAGCGCACCTACGGCTGGACGACGGAGCTGGTGGTGAAGTCCGTCCGCGCCGGGCTGCGGATCGCCGAAGTGCGGGTAGAGTATCGGCCCCGCCTCGGTGGCGCCTCCAAGGTCTCGGGCACCTTTCGGGGGACGCTCGGCGCGGCCTGGAAGCTGTGGACCTGCGCACTGCGCTACGCCTTCTGGCGGCCGGCGCCAGGCGCGGCCCGGCCGGGGGTTGTGGCGTGAGCCGTCTGGACAGCGTGGTGTACCTGATCGCCAAGGCGCCTCGGCCGGGCGCATCGAAGACCCGCCTCTGCCCGCCGCTCGACACTGCGCAGGCGGCCGCGCTCGCCCGGGCGTTCCTCCTGGACAGCCTGGACACGGTACTGGCGGCCGGCTGCGCGGCCCGGATCATGTGTCGCGACGACGGCGAGTGCGCGGCGCTGCGGGCGCTGGTGGGCGAGGTAGCACCCGTCGCGCTCCAGGACGGCCATGGCCTGGGCGATGCGCTGGAGTCATCCTTCCGCCAGGGGCTGTCAGAGGGATTCGCCGCCGCGGCGGTCCTTGGGGCTGACAGCCCGACGCTCCCGGCCGCGCTTATCCGCGAGGCGTTCGCGGCGCTGCGCGGCGGCTCCGATGTCGCGCTCGGCCCAACTGACGACGGTGGCTACTACCTGCTCGCCGCCACGGCGACGCACCCGCGCCTGTTCCGCAACATGGTCTGGAGCACAAGCAGCGTGGCAGCGGTGACGCTGGAACGCTGCCGCGCGCTGGGGCTGCGGGTGCACCTCCTGCCGCGCTGGTACGACGTGGACGATGCCGCCGCGCTCGACCAGCTCCTGGCCGACCTGCGCCAGACGCCCGGCCGAGCCAGACACACGCGCGCCGCGCTGATCGCCTCCGGCCACCTGCGCCCGCCATCTTCGCAATCGGTTGCCGATGGAGTCCTTGCATGACGCTCGCCCAGCCCACCGTGACGGCCATCACTCAGGAGGGCCGGCTGGCGCTCGCCCGCTCGGGCCAGCCGCTGCCGTCGCCCGTGGAGGTCTATTTCGAGGTCGCCAACCGCTGCAACAGCCTGTGCGCGACCTGCCCGCTGACCTTCTCGCCGCAGGAAGCGGCGAAGCAGCTCTCCCTGGAGGAGTTCGTCCAACTCGTGGCCCAGTTCCCGGATCTCCGGCGCGCGGTGCTGCAAGGGATCGGCGAGCCGCTCCTGAACCGAGAGCTCCCGGCGATGATCCGCCACCTCAAAGAGCGCGGCGTCTACGTGGTGTTCAACACCAACGCGACGCTGCTCACCTATCGCCGCCAGGTAGAGCTGATCGAGAGCGGGCTGGACGAGCTGCGCGTCTCCATCGACGGCAGCACCCCAGAAACGTACCTGAAAGTACGGGGCATCCCGGCGTTCGAGCGGGTGGTGGCCAACGTGGCGGAGATGGTGCGCACCAAGCGCGAGCGAGGCGCTGAGCAGCCACGGCTCTCGTTCTGGGTTACGGGGATGCGGGAGAACCTGCCGGAGCTGCCCGGGGTGGTGGAGCTAGCGGCCCGGATCGGCGTGGAAGAGGTGTACCTGCAGCGAATGGTCTTCTGGGGCGAGGGGCTCGCGATCGCCGAGCAGTCGATCTACCAGCAGCACCGCGAGGAGGCGGCGGCGATCATCGAGCAGGCGGAGCAGCTCGCGCAGAGGCTGGGGGTGCGCCTGGCCGGGGCCGGTGGGGCGCATCCGCGGGAGAGCATCGTCGAGCGCCCGGACCAGCCGGAGCCGTGGCGCGCGTGCAGCCGGCCGCTGCGGCTGGCGTACGTCACCGCGCAGGGCAACGCGCTGCCCTGCTGCATCGCCCCGTTTACCGATGCACCGTACGAGAGCATCATCCTCGGCAACTATCTGCGTGACGGCGTCCAGGCGGTGTGGACGGGCGAGCGATACCAACGCTTCCGCGAACAGCTCCAATCCTCCACCCCGCACCCGGCCTGCCGTAACTGCGGAATCGCCTGGAGCCTGTAGGCCGCCGGCCTCGGATGAGTGAGTCCGCCGACCTGCCGCTGGCCATCAACGCGGCCGATCCACCCGCCCCGGTATCCGTTGTCCCGGCGCGGGCTGGCAACGGCATAGTTGGAGCCTGGCCCGAGGTGCCCGAACCAGCGGAGCCACGCCCCCGGTGGAGCCGCCGCGTTGCGCTGCTCGTGGTTGCCCTCTGGGCGCTCGCGTTCTCCCTCTGGTTCGGCTGGCTCGCAGTCCAGCGCCACCAGGCGTTCCAGTCGCACGCTGAGGACCTTGGCTTCACCGATCAGATCGTCTGGAACACCCTGCATGGCCGGCCGTTCGAGTTCAGCGTGTACGAGCGGGCGGACTTCACCCTGGATGTCGACCTCGCCAAGCTGAAGCGGCCGGACTCGCTGCTTGCCTTCCACGTCGAGCCGCTGCTGCTGCTGGTCGCCCCGCTGTACCTGGCCTGGAGCGATCCGCGGACGCTGCTGATCTTGCAGGCGCTCGGGATCGGGCTGGGCGCCTTCGCCGCCCATGCGCTCGGGCGCTCCCGGCTGGGCGAAGCGGGCGGCCTGGCCTTCGCAGCCGTCTATCTGCTCGCCCCGCCGCTTCACTGGGCCGCCCTGGCCGACTTCCACACCGTGGCGCTCGCGGCGCCGCTGCTCGTCTGGATGGCCGCCGCAGCTCGCGCCCGCCGCTGGCGCTGGTTCCTGCTGGCGGGCACCCTGGCCACGGCGACGAAAGAGGAGGTGGGGCTTATCGTTGCCCTGCTCGCACTGGCGTTCTGGCGGCGCGAGCAGGGCGGCCGCGCCGTGCTGGCTCTCGCCACACTCGGCTTTGGCTGGTCGCTGGCGAGCCTGGCGATCCTGCGTTACTTCACCGGCGGTGTGGTCTCGCCGTTCCTGGTGCGCTACGCCTCGCTGGGCGCTACCGTGCCCGAGATCGCCCGCAACCTGATCCTGGCCCCCGGGCGCTTCGTCGACCAGCTCACCCGGCCATTGGCGGTCAGCTATCTCCAGACCCTGCTCCTCTGGAGTGGCGGCCTGCCACTGCTCGCCCCGCTCGCCCTCGTCGCGGCGCTCCCTTCCACGCTGCTGAACACGCTGAGCGATTCGATCTGGATGGCGGCCGGCCGGGCGCACTATTCGGCCGCGGTGGCGGGCGCATTGCTGGTCGCCGCGGTCCTGGGCGTGGAGCGGCTCGCCGTCTGGCTGACCGCCGCCACGGCCCTGCCGCGCCTGGCGGCGGGGCGCGCCGCGCTCCCCGAGAGCGCCGCCGGCTGGGCCCGAAGACTGGCGCTGGCGCCCGCGTTGCTCGGCGCCGTCGCCGCCTCCTGGCAGGCGGGGATGCTGCCTGGCGCGCCCGGGGCAGCTATCCCGCGCGTCGGGCCACACGAGCAACTCGCCGCGCGCTTCCTGAGCCAGGTCCCGCCCGATGTGCCTGTCTCCGCGTCCACCACCCTCTTGCCGCACCTGAGCGAGCGGCCGTCGATCTACCTGTTTCCCACCCTGCGCGACGCCGAGTACGTCCTGATCGATGCCTCCGCCCCGCCGGCCCCGGTGACCCTCGGCGATGCCCGCGCCCGCGTCCAGGACCTGCTGGAGAGCGGCGAGTACGGCGTCCAGGACGCCGCCGACGGCTATCTCCTGCTCCGCCGCGGGGCGCAGGGGTCGTCCCTTCCGCCCGCCTTCCTGACCTTCGTCCGTGGCGACGGCGGCCTCCCGGCGCAGCCCGGCTGGCGACCGCTCAACCGCACCTTCGAGGGCGGGATCACGCTGCTGGGCGCGCGGCTCTGGCAGACTGGCGAGGTAGGCCTGAGCGGCCCCCTCTGGGACCTGGAACTCGCCTGGCGCGCGGACGCACCTCCGCCCGAGGACGTGCGTCCCTTCGTGCAGGCGCTGCAAGGGCCCGAGGTGATCTGGGAGTCCGACGAGGAGGTCCCGACGCTCTGGTGGTACCCGAGCACGCTCTGGCGCGTTGGGGAGACGGTGCGGACCCGCGTCTTCCGCCTGCCGCCGGAGCTCACCGCGGTGCGGGTCTGGCTCCTGCATGCCGGCGATGACTGGAGCCCCGCGGCGGCGATCCCGGCCCGTAACGGCGGGCCGCCCTCCGTGGAGCTCCCCCGCCCCGACTAGCCGCGCCGCGCGCCCCGCCCAGGGCTGGCCATCGTGCCGGTGGGAGCGCGAGCGGCGTGTAACGCGCTCAGCCCGGCGCGGACTGATCCATGGTGGACCGCGCGAGTAAGCTTTGTTACCCGCCTCTGCCCGGCCACTGGTAGGCTGAAGAACGGGTGGCGACACGGAGATACGGTATGCAGCAAGCCTCCAAGCCGCTGAGCTGGCCGCTCGCCCTGCTGGTCAGCATCGCCGCGAGCGCGGTTGCCATCGGGCTGATGTACTGGGCCCGCTCGGCCTACCAGATCCGCACCCTGCCCGAGCGAGTCATGGAATGGGCGCTCCTGTTCGTCCCGCCCGCCCTGTTCGAGAAGGGGATCCAGACGTTCAGCACCGAGGCAAAGGTGCTGGCACTGGAGGTCGCCTTCGCTGGGATGGCGCTGGCGCTCGTGGTCATCGGGACGCTGGTAGTGCGGCGGAGCACGCTGGCGGTGGTCGTCGCCGCGGCGCTGCTGTGGCTATTCGCGATGGCGGTGGTGATGCCGATCACCGGGGCCGGGCTGTTCGCGACCAGGCTCTTGAAGGACGTGGCGCTGACGAACGCCAGCTACCTAGGCGTGGCGCTCGCCTACATGACCGTGCTGCTGCTGGGCCGCGCCATCCTGGTTCTGGGGCCGGCCACGGCGAGCGGGCGGCCGGCGCTCACCCCCGCCCGCCGGGCGTTCCTGGCCGGCCTGGTGGGCACCGGAGCCGCCTACGCGCTGACCTACTACTTCGGGCGCTCCGCCGGCGCGGTGACCAGCAGCCTGCCGCTGGCGACGCTGGACAACCTGAAGCTGCCAACACCAGCCCCGACGAAGGCCCCCATCAGCGCGGCCGCGCCTGCTGCCACCACCCAGCCCGCCGCCGCGCCGACCACGGGCACGGTGCGCGCCGTGACCCCGGTGCCAACCAGCCCGCCGACACCAGCGCCCGCTCCCAGCCCCACTGCTGAAATCGTCCTGCCGCCGGCGCCGACGCCCAACCCGCACATCAGCCGCGACAAGGACGGCGCGCTGACCGCCTCCGGCCGCAAGCCGGGCGAGCTGGCCTCGTACATCACCCCGAATCAGGACTGGTACATCACGACCAAGAATGCGGTCAGCGACCCGGTGCTCGATCCGGAGCAGTGGCGGCTGGTGATCGATGGCGAAGTGAGCCATCCGGTCCAGGTCGACCTGCGAACGCTCTACAAGCTCCCGGCGCTGGAGATCACCAAGACGCAGGAGTGCATCTCGAACTGGGTCAGCCAGTGCGAGCAGGTGCCGTTCGGCTGCGACCTGATCAGTACTGCCCGCTGGAAGGGTGTGCGCCTGGCGGACCTGCTGGCGCTGGCCGGCGGGCTGAGGGACGGGGTGCAGTCGATCGCAGTGTTCGGAGCCGACGAGTTCACCTCCTCGCTCCCGCCCGACCCCGAGCTGCTCGCGGCTACGCTGCTGGTCTACGAGATGAACGGCACGGTGCTCCCGATCGAGCATGGCTACCCTGCCCGCCTGCTGGTACCGAATCGGTACGGCATGAAGAGCCCCAAGTGGGTGGTGGGGATCCGCCCGATGCGGGAGGCGTTCGTGGACTGGTACGGCCAGCGTGGCTGGAGCAAGGAGGCGATCGTCCAGACCATGACCCGCATCGACGTCCCGGCGATCAACCAGGAGCTGCCGCCAGGCGAGCACCGCATCGCCGGCATCGCCTACGCCGGGACGCGCGGGATCTCCACCGTCGAGTACAGCGCCGATGGGGGCAAAACCTGGCAGCAAGCCCGCTTCCTGGAGCCGCCAGCCGGGAAGGACACCTGGGTGCGCTGGGAGGGCACCTTTACCCTGGCGCCGAACACACCGCTCACCCTGGCCGCCCGCGCGGTGGACGGCACCGGCGTGCGCCAGCCGGAGCAGTTCCGCCTGGCCGAGCCGGACGGCGCGACCGGGCTACACACGGTCGCGGTCAAGCCCGCGGCAGGGTAGCACCGAGGACCTGGCGCATCCTGCTGGGAGCGAGACGGCGAACCGGCGACGCGGAGACGACAGGAGCCGCGCAGCACGTGATGACCGACGCCCGGCCAACGATCCTGGTGGTGGACGACGAGCCAATCGTGGTGGAGGTCGTTCAGCGCTACCTCCTGCGCGAAGGGATGCGCGTGGTGACCGCGGCCACGGGGCAGGAGGCGCTCGACACGGCGCTGAGCCTGGAGCGGCCGCCGAGCCTGGTAGTGCTGGACGTGATGCTGCCCGAGGTGAACGGTGTTGAGGTGTGCCGGCGCCTCCGGGCACGCGGCATCGTGGCCCCGATCATCCTGCTCACTGCCCGCGGCGAGGAGAGCGAGCGGATCGCCGGGCTGGAGGCTGGCGCCGACGACTACGTCGTCAAGCCGTTCAGCCCGGGCGAGCTGGTCGCCCGGGTGAAGGCGCAGTTGCGGCGGGTGCAGCTCGACGCTCAGCCACCGCGCCCCGATGGCCGGCTGCGTGGCGGCGAGATCACCCTGGACCCCCGCCAGCGCGTCTGCGAGGTGCGCGGCGCGGCAGTGGGGCTGACGCCCAAGGAGTTCGACCTGCTGCACTACCTGATGGCCCATCCAGGGCGGGTGTTCAGCCGCGACGAACTGCTGGACGCGGTCTGGGACCGCGAGTTTGTCGGCGACCCGAGCACGGTTACGGTGCATGTGCGGCGGCTGCGGGAGAAGGTGGAGCCCGACCCGAACCGGCCGACGCACATCAAGTCCGTCTGGGGCGCGGGCTACAAGTTCGACCCATCGGTGTCGCCATGACGGCGCAGCCGCTGTTCGTCGGCGCCGCGCTGGTGCTGGCGGTCGGAGCCGCGCTCATCTATGCCGCGCTGGTCATGGGCGCGCCCCTATCAGAGATCGGCTCCATCGCCCTGATCCTGCTCGGCAGCGGCAGTGGCTCGCTCCTGCTCAGCGCCGCCGCAGTGCGCTGGGGAGGCGGCCACCTGGGCAGCCTGCGGCTCCGCTTCGCGCTCGCCTACGGCGCTGGACTGCTGGTCGCCCTGGCCAACGTGCTGGCGGCATCGGCGCTGATGTTCTTGAGCAGCCACGACCTAGCGTTCCTCCTGCTGCTGCTCGGCTTCTCGGCCATCATCTCGCTCGCCTTCGGCTTCAGCGTCAGCGCCGCGCTCCTGACTCAGCTCGACACCCTCGCTCGGGCCGCCGGGCGGCTGGCCGCCGGCGACCTCAGCGCCCGGGTAGGCGCCCGCGGTTCGGACGAGGTGGCCCGCCTCGCGGCGGCGTTCGACCACATGGCCAGCCAGCTCCAGGCCGCGTTCGAGCGCGAGCGCGAGCTGGAGGCCAGCCGCCGAGAGCTGGTCGCGGCCGTCTCCCACGATCTCCGCACCCCGCTGGCGACGACGCAGGCAATGGTGGAGGCAATGCTGGACGGCGTGGTCAGCGAAACCGCCGAGGTCCAGCGCTACCTGGAGCTGATCCGGCTCGAGATCCAGCATCTCAGCCGCCTGATCGATGACCTGTTCGAGCTGAGCCAGATCGAGAGCGGCGCGCTCCGGCTCCGCTTCGCCCCCACCACGTTGCCCGATCTGCTCCAGGAGACCCTCGCGCCCTACCAGGCACGGGCACGCGAGCAGGGCGTAGCGCTGGAGCAGCACCTTGCTTCCAACCTCCCGGAGGTGAACGCCGATGCCGCGCGCCTTCAGCGCGTGCTGCGCAATCTGATCGATAACGCACTCCGCTACACCCCGGCTGGCGGGGCAGTGCGCATCGATGTCCACGCCGACGGCCAGGCGGCCCATGTCGTCGTCAGCGACACCGGTCCCGGGGTGCCGCCCGACGCGTGGGAGCGCATCTTCGATCGGTTCTACCGCGGCGAGCACGCCCGCTCGCGCGGTCGAGGCGGGCTGAGCTCGGCCGGAGCCGGGCTGGGGCTGGCGATCGCCCGGGGGCTGGTGCAGGCACACGGTGGGCGCATCTGGGTGGAGCCCGCCCCGCGTGGTGCCGTCTTTCACCTCACCGTGCCGCTGGCCAGGTCCTGAGCCCGGAACAACCGCGCCCCCGGTCTGTCGACCGGGGGCGCTGGCGCGCCTGCCTGCTCGTCGCCGCTTACACCGAGGCCTGCGGCCGGAGCACGTCGAACAATCCCGTCAGCGCCGCCGCGAGCAGCAGGATGACCACCATCGCCACCACTGTGCTCGCCTCGGCGCGGGCGAAGTGCCCGCCGTGCAGGAGCAGGGTTCGGAACGGCGCCACCAGCGGCTCTGTCAGGCGGGCAACGAGCCGGGCGAACGGATTCGCCGGGTTGGCCAGCAGCGCAATCAGCAGCAGCCGCAGCCCGAGCAGCCCCTCCAGCAGCCCGGTGACATACCAGATGAGACGAGTGGCCAGCATCGCTCCCTCCTCGTGGAAGTCCGCCCCGCACGCGAGGTACGGGGCGGACTGGCATTCCTAGCGATGCCGGAGCAGCTTGTCCGCCGCCTCCGGGTGGTTGGCCGCCCAGTCGGCCAACGCGTCCCGGTGGTTGGCAACGAAATCAGAGAAGGCGTCTGGATGGTTGCTGACCTCATCCATGAAGGCATCCGGGTGGTTGCTCACCACATCGGTAAAGGCGTCCTTGTGATTCGTTACCAGGTCCAGGAACGCCGCGCGGTGGTTGTTCACCTCGTCGCTGAAGGCGTCTGGGTGGTTGGCGATCTCATCCATCACCGCGTCGCGGTGGTTGACCACCTCGTCCATGA
>JAJPGT010000052.1 GCA_021325655.1 Pseudomonadota bacterium
ATAGCGGGTGGGAACCTTGCGGGCCGGCAGCATCCCGGCTTTGACCCGCCGCCGCACCGTATCCACCGACAGGCCCAGCCGCGCCGCCGCCTCCAGCAGCGAGACCGCCACCTGGCCCTCCTGGTCTTCCAGCGGGTCCGTTCGTATATCCATGAGTTCCGAGTATTTGCTCATCGGGTAAACCTCTAGAGGCGACCCGGCCACCCCGAGGCTGCTGCCGCTCTTCCCTGCCGCTATTTGCCAACGGGGAGTCCCAGCAGGCTGGCAACCTCGGGGTGCAGCACCAGGCCAGGCTCGATCGCATCGATGCGGGCCTGGAGTTCGCGCACGCGCAGTGCCCGGCCGCGCCGGAGCTCGCTGGCGAGCAGGATCATCAGCGCCACGATGCTGTGCGGATGGGTGGCGAGCACCTGGCTGGCCAGGGCGGTCGCCTGGTCCGTGGCCTGCTCCAGCCACAGCGCCTGGGCCAGCGCGAGCTTCGCCGCCGGGTCCGCGGGCTGCTCGCTCAGCGCCGCCTGCAGCTCCGGGATAGCCCGCGCCGTATCCTGCACCCGCAGCGCGCGGATCCCCTCGCCCAGAGCAGTGGGGGGAACGGCCATCACGCCGAGCCGGGCGAGCTCGTCTTCCACCCGCGGATCGTCGGGAGACAGCTCGGCGGCGCGCCGGTAATGCCGGATGGCGGATTCCACCACCCCTGCGTCCTCGCAGATCATCGCCAGGCCCACTTCGGCCAGCGGGTCCTGCGGATCGATCGCGGCGCACTGCTGGAAGGCGCTGAGCGCCTCGCGCGTGCCGGCGTCCAGGCTGAGCAGCGCCAGCAGCCGCAGCGCCAGCAGGCAGTGGGGCTGCTGCTTCACGATCTCCCGCGCCAGCGCCAGCGCCTCGGCCCGATTGCCACTGCGCAACGACTGGCGCGCTACTCGGCAGTGCTGCAGGACGCTTGCCACTCAGAGCCTCCCCGCCGCGACGGAATCGCGATCGACCATCGGCGCGCTCTGCATCAGAGATCGTTCCCGCCAAGCCAGCCGTCCCGGCCGACCAGGAAGTCCGCAAACCGCAAACGCTCGGTTAGCACCGGCCGGGTCCGTGCTCGCGCCGGCGTGGGTGGTGCCGCGACCGAGGCCGGCGCCTCCAGCGTGGCGACCGGTGCTTCCACGGGCAGTGTGGGGAGCGTGGCAGCGGCCGGCGTGGCCGGGAGCGGCCACGCCGGCGCTCCGCCCGTCTCCTGAACGACCGCGATGACCTCCTGCGCCAGCCGGCTATACGCCTGGGCCGCGGCACTGCGCGGATCGTAGTCGAAGATGCTCACTCCCGCCTTCGAGGTGTCCTTTAGCGCCACCTGGAGCCGGATCTCCGCCTCGAAGACGCGGATCTGCCCCTCGAACGCCTGGCGGACGGTCGAGACTACTTCTCGGGCGTGCGCGGTGCGCGGATCGACCATCGTGAGCAGGATGCCGTAGATCTGCAGCGTCGGGTTGAGCCGGCGCTGCACCGCCCCGATCGTCTCCATCACCTGGGCCAGCCCCTGCATCGCCAGGTAGTCGGCCTGGACCGGGATGATGATCCCGTCGGCCGCGGTGAACGCGTTGACCACCAGCAGGCTTAAGCTCGGCAGGCAGTCCATGAGCACGACGTCGTAGCTGGGCAGCAGCGGCGTCAGCACCGTCTGCAGCACCGTTTCGCGCCCGATCGCAGAGACCAGCGCCAGCTCCGCCGCGGAAAGCTGGCTGTTGGCTGGGAGAAGGTCCAGGCCGGCCGGCGAGCGGACGATGGCCGACGCCGCCGCCGGCGCCCTGCCGCCCGCTCTCGCCGCCTGTGCTAGTAGCTCGCCTATGGAGGGGCTGAGCGTATCCGGCTGGAGCAGCCCGGCGGCGATGGTGAGGTTACCCTGAGGGTCGAGATCGACCAGCAAAACCCGTTTGCCGGCCGCCTGCAACGCCGCGCCCAGGTTCAACGTGGTGGTGGTCTTCCCGACCCCGCCCTTCTGGTTAGAGATCGCTATGATCGGCATTGCGCGCCTTCCCCCACGCCGCCCCTGGGCCAGGCCAGTGGGCGCCTGCTGGCCAGCCCGCCGGGCTCACCCACTCGATTAAGCCCCCGGGCGCGCCGTCCGGATCGCCTCCACGACGGCCGCGCCGCACTCCGCGGTGGTCGCCCGCCCCCCGAGATCCGGCGTCAGCGCGCTCCGCTGCGCGGTTACCCGCTCGATCCCACGCATTACCGCCGCGGCTGCCTGGCGTTCACCCAGGAACTCCAGCATCATCGCCCCCGCCCAGACCGCCGCCAGCGGATTGGCGATCCCCTTGCCGGCGATATCTGGCGCCGAGCCATGCACCGGCTCGAACATCGACGGCACCGTGCGGTCGTGGGTAATGTTCGCGCTGGGTGAGAGCCCAAGGCTGCCCTGTAGCGCCCCGGCCAGGTCGGTCAGAATGTCCGCGAACAGGTTCGAGGCCACCAGCACGTCGAGCTGCTCCGGGGCTCGGACGAAGCGCGCCGCCATCGCGTCCACATGGCACTGGTCGGCGGCGATGTCGGGGAACTCGCCTGCCACCTGCCAGAACACCTCGTCCCAGAACACCATGTTGAACTGCATCGCGTTCGACTTCGTCACGCTGGTCACACGCCGGCGCCCTTCACGACGCGCCAGGTCGAAGGCAAAGCGAATAATTCGTTCCACCGCGCGCCGAGTAAAGACGATGTCCTGTACCGCCACTTCCCAGGGGGTACCGATGTGGACCCGTCCACCAACCCCGGAGTACTCACCCTCGGTGTTCTCGCGCACGACCACGAAGTTGATCTCGTCCGGCCCCTTGCCACGCAGGGGCCCTTCGATGCCCGGTAGCAGCCGGCAGGGGCGGACGTTGGCGTACAGGTCGAACGCCTTGCGAATCGGGAGCAGCAGTCCCCAGAGCGAGACGTGGTCGGGCACCCGTTCCGGCCAGCCGACCGCGCCGAGATAGATGGCGTCGAAGCCACGCAGCGTCTCCAGCCCGTCCTCCGGCATCATCCGCCCATGCTGCAGGTAGTATTCACAGCTCCAGGGGAGCTCCTGGAAGTCGAGCCGGAACCCGTCGGCCAGGCCCGCGGCAGCCTCCAGCGCCGCCACGCCAACCGGCATCACCTCGCGGCCGATCCCATCGCCCGGAATCAGTGCAATACGGTACGTCCTCATTCCGCGTCGCTCCTCCCCTCACTGGCGTTGCAGCGGCTGGCCTGCTCACTGGCGCGAGCGAATGAGACCCACGCGGATCTCCGCCGCCATCCGGTCGAGCTCGCGGCGCATCGCCTCCACCGCGCGCGCAATCGGCGAGCTGGCCTGCTTGATCACAAACGGCTCGCCTCGCAGCGCCGCGCGAGCCGGCACGTCACCCGCGTAGGGGATCTCCACCGAGAACGGCACACCCAGCGTTCGCTGAATCTCCTCCTTGCTGAGGCCCTTGTACGGCAGCGTGTGGTTCAGCACGTAGTAGAACTTGGCCTCCGGCATCTGCAGCAACTGGGTGAAGATGCGCAGGCACTCGCGGCTGTCGCGGACACTGCCCGGGTCGGGGTTCACCACGAACACGATTTTGTCCGCCTCTTCCAGCGCTGCCAGCGTGGGCTCAGTGAAGTTCGCCGGGGTGTCGACGACCAGGTGGGCGAAGGAGCGGCGCAACTGATCCACTGCCGCGCGCACGTGCTCGCCCGACACCGTTTCGCCCTCTTCCGGTCGGCTGGAGCCGGCGAGCAGGCGCAGGCTCGACTCGTGGGTCGCCAGATAGTAGTTGACGCTCTCCCGATCGAGGGTACGCAGCGACTCTGAGGAGAGCGCCGCCAGGCTCGACTTAGGAACGACGTTCAGCGCCAGCGCAGCATGGCCGAAGGTGACGTCGAGGTCGAGCAGCGTGACCTGGTCCGGGTTCTCGGCGGCGAAGGCGACCGCCAGGTTCACCGCTAGCGTCGTCTTGCCCGCCCCGCCGCGGGGCGCGAACAGCGTGTACATCTTCCCCTGGCTGGCGCCCTCGCCGCCGCGGTCCAGGAGGCGCCGCCGGGTTGCCATCTGCCGCTGCGCGACGACCTTGAGCATCTCCTTGGCGATCGTGGCGTTGGCGGCCAGCAGCCTGTCGAAGTCCTCCTTGCGCAGCGCCAGCACCCGGGAGTCGGTCGCGGCGATCGCGGTCGCGGTTCGCGGCGCTCCGGTCAGCAGCGCCATCTCCCCGAAGAACCCCCCCTCCCCGTAGAACGCCAGCACCTTCTCGCGTCCGAGGCTGTCGGTGGTGACGATCTTGATCCGACCGTCTTCGACGATGTACATCGCGTCGCCAGGATCGCCCTGTCGAAACAGGACGCTCGTCTCCCCCAGCCTCCGCTCACGGAGCAGCTTCGCCACCTTCTCCAGGTCTGGCGGCGATAACGCCTCGAAGACATCCATCTTGCGCAGAGCATCCGTGAGCTTGGCACGCGGCGCCACCCAGACCTCCCTCCCGCCCGATCGCCGCTTCTAGCGGCTCCTAGGCCTTCTTACTGAAGAGCTTGCTCAGCAGCCCGCCGCGCTCCCCGGCTGCGGCGGCGGCTACGGGAAGGGGCTTCACCGCACCGTCGAGCAGCTCGCCGGCCAGCTTCTCCAACGCCTTCGCCATGGTGCCGCTCGCCTGCCCGACCACCACAGGCTCTCCCTTGAGATATGCCTTGTAGACCGCCTCGCCGCCATGCGGGATCTCCACGTGCAACTGCAGCTCGAGCGGCCCCTCGATCTGCTCGCGGCTCAGCGGCCGGACGGGCGCGGGGGCGTTCAGCACGTAGCAGTGCTTGGCACGCGGAACGCGGATGGTGTCGTTGAACAGGCGGAGCACCTCACGGACGTCGCGCAGCGCGGCCAGGTCCGGTGTCATCAGCAGGATCAGCCGATCGGCCAGCTCCATCGCGGCGAGCGTGGGCTCACTGAAGCTGGACGGCAGGTCCACCACCACGTAGAGGTACTGCCGGCGCATCAGCGCCAGCACCGCCTTGACGTGCTCGCCGGTGACCGCCTCACCCTCCTCGGGCCTGGTCGCGCCGACGTAGAGCCGCAGGCTGGAGCCGTGCAGGTAGGCGCAATGGTTGAGCGTCTCGCGATCCAGGTTCTCCAGCCGCTCCGCCTCCAGGGAGGCGATCCCATCGCTGGGATACAGCCCGAGGTGAAGCCCGGCGTGTCCGAACGTCACCGCCAGGTCGAGCAGCGCCACACGATCCGGGAACATCCGCGCCAGCAGCACGGCCAGGTTCACCGCCACGGTGGTCTTGCCAGCGCCGCCGCGCGGGCTGAACACCGCGAAGACCCGGCCCGCGCCCTGCCTGGCCACCTCCGGATCCGTGTCCTCCTCCACCAGCCGGATGTTCGCCTGCATCTGCCGCTGTGCCACGACCCTGAGCATTGTCCGGATGACCACGGGATTGGCCGCCAGCAGCCGGTCGAACTCCGCCTTCGGCACCACCAGCACCCCGCTGTCCACTTCGGCGATCGCGTTGCCGTTGCGCGGCTCGCCCGCCAGCACCCCCGTTTCGCCGAAGAACTCGCCATCGCGGTGGACTGCCAGCGTCCGCTCGCGCCCGGTCGCATCGCGGGTGCTGACCCGAATCCGCCCCGCGGTGACGATGAGCAGTGAGTCCGCGACGTCGCCCTCGCGGAACAGCACCGTGCCGGCGGGAACCCGCTGCTCGCCCAGGCTGGCGATCTCCTGCAATCGGCTCTCGTCCAGAGTCTCGAACACGTCCATGGAGCGGAGCAGTTCGACGATCTGCACCGGGTCAGTCTCCTCGTCGCGCCCAGCGTGTGAATCACGGTCGGCCAGTTGGGCGCCTAAGGCTACCACGCTGGTCGCCGCGTACTCAAAGGCCGATCGCTCAGGAATCGGTGCCCGAAGTCACCAACTGAACGGTCCTTTCGGGCAAACTGATACATTGCCCTGTTCCGGCACGCCTCGCGGCCGCCGGATGCGCGTTACAAGCGCCCGGCGGCCGCCACGAAGCCCAGGCCGAGCAGCGCGAGGATGCCCCAGAAGACGAGCATCACCAACCAGCCGACGATGACGGTGAAGACGGCTCGGCTGGTGTCGAAGTCGAGCGCCTGGCGCACTGCGATCACGCCGGCGATCAGCATCCAGATGGCGACCACCAGCGCAACCAGGCCGCCCAGCAGCGGGATGAAGGTGAAGACATTGAGCACGCCCGGCGACTGGGCGAAGCCGATCGTCCGCAGCAGCTCGCCCGGGGTGGCGACGCCACTGAACAGGCGCGTGCCAACGAAGTAGGTCACGTAGGACCAGACGACCCAGCCCACCAGCGCCGCGAGCACCCCGCCCAGCGCGCCGCGCACCAGATGCCCAGCGCCGGAAGAGACGAAGACCGAGCCGATGATCGCTGCCAGCAGGTTGGCCAGCGCCACCAGGATCACCACCAGGAGCGCCTGCTGCGTTGCCGACAGGTCGTGCTCCACCTCCTCGTACAGGCCGACCTCCAAACGCGCGGCGCGCACCATCCGCTCGAACAGCATAGCGATCTCCCGCTCCGAGCCCTGTGGGCTGAGGTCGTGGACCAGGCGGATCGGCTCCACGGCCAGACGGCGCTGCCCATGCCCATCGCCTGGACGATGATGGAGCCAGTAGGGCCAGACGCTGGGGACCGATGGAGACGCGACCAGTCCCCCGGGCCGCGCCGGTCCCGATTCTACGGCCACCTCCTCCCGGCTGCAATTGGGCAGCGCGCCTACTCCTCGACGAAGGTCACCTCGGGTCGCTCGGGCAGCAGCCCCCGGTCGTACGCTTCTGACAGGAGCCGCTCGATGGCCGCCCGGCCGCGCGGCCCCATCTCGCGCGTCAGGTCGTTGACGTACATGCCGACAAAGCGATCGGCTACCGCGGTGTCCATCCCGCGCGCAAAGGCCAGCGCGTGGTCCAGCGCCGCCTGCCGGTGGTCGAGCGCGTAGTCGATGCTCTGGCGGAGCAGGCGGGAGATACGCCGTGTCAGCTCGGGCCCGAGGTCGCGGCGCACCGCGTTCACCCCGAGCGGCAGCGGCAGCCCGCCGGTGCGCTCATCCCACCAGATGCCGAGGTCCAGCACGCTGGTCAGGCCATACTGGCCGTGGGTGAGCTGCCCCTCGTGGATCAGCAGCCCGGCCGGCACCTGTCCAGCGGCCACGGCGGGCATGATCTGATCGAACGGCAGCACCACCGTCTGGACCTCGCCGAGCGCGAGGCGGAGCTGGAGGTAGGCGCTGGTGAGCAGCCCGGGCACGGCAATCGTCTGCTGGCGGAGCTGCTCCAGCGATAGCGGCTCGCGGGCCACGACCATCGGCCCGTAGCGCTCGCCCATGCTGGCGCCGTGGGTGAGCAGCGCGTAGCGCTGGGAGACGTAGGCGTAGGCATGGACCGACAGCGCGGTCACCTCGAGGCGCCCCTCGGTCGCCCATTGGTTCAGCGTCTGGATGTCACGCAGAATGTGCTCGAAGCGGAGGCCGCCGGTGTCGATCTTGCCCTCCGCGAGCGCGTAGAACATGAACGCGTCATCCGAGTCCGGACTATGTCCAAGGCGAATCAGTATCGGCTCTACGGCCATCCAGGCACTCCCGGGGACGGTGGCCGACCGGCTGCGCGGCAGGTGGTGAGGTCCCACGGTGCTTATAGCGAGGCGGCTCAGGCTTTGTCTATAATCGGCCGGTTTCCCATGCGAGGCTGGATATCCATGGCGGGGGGATACCGTGCTTCCCACAGCAGAAGACGCGAAAATCGCGTTTGTCTTCCCGGGTCAAGGCACGCAATACGTCGGCATGGGGAAGGCCCTCTACGAGGCCTCGCAGGCGGCGCGCCGGATATTCGCGCAGGCTGACGAGACGCTGGGATTCGCACTTTCACGGCTCTGCTTCGAAGGGCCGGAAGACGAGCTGCACGACACGATCAACGCTCAGCCCGCGATTCTGACGGTCAGTATCGCCTGCCTGGCGGCGCTGCGCGAGCGCAGTGGGGAGCTGGGCCGCAAGCTCTCCCCCGTGGCGGTGGCGGGCCACAGCCTCGGCGAATACACTGCGCTGGTGGCGGCCGGAGTGCTCGATTTCCCCGACGCGCTGCGGCTGGTCCGGGAGCGCGGCCGGCTGATGAAGGAGTCCGGCGAGCAGCAGCCCGGGGGCATGGTGGCCATCGTCGGGCTGACGGCCGAGCAGGCGGATGCGATCTGCGTCGAAGCACGCGCGCTCGGAACCATTGTCCGTGCTAACACCAACTCACCGGACCAGCTCGTCCTGTCCGGGGAGCTGGCAGCGCTAGACCGGGCGACGCAGCTCGCCCGCGAGGCGGGGGCGCGCGCCGTGGTGCCGCTCCGCATCACAATCGCGTCCCATTCGCCGCTGATGCAGAACGCCGCGCTGAAGCTGGCGGAGATCCTGGCCTCGATCCCGCTGCGTGAGCCGCAGGTGCCGATTGCGGCCAACATCACCGGCCAACTGCTCACTACCGCGGAAGAGGTGCGGCGCGAGCTAGCCGAACAGCTCACCGGTCCCGTAGAGTGGACCCGGTCCGTCGCGCAGATGGTCGAGAACGGGGTGAACACGTTCATCGAGATCGGCCCGGGGCAGGTGCTGTCCCGTCTGATCAAGCGCATCAGCCGCGACGTACAAGCAACCAGCTTGGACGACGGAGCCATTGCCGCGTTGTAGGCCCTGCCCCAACAGCGGCAAGAGGATTGCTGCCCCCGCTCCGTGGCGAGCGTCCCGACCGCGACGCCGCGTCGATTCGCGGGTCGGCACGTCCGTGATGTGAGGAGGACGCCACGTGCGGCGAGTAGCAGTGACCGGCATGGGGGCGATCACGCCCCTGGGGAACGACCTGGCCTCGACCTGGGAGGGACTGATCGCCGGTCGCTCCGGCATCGGCCACATCACGCAGTTCGACACCACAGGCTACGAGGTCCGCATCGGCGGTGAGGTCAAACACTTCAGCCCCGAGGGGTACATCAGCCCCAAAGAGCTGCGGCATATGGACCGCAGCGTGCAGTTCGCCCTGGTCGCCGCCAAGCAGGCGGTCGCCGACGCGGGGCTGGAGCTGCCCGGTAGCGGGCTGGCCCCAGAGGAGGTCGGCATCTATTTCGGCTCCGCCTCGGGCGGCTTCCGCCAGCTCCTGAAACAGCACGAGGTGCTGCTGCGGGAGGGCCCGCGGCGCGTCAGCCCGTTCTACCTGCCGCACTTCATCACGGACACCGCCTCCGGCGTAATGGCGATCGCCTTTGGCGCCGAAGGGCCGAACATGGCGGTGGTGTCCGCCTGCGCCACCGGCGGGCACGCGATTGGCGAGGCGTTCGAGTGCATCCGCCGCGGCGATGCCAGGGTGGTGATCGCCGGCGGCACCGAGGCCGGGCTGCTGCCGGTGATGTACGCCGGCTTCATTAACATGAAGGCGCTTGCCAACGATAACGAGTGCCCGGAGCGCGCTTGCAAGCCGTTCGACGCCCGGCGCGACGGCTTCGTAATGTCGGAGGGCGCCGGGGTGATGATCCTGGAGGACCTGGAGTTCGCGCGGCAGCGCGGGGCGCGGATCTACGCGGAGATGATCGGCTACGGGGCCAGCAACGACGCCTACCACCTGGTCGCGCCGCGGGAGGACGCCGTGGGCGCGATCAAGACGATGCGCGCCGCGCTCCGCAAGGCCGGGCTGCCGCCCGAGGCGGTGGACTACATCAACCCGCACGGGACCGGGACGCCGCTGAACGACAAGTTCGAGACCGCCGCGATCAGGGCGGTGTTCGGCGAGCACGCCTACAAGCTCGCGGTTAGCTCCACCAAATCGATGCTCGGGCATCTGTTCGGCGCCGCCGGCGCGGTGGAGGCGATCATCACCGTGATGACGCTGCACACCGGCATCATCCCGCCGACGATCAACTACGAGGTGCCCGATCCGGACTGCGACCTGGACTACGTCCCGAACGTGGCGCGGCAGGGCAGCCCGAAGGTGGGTATGTCGAACAGCTTCGGGCTGGGCGGGCACAACTCGAGCGTGCTGTTCCGCCGCTACGAAGGCTAGCGGGCAGGCTTCGACACGGAAAGGAGCGCCGTGTACGGCAAGCGCGTGGTGGTGACCGGCCTGGGCGTGATCAGCCCGGTTGGCCACTCGATCGAGGAGCACTGGACCAGTCTGGTCAACGGCATCTCCGGGATCGACCGTATCACCCTGTTCGATCCCACCGGGCTGCCGGTGCAGATCGCCGGCGAGGTCAAGCGCTGGGAGCCCGAGCGGTACATGGACCGCAAGGCGGCGCGGCGGATGAGCCGCTTCGCCCAGTTCTCCGTCGCCGCCGCCGGCCAGGCGCTCGCGGATGCACGGCTGACGATCGACGCGTCGAACGCACACGAGGTGGGCGCCTTCATCGGGACGGGCGGGGGCGGGGTGGTGGAGTGTGGTTACGAGACGGAGGTGCTGCTCACGCGCGGCCCGGACCGGGTCAACCCGCTGTTCGTGCCTGCCTTTTTGCCCAACATGGCGGCCTGCCAGCCGGCGATCATCTACGGCATCAAGGGGCCGGTGACGAGCAATATCGGCGCCTGCGCCGCCGGGATCTACTCGTTCGTGGAGGCGATGCATTACCTGCGCCGGGGCGACATCCAGGCAGCGCTGGTGGGTGGCGCGGAGTCGGCGATGATCCCACTCACGTTCATCTCGCTCGGCCGGATCGGAGCGTTGTCCAAGCGCAACGACGACCCCCAGCACGCCTCGCGTCCGTTCGACCGCGACCGGGACGGCTTCGTCTTCTCCGAAGGTGCCGGGCAGGTCGTCCTGGAGACACAGGAGCACGCCGAACGGCGGGGGGCACGCATCTATTGCGAGCTGGCCGGCGGGAGCCTGACCAGCGACGCCTACCACGTGAGCGCCCCGGAGCCCAGCGGGGCTGGCGCGGCGCTGGCGATGCAGAAGGCGCTCGCGGACGCGGAGCTGAGCCCAGGCGAGATCGAGTACATCTGCGCCCACGGCACGGGCACGGTGCTGAACGACGTGACCGAGACCCGCGGAATCAAGCGGACCTTTGGCGAGGCGGCGTATCGCATCCCGATCTCCTCGCCCAAGTCAATGTTCGGCCACCTGCTCGGCGCCGCCGGGGCGCTGTCGGCGATTTCGAGCGTTCTGACCATGGCGCGGAGCTTCATCACCGCGACGATGAACCTGGAGCATCCCGACCCCGAGTGCGACCTGGATTACGTGCCGCTCGTGGGCCGCGAGCAGCGGGTCCGCACGGTCATGGCCAACGGCTTCGGCTTCGGCGGGCAGAACTCCGTCATCATCTTCAAGGAATACCGCCCCTAGGCCGGGGCGGAGCCGCGCCGCGGACAATGGCCCAGGAGAGCCAGCACCGCCCCAGCCCAGGCGCGAGCCCGTGCCACGGCGGCGGGCTGGCCCGGTGGTAGCATGAGCGGGCGCGTTACCCCTGCCGCGCGCTTTTCTGCCGCGGCTGCGGATCACGAGGCATCGGGCTCCGTCGCATCCCGGGGCTTCGGACCGGTGCGGGTGGCCGGGATCAGCCTCCTCCTGTTTCTGGTCCTGGCGGGGCTCGTCCGCTACAGCGTCTTCATCCGCGCCGACGCGGCCGGGGTGCAGCTTGTACAGCGCAGCTCACCGCTCTGGCTGATCGAGGTGGGGCGGTTCCTGGGCGACGTCGGCTCCTTCGAACCGCAGGCGCTGCTCGTCGCCCTGCTGGTGGCCCTCCTGGTGGCGCGGGGCCGCTTCTTCACCGCGCTGGCGCTGGCGCTCCTGTTCGCGATCACGGGTGTCGAGGTCGCAGTCAAGCAATTCCTGTTCTTCCCGCGGGCCGAGGTCGCCGCCCTGCTCCAGACGCACCCGCGCGACCTGCCGGAGCAGTTCAGTGCGCTGCTACCCCGGCTCGACACCGCGCTGTTCCCCAGCGGGCACGTGGCCCGGGCCACGTTCCTGCTCGGGCTGCTCTGGCTGGGGCTGCTGCGCCGGCGCCGGTGGGGCGGCGCCGCGCTGGTCGGGCTCGCCGCGCTGGCGGTGCTGATGGGCTTGACCCGACTCTCCCTGGACGAGCACTTCCCCAGCGACGTCCTGGGCGGCTACCTGCTGGCGGCGCTGGCGCTGGCGCCGGCGTCGTGGCTGCTGGGGCGCGACGCCCGCCGCCTCGAACGCCGCCGGAGCGCGGCGGACGAGGCCCAGGCTCGCTAGACGTCGCGGCCGCCGTCAACCTCGAACGCCGTCCCGGTGACCATCGCCGCCTCGTCCGAGGCGAGCCAGAGCGCGGCGCGGGCCAGGTCCTCCGGGGTGTTGAGCCGGCCGAGCGGGATCGACTCGATGAAGCGCCGGCGGGCCTCGGCCGGGTCCTGGTCGCCGATGAAGGCCGGCAGCATCGGCGAGTCGGTGGCGACCGGGCAGAGCGCGACGACCCGCACCTGGTAGGGAGCCAGTTCCAGCGCGAGCGTCTTGGTGAGCGTGATCACCGCGCCCTTGGTCATGTTGTAGGCCGACAGCCCCGGGCGGGGCCGAATGCCAGCGGTGGAGGCGGTGTTCAGGATGACCCCGCTCCGCTGTCGCTTCAGCATTGGGGCTGCGAGCTGGCAGCCGAAGAACACGCCCTTCACGTTGACCGCTAGCAGCCGGTCCAGCAGCGCCTCGTCCACCTGCTCGATGGGGGTAAAGGGCATCGCCAGGCCGGCATTGTTAAACAGCACGTCCAGGCGGCCGTACTGCTCCAGCGCGGTGTCCAGCATGCGCTGCACGTCCGCGGGGCGGGTGACATCCGTTCGAACGAACGCGGCTGCCCCGCCCTGCTGCTGGATCAGGCGCACGGTCTCCGCGCCGCCCGTCGCCTCGACGTCAGCGACGACGACCCGGGCTCCCTCCTGGGCGAAGAGCAGCGCCGAGGCGCGGCCGATGCCCGAGCCGGCGCCGGTGATCACCGCGACGCGGTCGGCCAGCCGCATTGCGCTACTCGCCCGCCGCCGGCCTGGCGGCCGGAGCGGTGGGAGAGTCGCTCACGCCGGTGCCCGAGGCACCGGGCTGCGCGTCCGCCTGGGGCGACGGCCGCGACGGGGCCGCCGGCGTGGGCTGCTCGGGGCGAACGCCGCCGGCGGTCGGCCGCGCGGGAGCGGCCGCCTTCGCCGCGGCCAGCTCCTCGGGTGACTTCGGCGGCCAGAACCCTGCCCGGCGCAGCTCCGCCTCCGGCGCCCAGAGGATCTCTCCCGCCAGCATCGGCCGCTCGAACGTCCGCACCTCGCCGGTGCGCAGATTCACCAGCGGAACGCCCGCGGGAATCTCTGGGAAATACCACTTGCCGAAGATGGGAACCTTGGCGGCTTTGAGCTTGGCGGTGTCGAGCGCCTGGCTCGCCGCCCACTCCATGAACTTCACGTCGAGAACCACTGCTGCCCTCGGCCCTGTAAACTGCGCTGCCACTCGGAGGGCATTGTAGCGTGCCCCGGGCAGGAGTGTCCGAGGCCGCGCCCGCTCGTCCAGTCTCTCCAGGCGCACCAGCGGCTCGGTTACTCCCGCAAGGCGCTGGCGCCGATGCGGGGTCGGCGAGCAGCGAAGCGAGAGCCGGGCACGGCGTGGAACCGGGGCGAGCCCCAGTCCGGGGCGCTACACGACTGCGATCGCTTCGATCTCGACCAGCAGGCCGGGCGCCGCCAGCGAGGTCACGCCGACCGCGGTAGACGCTGGCTGCTTGCCGGTGAAGAACTCGGCCCTGGCCGCGCCGTATTCCGGCAGCCGGCTCATGTCCACCAGGAATACCCCGAGCTTGACGACGTTATCCAGCGAGGCGCCCGCCGCTGCGAGCACGGTTCGCAGATTCTCGAAGGCCAGGCGCACCTGGGCGCTGAAATCCCCCTCGTGCATCACCTGGCCATCGGCCGAGACACTGGTCTGGCCAGACACAAAGATGACGCTTTGGGCGCCCGTGACCTTCCACGCCTGGGAAAAGCCGCGGCGGTCCTGCCAGGTCCACGGATTGATCTGGGTCTTCTCCACGCGGCACCCTCCTGTCTTCTGTCTTTCCCGCTGCGTCCTCTGGCTGGCGCGCTCAGCGTATCCCCACGGTCCGCCGCGCCACCGGGTTCGCCCGTCACTCCGGCAAGCGGGGCGGGAGCGCGACGGCCAGCGCAATGCCGTCCGGGTCTTTGAAGTTGACGATGGGGCTGGTGGCCATCTCGACCAGCCCGGAGTGCTCCACGCCGTGCTCGTCGAGCCGGGCGACCCACGCTTCCAGGTCCTCGCGAGTGGCGACGGCGAAACAGACGTGGTCGAGCCCCGTCCGCCGGGGCGAGAAGCGCTCAGCGCTGGCAGCGCTGAACCTGACCAGGCCCAGCAGGAGCTCTGTGTGGGGAAGGTACAGAATGACGGCAGAGCGGGTGGGGCTCGATTCGCGGAACAGCTCGCGGAAGCCGAGCACAGTGGTGTACCAGGCGACGCTGCGCTCCAGGTTGGTGACGGTGAGGCCGAGGTGGCGGAAGCCGGTGATGCTCATGGTCGGGTGCTCTCCTCCTTCGGTGCGCCAGGAGTGGACTGGCTCAGATCGGCCGGGGCACCAGGCTGGCCGAGGGCGAAGTGGTAGGACGCTTCGACCAGCCTGGCAACCACCCGCAGCTCGCCTTCGTCGCGGGGCGCGTAGACGAGGACGACCGTGCGAGGCAGGAGGCCGTCGGCGACGAACGGATGCCATTCGGCCCACCCAGCGCGGCAGACAGCGTCGGCCAGCCGCTCGGGTAGACACAGGTGCAGGCTGTGGTCGGGCCATGGATGCAGGTGTGCGAACTCCCGCCCAACCAGGAAGGCGTCGGAGGGGCCGGCGGCCAGGACTGGGTCGAGCACCAGCGCCCGGGCGCCCGGTACCGAGATGCCGCTGGGTCGCTCGGCCACGCCCGGGAGCGCGAACACCCGCGCGGCAAGGGTTGCATGAATGCGCGGATCGGTGGGCTGCTGGTCGAGCTGCGCGTGGGGGATCCCGGGGGAGGTCGCAGGGCGCGGGCCGGCGCGGGGAGGCAGGATGGGCACGCGCGGCTCCTCCTGGTAGAATAAAGACGTGTACCGAGAATGTGTAATAAAATTCTACTTTAGATCCTGGCGCCTGTCAAGCGGGTGGGGCTGCGGATGAGCGCGGCGCTCCGCGCTCGCCCGGGCCGACAGTCGCGCGCGCGAGCCACGCGGGCGCGCATTATCGCGGCTGCCGCCCGCTTGTTCGTCCGCGATGGCTATCTCGCCACCACCATGAGCGCGATCGCCGCGGAGGCGGGCGTGGCGGTGCAGAGCCTCTATCTCCGCTTCGGCAGCAAGCTCGCGATTCTCTCCGCCGCGCTCGACGTGACCATCGTCGGCGATGACGCGCCCGTGCCGCTCCTGGAGCGTCCCTGGGTACGCGCACTGGCCGAGAGCCCGAACGGCCCCCAGGCGGTTCGGCTGTTCCTCCGCCAGGCCCGCCAGATCATCGGCCGCGTCTATCCCCTGTATGCCGTAGTCCAGGCCGCTGCCGCGAGCGAAGCCGGCGCGCTGTTGGCCGACAACAAACGGCAGCGGTACGAAGGCGTTCGGACCATTGCCACGCTGCTGAGCGACAAGCCCGGCTTTGCGCCCAATCTGAGCGTCGACATGGCCGCCGACCTGCTGTACGCGCTGGTGAGTGAAGAGCACTACGGGCTCCTGGTGGTCGAGCGTGGCTGGTCGCCAGAGGCCTGGGAGACCTGGTGCGCTGATACCCTCTCCAGCCTCCTGTTCCCCGCGCGGTAGCCACGCGGGCGAGATTGGACCGCCGGGCGTCGCTGCTGTCGGGGCCGGTGTCCCCCGCGCGACCGACTGCTCGTTGCCGGGTGGGTCGCTGGTTGCGAGATGGCCTCCCGCGCCTGCCGGCTCGGCGCCCGAACCGCGTCGCAGATCGCGTCCGGGTGCTGCCGTTGGGCCGCAATCAGTGCCCCTGCGCTATGGCTGCCTTCACCCGATCTGGGGTCAGCGGAATCTCGCGCACCCGCGCTCCGGTGGCATCGTAGATCGCGTTCGCGATCGCCGCCGCGGTGGGCAGCGTCGAGGGCTCGCCTGCCCCCAGCGCCGGCTGGTCGGGGTGGTTGATGAGCACGACGTCGACGCTGGGGATGTCCGGAAAGCGCAGGATGGGGTACGAGGCCCAATCCAGGCTGGTGACCTTCGACTGGTCGAACGTGACCTGCTCCAACAGCGCCCGGCTGGTCGACTGGATGACGTTGCCCTCGATCTGATTGGCCAGCCCGTTCGGATTGATGATCAGGCCGCAATCGTGGGCAACCACCACGCGGTTGACCCGCACCTGTCCGCTGGCAGAATCGACGCTGACCTCCGCGGCGGTCGCGACGTATGTCTCGTTGTTCTCGTACTGCGCGTAGGCAAAGCCGCGCCCGGTGCCCGAGCGCGACGGTGCGGTATGCGCGGACCAGCCGAACCTGTCGGCGGCAGCCGTGATGACGGCCTGCCCACGCGGGTCGGACAGGTGGCGCAGGCGAAACTCCACCGGGTCCACGCCGGCCGCATAGGCCAGCTCGTCCATGAACGACTCGTTGGCAAACGTGTTTGCCATCGCGCCCAGGCTGCGCAGGGCAGAGGGGCGCAGCGGCGAGCTGGGGAGCCAGTGGATGGTGACCCGGTTGTTCTTGAAGCTGTAATTCGTCCGCGCATTGCGGTCGCCGCCGACATAGCCGTTTCTCGCCGCTGGCGGGGCCGGCTCCACGAGCTGGCCGGGGAGGAGGTTAGCGGCCATTCCGCCGGGCCGGGTACTGTGGGTAGGCGTCCACACCTGGTAGTCCCAGGCCACCACCTGGCCCTGCGTGTCCAGGCCGCCGCGCACGGCCATGACCATGGCCGGCCCCTTTGGCTCCCAGCCGTGCTCATCCTGGCGCATCCACTGCACCCGCACCGGCTTGCCCACCGCCCGGGCCAGCAGCGCGGCATCCCCGGCGACATCGTCGAACCCATTGTGGCCGTAGCAGCCGGCGCCCTCCATATGGACGACGCGCACCTTGTCCGGAGGCAGGCCGAGCAATTGGGCCAGGGCGCCGCGCAGCGGGTAGACACCCTGCGTGCTGCAGTAGACCGTCACCTGGTCGCCCTGGACGTCGGCCACCGCGCAGGATGGCCCAATGGAGCCATGCATCTGATAGGGCTGCATGTAGGTCGCCTGAAGCGTCTTGGCGGCACCGCGTAGCGCGTCATCGACGTTGCCGGTACTGGCGATCGGCTTGTCGTCCGAGCGCTGCTGCCGAATCCAGTCAGCAAGCTGCGCCTGCTGCGGGAGATTGTTGGCCAGCTTCCAGTCCGCTTTGAGCTGGCGCGCCGCCTGGATCGCCTGCTCCTCTCGCTCCGCTACCACCCCGAGGAAGCTGCCGTTACGGACGATCTTGACCAGGCCGGGCAGACCGGCCAGCGAACTCTCGTCGACGTTGCTGAGGGTAGCGCCGACGCCGGCCGGCCGCACCACCCGCCCGTGCAGCATCCCCGGCAGGCGCAGGTCCTGGACGTAGCTGGGAGCGCCGGTGATCTTGCCGGGCAGGTCCACGCGCTGGATGGGCTGGCCGACGAGCGTGTACTGGCTGGGTGGCTTGAGCGGGGTGTCACTCGACACCGCCAGATTGAACTTCTGCCCGCCGATCAGGTCGCCATAGCTGATGCTCTTGGATGGATCGCCCTGCGTCGAGATGATGCCGTTCTGGACGCTCAGGCTCTCGGGCGCGACGCCCAAACGCTGGCTGGCGAGCTGGAGCAGGGCCTGGCGCGCCGCCGCGGCCGCTTTCCGCACCGCTACCCCGCCGACCTGAATGGTCTTGCTGCCGGCGGTGTAGCCCTCGTCGGGCGTCTGGGCCGTGTCACCCTGGACCATCACGATACGCTCGAACGGGACGTCCAGCTCGTCGGCCGCGATCTGCGCCAGCGCGGTGCGGACGCCGGTGCCCAGCTCCACCCGGCCGCTGAAGATGGTCACCCGGCCATCCTGTCCAACCGCCAGCCAGGAGTCGAGCTGATTGGCCCCGCTCTGGCCGGCGCCCTCCGCGCGATTGGCCGCGGCGGCAGGGGTACCCCCGGGGGCAGACGGCGTGGCGACGGCGCTTGGAACCGGCTGCTGCTCCTGCACCTCGCGTGCAATAGCGGTCGCTGGCGCAGGCGCCGGCGTTGGGCTGGGCTGAGACTGGCGGGAGAACACCACGCCGCAGCCGGCCAGGCTGAAGCCGACGACGAGCGCGCCGGAGCCGAGCAGGAACTCGCGGCGCGACATTCCACCCTGCCGATTGCTGGCGCTCATGCGCTCACCCCCGCCGCGCGCTTGACGGCGCGCAGGATGCGCAGGTGGCTCCCGCAGCGGCAGAGGTTGCCGGCCAGCGCGGCCTTGATCTCATCGTCAGACGGCCGTGGATTCGTCGCGAGCAGCGCAGCGGCCGACATGATCATTCCCGGGATGCAGTAGGCGCACTGTCCAGCCTGCTCGTCCAGGA
Organism: Pseudomonadota bacterium; assembly: GCA_021325655.1. GTDB lineage: Bacteria > Chloroflexota > UBA6077 > UBA6077 > JAJPGT01 > JAJPGT01. The sequence goes on from JAJPGT010000052.1 coordinate 18,452, forward strand.
ATGCTTGCTGCAGAGGATGCGGATGTTCGGCCGTGCCCAGTCCTTCCAGCGTTGTGACCGGCTGATTGCCGACCTCGGAAAGCGGGGTGACGCAGGAACGAATCGCCTTCCCACCCAGGTGCACGGTGCAGGCGCCGCACTGGGAGAGCCCACAGCCGAACTTCGGCCCGTTGAGCTGGAGGTCGTTCCGCAGGACGTACAGGAGCGGCGTGTCAGGTGCTGCCCCGACGTCATATAGCTGTCCGTTGACGGTAAGACGAATCGGCATGGATTTCCCCTGTTCGTTGAGCGCCGCTCCGGCGAGTGAATGCCGCCGGCGTCGGCTCCTTCCTACCCACGCACCAACGCGCCGCTCGCTGGCGGTCCGTGGCAGGCGAATCCGAAGGCCAGCCACGCGCCGAGGCGCTGCAGAGGGTGTGCCGGATGATCGGGCGCCCGCTCCGGGGTCGACCTTCCAGAGCCTGCTCTCATGATGGCAGGGCCGGGCGCTCGGCCACGACTTTTCCGGCGCCCGCGACAGACGCCGCCGAGCTCCGCGGTTGAATGGCTCCGAGGGCCCTGAACCCGGGCGAACGCGGAGCTCCACCACGGGCGAGGCAGCGACAGAGAAGACACGGGCCAGCGGGTTGCAAAGGCTCGCAACGCGCCGCCGGGGATTGACAGGGCGATGGGCGAGGGGGCATTCTGGCAGCGCGGGGACCTTGCGGGAAGGGCGGCGATGGCCGAGACGCCACGCATCGACACAGTCCGCTCGCGCACGACCGCTGTACGCGGTCGTGCGCTCAACCAGGCCCGCCACCACCACTTCGTCGTCGACGCCCAGACCGGCCCCGCCGAGGCGCTCCTCCCGGTTGAGGTCTTCCTCGCCGGCATCTCCGCCTGCGGGGTCCATCTCCTCGAGCGCTTCGCCGACGAATTCGGCATCCGGCTCCAGGGCGCGGAGGTGACGATCAGCGCGACCCGACTGCCGAGCGCACCGCAGCGCTTCGAGAAGCTCGAGCTGGCCTTCGCGCTAGCAGGGCCGAGCGAGGCCGAGGCGCGGCGGCTGGTGGAGGCCTACCAGGGACGTTGACCGCTGTACCGCGCGGTCGCGGTCGCGACCGAGGTCGAGGTCCGCATTGAGACGACGCCGGGCTGAGCGTGCCCGCCCTTCGGTAGTGTGGGGCGGCTCCTCCGAGCACGGTCGCGCCAGCAGAGCGGGACTGCTGCGCGCATCATCTTGGGAGGCCGGAGCCTGGCGGGTTCGCTGTGTCAGGCTGACACCCGTGTGACAGCACTCGCAGTGGCATGCCTGCCAGCGGCTGGCGGAGGCGCATGGGAGTCGAACCCACCCTCGACGCCGTTCAGCGCCGAGCACACGGTTTTGAAGACCGGGAGGCCCACCGGGGCCCGTGCGCCTCCCCTGGACGGGGCCGGCGGATTATACCTGCCCTGGACGCCGGCGACACCCCGCCCGAACGACGGCCACCGGCCACGCCACAGAGCGACAAGCCGCCGGCGCGGGCTCGGCTCGTGCTACAGGAACCTGGAGGCCGCGCGAATAACGGAGGTACACTCGCGCGACGTGGCGATGGACGAGCAGACGCAGGACAGCCAGATCACTGCCACTGAGGCCGCGCCCCCGGCCGGGGCGCCCACGCCAAAGGAAGCGCCCGTCGGGGCACTGTCGGCGCTGCTGCTCGTTGCCCTCGGCGCACTCGCCATCCTAGTCATCGTCGGTGGCCTGGTGGTGATGACCCGCGGAGCCGCGCTGCTCGCCCCGCCGCCCCCGACGGCGGTCGTCGACGGCTTCGCCGGGGTCCGCCAGACCGCGCAGGAGGCGTTCGCACGTGGGAAGGCAGCCTACGAGCGCGGAGACCTCGACCAGGCGCTGATGGAGCTCGACCGCGCCAGCGTAAATGATCCGGACCACCGCCAGGACATCCAGCAGCTCCTCCAGCAAACGCTCGCGGCGATCCGCCGGCGCGATGCCGCGAGCGCGACGCCCTCGGCCAACCGCCCGACACCGGCCTCGGCTGCACTCGCCCCCGCCCCCCAGCCCAAAGCCGGCTTCGACGCCTATGTGGATCGGGACGCCGGTATCAGTCTGCTGATCCCCCACGGCTGGAAGCGCAGCGACAGCGCGCCAAGCGACGTTGGCCAAGGCCTCGTCCGCTTCGAGGACGCGAGCGGCGAGGCGCGTTTCACCATCGCGCGTGACACCCCGGCGGCTAGCGTGTCGCCCGAGCTGTATGCGGCGACGATCGAAACGCACATGCAGGAGCTGCCCGGTTACAGCAGCGAGCAGGTGCAGCTCGGAAACGTCGGGATGCTGCCCGCCGTGAAGCGCGTCTTTCGCCTCCAGGGCCGATCGCCGTCCGGACAGGAGGGCACGGTCCGCGCCCTGCAGACGGTTATCGGGGCGGGCCGCACCGCCTACATCCTGACCGGCGAGGCGGACTCGTCGCGGTTCGACAGCTACCGCGAGGCGTTCGAGACGATGACGGACTCGTTCCGTCTGCGCTAACGGCCCAGGGGTATCCTGTAGGTACGGGCCCTTCACTATGATGGTCGGTGTTTGCCGCGTCGCGCTCCGGCTTCCTGAGAACCAGTCGCTCAAAGGTAAGCGGCAGGTCATTCGGTCGCTGATCGCCCGTGTCCAGCAGCAGTTCGGCGCCGCCATCGCCGAAGTGGAGGCGCAAGACCGCTGGCAGGTCGCGGTGCTCGGGGCCGCTTACGTCAGCGCAAGCGCCCAGCACGCGCGCCAGGTGATAGAACATGTTGTCGAGTACATCGAGGCGTCGCGGCTGGATGCCGAGGTGACGGAAGTGGAGATCGACGTCTTGAGCATGTGAAGCCGTGGCGAAGCTGTGCCGTTGCTGATCGGGAAAACCGTTGACCGGCGCCGCTTCGGACGGGGACAATGCCAGCAGGTCGAGGCGATGCGGATACCTGACGAAGGCCCTCCCGACCCGGCCCAGTTCGAGCGAATCGTCGAAGAATACTCCGACCGTGTCTACGGGATCGCGCTGCGCATCACGGGTACCGACGCCGATGCGCAGGACGCGCTCCAGGAAACCTTCCTGGCGATCTTTCGTGGCCTGGGCAGCTATCGCGGCGAGGCGGCGTTCAGCACCTGGGTGTATCGTATCGCTGTCAATGCCGCCCTCCAGATCCGGCGCCGCCGCCCGCCGACCGAAGCCGTGCTCGAGGACACCGGTTATGAAGACCTGATCGTACCGGACTGGACTCGGCAGGACGTCGAGTCCGAGGCAGAGCGCGGCGAGCTGGCCGAGGTCCTCGAACGCGGGATCCGCCTCCTGCCCGAGGAGTATCAGGTGGCAGTAATCCTGCGCGATGTCGAGGGCCTATCGGCCAGTGAGGCGGCGGCCGTGCTCACCATCAGTGAAGCAGCACTGAAATCCCGCCTCCACCGCGGCCGGGTCCTCCTCCGCAAGTACCTGTCGGACTACCTGGCGGATCGCTGAATCCTCTGCGCCCTTCCGTGCATCTAATGGGATAGGTACAGGCGGAGACTCTCGAGGCGCCGGCTCACGGCGCCGCCGTCCTGGCCGGACTGCCATGGAGGGCGGCATGGATCTTCTTTCGCGTCTCGAAGAACATCGCGCCGAGCAGAGTCGGCTGAACTGGAAGGGCACCTTCCACGACTACTTCAAGCTGGTCCTGGAGGACCCGCGCCTTGCCCGGCTCTCGCACGCCCGCGTCTACGACATGATCCTGCAGCCAGGGGTAGAGACGGGGCCGCACGGCGAGAAGCATTACAAGTTCTTCGAGACCGAGCTCTACGGGCTGGACAGGCCGATCCAGCAACTGGTGGACTACTTCGCCTCCGCGGCCAAGCGGATGGAAGTGCGCAAGCGCATCCTGCTGCTCATGGGCCCCGTGGGCGGCGGCAAGTCCACTCTGGTGAGCATGCTGAAGCGCGGGCTGGAGCGCTATACCCGCACCGAGGAAGGAGCGATCTACGCCATTCAGGGCTGCCCGATGCACGAGGAGCCGCTGCACCTGGTGCCCGACGAGCTCCGCCCGGAGCTGCTGGCGGAGCATGGCCTCTACATCGAGGGCGACCTCTGCCCCGCCTGCCGGGTCATGGTGCGCGACAAGTACAACGGGCGCATCGAAGACGTCTGCGTAGAGCGAATCGCCTTCTCGGAGAAGAATCGCATCGGCATTGGGACGTTCTCCCCCTCTGACCCCAAGAGCCAGGACATTTCGGAACTCACCGGCTCGATCGACCTGGCCACCATCGGCGAGTACGGGTCCGAGTCCGACCCGCGGGCCTATCGCTTCGACGGCGAGCTGAATATCGCCAACCGCGGGCTGATGGAATTCATCGAGATGCTGAAGGCGGACGAGAAGTTTCTGTACCACCTGCTAACGCTCTCGCAGGAGCAGAACATCAAGACCGGCCGCTTCGCGATGATCTACGCCGACGAGATCATCGTCTCACACACTAATGAGACTGAGTACAACAACTTCATCAGCAATCGGCGCAATGAGGCGCTCCACGACCGCATCATCCTCATAAAGGTCCCCTACAACCTCAAGGTCTCTGAAGAGATCAAGATCTACGAGAAGCTGATCAAGCAATCGAACCTGAAGAACGTGCACATCGCCCCCCACACGCTACGGGTGGCGAGTATGTTCGCGATCCTGTCTCGGCTGGAGCCCTCCAAGAAGGCCGGGATGAGCCTGGTCAAGAAGCTGCGCCTGTACGACGGCGAGGAGGTGGACGGCTTCGGCCAGAAGGACGTCCGCGAGCTTCAGGAAGAGGCGGTGCGCGAAGGGATGGATGGCATCTCGCCGCGCTATGTGATCAACGCCCTCTCCAGGGCGCTGGCCCGCGACGAGTGCGCCTGCATCAATCCGATCGACGCGTTGCGCGCACTGCGCGACGGGCTCGACCAGCATCCCGGGCTGTCGCGTGAGCGGCGGGACGAGCTGCTGAACCTGATCGCGGAGACGCGGCAGGAGTACGACGAGCTGGCCAAGAAGGAGGTGCAGCGCGCCTTTGTCTACTCCTTCGAGGAGTCGGCCAAGACGCTGCTGGACAACTACCTGGACAATGTGGAGGCGTTCTGCAACAAGACCAAGCTCCGCGATCCGATCACCGAGGAAGAGGTGGAGCCGGATGAGAAGCTGATGCGCTCGATTGAAGAGCAGATCGGCGTCTCGGAGAACGCGAAGAAGGCGTTCCGCGAAGAGATCCTCATCCGTCTGTCCAGCCTGGCGCGCCGTGGAGCGCGCTTCGAGTACACCTCGCACGAGCGGCTGCGGGAAGCGATCGAAAAGAAGCTGTTTGCTGACCTGCGCGACGTGGTGAAGATCACCACCTCCACCAAGACCCCTGACGCGGAGCAGCTTCGCCGGATCAACGACGTGGTCAACCGCATGGTGCAGGAGCAGGGCTACTGCCACCTGTGCGCCAACGAGCTGCTGAAGTACGTCGGGACGCTGCTGAACCGCTAGGGAGCCGCCATGTTCACCGTTACGCTCTCGCGCAACGACTGGTCACTGCACCGCAAAGGGCCGATTGACATGGCCCGCCACAACCAGAAAGTGAAAGAGGCGATCAAGTCGAACCTGGCCGGCATCGTGGGCGAGGAGTCGATCATTACCTCAGACGGCAAGAAGGTGGTGAAGATCCCGATCCGTTCGCTGGAGCTGCCGCGCTTCCGCTTCGACCGCGGCCGCAACGAGCAGGTGGGCCAGGGCAAGGGCGGCTCGCAGCCCGGCGATGTGATTGGCCAGCAGCCGGCCAACGGACAGCCCGGCTCGGGCCCGGGCGCGGGCGAGCTGCCGGGGGTGGACTATTACGAAGCCGAGATGACGGTGGACGAGCTGGCGGCACTGGTGTTCGAGGACCTCGGCCTGCCCTTCCTGGAAGACAAGGGGCGGAAGGAGGTAGTGTCCGAGAACACAGTGTTCAAGGACATCCGGCGCGTCGGGCCGCTGGCCAACCTCGACAAGCGCCGCACCATTCTGGAGAACCTGCGGCGCAACGCCAAGGCCGGGTTTGTCGGCTTCGGCGGGATCCGGCAGGAGGACCTGCGCTTCAAGACCTGGGAGCAGGAGGTCAAGCCGGAGTCCAGCGCGGTGGTCATCGCCATGCGCGACGTCTCGGGCTCCATGGGCGAGTTCGAGAAGTACATCACCCGCAGCTTCTACTTCTGGATGGTCCGCTTCCTCCGCACCAAGTACCGCAACGTCGACATCGTCTTCATCACCCACCACACCGAGGCGAAGGAGGTGGATGAGGAGACGTTCTTCAAGCTGGGCGAGTCCGGCGGGACCAAGGTATCGTCCGCCTATCAGCTCTGCCTGGACCTCGTCACCGAGCGCTATCCATCCAGCGAGTGGAACATCTACCCGTTCCACTTCTCCGACGGCGACAACTGGGGTGAGGTGGACAACCAGCGCTGCCTGGAGCTAGTGAAGAAGCTGCTGACGATGTGTACCGCGTTCGGGTACGGCGAGATCCAGGAGCGGGGCCGGCGCTCCCCCAGCACGCTGATGTCGGCGTTCGCCGCTATCACCGATCCGCGCTTTATTGGAGTCACCATCGGGTCGCGGGAGGATGTCTTCCCGGCGCTCCGGAAGTTCTTCAGCACTCGCGATCTGCCGGTGGAGAAGGCATCGTGACCCTCTTTGTCGAGTCGCGCGAGGACGTTGGCCGGCTCGAACGAGCGATTGAGGAGCTGTGGGACCTGGCCCACAAGGCCGGGCTGGACCCCTTCCCGACCCACTTCGAGCTGGTGCCCGCCACGATCATGTACGAGTTCGGCGCCTACGGGCTGCCGGGCCGCTTCTCCCACTGGACGCATGGGCGCACCTACCAGCAGATCAAGACGATGTACGACTACGGGCTCAGCAAGATTTATGAGCTGGTCATCAACACCAACCCGGCCTACGCGTTCCTGCTGGAGAACAACACGATCCTGCAGAACATCGTCGTCGCCGCGCACGTACTGGCCCACGTGGACTTCTTCAAGCACAACGCCTACTTCAGCCGCACCGACCGGCAGATGCTGGAGACCGCCAGCGTCCATGCCCAACGGATGCGGCAGTACGAGTTCGAGCACGGGACGGAGACGGTGGAGCGCTTCCTGGACGCGGTGCTCTCCATCCAGGAGCACGTCGATCCCCGGCTGCACATCCCGGCGGAGCCAACGGAGGCGCGCAAGAGCCCGCGGCGCCCCAGCGTGCCCGAGACCCCTTACGATGACCTGTTCGCCCTCGGCTCAGCCCGCCCGCGACAGGAGGAGTCCGCCGCGGGCCACCGGAAGGAGCCAGAGTGCGATCTGCTGCTGTTCCTGGCCGAGCACGCCCAGCACCTGGAGGATTGGCAGCGCGACGTGCTGCACATGGTGCGCACCGAGCAGCGCTACTTCGTGCCGCAGATGCAGACGAAGGTGATGAACGAAGGCTGGGCCGCCTACTGGCACGCGCGCCTGGTCCGCGAGCTTGAGCTGTCATCGGAGGAGTTCGTCGAGTTTTCCCGCATGCACGCCGGGGTCCTTGAGCCGTCGCGCCGACAGATCAATCCTTATTACGTGGGGATGCGGATCTTCGAGGACATCGAGCGTCGCTGGGACGCGCCCGACGAGCGGCTGCGCGAGCGGGCCGGCGCCCGCGATGGGCAGGGCAAGGAGAAGATCTTCGAGGTCCGCGCCCTGGAGAGCGATGTCTCGTTCCTGCGCAACTACCTTACCGAAGAGCTGGTGGAGGACCTGGACCTGTACATCTACAAGCTGCAGGGAGACCGCTGGGTGATCGTGGACAAGAACTGGGAGCACGTCCGCGACCAGCTCGTCGCCAGCCTCACGAACTTCGGCCGCCCGCTGATCGTGGTGCAAGACGCCGATTTCGGGCGCCGGGGCGAGCTGTATCTGAAGCACTGCTACGAAGGGCAGGAGCTGGACACCCTGTACGCCGACAAGGCGCTGGAGAAGGTGTACGAGATCTGGCAGCGGCCCGTGCACCTCGAGACCGTGGCCGACGGCAAGAGCGTGGTTCGCACGTACACCGGCAGCCAGATCGAGGTCAAGCCGCGGTGAGCGTGGTCGCCCAGCACCTGGCGGGGTATACTGATCAGGTTGTGGGCGTATGTCTCGGTCGATTGGCACATCCGGCCCCCGCTGCGACGGCGGTGGGCAGAGAGACTGCGCAAAGAGGTTTGGGGTTGTGAGCGAGTTGGGGTTGAACTCCGCGCGTGAGACCGCGCGCCTTGCCGCTCAGCAGCGTGTGGGCGTTGCTGAGCGCTCTCATGAGTGGGCGCGCGAGGCGCTCACCGACCTGGCAGATGGCTCGCTGGCGACGGACGACCAGTGCGCTCTCGAAGCCCATCTGGCCACCTGCGCGAGCTGCACCGCCTTCCGGCGAACGTACGAGCGAACGGTGGAGCTGCTCCAGGGCCTCCCGCCGGCCAAGGCGCCGGCCGAAGCCAAGCGGCGGGTGCTCGAGTCGCTCCCCTGAGGTGACCGGTCGGAAAACGGTCGTGCTGTATAGCCGGCCCGGGTGTCATCTCTGCGACGAGTCGCGACGCATCCTGCAGCGCCTCGCCGCCGATTACCCGTTCACCATTCACGAAGTGGACATCACCGTCGACCACGACGCCTTCCTGCGGTACTGGGCGGCCATCCCGGTCGTCGCCGTTGGCGACTCCATCGTCCCGGCGGCGCTGGACGAGGCGCAACTACGCACCGTGTTCGACTGGGAATTCCGCGATGACGCCGCCAGCGCCTGACATAGGGCAGCACCACCCGCTCGCCACAGCCACGGCCCCTGCTGCCGCGATCGCCGCCTGGCGGCGCTCGCTTGATGCGCGCCTGTCCCAGGCATACGAGCGGAGCGCGCGGCTGGTGGTGTCTCACTGGCTCACCCTGGTGAACGCGGGGCTGGCGCTGTTCCTGGGTCTGGCGGTGCTCGCCCCAGTGCTCATGCTGGCCGGGCTCACGACGCCGGCCGGCTGGATCTACAGCGCCTACCACCTGGTCTGCCACCAGTGGGCGTTCCGCTCGTACTTCCTGTTCGGTCCGCGCCTGGTGTATCCGCTGGAGACGCTCCGCGCGCTCGTCGGCCCGGACCAGGTCTACGACTTTGTCGGTAGCCCGGCGCTGGGCTACAAGGTCGCCTTCTGCGAGCGGGACGTGGCGATCTACGCGGCGCTCCTGCTCGCCGGACTGGCGTTCACGCGGGTGCGCGGTCGGCTGCGGCCGCCGCCGCTCACGCTGTTCGCGCTGCTGCTGCTGCCGATAGCACTGGACGGCTTTACCCAGTTGTTCGGCTGGCGCGAGAGCACCTGGGAGCTGCGCACCGCGACGGGCGCGCTCTTTGGCCTTGCCGCGGCCTGGCTCATCTATCCGCAACTGGAGTGGAGCGCTCGCCGCGCCGCCCGGCGCTCCGGTCTCGCATGAGAGTGGCGCTGGTCATCCTGCTCGCCCTGTGCCTGCCGGTCTTCCTGCTGGCAACCAACATTCGCGTCATGGCGCTCACACCCGCGTTCTACGAGTGGGGCTTCCAGCGGCACCGCATCTCGGAGGCCACCGGGCTCAGCCCGGAACAGCTCCGCCACGTGGCCAGCGCCTTCATCACCTACTTCCACGCCCCACCCGGGCGGATGGATGTTCGGGTGCGGGTCAACGGCAAGGACGTGCCGCTGTTCAACGAGCGGGAGATCGCGCACATGGTGGACGTGCAGGCGCTGATGCACCGCCTGGGCACGCTGCAGCTCCTCACCGGGTTGGCGATCCTTGCCGCGCTGGCGGGCCTGGCAGTCCTCGAGCGGCGCGTGCTCGGCCCTACCGCAGGCCTCGCGCTGCTGGCCGGCGCCGGCCTGACGATCGCGATGCTGGTATTGCTGGGCCTGGCGACGCTGCTCGACTTCTCGACCTTCTGGACACGCTTTCACTTGGTCGCGTTCAGCAACGACCTCTGGCTGCTCGACCCGGCGCGGGATAACCTGATCCGCCTGTATCCGCCCGAGTTCTGGGCCGACGCCACGCTGCTCCTTGCCGCTGGCGCTGCGCTGGAAGCGCTGGTGCTCGGGGGGATCGGGCTGGCGGCCTACAGCGGGGCGCTGGCGGCGCGCCCAGCCGCGCCGCTGCTGTCGGCCGATCCGCCCAGGCGCTGAGCATCCTCGCGGGCGCTCGATCCGCTACGCGATCCAGTGAATCCCGAGCATCGTCTCGGCATAGCCCCGCAGCGCCGCCAGGCCGAACAGCAGCGCCACTGCCGCCGCGAGGGAAAGCCCGCCCAGCGGCGCGATCTCAGCCCAGGCGCGAGCGGTGCGCAGCCGGCCGGCTAGCAGTGTCAGGGCGCCGAGCACGGCGCTGGCCAGGCTGACGACGATGCTGAGCACCTGCAGCGCTGCCAGCGGCTCGTACAGCGGCGCCAGGTCCGCCTGGGTGGCAAGCTGCACCGTCCCCAGCAGCAGGTACCCGGCAAGCAGCTCCTCCGGCGCTTCGAACGGCGGCGCGGGGTCGCCCTCCGCGAGCACCAGCCCGGCCAGCGCCGGCAGGCTGAACGCCGCTACCCCGAACCCGGCCACCAGCCCAGTGGCCAGCCGGAGCGGCAGCGTCGGGGCATAGAGATGGAGCGCTCCGAGATCGAAGGCATACGCGTTCAGCCCATCCAGCCCGGTGGCGGCCACGCCAGCCAGCAGCGCGACCGCTACCCAGCCCCGGGGAAGCTGCGTCGCGCTCGCGCGGCCGAGGAGTGTCAGGTACGCCAGGCAGATCAGGTAGCCGACGAACAGCCCGCCCATGCGGGCTTCCAGCGGCAGGAGCCGGCCGCCGATAGCGAATGTGTGGGCTGGGCGCTGGGCACAGACGCCAGAGGCCAGGTAGTGCAGCAGGTCCACAGGGGTGATCCGTTCGGGCGAGCCGGCGCGCTCCCCAGCGCCGGCTCAGGGCCAGAACAGCCAAGCCGGCCGCTTGGAAATGCGCTGGTCCAGCAGCTCCCCGACGCTGTCTCCCTCGCCGGTGGAGCCGATCGCCTTGAGCGCAGCCCGCTCATCTGGAGAGAGGTCGTAATTGGCGAGCGCGGTGTCGGGGTCGAAGTAAAGCTGGCGGCGAAATGCCTCATCCGAGATCGCCCGGTTGAGCACTTCCTGGACGGACTCAAACGACATCCGAGGCAACTCCACGCCGCCATGCCTGCCCAGCGTACCGCGGCCCTCGCGGGCCCAACGATAGCGGCTCCGTTAACTGGCGGTCAATTAGTACTTTGGTCCTAAGTACCGACATCGCGAGACAAAGGCCCTCGTTCCCGGTTCATCGGCCTGCTACCGCCCAGAGCGAACCAGCTCCCAGATGCGCAGTGTACCCGCGGCATCGAAAACGTCTGTGATAGGCGCGCCATCCACGTGCAAGCGCGGGTTCGCCTCTACCTCGGGAAGCAGCGCCTCGGACACCCAGAGCCGCTCCAGCTCCAGCGTGTTGCGGATCAGCGCCAGGCGTGGCCGATCGCCCGAGGTGCCGAGGCTGAGCGCCACCTCGAGTGCGTCGCGGTCGGTCGGCAGCACGACCGGGATCTTGACCGGGGGAATCGCTGAGGGTCCTGCGGTGAGCGCGTTGCGATACGTCTTGTCCGGGTCCATCTTGTCTACCAGGCGGCGGGTGGTGAAGTCGGCGATTCCCACGCCGTAGACGTTGCCATCGGACTCGTTGGTCACGTCGAAGACGACGATCTGGTGGAAATCGGGTACCCGCTCGCCGCCGATGCGCCGCCACATCCCGACAATGTTGTAGTCCATCCCGCTGCCGGAGATGTTCTTGCCGAGCCAGCCGACACCCAACACATCCAATGGATCGAACGGTACACGCGGCAGGAGCGCGTTGGCCAGCCGGAGGAGCTCTCGGTCAGTGGCATGGAACTCCCGCGGCGCGACGGCGCGGATCGTGTGGAGCTGGTGGAAGGCGTTTTCGACCAGTGCCAGGCCGAGCAGCAGATTCCCCCGATCGATGGTCACCTGCGCTGCCAGGGGAATAGTCGTCGCCAGCCCGCCGCGGTGGACGGCTTCTGCACCGCGGAGCTTGCCAAGCCCGATGGCGGTCATCTTGCACAGCCCGCTCTCGATGTCGCTGCGGAAGCTGGTATGTGGCTTCACCCGGGCGACAACGATCGTCCCATCCGCTTCGCGGGCGAGGCGGTCCATGTGGACCGGAACGCCGTTCGGGGTCGTGCCCAGCACCACCGTCTCCATGCTCGCTCGGATCGGAGCACCGACCGTCGCCTCGGTGATGCCGTAGTGCGCCAGCACCTCCTCCTGGCCACTGGCGGTGGCCCCGCCGTGGCTCCCCATGGCGGGGACGATGAACGGCTCACCGCCCGCCTCGCGCACGCACGCGGCGACTGCGCGCAATACCCGGGGGATATCAGCAATACCCCGGCTGCCAGCGGTGATCGCCACATGCGCTCCCTTTGGAAGCCGGGCAAGTCCACCCTGGGCCTGGAGCGCCGCGCGCACTGCGGCCTCGACGTCCTCGATCCGATCGCGGCTGAACTCCTGGACGATCGGGATTAGCGGCGGCACCGGCAAGCGCGGAAATTCGACCATCTTCGGCCTCCCTCCGGCGCGCTGATTCTCTCCTGGGGCCGTTGCGCCGGAGCATTGCGGCTACAGTCCAACAAGGTATAGCACGGTAAAGGCGACCGCATTGTTGAACCCGTGTGCGACAATTCCCGGCAGCAGACTGTGCGTCCGCCAATAGAGCCAGGCGAGGAACAGCCCCATGACGAAGATCGGGACGAGCGCCTGGAGATTCAGGTGCAGCGCCGCGAACAGCAGCGACGAGAGCAGCGCCGCGACCCGCGGACCGTAGCGGCGGGCATAGCTCTGAAACACGAAGCCCCGGAAGAACAGCTCCTCCGCGACGGGCGCGACGACGCTGGCGGCCACCAGGATAAGCAGGAAGCTGGACGGCGACAGCGAGCGAATCCAGGCGAATCCCTCGAGCTGCGTCTGGCGAATGCCGACCTTCTGGAGCAGGAGCTGCACGGCGCCGCTGAGCGCGAACAGCGCCAGTCCGCCGGCCACGCCGGTGGCGACCAGACGCCCCAACCCGTCACGTCGGACGCCAAGCTCCGCGGCGCTCACCAGCCCCGCTCTGATCGTCCGCACGTAGCCGAGTGCTAACAGGGCCACGGCAGTGCTGAGCGCCGCGCCGAGAAAGCCATCCACACTCCGGAGCCCCAAGGCCGGCCGGCCGCGGAAGAGCAGCAGCGGGACGAGGTTGCTGCACAGAATCGCCAGGCAGAGGGTGGCCAGGATCACCCGATGGGAGCCCACCTCGGCCTGATTCCGCTCGCCACGCAGCGGCGGCACGACCACGTAGATCGCCAGACCCACCAGCAGCGCTAGCACGCCAAGCGCGGCGACCACGGCTCCCACGAGCTGAGCGGCGCCGAGCATCTCCGCGTTCCGGGCGCGGGCCGCGATCAGCACCCCGCCCCCCGCCACGGCCAGCAGTGCTCCACCGGCGATCAGCCGGGCTTCCAGTGCCAGGCGTGCCGGAGCAGCGGCGAGCCGCACCGCGCCACTACTCCCGTCGGATGAAGTCCAGGTAGAGTCGGCTCGGCGTCGGCTCGGCCTGTCCCTGATACTTGCTCCCCAGCGCGCGCTCCCCGTAGGCACGCTCGGCCGGCGTGGTCATCTGGATAAAGGAGAGCTGGGCGATCCGCATCCCCGGGTACAGCGCAATCGGCAGATTCGCCAGGTTCGAGATCTCCAGCGTGATGTGTCCGGAAAATCCTGGATCGATGAAGCCGGCGGTATTGGACACGAAGACGCCGCCCGAACCGGCGAGGAAGTTCTCGATCGGCCTCCCATCCGGACGGACCTCCAGATCGTACACCGGCTCCACCCGCCCGGTATCGACGACCTCGACCACCTCATCCCACAGGAGGTCGCTGTCGGCAAGGCGCGCCAGGCGGGCGGACAGGGAAGGACCCGCCGGCTCGCCACCCTGGTAGGCCGGCAGGACACGGAGCACCGTTCCGGCCCACGTCGCCCCGTTGCTCTCGGATTCGAGGTTCGCCACACCCTGAGCGCATCGGTATCCGGCGGCCACGGCGGCCTCCACCGGACGCCTCCCCACACTGCGGCGCAGGTCGCCAAAGAGGAGCGCCGGGACGGGCAGCGCGGTGAGCCGCACCTGCTCGCGGCGCGGGAGCACCACCTGGAAAAGGTCGCGGCCAGAGGCTGTGCCTTGCTTTCCCATCAATGGGGCGAGGAGAAGCAGATCGTTGACCAGGGAGGCTGAGGCAGTCCGAAGGCTCTCGCGCCTCGGGTCACGGGAGTCGTCTCCATTCAGGAGTCCCTCGCAGAACGCTTCCACCAGCGCGACCGGCCAGTCGAATATCCCGTGCGGAGCAGTCTTCTGTCGTGCATGCCCCCCGATCCCAAGGGCATCGAACAGGGCCGAGACGAGCACGGAGGTGCAGGTCAGGCTTCCCTGGGCGCGGGACACGCGCTGGCCGAGCGACTCGAACACCCGCTCGGCCCGATCCAGGATGCGTTCATCCGGGTTGGCGATGACAACCTGCCTGTGCCGGCGAGAGCCGACAGCCACGGCCAGACCGAGGAGCCAGGCGATCTCGCGATCGATATCGAGGACCGCCGGGATGCCCCAGCGGGCGCCACGCCAGTGCAGACGATCCTCCGGGCCCAAGGGCGGCAGTGAGCCGTAGAGCGCGCACAGAACCGGGATCGGAAGGCAACGGACGCGGCGAGAGAACCGGAGGGACCGCCTCGCCGCCCGCAGCGCCCGGGCGACCTCCGCTGCTCGCTCGGCGAAGGCGCGATCAACGGTCGGACCGCTGCAGCGAAGATCCGGATGCACGTCAGGCGGCAGCAGGTCGAGCAGTCGGTACGTCGCCGTCTGAGCGCCGGCCGCCGGAATGCGCCCGGGAATCGCGACCCTCACCCCGCGCCGCAGGTCCCTGGTGGCGACCTTCACCAGATTCCCGGAGGGATCGAGCGTGAAGAGGTTGTGCCCCATGGTGACGTGGACTCGCCTTCCCGAGGCGAGGACCACCTGGTACACCCTATCGGGGGGCTCCTCGAACCAGTTCGTCACGCGGTGGTACCCTACCCGGAACGTGGCCGGGTCGAAGCTCACCACTTCGCCATCCAGGCGGTCGCGCACGATATCGCCGATCCGGCGCGGGCGCGTCTGCCCGTGCCGCCGAAAGAGCACCGGCTCGTCATACGGCAGGCTCGAGTGGATCACGATCCCCAGCCGGCCGAGCGAGGAGCGGCCCTCTAGGCGACCGACGAGATCGTTCGGGATGTGGACCCGCTCCAGCGTGCTGCCGAGCAGGAACGCTTTGGACTGGACGATGATCGGCTCGTCGTCCCCAACCGTTACCCGCTCCATGATGTCGTCGGCCGGCTCGCGCACGTCGAGATATGGCCGCCTGGTAGCGTGGAAGGTCAAGAAGCTGGGCGCGAGTCGCAGATCCACGCTGGATGGCTGCACCAGCGCCGGGTCGAACGGGTCGATGACCAGGCGCCCTCGCGCGACGGCCTCGCGGATGGAGCGGTCGCTCAGGATCACAGGCCACCCCCTGGCACGACGACAAGCAGCGGAGCCGAGGTCCGGCGCAGCCGCTCGCGCGGGCGGACCGCTCGGCAGGAGCGAGGGAGCGCTGGGTGCGCCGGGCTCGGCAGCGGGCGCATCTAGGTGGCGCTGCCCGTCTCAGTCTTGTTGAGCAGCTTCGCCAGCTCCCGCTCGAACGACGATAGGTCGGCGAACGCGCGGTAGACCGAGGCGAAGCGGATATAGGCCACGTGATCCAGCGCGCGGAGCTTCTCCATCACCAGGTCCCCGACGACCGCGGAGCTAACCTCCAGCACGTCGCGGCGGCGTAGCTCGGCCTCGATCTGGTCCACCATCCGCTCGATCGTCTGGCTGGAGATCGGTCGCTTGGCGCACGCCTTCTGGATGGAGCCGCGCAGCTTGGCGCGGTCAAACTCCTGCCGGCGACCATCCTTCTTGACGATCATCAGGCTGTGCGTCTCCGCCCGCTCGTAGGTGGTGAAGCGTTGCAGGCAGCTCGGGCATTCGCGGCGGCGGCGTGTCTGGGCACCGTCATCCGCGTCGCGCTTGTCGACGACTTTGGTTTCGCGGGAAGAGCAGAAGGGACACTTCATTCGCGGGCTGGGCGCCATCGACGCATGTCGCAGACTGCGAGTGTAGGGTTGGCAGCCGGAATACGTCAAGCAACTGGAGTGGACGGTCGGAAACGCCCCGGGGCATCGGTGCGTCGGCGTGAGCCGCCTGGAGCCTGGGCCGGAGCGGGCGCAGCAGGCAAGAGCGCCGAAAGGGCGGCACTCAGCCCTCGGGGGCACCCCCGCAACGGCGGGCTGTCCCCGATTATCGCTACCGCGCTGCTCAGCTCATCGGGCGGCAACCCTACCCCGCTCGCGGCGTACCTGGTCGCGCCGGCGCTCATCACCCTGGTGGCGGTCTATCTGGCCGCGGAGACGCATCAGGCATAGATCATGGACCAGCCCCTGTGCCACGCGGGCTGGTGGAGGGCACGCGGACACCAGGGCCCTAGCAGCGCAGGGGAAGGCGTGCCCCGCCGTACCAGCCCGGCTCGGGCAGCCGGGCTGGTATTTGCGTGACGCTCACGGCTGTGCGGTACGGTACCTATACATCTATGTGTTCGAGGAGATTGCTGCTACCGTATGTCCTCGCGATCACTATCCCATGAACGGCTGTTCTTCGACCGGCAGGGCCAGCGAGGCGACCAGCTCCGCGCACTCGGAGCGGAGATCCGGGCGCTGCGGGCGCGGCGGGGGCTGACCAGCGTGATGCTGGCGAAGCAGGTAGGCGTTTCAACCAGCTTGATCAGCCAGGTGGAGCGCGGGATCACCGCACCCTCGCTCGACGTGCTGCTGCGGATCGCCCGGGCGCTCGGAGTCTCCGCCGGCGACCTCTTCCAGAACGCCACTACGCCCGGCGAGAGTGCTCCAACCAGCACCAGGGCCGGGGAAGCCCGGGTACGGGTGGTCCGGGCGTGCGAGCGCAAGCGGCTCGGACTGCCCACCTCCATGACCTACGAACTGCTCTCGCCCGACCTGAAGCACCAGATCGAGCTGATCTGGGTCGAGTGCCAGCCGGGCGCCACGTCGGCCGAGACACCTCACACGCACCCCGGCGAGGAGCAGGTCGTCGTCCTCCAGGGCGTCATGCACTATTGGGTCGACGGTGAGGAGTACGTGCTCGGTGCAGGCGACGCCATTACGATCGATAGCCGACTGCCACACGTCATCGTGAATCGCGGTACGGAGCCAGCCGTCGTCATCGCCGCGATCACCCCGCCCTCGTTCTAGCACTTCTCGGCCGGGTTTTCATCAGACCCAGGTCAGGCTGTGCCGCCTCCTTCTTGACTTCTTACTCGACGAGGCGTACTGTTCTCGAACCTGGTCCCTGGAGCTCCCGCTCGCCGCGAGCCGGTGGGCGCGCTGGTGTGTTCCGGACCGGCGGCGTTCGCTCCGAGTCCGGGATGCACTGTCGTGGTGGCCAGACGAGGAGGAGGGTTGCTATGCGGCTATCGACGGACTTGCTCTGGTCACATCTCATGCCCTGGCTGCGCTGGTCTCTCTGGGGCAGCGCCACGCTGGCGCTCCTGGTGCTTCCGGCACTCGCCAGGGCCGCGCCCACGGCCGCGGCACGGGTCGACTGGCCAACGTTCGCGTTCGACCTGGCGCGCTCCGGCTACAACCCGTTCGAAACCACGCTCGGGACGGGAAACGTCGGCAGCCTGACACTGCGCTGGTCGTTCGACACAGGTGGTGAGCTCGTTGCGCAGCCGGTGTACGCCGCCGGCGTGACTGTTGGAGCACAGAAGCTTGACCTGGTCATCGTGGGGACCGAGGCGGGCGACGTCATCGCGGTGAACGCGGCCACCGGGACGCAGGTCTGGCGGCGCAACATCGGCTTGAGCGTCCATCTCTGCGCCCGCCGCGGTATCACGGGCACGCCGGCGCTCGAACGGGCAACGAATCGCGTCTACGCGGTCGCGGGCGATGGCAAGGTCTACGCGCTGAATCTGAGCACCGGGGCGATTGTCCCTGGCTGGCCCGTGGCGACGTGGACCTCGACCACCCTCGATGAGTACGTGTACAGTGCGGTGACGCTGGCGAACGGCCAGGTGTACGTGGCCGTTGCCAGCCAGTGCGGCGACCGCCCCCCCTACTATGGCGGCATCTTTGCCATTAGCACTGTCCAGGCGAAGAAGACCGCAACGTTTCTCACCGTCCCTCCCAGTCTGGGCGGCGGTGGAGCCATCTGGGGGTTCGGCGGCGCCTCCGTCGATACCGCCACCGGCAACCTCTACACTGCCACCGGCAACGCACTCAACGCGAACGAGGGAGCGGCCTACGGGGAGCACGTAGTGGTGCTGAGCAGCACGTTGCAGGTGCTGGCCGCGAACGACCCCGGCATCCCCAGCACCGGCGACTACGACTTCGGCTCGCACCCGGTGCTGTTCCAGGCCCCGGGCTGCGTCCCGCAGTTCACGGTGACGAACAAGATCGGCAACCTCTATCTGTACAACCGCGACCAGGTCGCCGCCGGCCCGGTCCAGACGATCATGCTGGAGGACGACACGGTCCATTCGCCAGACGGGCTGATCGGGGTGAGCGCCTACTGGCCCGTGGGCAATCTGGTCTACACCCCGGTGACGTTCGGCGGTGGCGCTCCAGGACTCCAGCCCGGCCTCGTCGCGCACCGGGTGGGCTCCGACTGCCGGCTCAGCCAGGTGTGGAATGCCGCGCTCGGGGGCGCGGCTAACTTCTCCTCCGCCACCATCGCCAACGGGGTCGTGTACGTCGGCACAGGCGAGAACAATAGCGCGGTGGCGCTCGACGCGACGACCGGCGCTGCCCTGTGGAGCTTCACCGCCCAGGGTCCCGTCTACCCGCCCCCGATCGTGATCAACGGCCACGTGTTCGTCGCCGCCAGCGATAACACGCTCTACGCGTTCCAGCCGGGCGCGCGGTAGCCCGTCCCCAGGAGTACAGCGAGCAGCAGCGCGACTTTTAGCTCCTTTTTAGGATAGGTTTAGCGCGATCCAACCCAGACGCCTGCGCCGTTGCGCGAAGATAGAGTGCTGGCTGCGCGGGGATGCCATGCGCGAATTGCCGCCCCTGGGTTGCTTAACGCTGCCGCGACTGCCCAGCCAGGGGGCGGAGCAGCCGGTCTCCGTGATGGAAGCATCCACGCCTGAGCTTCCAGTCGACGAGCCCACGCTCCGCTCCGCGTTCCGTATTACCCGAGTCGCCCTTGCCCTCGCGCCGCTGACGGCCGGCCTGCTCATCGCGCTCAACGCCGTGGTCGCCTGGCGGGTCGGTGTGGCCGTCGACACCCTGGAGAGGCACGAGCTCGAGCTGGTCCGCTCGGCACGAATCCTGGAGCGCGAAGTCCCGGAGCTGTCGAGCGACGAGCGCGGCTACCTAGCCACAGGTGATCCCCGCTTCCTGCGCGATTTCAGCCAGGACCGCGGTGATGCACGGGACGCGATCTCCCGGCTGCGCAGCCTGGTGGACACCCCTGAGGATCGCGTGCAGGTGGAGACGACCAGCGCACAGCTCGAGCGGGTGATCGCCGACGCTGAGCAGCGGCTCGCCCTCGCCCAGCAAGGCGAGCTCGAGCAGGCGCGCGCGGAGCTGCTCGACACACAGCGCGACCCGAGCCCGCTCACGGGCGCACTGGACACCCTGGTGCAGCGTGAGGAGAGAGGGTTGCTCAGCCGCCTGGACGAGCTCCAGTGGGTACGCCTGGCCGGGCTCGCGCTGAGCGTGGTGCTGCTCCTGCTGGTGGCTCTGGTTGCTGTGCTGCTGCAAGCGCGCAGTCAGCACGCGCTGGCCGCCTGGCAGCACCGGCTACGCCAGGCGGCCGCCGAGCTACGAGAGATCGCCGAAGCACGGGATCAGGCTTTGAAGGAGCTGCAGAGCGCGGTGCGCGAGCGCGAGGAGCTGTTTACCGCCCTGTCGCACGACTTGAAAAACCCGCTCACAGCCATCAAGGGCCGGGCAGATCTCCTGCGGCGGGAGGCGCAGGCGCCAGACCTGGATACTCCGCGCCTCCTGGCCGGCCTGGCACAGATCGCGGCGACCGCGACACGGATGACGACCTTACTCGACGAGCTGCTCGACGCCGCCCGGCTACGGAGTGGCGAGCCGCTCACCCTGCACTCACGGCCGACAGACCTGGTGGCGCTCGCCCGCCGGGTAGCGAGCGATTACCAGCAGATGACCGGCCGGCACCAGATCACCATCGAGTCCAACGAGCCAAGCATCGTCGGGCACTGGGACCCGCTCCGCCTGGAGCGGGTGCTGGGCAACCTGCTCGGGAACGCGCTCAAGTACAGCCCCGGCGGCGGGGTCATTCTCGTCTCCGTGCAACGGGTGACCACGGCAGATGGCACCTGGGCCTCTCTGTCGGTGCGCGACCCTGGCATCGGCATCCCCGCGGCGGACGTGAGCCGAATCTTCGAGGCGTTTCAGCGCGGCGCCAACGTCGCCAACCGCATCCCCGGCACCGGCATCGGGCTCGCCAGCGCCCTCCGGATTGCGCGAGCGCATGGCGGGAACCTGACCGTCGAGAGCGTCGAGGGCGCCGGGAGTACGTTTACCCTGCGCCTGCCGCTCTCCTAGCCAGCGAGGCCACGCGGCCACTCTGGCCAAGGCCACCCACAGCCTCTCAGAGAGTACCTTATCCACCATACCTGGCAAGGCAGGGGAGCGAGTACTCCCCGTAAGCAGCAGCATCCGCTCTACCAGGAGCTCAGCGACGCTCCGGCCCCTGGCAATATGTACCCTCCAGGCTCCGCCAGGGCGAGCAGCGCGCGGCGGAGTGTGAGGGGAGACAGTTGGTGATCCGCTCGGGGCAAACGGGCGTATCACCCCGGTGAACTGCACCGGAGCAGGGATGGCAACGATGAACAGCACAAGAGCCAGCGCCCCGCCGGCGAGCGCGAGGGCGCGATGGGCGCCGTCGAAGCGCTGGCTATTCGGCCTGCTCGGCCTGGCCCTGCTTGGCCTGGGCGTGC
This sequence comes from Pseudomonadota bacterium, assembly GCA_021325655.1. Classification (GTDB taxonomy): domain Bacteria; phylum Chloroflexota; class UBA6077; order UBA6077; family JAJPGT01; genus JAJPGT01. The sequence goes on from JAJPGT010000052.1 coordinate 39,518, forward strand.
GCTACGCCACGCTCCCGCCGGCCAACGCCGGCCGCGCCCTCACCGACTTCTCCCCCGAGCGGCTCGGGGCACAGGAACAGCAACTGTGGGAGGCCTACTATTACCGCCAGTGGCCGCGGCTGCTCGGGCTGCTGATCCAGGTCAGCCGCGAGCAGTTCGGCCTTTCGCCCGCCCAGGCGCTGTACGCCGCCTCCGTCGGCACGCTCGCCCAGATCGACTGGGCCCGCAACGGCGCGAGCACCGGCGCCGCCGAGGCGTACATGCGCGACTTCTACGCCTACGTCAAAGGCCCCACCGGTGGCCAGTACGATCCGGCCCGAGCAGCGGCCAAGGAACTCCGCTGGTGGGCGGTGCACCGCGACGCCGCCCACCACACCGCCGGCAGCGCCGCCCTGGAGGACGCCTTCACCGACCTGTACGTCGAGCTGTACCAGCGCTCCCCGGAGGCGGTGCGGCCGGCAGCGCGAGTGCGCGCGCAGGCGGTGGCGCTCTCAGATCAGTGGCTGGACGCTGGTATGCCGTCCGACAGTCCGCTACTCGGGCAGATCCGCGAGGAGCTGATCGCCAGCTATCGAGCGCTCCACCAGGCGGTAGCGCGGCCATAACGTCCGCGCTCAGCCCCCACTCCCCTGCGCCGCTGATTCGAATACCACCCAGGAGGAGTGCCTGGCGCTCGCGGCCCTCCCCGCCTGATCAAGGAGGGCCGCCGGAACAAGCCAAGTCCGCGTTGGGTCAGGACCGCGGCTCCTCGACCGGGCGAACGCCATAGGCCCCCGCGCCCGAGGCGGCATTCCATTGCGCGCGCTTGTGCGTTCCATCGCAGAATGGCTTGGTAGACGAGCCGCCGCAGCGGCAGAGGAACACCATGTCGCTGTCCACCGCCAGGGGATTGCCATCCGCATCGATCAGCGTGATCGGCCCCTGGATTCGGTACGGACCGTTGGGACGAACCGTAATGGTCACCTCGCCGTCCATCGCTGCACTCCCTGATCTATCGGGGAATCGCTCGCCAGATACCTGCCCGCATTGGCACGCCCTACCGGCATTCGGCCCTGGCTGCCCCTAGGCAACGCGAAGCGGGCGGGCGATATTCCCAATCGGTCTGACTCGCCTGCGCTTGGTCGGCTCCGGGCCGAGCGTGTTACAGTCGAACCGTGGCCGCGAGCCAGGCCCACGTTTCAGATGACGGCGTACCCGCCACTGGCTGGAACACGACGTGCGGGAGCGGGCCGGTGGCGCAGTGAGCCGGGCACCTGGCCCCGGACGCCCGCCCCGAACGGCGGTGCAGCCGCGAGCGGAAGAGAACTACCGCGCCGCGCTTGCGCTTGGCCTAAGCGACCACGCGGAATGTCGAGCCCTCCGAGAGGAGCCTGATGGCCGTAACCACCAACCGTCCGGCCGAGGCCCACCAGAGCTTCGAGAGCCTGCCCCGACGCCAGCTCATCGGGACGCTGGCCGGGCTGATGCTGGCGCTGTTCCTGGCGTCGCTGGACCAGACGATCGTTGGCACCGCGCTGCCGCGCATCATCGCCGACTTGCACGGCTTCGAGCACTACACCTGGGTGGCCACCGCCTACCTGGTCGCCTCCACCGCCACCGCCCCGATCGTCGGCAAGCTCACCGACCTGCACGGGCGCAAACCCTACTTCCTCGGGGGCATTGTCCTGTTCCTGGCTGGCTCGGCGTTGTGCGGGCTCAGCCAGGACATGACCCAGCTCTCGCTGTTGCGCGGGGTGCAGGGGATCGGCGCGGGCGTTATCATGGCCAACGCGTTCACCGTCATCGGCGACATCTTTCCTCCAGCCGAGCGGGGCAAGTACCAGGGTATCCTGGCCTCGGTGTTCGGGCTCTCCAGCGTGATCGGCCCGGCCGTGGGCGGCTACCTCACTGATAGCCTCTCCTGGCGCTGGGTGTTTTACGTCAACCTCCCGCTCGGGGCGATCGCGCTCGCCGTCCTGATCGCCGAATTCCCGGACATCCGCCCGCATCGGGGGCATCGAGGGATCGACTACCTTGGCGCTTCCACGCTGGTGGCGTCCGTCGTCCCGCTGCTGCTGGCGCTCTCCTGGGGCGGCACCACCTACTCCTGGGACTCGCCGATCATTATCGGGCTGTTCCTCTTCGCCTTCGCCATGGCGGTGGCGTTCGTGCTGATCGAGCGGAGCGCCCCGGAGCCGATCCTGCCGCTGGACCTGTTCAGGATTCGTGCCGTCACCATTGCGCTGCTCGCCGCCAGTCTCACCTCGGTCGCCATGTTCGGGGCGCTGCTGTTCATCCCGCTGTTCATCCAGGCCGTCACCGGCTCTTCCGCCACGAGCAGCGGGACGATGCTGACCCCGATGATGGTCGTCATGGTGCTGGCGAGCACTACCGCCGGCCAGATCACCGCGCGCACCGGCCGCTACAAGCCGGTATTCCTGGTCGGGCTCGCGCTCGTCACGGTCGGCACCTTCCTGCTCAGCCAGCTCACCGCCGAGTCGCCCTACTCCACCGTCCTGTTGAACCTGGTCGTCGTCGGCCTCGGCCTCGGGCTGGTGATGCCGATCTTCACGCTGGTGGTGCAGAACGCGGTGCCGTACTCGCGGCTCGGCGTGGCGACCTCCGTCACGCAGTTCTTCCGCTCCATTGGTGGCACGCTTGGCGCCGCGGTGTTCGGCAGTGTCATGACGAACCGTTTCGCCGCGGCGCTGGCGGTGAACCTCAGCCCGGAGGTACGCGCCGCCATCCCGCCAGACCAGCTCGCCGCGTTCCAGAATCCCCAGGCACTACTCAACCCGGACGTGGACGCTCGGCTACGGGCGCTGTTCGCCCCGTTCGGCGAGCGTGGCCCGGACCTGCTCGCCGCGTTCACCCTGGCGATCCGCCAGTCGCTCGCCTCCGCGCTGCACGGCGTGTTCCTCGCCGGCGCGGCGATCGTCGCCATCGCCTTCGTCGCGGCCTGGTTCCTGCCGGAGATCCCACTGCGCAAGCGCAACCGCGCCCCGCAGGACGTCAGCCCGGACGGCGCCGTCGCCGCCCGCTCCACCACCCCGTCCGAACTAGTCCAGCCCCGCGCCGAGTGAGCGCCAGCCCCGGGCTGGACGCTAGTGCTCGACGACGGGGAGGATGATGCGCGAGGGGTACTGGCTGGTGTGCAGCAGCACCTGGTTGGCCACCACCGCGTGCGCCAGCCCCTCCTTGCCCAGCGGTCCGCCGGTGTTCAGGTTGCGGTCCCACTGCGGAAAGTCGCTGCTGGTGACATCCACCCGGATCCGGTGCCCCGCCTTGAACACATTGGAGGTCGGCCCCAGGCGGATGCGGTACTCGTACACCTCGTCCGGGGTGATCGGGGCGGGGTCGGTCAGCGAGTCGCGGTAGCGGGCGCGGACGATCCCTTCCTGGATGTTGATCGAGCGGCCATCCGGGTACACGTCGCACAGCCGGACCACGAAGTCGGTATCCACCGCGCTGCTCGCAGCGTACAGCGTCGCGCTGACCGGCCCGGTCACCTCCAGGTCGCGCTCCAGCGGAGCGCTGGTGTAGACGAGCACAGCGTTGAGCGCCTCGGGCAGCCCCTGGTCGACCGCGCCCATTGGGGCGACGTTCGGGAAGCAGCAGGAATGGCCGCCCTGGCTGGGGACAGGGAAGATCGGATCGTAGCTGTACAGATCCGGCGGCTCGTTGCCGGGCGGCTCGGGGCTGAGGGTGCCGTCGCCGAGCGCAGAGTTGGCCCGGCCGCCGGAGTGCAGGTAGTAAGCAACGAAGCGGGCGCCGCGCGGGGGCCAGTGGGACTCGTCGCGCCAAACGTTATCGCCCATCACGAACAGCGTTACCGGAGCGTCCAGGACCCCGGTGTCCTCGTCCTTCAGAAACTGGTCGAACCAGCGGATCTGCCATTCGTTGACCACCTGGTTGCTCGCCTGCGCGCCCAGCCACACCTGGCCGACCATCGGGGTCCAGGGAATGTGGTACCACGGCCCGACCAGCAGCTTCTGGCGGGCCCGCGCGGCCTCCGAGCCAGCGCCGTCGCGCAGCCCGACGAAGTTATCCACCGTGCCTGAGAGGAAGACGTCGTACCAGCCGGCGAGGTGCAACGCCGGGACGTCGATCCGGGAGTAGTCGGTGTCGATACTCCAGCGGCGCCAGTACTCGTCGTAGGTCGAGTGCGCCAGCCAGTCGCGGAAGTAGGGGGCCAGGTCGTTGCCGCGCAGCGGCGGGTAGTCCTCCAGCGGTAGGTAGCCGTAGAGCTGGTTGCCGCTCAGGAAGGCCTCGAGCATTGCCAGCGCCGCCGCGTCGTCCCCGCGCCGCTTGGCCTCGCCGATCGCCAGGAACGTTGCCCAGGAGGCGATAAAGGCGAGCGCAAACGCGCCCTGGGTATAGGTCCAGCCCTCGTAATACTGGCTGCCGGTCATCCCCGGGCAGATGCAGCGCAGGCTCGGCGGCCGGCGCAGCGCTGCCTGGAGCTGCGTCGCGCCATAGTAGGAGAAGCCCATCATCCCTACCCGGCCGTTGGAGCCAGGGAGCGAGGCGGCCCACTCGACCGTATCCTCGCCATCGTCCGCCTCGTGCAGGAACGGGTACCACTCCCCCTGGCTGGTGTAGCGGCCGCGCACATCTTGGTTGACCACGATGTAGCCGTGGCGGGCGTACCAGGCCGCGTGGGCGTAGGTGAGCGAGGCGACCGGCGCCTTGTCATAGGGATGGCGGAAGAGAATCACCGGGTAGCGGCCCGGCGCGGACGGACGGTACACGTCGGCGAACAGCGTGGTGCCGTCGCGCATGCGGGCGGGCACGTCCCGCTCGATAGTCAGGCTGTCGTAGCCGGGAATTGGACGCGCGCGCATCATCTTTGCCTCCTGCCGCGGGCGGCGAGACGTTCTGACCTCGCCATCATAGCGCGCGCCCACTGTGCCGAGTGGATCGAGACGAGCGTCGCGGCGGAGAACTTCGCGTCAGGCGGAGAACTTCGCGTCAGGAAAAATGCCCCCCACTCCCCAGGAGCGTGAGATCATGGAGCGATGCGCCAGGAGCGCCACACCCTGGCCCACACGGGGAAGGCGTCTCTGGATGAAACGGGGAGGGGCGGGTCCGCCCGAGAGAGAAGCGATGAACGATCTGCAACGCTACCTGGTTCACGAGTTTGTCGCGGACTACAAGGACGGGTATCTGACCCGGAGAGAGCTGATCAAGCGGGTGCTGCACATTACGGGCGGCATCGCCTCGACGGCCACGCTGCTGTCCGCGATGGGGTGTGGCCCGAGCGCGCCAGCCCCAGCCACCCCGACCCAGGCGTCCGCGCCGACCACGGCGCCCGCCTCAGCCGCGACGCGCCCGCCCGCCACCACCGCGCCGACCACCGCGGCCGCGTCCACCGGTATCCCGGCAGTCCCCACGCCCGCGCCCAGGCCGACGACCGCGGCGGCCGCGTCCCCCACCGCGGCGGTCGCGACGGTCCCATCACCGGGGGCCTCCCCGGTCGCTGCCGGGCAGGCCCGCAGCCCGCTCTCGGTGGCGGAGAACGATCCGGCGGTTGAGGCGCAGATGATCTCCTTCCCCGGCAACGGGACGACGATCCTGGCCTACCTGGCCCGACCCAGGGGGGCCTCCGGCCCGCAGCCGGTGGTGCTCGTCTGCCACGAGAACCGCGGGCTGGTCGACCACATCAAGGACGTCGCCCGCCGTTTCGCCAAGCAGGGCTACGTCGCCTGCGCGGTCGACCTGCTCAGTCGCCAGGGTGGGACCGACAAGATCGCCGACGGGTCGGCGATCCCGGGGCTGCTATCGAACATGGATCCAACGCAGGAGGTGGGAGACTTCCGCGCCGCCGCCACGTACCTCTCTAGCCAGCCGTATGCGAACAAGGACCGCATCGGGATGAACGGCTTCTGCTTCGGCGGCGGGATTACCTGGCGCGCGGTGGTTTCGATGCCTGAGCTGAAGGCCGCGGTGCCGTTCTACGGCCCGCCGCCGCCGCTGGACCAGGTGCCCAACGCCAAGGCGGCCGTGTTCGGGGTGTACTCCTCGGACCCGCAGGACTTCGCGAACAACGGACGCGAGCAGCTAGACCAGGCGCTCACCAAGGCCGGGGTGGTCCACCAGTTCAAGGTCTACCCCAACACCCAGCACGCCTTCTTCAACGACACCGGGCCGCGCTACAACCAGGAGCAGGCGCTGATCGCTTGGCAGGACATGCTCAACTGGTTCGCGCGCTACCTCAAGGTGTAGGCTCCTATGCATCCTCGCCGCGCGCTTGGGCTCGTCGCCTCGCTGGCCATGCTGCTCACCGCCTGCGTTCCCAGCGCGCAGTCCCGGGCTGAGCTGCCACCGACCGGGCCGCTGGCAGCTCAGCCCGCCGCGACGGATACCCAGCCGGCCCCCGCGGCCACGGCCGAGGTGGTGGAGACGCCGGCAGCGCGGGTAGCGCTGCAGGAGTACCCGGTGCCGGCCGGCTCCCACCCACACGACGTCGCCCCGGCGCCCGACGGCGGCGTCTGGTACACCGCGCAGAGCGCCGGCAAGCTGGGGCGGCTCGACCCGACGAGCGGGGCGATCGACGAGATGGCGCTGGGTACCGGATCGGCCCCGCACGGGGTGATCGTCGGGCCAGACGGCGCCCCCTGGATCACCGATGGCGGCCTGAACGCGATCGTGCGGGTCGATCCGACGACGCGGGAGGTGCGCCGCTTTCCGCTCCCGGCCGGGAGCGGCGGGGCGAACCTGAACACCGCCACCTTCGACCACCAGGGCCGACTCTGGTTCACTGGACAGAACGACGTGTACGGCAGGGTCGACCCGGCGACGGGGCAGGTGGACGTGTTCGACGCCCCGCGCGGCCCAGGACCCTACGGCATCACCACCGCGCCGGACGGCTCGATCTACTTCGCCTCGCTCGCCGGCAGCTACGTCGGGCGGCTGGATCTCGCGACCGGGAGCGCCACGGTGCTGGAGCCACCGACGGCCGGCCAGGGGGCGCGCCGGGTCTGGTCCGATCGCGCTGGTCGGATCTGGGTGAGCGAGTGGAACGCCGGGCAACTGGCGCGGTACGACCCGGCCAGCGGCACCTGGCGCGAGTGGCGCCTGCCGGGAGCGCAACCACGCCCCTACGCGGTCTACGTCGACGACCAGGACCTGGTCTGGCTTAGCGACTTCGGCGCCAACGCGCTGGTGCGCTTCGACCCCACCCAGGAGCGTTTCGACGTGTTCCCCCTGCCCACCAGCGCCGCCGAGGTGCGGCAGCTCAACGGCCGGCCGGGCGAGGTGTGGGGCGCGGAGTCCGGCGCCGACAAGCTGGCCGTGGTCCGCTCCGCGTCGCAGTAAGGCGGCCAGGCCGCGCCAGGCGCGGGTGGCAGAGCCCGTGCTGAGCAGCGTTCCTTCGGCACGGCGCCTGCGGCGGCGTCGTGCGCGCTGCCAGGGCCTGGACACGAGCGCGGAGCCGGCGGCGCGCCGATAGCCAGAGCCACGCCAGCACCACTGGCCTGATGCCGCCACAGCAGCCGGCGCGGTACGCTTGACATGGCGGGCTTCTCGTGCAGCGCGTGTCGCTGCGCGACTGGAGGAGAGGTGACACAGGACCAGGTCGCCGAGCCGATCAGGGTAGTAGCTGCAGCGGAGGCGTCCAGGCGCCTTGGACTGAGCCGCAAGTGGTGGGTGCTGCTGGCGGTGGGCAGCGGCAGCTTCATGTCGGCGCTGGACGCCAGCGTGGTGAACACCATCCTGCCGCTGCTCAACCAGGCCTTCGGCAACGTCGCGACGGTTGAGTGGGTCGTCACCATCTACCTGCTGGTGGTGAGCGGGCTGCTGCTCGGCTTCGGCCGGCTGGGGGACATCCGGGGCCACAAGCTGACCTATCTGTCCGGCTACGCTGTGTTCGTCGCCGCCTCGGCACTGTGCGGGCTGGCGCCGCGCGTCGAGGTGCTGATCGTGGCGCGGGCGGTGCAGGCGCTCGGCGCGGCGATGCTGTTCGCCAACTCACCCGCAATCTTGACCGGTAGCTTTCCGGCCAGCGAGCGCGGCCGCGCGCTTGGCTTGCAGGGGACGATGACGTACCTTGGCCTCACCGCTGGCCCCTCGCTCGGCGGCTGGCTCGCCACGGTCTTTGGCTGGCGCGCGGTGTTCTTCATCAACGTCCCGGTAGGGCTCGTCGCGCTGCTGATCGGCTGGCGCTCCATCCCCTACGACACGCCCTCCGGCCGCCGCGAGCGGTTCGACCTGCTGGGAGCGTTCATCTTCCTGCTCGGGCTGAGCGGGCTGCTGCTGGCGCTGAACCAGGGCTACGCCTGGGGCTGGCGCTCCCCGCTCACGCTGGGGCTGCTCGCCGCGGCGACGCTGCTGCTGGCCGTCTTCCTGCTGGTCGAGTGGCGCGTCCCCAGCCCGATGCTGGACCTGAGCCTGTTCCGTCGGCGCGCCTTCTCGGCGGCGACTGCCAGCGCGGTGCTGAACTACGTCTGCGCCTACTGCATGCTGTTCCTACTTCCATTCGCGCTGATCCAGGGGCGCGGGCTGAACCCATCGCAAGCCGGGCTGGTGCTCACCGCCCAGCCGCTGGTAATGGCCATCGCCGCGCCGCTCAGCGGGACGCTGTCGGATCGCGTCGGCACCCGCCTGCCCGGCACCCTCGGGATGCTGGTGCTCTCCGCCGGACTGTTCCTCGTCTCCCGCCTGGGGCCGAGCGCGCCGCTGAGCAGTGTCGCCCTCGGCCTGGCGGTGGTCGGGCTGGGCAGCGGGCTGTTCACCTCACCCAACAACAGCGCGCTGATGGGCGCCGCGCCCCGCCACCGCCAGGGGATCGCCGGCGGGGTGCTGGCACTGGCGCGGAACGTCGGGATGGCACTGGGCGTTGGCCTGGCCGGCGCGGTGTTCACCACCGTGCTCGCCCAGGCCTCAGGGGCCCCCAGCCCGGCGACGATCTTCTCCGCGGTCAGCCTCGGGCTGCTGGTTGCCAGCGGCCTAGCCATGCTAGGAGCGCTCACCTCGGCCGTGCGCTGAGGTCCCGAGGGGCGAGCCAGGCGGCCGCCTCACCCGACCCAGACGCCGCCGTTGACGTCGAGCACCGCTCCGGTGATGTAGCTCGCCGCCGGGCTACACAGAAAGGCGATCGCCGCGGCGACCTCCTCCGATTCGCCCCCGCGGCCCAGCGGAATCGTCCGCAGCAGCTCGCGCTGCACCTCCGGAGCGCGCCCCTCCACCCGGGCGCGCACCCGCTCGCTCAGGATAAGCCCGGGCGCGACCGCGTTGATGGTGACGTTGAACGCGGCCAGCTCGGCCGAGGTGTGGCGAGTGAAGCCGATAATCGCCGCCTTGGCTGCGGCGTAGGCCGGGCCGCCCAGCAAGCTGCGGCTGCGCCCGGCCAGGGAGCTGACGCTGACGATCCGGCCGTAGCGCCGCTCGCACATCCCGGGCAGGGCGAGGCGGGTGCAGCGGAACATCCCCTCCACGTTGTGCCGGAACGTCTCCAGCATGTCGTCCCACTCCATCCGCAGCACGCTCGTTGGCACAGCCCGATCACGGGTGCCCGAGCCGCCGACGTTGTTGACCAGCACCTCCAGCCGGCCTCGGAGGCCCAGCGCGGTCTGGATCAGCCGCTCCGCGCCTGCGGCGGTGCGCACGTCGGCGACGACGCCCTGCGCGTCCAGCCCCTCCGCGCGCAGCGCCTGAACCGCGGCCTCCAGCACCGCGGCATCCACGTCGTTGAGGACCACAGTCGCGCCCGCGCGGGCGAGCAGCCGAGCGGTGGCGGCGCCGATGCCCCGCCCAGACCCGGTGACGACAGCAACCTGCCCGTCCAGCTCACCCATCGCGCTCAGCTCTCTGTGCCTTCATCCCTTGGAGCGCGCCGAGTGTACCGGGTCGCGGCCAGCGCTGGCGAGGGGCGGCGTGCCAGAATAGTCGCGGCTGGCACCGGCCAGCCCGAGTATCGGGAGGCGAGAGATGGCGCGGGTTCCCTACGTCGAGGCGACCGACGACACGCTGCACGCGCTCTACGCGGAGATCGCCGGCCTGCGCGGCCGGGTGCTGAACCTGTACCGGGCGCTGGCGAACCAGCCGGCCGCCCTGCGGGCCTTCATGGTGATGTCCCGCCACGTGCGCGACGACTCGACCCTGGCGCCGCGGCTACGGGAGCTGGCGATCCTGGCGACCGCCTACGCGCTGAACGTGCCCTACGAGATCTACCACCACGTCCCGGCAGCGCGGCGGGCGGGTGTGACGGACGAACAGCTCGCTGCCTTCCCGAACTGGAGCGCCTCGGCGGCCTTTGATCCCACCGAGCGCGCGGTGCTGGCGTACGCCGACCAGGTGGCGCGGCGGCGGGATGTGGACGACGCCACCTTTGCCACCCTGCGCGAGTGCCTCTCGCTCGCCGAGATCACCGACCTGGCGTTGACGGTCGGCTGGTACCACCTGTGCGCCGCCATCCTCGAGCCGCTGCGGATCGAGACAGAGGACGCGACCGGGGCATCGCCGCGCAGATAACCTGCCGTACCGCCAGCGCCTGGTACAGTAGGGGGAGCTGGACAGCGAGGGGGTGCCGCCGTGGTCGGGTGGCTCCGACGAAAGAAGGCCAGAGACGAGCAGCCGGCGCCCAAGCCCGAACCGGAAGAGCGGCTCGTCAGCATCCACTTCACCGAGGCAGCACACCGCAAGCTGCTGGAGCTGCTGGAAGCCAGGGGCGCCTCCGAACGCGGGGCGCTGCGCATCATGGTGAAGAACCCCGGGCTGGGCCGCCCGGACTACGGCATGGCGCTGGAAGAGCAGGGCGAGCCGCGCCCGGACGACACGCTGATCCTGGTCGACGGCCTGCGGGTGCTGATCGACGAGCGCAGCATCCCAGAGGTAAACGAGGCGCTGGTCGACTTCGTCGACGATCCGCTGCGGCCCGGGTTCACTGTCGAGGCGCCGAGCCAGTACGCCCCTCCCACCCCGCCGCCCTTGGCCCCGCCCCCGGACCTGGAGCTGGACCTCTCGGATCCCTTGGCTGCCGCGGTCCAGCACGTGATCGACCACCAGGTCAACCCGGCGATTGCCGCCCACGGCGGCCAGGTCACCCTGGTCGCGGTGCGGGATGCCACCGCCTACGTCCAGCTCAGCGGCGGCTGCCAGGGCTGCGCGATGGCGGCAGTAACGCTCAAACAAGGCGTCGAGCAGCTCATCCGCCATCTCGTGCCGCAGATCCGCGAGGTGGTGGACGTGACGGACCACTCCAGCGGGAGCAACCCGTACTTCACCGCCGCCAAGAGCGGCGCCCAGAGCCCGCTGGCCGAGGCGGCCGGCCCCTACTACCAGGCATCCAAAGGCTAGGAGCAGGCCTCCGGCGCCACCTGGACAGCCGGCGCGATGCTGCCGGGGCGGATGTCGAACGCCAGGCAGCGGTGGGACGCGCGCAGCGCCGCTTCGACCTGCTCGGGCGAATCGTCGCGGGCGAAGATGAAGCCCAGGTAGCGAGTGGCGCGCGGCAGGGGCACCACCGGCTGGCCACAGGGGATGCTGATCGTCACCTGCTCGATCCCGGGCACCGCTCGGGCCGCCTCCAGCCCATGGACCGCGTGCAGCGTCCCCTCGGCCGGGATCGGGATCATCATCACGCCCGCGGCGCGCCGCTCCCGCTGCGTCGAGGGGAGCTCCAGCCCGGCCGCGGCGCGCAGGATGATCTCCTCCAGCGACAGGTCGAAGTCGAAGCGGAGCGCCCGCGAGCACTGGCCGCCGATGGAGCGCGGCGCCACCTCCACGACCCACACCCCTGCGTCGTTCAGCCGCAGCTCGGCGTGGATCGGCCCCTGGCGCAGTCCGAGCGCCGCGGCGGCGCGGGCGGTGGTATCGGCGATCGCGGCCTGGGTGTCGGCCGGCAGGCGTGAGGGGGTGACGTAGATCGTCTCCTCGAAGTAGGGGCCGTCCAGCGGGTCCGGCTTGTCGAACAGCGCTAGCACCGCCAGCGCGCCGTCCCGCAGCAGCCCTTCCAGCGCCACCTCGCGCCCAGGGATGAACCCCTCCACCAGCACCTGGCGCGCCGCCGGATCGTCCGGCTCCAGGTCCGCCTCGCGGAGGATCTCCAGGACCTGGTGGAAGGCGGCGACGAACTGCTCCGGGGTGTCGGCGCGGATGACGCCACGGCTGGCGGAGAGCGACAGCGGCTTGACCACGCCCGGGTAGGGCAGGCGCCGGGCGGCCTGCCAGGGGTCCTCGTCGACGCCGACCAGCTCGAAGGGCGGGCAAGGCAGGTCCGTCTCGGAGAGGATCAGGCGCATGACGTCCTTGTAGCGCGCCGCCTTGACCGACTCCGCGCTGTTGTGCGGGAGCCCGAGCGCCTCCGAGGCCAGCGCCGCGGTGACCACCGTGTCGTCGTCCACCCCGACGATGGCGTCGAGCGGGTACTCGCGGTGGAACGCGACGATCTGCTGCGCGGCGCGGCGGGGATGGCGCAGGTCCAGCGCGACGGTGGCGCCCGGGGTGAGCGGCGCCAGGAGCTGCTCGCGCTCCGTCCCAACGGTCACCTGCACCCCGAGCCGCGCCGCGGCGCTCAGGAAGGCCTCAGCCCGGTAGGTGTGGGTCGTCATCAGGAGCAGGATGCGGGGCACGGTCCGACCAGCGCGGCCCTCCAGGGGCCCGAAAGGATTCTACTCACCGCGCTTCGCGATCGCCGCGACGGCGTCGCTGGCATGCTGGTCGAGCCAGGCGGCGACCTCCGCGGGCACCCTGGCCTTCGCCGTCCGGATCCTGCACCTGATGTGGGTGGCTGGCCAGGCGGCTCGGCAGCACTTCCTCTCTGCTCCCTGAAGCGCCTGGCCAGGCCGAAGCGGGTGGTGGAGCCGATTCGCGCCACAGCAAGGAAGTGGCCGCGGGCGGGTGCGAGTCACACGGTGGCCAGGGCCTCTTTGGCCAGCAGCTCCCGAACCCGCGGGATCACTTCGGTGCCGTACAGCTCGATCGATGTCATCAGCCGCTCGTGCGGAAGTGTTCCGGCGGAGTACTTGAGGCTGAAGCGATCCGCGCCGAGCACCCGCACCGTGCGGGCGATCTTGCGGGCAACCGTCTCCGGCGAGCCGACATGCCAGGCACCCGCGGCCACGTCTGCCTCGAACCGGGCACGGGTGAACGGCGGCCAGCCTCGCTCGCGCCCAATACGGTTCCACATGGCCTGCACGTGCGGCCATAGCACCTCCACCGCATCCTCGTCGGTCTCGGCGATGAACCCGGGCGAATGCACTGCCACCGGGAGCGGTTCCTGGCCGAGCTGGCGGAGCACGGCGTGATAGAGGTCGACGAACGGGACGAACCGGGCTGGGTCACCCCCGATGATCGCCAGCACCAGCGGGAAGCCGTAGCGCGCCGCCCGCACGACCGATTCCGGGCTGCCGCCGACGCCAACCCAGGTGCGGATGTGCCCGCTCTCCGTCTTGGGATACACGTGCTGGTCCCGCAGCGCGGCGCGGACCGTGCCCTCCCAGGTTACGGCCTGCTCGGTGAGCAGCCGGGCCATCAGGTCGAGCTTCTCGGCGAATAGCCGGTCGTAGTCAGCGAGGTCGTAACCAAACAGCGGGAAGGACTCGGTGAATGAGCCGCGCCCGAGGATGATCTCGGCCCGGCCGCGCGAGAGCGCATCGAGCGTGGCGAACCGCTCGAACACCCGCACCGGGTCGTCGGTGCTCAGCACGGTGACCGCGCTCCCGAGGCCGATGCGCTCGGTCCGGCTCGCGATGGCGGCCAGCACGACTTCGGGCGCAGAGATCGCGAAGTCATCGCGATGATGCTCCCCGACCCCAAAGACGTCGATGCCGAGCCGGTCGGCGAGCACCGCCTCCTCGACGACGTTGCGGATTACCTGGGCCTGCGAAAGGCGCGTCCCGGCGGCGTCGACCGTCACGTCGCCAAAGGTGTCCAGTCCGAATTCGATCTTCTTGGTCATGCGCGATCGTTGCTCCAGGGGGCCGAATCGCGGGCCCGATGAGTGCCTTTGCTAATTGCTAACACACAGAGCGTCGTCTTTCTTCCCGAATGGATTTGCTCTGGCTCTGGAGTTGAAGCGAGGCAATCTATGACGTTGCCTGGGATATAGCTCCATACCTTACGTGAGGGAGTCGCCGGGATCGGCGCGGCTGCTTCCTCCTGGGGCGGGGCGGCCGCCTCGAGCGTCAACATGGAGGCACCTGTGGGCGGAGAGCGCTGGCGCGTCACCCCTTCGGTCTACCGCCAGCAGGCCGGGGTGAAGGGGAGGTTTATGTAGCAATGGTGCGCGGCGCGGCCGAGCGCGTATCGTTCCATACAGAGCAGACCACACGCGGCGCGGCAGTGGCCACATGGCCGATGATCCTGCTTGGGAGAGACGCCGCCACGCGCCGGCCCGGGAGAGAGCCGTGAGTCGGAACGAGGAACTGTTCGAGGCGATCCAGGCCGGCCAGGCGCCCCGGGTGCGGGCGCTGCTCGACCAGGATTCCACGCTTGCCAATGCCCGGAACGTGGTGGACGTCTCCGCCCTCGCCATCGCCGCCTATTGGGGCCAGTCGGAGATCGTCGATCTACTGCTCGCCCGGGGTGCGGAGATGGACGTCTTCACCGCCGCCGCGCTGGGCGACGTAGAGCGGGTGCGGGCCTTCCTGCTCAAGCAGCCAGACCTGGTGAGCAGCTACAGCCCGGATGGCTGGACCCCGCTGCACTTGGCGGCGCACTTCGGCCAGGCGCGGGTCGCCTCACTCTTGCTGATCTATGGGGCTGAGGTCAACGCCCGCTCGCGCAACGGGCTCGCCAATACCGCTCTGCACGCCGCGCTCGCCGGCCGGCGGCACGAGGTTGCGGCGCTGCTCCTGGCGCATGGCGCCGATCCGCGGGCGACGCAGCGGGGCGGCTGGACCCCACTGCACCAGGCGGCGGACCACGGCGACCGGGCGCTGATCGAGGCGCTGCTGGCGCGCGGGGCGGAGGTGAACGCCCGCAACGACGAGGGGCAGACGCCGCTGGCGCTGGCCCTGGCCAGGGGCCACCAGGAGGCAGCCACGCTGCTCCGGGCCCACGGCGCTATGGTATAGCCTGGCAGCGCCCATCGCGTCGCGCCCGAGTAACGCGTGAAGTGGTTGTAGGCCAGGCGTGAGAGGCGGGCGATGGCCAGGCTGAACACGGGCTCGGCGTTGTTGCGCAGCGCCTCGCCGCTGCCCAGGTTCGTGGGCGGCCAGGCCGAGGCGGCCATCGACCCCTCGTCGACCGCCCGGCCCCGGGTCCCGGGTGTAGAAGGCATCCTGGGCGCGCATCGCCCCCAGCGACCGGAGTCGTCGCCCGCGCGGCTGAGGCGCGTCAAGCCCATGGCTAATATAGTTTCTCGTGGAGATGGACCGGACCGTGAGCGTGGCAGGGCTGGTGGCTGGCTGGGCGGTGCTCGGCTGGCTCGTTGGCGCCCTGGCGGCCCGCTTCACCTGTCGATTGCTGGAGCGC
This sequence comes from Pseudomonadota bacterium, assembly GCA_021325655.1. Classification (GTDB taxonomy): domain Bacteria; phylum Chloroflexota; class UBA6077; order UBA6077; family JAJPGT01; genus JAJPGT01. The sequence goes on from JAJPGT010000052.1 coordinate 54,911, forward strand.
GACGCTCCCGAGGCGGCCTGTCCGGCATCCATTCGGGGACTCGGCCCGCTTGGCACCGACCCGCTGCTGCAAGGCCTGATCGCCCTGGCCTGGGCGGTGCTGGCCGTTGCGCATGGCCCGGGCCTGCCGCTGCTGGTGTACAGCCTCTCCGCCCTGGCGCTGGCGCTGGTGCTCGTGATCGACGCTCGGACCCGCTTCGTGTACGACGTGGTCGTGTACCCGGCGATCGCCGCCGCCGCGGTCCTGACCCCGCTCGCCAGCGGGCAGCCGTTCTGGAGCGGCCTCGCCGGCGCGGCGGTTGGGGCGGCGCTGCTGCTGCTGCTCCAGCGCCTCGGGCGGCGGCTGTATTCGGGGCAGGAGGCGATCGCCAGCGGAGACATCTCGATCGCGGCGCTGGTGGGCGCGGCTAGCGGGCTTTCGTGGGTGCTGCCGGCGCTGCTGCTGGGGGTGATCCTGGGCGGAGTGATCGCGGCCGGGATCGCCGTTGCGCGCCGCTCCACCGCGGGGACGATGGCCTACGGCCCGGGCCTGTGTCTCGGCGCCCTGCTCGTGCTGACCCGGGTGTCGTAATCCTGTCCGGCGCGCCGCGCTCTGGTATCATCCCGGCCCGATGGTCCGTCTGAACTTCTGCCCGCGCTGTGGCGGACGCCTGGCCTCAGGCCGCCCGACGCCACACGAGCCTGAGCGGCTAGTCTGCGCGCAGTGCGGTCGGATCCACTACCTGAACTCGAAGGTCTGCGGCGGGGTGCTGCTGGTCCGCGATGGGCGGGCGCTGCTGGCGCAGCGGGGGGTGGAGCCGCGGCGGCACTACTGGGACATTCCGGGCGGGTTCCTGGAGCCTGGTGAGCACCCGAGCGAGGGAGCGATCCGCGAGGCGCGCGAAGAGCTGGGCGTGGAGGTGCAGCTCGGGCCACTGCTCGGGATGTTCATGGATACGTACGAGACGACGGACGGCTTGGAGCACACGCTGAGCGTCTACTACCTGGTCGAGTGCTTCAGCGGCGAGCCACGGCCGGACGACGACGTGGAGGCGCTGGCCTGGTTCACCCCGGAGGAGGTGCCGGCCGAGCTGGCGTTCCCCCACCTGCGCCGCGTGATCGACGCCTGGCGCACTCCGAACCTGGATCCCGGGAGGGTGCGATGATGGAGTCGGAGCCGCAAGCGGCACCCACGGTCGAGGAAGCGGACGCCGGGGAGGAGCTGGAGTCGCGCGAGCTGCTACTCATGCTCGCGGTGCTGGCGGGGCTGCTCGTCGTCGCCGCGATCGTCTTCCTGCTCGTGCCTACCTCGTGGATCGGGGCGAGGGTAGAGGTCATCATCCACCAGTAGCGCCCGCGCGGCCGAGCCCGGGGGCCTACGGCTCCTCGTCCACCTCGTAGCGAGGCACGACCGCGAGCTGGTTGCGCACCTCCACCACGCCGGGCAGTCGCTGCGCCGCCAGCCCGATGGCCGCGCGCTCCTGCTCGTTCTCCACGAGCCCGCGCAGCACTACCACCCCGTTCGTCGTCTCCACCTGGATCCGCTCCACCTTGGCCCACGGCTCCTTGCGCAGATGGTCGATCAGCGCGCGGCTGATCTCCCGATCGCTCAGCGGGCCGCGCTCGCGTGGCGACCGGTCCGAGCGCTGGATCAGCGCTTTGAGCACATCGGAGCGAGTGACGATCCCGACGAGCCGGCCATCGTCCAGCACCGGGACGCGCTTGATGCGCTTTTCGGTCATCAGGTTGGCGATCTCGGAGACCGGCGTGCCAGGGTTGCAGGTCACCACCTCACGGGTCATCACGTGCTCGGCGGTCAGGCCGTGCGCTTTGCGGTACTCCTCGGCCAGCTTGGCGTGGTCTTCGAAGAGCTGCTGGAACAGGTAGGCCATGCTGGTGCGGGGCCGCTGCGCCCGCTCGCGCAGGATGAGGTCGCCCTCGCTGACGATCCCCACCAGCTCGCCACGATCCAGCACTGGCACGCCGCTGACGCGGTGCTCGAGCAGGAGCCGAATGATCTGTTCGACCGGCGTCTCGGGCGCGACGAAGACGACCTCGCGCGTCATGACGTCCCTGGCACGCACTTGCGCCTCCCCGGGTGGCGATTGTAGCACTGACGGACTGTAGCACGGCTCCACGCCACTACCCGTCCAGAGGTCGTCTCGAGGCCGCGAGAGGTTAGTCGTGGATGACGACCGGCGTCCCCTCGGGCGCCCAGTCGTAGACGAATTTCGCGTTCTCGTCGGTCAGGCTAACGCAGCCGGCGCTCCCGGGCCGGCCGAACACGTGCCGCCAGTAGGCCCCGTGGATGGTGTAGTCGCCGTAGAAGGCGAGCACCCAGTGGACGTCGGGAATATCGTAGTAGCTGCCACTGGGATTGCGGCCGCGGAAGCGCGCCTGGGCCATCTTGTACTGCACCGCGAACTGGCCGACCGGCGTCTCGGCGCCACGCACGCCAGTGGCCACCGGGAAGGTGCGGATGAGCTGCCCGCTCTGCCAGAGGTACATCGTCTGCTTGCTTAGGCTCACCTCGATCCGCTTGTCGAGCTGGGTGGTGAAGGCGATCTGCGTGTCAGCCTGCAGATATGCGCCGGAGACGGCGCGGGCGCCGCTCGGGCCGCCGCGTACTGTCATCGTCACCCGGGTGTCATAGGGAAAGCCCTGCTCGGGGACAAAACGGAGTGTCGCCGGATCCGGCCACTCGAAGTGGCCCGGGGTCGGCGGGTCCACGCTCACCGCCGCCTCCGCGGCGGCGCGGTCGGCGACCGGCTCCGAGAACGTCACGCTCGGGGCGGTCGTGATCGGCTGGCGCGCGTCGGAGCCGGCGGCGGGACTCGTCGCCACGATCTGCAACGCGGGGGGAGTCCGTAGCGCGAAGCTCACCGGCTGCTGCAGTCGCTCTCCGTCGCGGCTCTGGGCCCGGGTGATCGTGGCGGTGTACTGCTGTCCCTGCACGTACTCGTCCAGGTCCAGGTAGGCCACCCTCGGGTCCTTTGCGTCCAGCGTCCAGTGGGAGCGGACCGGCGGGCTGATTGTCCCATCCACGCTGGCGAGGGGCGTGTTCCAATGGATGGCCACCCGCTGCTGGCCGGGGCGCAGGGTCACCGGATCGGCCGGCACGCTTGGATGCGGGAAAACGGGCGCGACGACCTTCAGGGTATATGGATGCTGAAGCGGCACGCCGTTGGCCCCGATCCCGCTCTGGATCGTCAACTGATACTCCTGGCCTTCCTTCACGGCAGGCAGGCGGAGCGTGCCGACGGATGGGTTGCGCGGGTCGAGCTGCACCTGGACGGGGGCCGGCGGAGTGGCGGTGGCGTCTACCTGCCGCATTGGCGTGCTCCATTGCAGCTCGATCGACTCGCCAGCGTGGAGTGCTACAGGCTTCGCCGGCAGCTCGGGGCGTGGCGACAGGGCGGAGGAGAACTCCACCCGCTGCTCGATCGGCACCTCGCGCGGCCAGGGCAGCGGGAATGCGGCCTGCTGGCCGGTGGCGCGCAGAACCAACGTGTAGCGGGCGTCGGGGATGATCGGGCTGGAGCCGTCGTCGCCGAGCAGCGGCCCGGAAGCGTTTCCCGAGCGGGCGTCGCTGGGCTGCAGCGCGACGTGTACCGGGATCGGCTGCGGTGGCCCCCAGGCGCCATCCTCGCCGAGCGTCGAGCGGGTCAGCTCGGCGGCGGTGAGCCTGGCGCCCGAGCCAGCCAGCGTTACGACAATTGGGGTGCCCGGGGCAAGATCCCGGGCGCCCGCGGGCACGCTCACCGACAGAGACGGCGCGGTGAGGGAGTCCTGCCAGAGCTTGTACCCAACGGCATACCCAGAACCAGCAAGCAGAAGCAGGCCGGCCAGGCCCCAGCGAATACGCGCAGCGGTGAACAACGCGGACATGCCTGCACGCCCCCGAGAACGGCAAACCTGGAAGGTCCGCGACTCCAGATGCAGATTTCATACCGGCCCGCTCAGAGACGCGCGGCGGGTCAGCGCCAGCGTTCCAGCTCGCCGCGGGTATAGAGCGCCCGCAGCTCCAGGCCAGCCGCCGCCAGCGCCGCGGCTGCCCCCTCTTCGCGGTCGACGACCGCGAGCACGCCCAGCACCGTGGCGCCCGCGGCCTGCAGCCGCCGTGCCGCCTGGACCGCCTGGCCCCCGGTGGTCAGGACATCTTCGATCAGGGTGACGCACTCGCCCGGTTGGAGCACACCCTCGATCTCGCGCCCCGTCCCATACTCCTTGCCCGCGCGGCGGACGATGACGAACGGGAGCCGGCTCTGGAGCGACACGGCCGCGGCGAGCGCCACCGCGCCCAGCTCCGGGCCGGCCAAGCGCTGGGTGCCCTGGTACAGCCGCGCCGCGAGCTGCTCGGCGATCGGCCCGAGCAGCGCTGGGTCTGTCTCGAACAGATACTTGTCGAAGTAGTAGCGGCTCCGCCGGCCGGATGAGAGGAGGAAATCGCCCTCCAGGTAGGCCGCCCGGACCAGCGCCCGGCCCAGCGTATCGTGGTCCACCGGCTCTCTCCCATCCCAACAGTCCGGCGGATTATAAAGAGGCCGCCCATTTCAGGCGCTGTCACGGCAACGTAACGCCGGAGCGGTAGGCTGCCGGCGGCTGGCGCGTGCTGGGCCCTCGTGAGGAGAACAAAGGAGCATGACATATCTTGGGGCCGGGCGCCTGGCGCGCGGCGCCACCATCCTGGTAGTCGCCACCTCCGTGGCGCTCGTCACGAGCTGCAGCTCGCTCGGCATCGGCGGCAAGCCCGCTACCAACCTGCGCTTTACCGATGTCGCGCTCCAGGCAGGAGTACAGGATCGTGAAAACATGGGCCGGGCCGTGGGCGCAGGCGACTTCAACGGCGACGGCTGGATCGACTTCTACTTCGGCAATCCCGGTGGCCAGAGCCGGATCTTCCTCAGCAACGGCCCCGGGCCCGATGGCACGATCACCTTCCGCCCAGCACAGACGCTGCTGGAAGGCCCTGAGACCTTCGCCTTCGGCGCCGCCCTGGGCGACTATGACAACGACGGCGTGGCCGATCTCTTCGTCGCCAGCGGCGGCGCGGACGGCGCGCTGGCGCAGGTGCAGACCTGGGACCACCTGTTCCATGGCAATGGCGACGGCACCTTCACCGAGGTGACCGAGCAGGCCGGGGTAAAAGGACACCACAACCCGGAAGGCAAGCTGGTGCCGACGGACTCCTCGCAGGGTGCCTGGGGCGACTACGACCGTGACGGCTACCTGGACCTGTACGTCTCTAACCAGTACGACAACGGCAACACGCTGTTCCACAACAACGGCGACGGCACCTTCACCGACGTCACGGCGCAGGCGGGCCTGGATCTGGACACCCGCAGCATGGCCGCCGTCTGGGTCGACTTCGATAACGACGGCTGGCCCGACCTGCTGGTGCCACACGCCAAGGGCGGGCATCACTCGCTGTACCACAACAACCGCAACGGCACCTTCACCCGGGTTAGCTCCGACGCCTTCAACTACCCCTGGAACGCCTGGGCCGCGGCCGCGGCCGACTTCAACCAGGACGGGCTGGTCGACGCGGCCGGCTTCGCCTGGCACCAGGTGCGGCTGGACGGCGTCCGGACGCGGGTGATGGACCTGTATAGCCGCATCCTGGACCTGACCCACCTGCGCAGCCGGCAGACGATCGACGAGGACGCCGAGGGGCTCTACATTAATCAGGGCAGCATGAAGTTCGTGGATCAGGCGGCCGCGTCGGGCTGGAGCCCGAAGGGGACTCGCACCTCCAGCTCCATGGGCAACCAGGTGGGCGACCTGAACAACGACGGCCTGCCGGAGATCTACCTGGCGAACGGGGCGCCGAACTACGGCGAGCGGGACCGCCTGTACGAGAACGTCGGCAGCTTTGGTGGCCCACCCCAGTTCCGCGACGTGTCCTATCTGGTCGACTCCCCAGCCCCCGACGACCCGAGCTTCCGCCTCACCCGCCCGATCCCAGCCTACGTGCTCGGGCAGAAGACGATCTGCGGTGCGGAGGGCCAGAGCGTGCTCAAGGAGGCGAGCGAGAGCGGCGCGCGGGGCGTGTTCGGCTGCGCCAGCGTCCCAGTCAAGCCGGGCGAGCCGCCCTACATGCCCAATACCGGGCCCGGCATGCCGTGGACCGCGCCATACCCGTATCGCGGCCACGCGGTGGTCTTCGTCGACTACAACAAGGACAACAAGGTCGACATCATGGCTGTCAAGGGTGGGCCACTGACCATGCCCTGGACGATCGAGCCGAACCGGCTCTGGCGCAACGACTCGATCGATGTCGGAGCGCTGCTCACGGTGAAGCTGGTTGGCGGCCTGAGCAACCGCGACGGCGCAGGCGCCCGGCTGATCGCGCGCCCGTCCCTCAACGGCGTGCTCAAGGAGCCCCGCTACGTGGACGTGCTGGACCAGAACGGCTTCGGCGCCAGCCGCTGGGGCGAGACCTACATCGGGCTGGGCCGGGCGGACAAGGTCGCCTCGCTGGAGATTGACTGGCCAAGCGGCGTTATCCAGGTGCTGCACGACCTGCCGGTGAACCAGCGCCTCACCATCAATGAGGCCGACGCGCTCGCCTTCGCCGACGGGTTCGACCGGAGTATCGACACCCAGCGCTGGGAGATGAAGCGGGGCGACTGGAGCTGGAAGGAGCGCCAGGCCGCGTCCTGCGGCGGGATGCTGGCGACGCGCGACGGGGCCTTCTCCGCCACGGATGGCGAGCTGGTGACCAAGATAACCGTGGACCAGACAGGCAGCGCGGGCGCGATCGTCCGCTTGGGCGGGACGGGGGGCGGCATCGCGGCCGTGGTTTCGGGCCGAGGGCTCGAGGTCGGCCCGCTCGAGGATCTTCATCGCACCCCGCCGCAAGACATCGGGCCGGTCGAGCCGGGCCGGATGGTGCTGCTGCGGATTCGCTTCCGCGGCCAGAATGTGGACGTGCAGGCGGACGAAGGGCCACCGGTAAAGGTGCAGGACCCCACGCCAGCCAGCGGCCCGGTCGCGCTGCTGGTTGAGGGGGGCTGCGCCCGATTCGACCACGTGGCTGTCAGCCGCTAAGCCAGCGTGGCGAGCTGCCACCCCAGCACGCCTGCTCCCCGCGGCTGCGGCGCGCGGGCGGAGTATGGCTGCCCCGGGGGCACGCCACCTCGCCCAGCCTCGAGCTATCCCTGCCATCCCGAGCGCCGGGCCCTCGACGCTCCTGCAAGACTCTCCCGGAATACCGCGAACGGAGTAGGCGAATACTGCGAACGACCCATACCCTCCCTGGCGATCGTGCCGTACCTTAACGGCACCTGGGGGATGTTCCGATCCGCCGGACTTGGCAACCGCTCCAACTTTCAGGAAGGGCAGAAGGCAACAACCATGAGTGTTCGCGGGAAGCAGTGGGCGACAATGGGGCTGTCACTCTTCGCCGGCGCAGCGGTGCTGGCGTCGAGTGGCTGCGCGAAGCTCGGGATCGGCGGGGGCGCAGACATCTCGCTGCCCAAGCCGGAGCATGGGGTGCAGTTGGTAGTCGGGCCGATCAACGTCCCGGCCGGCCAGGAGGTCCAGCAGAACTGGTATGTCAAGGCGCCGAACGATAAGCCGCTGGACATCGTGAAGTTCGAGATCAAGATGTCCCCGGGCTCCCACCACTTCAACATCTTCCGCAGCAACACGGAAGACATCCCCGATGGCACGGTCGAGAACAGCTTCGATGCGCTACACTGGGAGGCGTGGGACCTGGTGGTGGACTCGCAGGCGCAGAACTTCGTCTGGGAGCTACCACAGGGTGTGGCGTTCCGGCTGGAGCCGCACCAGCAGATGAACCTGCAGATCCACTATGTGAACGCCAGCACCCAGAAGACCGAGGGTGGCGTGGGCAAGGCGATCCTGAACATGTACGAGGCCCAGCCTGGCACCGTAAAGGAGTACCTGGGCGGCCTGTTCGCGCAGAATCGCGAGATCACCCTTCCGCCCCACGCGGAATCCACCTTCTCCAAGACCTGCAAGTTCCCGCAGGACGTCAACCTGGCGATGACCACCGGCCACTTCCACAGCCGGGGCAAGACGTTCGTGATGTACAAGAAGAATCTCGATGGCTCGCGCGGCCCGGAGATCTACCGCTCCGAGAACTGGGACGAGCCACCGATGAAGACCTTCGCCGACCCGATCCCCTTCAAGAAGGGTGAGGGCATCGAGTACGTCACGACGTACGTGAACAACACCGACCGGATCATCGGCTTCGGCCCGCACGTGGAGACGGACGAGCACTCGAACATGTTCGCCTTCTACTACCCCGCGCTGCCGGGATCGAAGTCGATCTACTGCTTCTGATCGCCTCCTGCTCCCTGTGGGGAACGAGGCTGGCCGCGCGGCCAGCCTCGTTCCCCTGTTTCTCTTGGAATCAGGTACAGCGGATGTCTCTGGAGATCGGATCGGACACGCCGAGATCACGGGTACGTAGGACACTAAGCACCGTCGTGGCCGATGGCGGCGCTACCAGGCTGGCCGTCGGCTCGTGCCAGACGACAGTGTCCCAGATGGCAAAGGAGTGAAGTGGGGGCAATGCGGAAGGTAGGTAGGGCCGCTCGGTGGGTCGTGAGGCCCGCGCTCGTGATGCTTGTCGTCGGCCTGATAGTCGGGAGTGTCGGCGGGTCGCTGGTTGCTGGCGCGTCGCTGGCTTCCGTCTCGGGTGAGCGCGCGAACCTGGTGGAGACCAGCAAGGACACCATCAACGCGATCCTGTTCCGCTTCACCGGCAAGTCGCTGTTCAGGCGGGGCCAGGGCGTGGTGACCGGCGCCAGGGACTACGCCGGCACAGCCCAGACCGAGCGCACCCAGCGGCTCAACGAGGTGGACAACCAGTCGTTCGGACTGAAGAACCCCATTACCACGCCCGTGGCGGATGTGGAGCCGTTTACGAACATCGCGGCCACGTTCATCCCGCCCTTCCAGCACCGTGGCGGACACGGCCCGGGCGTGTGCATCTTCGACTATGATCGCGATGGCAAGCCGGACATCTTCGTCCCCAACCCCAATGGGAACGCGCTGTACCATAACGAAGGCAACAACGTCTTCCGCGACGTGGCGCGCGAGGCCGGGGTACTGGACGAGGAGCACGCTGGAACCGGCTGCGTTGCGTTCGACTACGACAACGATGGTTATCCCGACATCTACGTCGCCAACCGGGCCGCGGTGAAGGACGGCATGGATCCGCGCTACGACCCGCAGAACGCCCGCAACACCCTGTTCCACAACAACCGCAACGGGACCTTTACCGACGTGACGGAGAAGGCCGGGGTGGGCGACACCCGCGTGTCGTTCAGCGCCGCCGTCGCGGACGTCAACGGGGATGGCTACCCGGACCTGTATGTCTCGAACTTCATCGCCCCGGGCTTCCTCGGCTTCTGGAAGCCGCACTTCAACGGCGCCCGCAACACGCTGTACCTGAACAACCGCGACGGCACCTTCACCGACGTGACCGACCAGGCCGGCGTGGGCGGAGAGCCGGTCCCCTGGTTCGACAACGACGGGCACCCGAAGAGCGCCTTTGACACGAACATCCGCGACCGCGCCGGCCGGGTGGCGGGCGAGGATCGCAATAACACCCACGCCTCGTCGTTCATCGACATCAATGGCGACGGCCGTCCTGATCTGCTGGTCGCTACGGATCAGGGCTACCTGTACCTGTTCCGCAACGACGGTAATGACGCCAACGGCATCCCGCACTTTACCGACATCACCCACATGTCGGGGCTGGATCGCATCGGCTCCTACATGGGCCTGTCGTTCGCCGACTTCGACGGCGATGGTCGGATCGATATCTTCGTGAGCAACATGGGCGGGGACGTGCTGGTCAACCAGCCGTTCTATGAGAACGTGGTCGCGCCCTCCTGGGGCGTTCGCTTCAGCCACTCGCTGCACACCCTGGCGCTGTTCCGCAACGATGGCACCGAGGAGGTGGGTGGCTACGGGCTGGTCAACAATTTCACCAACATGGCCCCGGCCATGAAGATCCGCCCCAGCTACAAGTTCCCGCCGGTCGCGCTGGACCCGGCCAAGATCCACCCGCTGCTGCGGAAGCCGTCGGGGCTGGATGCGTACGAGTTCGCCTTCGGGACCGTCACCCCGGACATCAACAACGACGGCAAGCCGGACCTGTACTTTGCCGGTGACCTCAAGGGCGGCTTCTTCGATGGCATCGCCGACATCTTCCCCTCCGCCAGCCGCCTGCTACGCAATGAGGGCGATTGGAACTTCAGCGACATCTCGTACGAGGCGCACACACTGCTGATCCCCACCGCCAACTACGAGACCGGCGAGGGCTTCGACATCCAGATGCGCGACCCGGCCAAGGGCGTGGCGATGGGCGACCTGAACGGCGACGGCTACCCGGACATCGTCGTCGGGACCACCGGGACAAAGACGGATGACCGCTACGGACGGGAGGACCATGCCGGGCCGCTGTACGTGTTCATGAACCCGGGCGGCAAGAATCACTGGCTCAAGGTTGCGCTGAAGGGCCGCCAGGCGATCGACCACACCGGCTCGAACGCCGACGCCGTCGGCGCGGTCGTGCGCATTACCGCCAACGTGGACGGCCACGGGCCGAAGGTGCTCGTTCAGGAGCTCCAGCTTGGCACGAGCGACCTCTCCTCCAATGAACCGGTGCTCATGTATGGCCTCGGCTCCGCGACAGCGGCCGACAAGATCGAGGTCCGCTGGCCAAGCGGGCGGACCCAGACGCTGGAGAATGTCAAGGCAGACCAGCTCCTAACGCTGACAGAGCCGGCGCAGTAACCCGTCGCTCCGGCAACAGGCGCGGAGAGGCGGGCCGGGTTGGTCCGCCTCTCATCGTCTCCCGACGCGGCCGTGAGAGTGGGCCGCACAACTCCTGCTCACCGGAGCCGCTTCCGGTCTGGCACGTGCCCTGCATCCCACGCCGCGGGGAGGCCATCGCCATGGCACAACTGGAGACCTGGGAGCTCTGGTACCCCGATGCGGCTTCGAACGGGCTGCTGTTCGCTCGGGCCCGGCTCGACCCCACCACGGTCCTATGGGCCCACGCCGCGCCGGAGACGCTGGCAGTGGTCGTGCGGGGCGCGGACGACCGCGTCCTGGCCCGGGGCGAGCTGCTGCGGCGAGATGGGCCGCGTTACCCGATGACGCGCCTGGCGCGTGTCGGCGACCGCGTCGTCCGCGAGGACCGCTGGCCGACAGATGCCGACCTCACCAGCCTGGTGGTGCTGCCTGGCGGCGAGGTAGGCACGCTGCTGCGCTGGTGGAACGCCGCAGACGGCAGCGAGTGGCGCTGGCAGGTGGAGTTCTACAATCACACCTGACGCCGAGCAGCGCTCGGCCGACGAGAGACGTGCTCCCACCCGCGCTCCGGGGTTCCATCCGTGGCTGACGCCGACGTGGTGGTGGTCGGCGCCGGCCCCAACGGTCTGACGGCGGCGATCCTGCTGGCCCGGGCCGGCCTGCGCGTCCTGGCGCTCGAAGCGAGTGACCGGGCTGGCGGGGCGGTCCGAACCGAGCCGCTCACTCTGCCCGGCTTTCGGCACGATCGGGGCGCCGGGTTCTTTCCGCTCGCCCCGGTCGGCCCTATTGGCCAGCTCGGCCTGGCCGACTTCGGGCTCCAGTGGTGCAATTTCGTTCAACCCTACGGCGGCGGCACGCCCAGCGGCCCCGGCGTCGCCCTCGGCGCCACGGTGCGGGACTCGCTCGCCTGGTTCCGCGCCGCCCAGCCCGGCGACGAGCGCGGCTGGACACAGCTCTGGGAATGGTGGCGCCGCGTCCGTGACCCGCTGCTGCGGCTCCTGTTCACCCCGCTCGGCGATCCGGGGACGCTGCTGCGCCTGGCGCTGGAGGCGGCGCGCCCCCGCCGCGCGCTGGAGCTGGTTCAGATCCTGCTCCGCCCGGCCCGGGCGCTGGCCGAGCAGACCTTCCAGGGCGAGGATGCCCGCGTCTGGCTCGTCGGCAGCACCCTCCACTCCGACCTGGCGCCCGAGGACGCCGCCGGGACGCTGATGGCGCTCCTGCTCTCCGGTCTGGCGCAGGAGCACGGAATGCCGATCCCACGCGGCGGGGCCGGGGCGCTGGCCGAAGCGCTTCGGCGCTGCCTGGAGCATCACGGCGGGGCCGTGCGCACCGGCGAACCGGTGACCCGAGTTCTGGTGCGCGGCGGCCGGGCGGTCGGCGTCCAGACCCCGGCCGGCGACTATGGCGCGCGCTACGGGATCGTCGCTACCGCGGACCCGAAGCTCCTGCTCCTGCACGCCGTCGGCGAGGGCCATCTGCCGGCCAGCTTCGTCCGGGCGGTCCGGCGGTACCGCCGGGGGGTGGGCACGTTCAAGCTGGACTGCGCGCTCAGCCGGCTGCCCGCCTGGCACGGTGAGGCGCTGCGCCGGACCGGGGTGCTCCACCTGGCAGAGTCGGTCACGCGCATGTCCGCGGCGGCCAACGCAACATCGCGCGGGCTGCTACCCGCCCACCCGCTGCTGATCGCCGGCATCCCCACACTCGCCGACCCCTCCCGTGCCCCGGCGGGAGCGCACACACTCTGGCTCGAGACCCACGTCCCCGCTCAGCCAGTGGGAGACGAGGCCGGGCAGCTCAAGCCGGGTAGTTGGGCGCAGCTTCGTGAACCATTCGCGGAACGGCTCCTGGACGAGCTGGAGCGCTACGCCCCGGGCCTCCGCCAACTGGTGCGGGGCCATTTCGCCCAGTCGCCGCTCGATCTGCAGGCGGTCAACGCCAACCTGGTGGACGGGGACATCATGGGGGGCAGCGTCCAGATTGACCAGCAGCTCGTGTTCCGCCCGGTGCCCGGCTGGTTCCGCTACCGCACGCCGCTGCGGGGCCTGTACCTGAGCGGCGCGGCCACTCATCCGGGTGGCGGCGTCCACGGCGGCCCGGGCGCGAACGCCGCCCGGGTGCTGCTGGCCGACCTGCGGCTGGAACGGGGACGCGAGGAGCTCCTCCGTGAGGTGAGGCGGCTGGTGGCGCGGCTCGGGCACTGAGCCGAGCGGCTGGGCGCGTCAGCGGGCAGCCGGGCTAACGCCATCGATCAGCCCGTAGCGAAGGGCTTCAGCGGCGTCGAGCACTCGTCCAGCCGCCAGGTCGCGGGCGATCACCGCGACGGGCTGGCCCGTGGCCCTGGCAAGGGCGGACTGGAAGCGCTCCAGAAGCTGCTGCTGGCGCTGGCTACGCTCTGCAAGCTGCTCCGGCGTTCCAGCCACCTCGATGCGCGGCAGTGCGAGCCGAAAGCGGGCGTTGCGAGTGGCTGCGCGCGACCGCGCCGTGGCCAGAACTCCAACCGCTGGACCACCCACCTCGCCCAGGCAGAGGGCGTGGACCGGGGCGCGGAGCAGCTCCAGCGTGTCCATCAGCATCACCGCTGCTTCCAGCGTCGAATCCGGGCAGTTGAGCGAGAGGTCGATCGGCTCGTCCCCGGCGGCGTCGAGGGTCAGCAGCTCCGCCACGGCGCGTGTCGCGGCCGCGTCGTCCAGGTAGCCACTAAGGAGCACCAGCCGGCGCGCGAACAGCCGTTCCTGGAGCCATTCGGGGAGCCCTTGCTGCCCGAGCGGATCGCCCGGCGGGCGCGACTTAGGGCGGGGACGGCCCGGGTTAGGCGGCCAGCCCGGGATCATGGAAGAGCCAGCCGCACGTGGCGTGCTTCGGGGAGCCAGAGGCCCATACTCACGGTTCATGGGGGGACCGCAGGCGCCACTCGAGCTGCTGGCCGAGCGCGGCGGCATAGCGCTCCAGTGTCCCGAGCCGAACGTCTGCCTCGCCGGCTTCGATCCTGGCAACCGCGGACTGTGAGGTCTGCATCCGCGCGGCGACCTGAGTCTGGGACAGGCCAAGCGCGCGCCGCCGCGCCGCGAGGTCTGCCAGGAGCTTCCGGCGCCGCTCAGCCATCTCACGGAAGCCCGGGAAGATCGACGCCAGCGATCGCTCCACCCCGATCGGTTCCCTCACCTGTTCCATAGCAGAGATGGTATCTCATTTTCAGGATAGCATCAACCGCGGCAGCCGTTCGGCCGGCGTGGCGATGGAGGCGCCCTGGCGAGGGTCGGCGCTGCATCGGGCCAACAGTGTCTGCCTGCGTCACGAGAGGGGAGGGCGCGGAGCGCTACGACTGCGCCGGCATGGGCTCCGCGAAGGAGGGGACGTCGGTTATCGGGGTCAGGCAGCCCGTCTCGGTTGCAGGATCATTGCCCAGCTCCTGCATCTTCTGGCGGGTTTCGGAGCTCACCCGATCCTTGGCACAATCGCGCTGGATGGGCGGCCGCGGCGGAGGCGGAGGCTCGGGGGCAGCGCCGGTCGGGTTCGCGTAGGGTAGCGGCGGGGGCGGCGGGGGAGTAGAGGGCGTCAGGCGCGGCTGGGGCGGCTGGAAGTCGACCAGCGTGGTGTGTGTATCGGGTGGATTGCCGCAGTAGTCGGTGTAGCCCAGGTCCCCGCACACATAGGGGGGAGAGTCAGCATCCGGCTGGCAGGCGTGCCAGGCATGGCAGCCATCCCGGTGCGCCGAAGCCAGCGCGGGCAGGAGGCCAAGCGCGATCCCCAGCACGAGTGCGCGGGCGAGCCGCATCCTCGCCACTTCCCCTCAGGCGCCATGCTCGGCGCCCACACAGCACCAGTGTACCGCGCCGGTAGCACGACAGCGCAGAGCCGTTCGGGCCGTTCTCAACAGCGTTTACACGACCTTCGGGGCAGGTCAGCTCGGCACCGGGGCGCGCGGGCGAGGCACAGCCAGCCCAGGCGCCGGCAGGCTGGACATCACTGCCTCCGGATAGTAGCGCCGCAACAGCTCCATCCCGAGCTTGGCGCGGCGCACCCGCTCGCGGCTGAGCGCCACCGCGGTATTCTCCAGGTGGCTCCCGCACGGGTAGATGTTCGGCGCGTTGCGCAACCCGAACTTGACGTAGACCGGCGCCGCGACCCGGACGATCTCGGGAATCTCATACAGGCGGACGAAACCGCCCACGTCGTCCGGCGCCTCCACGTAGATGTCGAGCGGAATGTCCACCGCCTGGCGGATCGCCGCGATCTGGGCCAGGGTGAGGTCCGTGGGAATGTTGAAGGTGTTGGCGCCCAGCCGCTCCATCAGTCGCACCGCGGCCGGGTTGTAGCTGCCCATCATCACCGAGCACTTCAGCACCAGGTCGCTCGGCAGCTCGCCGGCGCGGCGCATCTCATCCAGCACCCAGAGCAGCCCCTCGTCGGCGACGAGCACCGAGCGGATGCCGAGCTCCACCGCATGGCGCACGTCCTCGATCGCGTGGACGAGCTGCTCCTGGCCGCGTAGCCGTGGCGCCACCACCTTGCCGTTGCTGGAGAGCGCCATCGCGCTGGCGTCCCAGCCGGCGTTGGGCCGGGCGAACAGGCTCACCTCCATCTGGCGCGACACGGCGATCTCGGCCATCTGCCGGATTTCGTCATCCGTCTGCAGGAACACCCCGCTGCCCTGGGAGACGCGGTGGATGGTGAGGCCGTAGCGGTCAGCCTCCTCCACCACCGCCGCGAGGCAGCGCGGCCCCTCGGTGCTGGGGATCTCGATCCGGTACTGCGCCCCATCGGGAAAGCGCTTGGTCGAGGCGGGCAGGTCGTGCGCGTCGCCGCGGGGAAGCCCGAGCGAGCTCAAGAAGTCTCGTGTCCGCTCCATGCTGTACCGCTCCTACTGCAGCCGGCCCCGCGCCGCGACCGGCCAGACGTCCACCACCTCGCCGTCGCGCGCGACGTACATCACATCGTACAGATTCACGACCGGGCAGATATGGTTCGGGATGATCTCCAGGCGGTCGCCCACCCGCAGCGGCGGCGCTTCGCCCTGCCGCACCAGCATCCCGTGCTCCTCCGTCGCCCGATCCAGCCGCCAGCCGGGCAGGCCTTTGACCAGCCCGAGGCCTCGGGCGCCCAGCACTGGCCCGTCCTGCGTCAGCGCCTTGCTGCCGGCGTCGATCACCGCCCGGTCGGGCGCCGGGTGCGAGACGACCCGGGCATGCACCGTGGCCGACACCTGGTCCTCTGTGACCAGCCCGAAGCGGACGTGGTTGGCATCATAGAAAACGTAGGTGCCGGGCCGCACCTCCGTCACCCCGGGCACCTCCATCGCCAGCTTCGCGCTCGGCGTCGAGCCCATTGAGGTCACCTCCACCGGGATACCCGCGGCCCGCAGCGCCTCCGCCGTCTCCAGCATCAGGTGCGCCGAGCGATAGGTGATCTCCCGCCGCGCGGCCTCGTCCGCGCCGCCGTAGACGTGGCCCTCGAACGTCATCACCCCGCGCAGACGCAGCCCTGGCAGGTCCGCCAGGCGCCGCGCCAGCTCTACAGCAGGAGGGCCGGGCTGGGCGCCGACGCGGCTGAACCCGGTTTCGATCTCCAGCAGTACCTGGACCGCCACCCCGCGTTCCCGCGCGGCCTGGCTCAGCGCCTGCGCCGCCTCCAGGTCATCCAGTGAAATCGTGATCCGCGCTCGCTCCGCCAGATTCAGCAGCCGCGGGTACTTCTGCGCGCCGACGATCGGGTAGGCGATCAGGATGTCGTCGATCCCGGCGTCGACGAATACCTCCGCCTCGCCGATCTTCGCCAGCGTCAGCCCGATGGCGCCGAGCTCGAGCTGGCGCTTGCCCAGGATGGGCGATTTGTGGGTCTTGGCATGGGGCCGCAGCCCCACCCCGGCCCGCTGGGCCGCCTCGGCCATGTCCCGCAGGTTGCGTTCTGTCCTGTCCAGCTCGACGACCAGACAGGGCGTATCCAGCTCCTCGACGCGCACGCCACACCCCCTGAGCATTCGGCAGCAGCATACTCGGCCGGAGCCCGCGTGCGCGACCGGGCCGCGTGGCGTGCAAGGGCGATCCCCGGCTGGCGCCGCGAGGCGGCGGGCCCTACACTGGGCGGCATACTTTGCGCGAGTTGGAGCGCCACTATGAGCACCCGGGTGGAGCCTTCGCACGACGTCATCGGCACCGCGGTCACCAGTCTGGACACCCCGGCGCTGCTCGTGGACCTGGACCTGATGCAGCGCAACATCGAACGCATCGCCGGGCGCTGCCGCGCCAGCGGGGTGGGTTGGCGGCCACACGCCAAGGGCCTGAAAGTGCCGGCGGTCGCCCAGCGCTGCCTGGAGGCCGGGGCGATCGGGGTGACCTGCGCGAAGGTTGGCGACGCCGAGTGGCTCGTCCGGGGCAGAATCGACAACATCCTGATTGCCAACGAGATCATCGGCGACAGCAAGCTGGACCGCGTAGCCCGCTTATGCACCATGGCGAACGTCATCATCTGCATCGACAGTCTGACCGGGCTGGAGATGGCGGCGGCCGCGGCGCGCCGCAACGGGGTAGACCTGGCCGTCTGCGTCGAGGTCGACACCGGCATGAAGCGCTGCGGGACCGCCCCTGGCGAGCCGACGCTTGCGCTCGCCCGCGCCGCGCATGAGACGTCCGGCATTCGCTTCGAGGGGTTGATGGCCTGGGAGGGGCACGCGCTGTCCATTGCGGACGCGGCGGAGCGCGAGACAGAGGTCCGCCGCGCCGTTGGCGAGCTGGTCGCCACCGCCGAACTGTGCCAAGCCAACGGCCTCCCGGTTCGCATCGTCAGCGCTGGCGGCACCGGCACGTACGTCCTGACCACCACGCTGCCGGGCATCACCGAGGTGCAGGCCGGCGGGGGCGTCTTCGGCGACCGCACCTATGCCCGGTGGGGTGCGCCGGTTGACTTCAGCCTCACCATCCTGACGACGGTGATCAGCCGCCCAACGCCAACCCGGATCGTGGTAGACGCGGGCAAGAAGGCGGTCTCGGCCGACCTGACGCCGCCCTGGCCGAAGACGGTCCCGAACGTCGCCTCCCAATGGTTCGCCGCCGAGCACACCGTCATCGAGCTGAGCGAGCCGGCCGACACGCCCCGAGTGGGAGATAAGATCGAGCTGATCGCTGGCTATGGCGATACCACAGTCTTCCTCCACGACGAGCTGTACGCCCACCGCGACGGCCGGGTGGAGGAGGTCTGGCCAGTTGCCCCCCGCGTCGCGCACCGGTAGGCACGCCCCGCGCTCCCAGGGCAGGCTGCCGCGAGGCCCTGGCCCGCGCCTGGCCGCCCCCGGAGGCCGGGCTAGCTGCTGGCGCTGGAGTAGTGCCGCAGCGAGTAGTGCCAGAAGCGGTGGCTGAGCCAGAGCAGTGCCGCCGCGATCACGACGCCGTACAGCACGTACCAGGGCTCGAGCAGCCCGAGCAGCGCCTTGCTCGGGAAGGTCGCGATCAGCGCCACCGGCACGACGAAGGTGAGCAGCGGCCGGGCGATCCCGCGCACAACGTCGATCGGCACCCGGGCGATGTCCATGACGGGGATGATGAGGTACTGGATGTTGTCGATCCGCCCGGTCCAGAGGACGAACGTCACCGTCCCGAACCAGAGCGCGTAGAACGCGACGACCGCGCTCGCCACCAGGAGGACGTAGCCAAGCACTGCCAGCGCTGACGGCTGGAGCCCGAGCCGGACCCAGCCCGCGGCGACCGTGGCCAGCGCGGCGAGGATCGAGGGGACCTGGTTCAGCGTCAGGAAGCGCGTGGAGACCAGGAACTGGCTATCCACCGGCTTCAGCAAGATGAAGTCGAGCTCGCCCTTATTGACGTACTCGGACAGCTTGCCCATA
Source organism: Pseudomonadota bacterium (assembly GCA_021325655.1). GTDB lineage: Bacteria > Chloroflexota > UBA6077 > UBA6077 > JAJPGT01 > JAJPGT01. Next base: position 73,523 of record JAJPGT010000052.1, read on the forward strand.
TTCGTCTCGAACAGCAGGTTCGTCACGCCCGAGACGAGCTGGTAGGTGCCGACCAGGATGAGCATGCGGTCCAGGTCCCAGCCGGCCACGGCCCGGATGTTGGAGAACAAGAACACCACCAGGCACACGGAGAGCGCCAGCCAGGCCACGTTCGAGGCAGCCAGCAACGCGAAGTGGCCCCGGTACTCCAGCTCGCGGGCGAGGCAGCTTGCCGCCGCCGCGCGCCAGATGCGCAGGTACTGCCCGAGTGAGGGGCGATAGACGCCCGGGGGCTCGGGGGCGCGGCGGAGCCAGAGCGCCCTATCCAGGCCATCGCCCCTGGCCCTGGCGTCGGCCAGAGCTATCCGCCTGTCACGCTGGCCCGCCCGCCGCATTCAGCTCCCCACCGCTTCGTAGCGCCGCAGCGCCCGCTGCCAGAGCAGGCGCGCCAGCCCGGCCGCCAGCAGCAGCCAGGCGAACTGGATCGCCAGCCCGTTCCACATCTCCGCCTCGCTCTGCCGGCCAAGCGCCAGGGTGAGCGAGTAGGCGTAGATGTACTTGAACGGCAGGACGGTGGCGAGCGCCTGCACCGGCGCCGGCAGCAGGCTGAGCGGCAGCATCGCCCCGCCCAGGACGTACATCGACACCTCCCACAGCCCCGACAGGCCAGAGATGTCGGTCAGCCAGACGGCGAGCAGCCCGATCATGGCCTTGAACAGGTAGCAGAGCACGTAGGCGGCGGCGATACTGAGCAGCAGCACCCCGAGCTGCAGCGGACTCAGCGCCGGCAGATGCAGCGTTCCGCCCAGCGCGACGACCACCAGGGCCGTGGAGGGAAGCAGGAACAGGCCCCGCAGCACCTTCCAGGCGAGCGAGCCCATGAACCAGTACAGCCAGGGGCTGACCGGCCGCAGCAGGTAGGCCGACAGCAGCCCCTGGCGGATGTCGTGCGACAGGCTCCACTCGACGTGAGCGGTCACCAGCGTCCCGAGGATGAGGATCCCGATGTAGTACCCCAGCATCTGGTCCAGGCTGTAGCCCGCGACCTCGGCCCGCCCAGCATAGACCGCCAGCCAGAGGAACAGCATGACCACCGGCGGCAGCAGATCGAACAGAAACCAGATCAAGGCCTCGACCCGGTACTGCAGCCCCTCCAGGATCCCCACCCGCAGAAACGCCCAGGCGACCCGCACCCGCTCCACTCCGTCCTGCGCAACTGTACGGCGCGAGCGCCCGCGCGGCCAGATTCGCCACCGAGAGCCCGCGGGGTTGGAAGACTGCTCCCCCGAGCCGGTACGGTGAACCGGATGCTGACGCTGTCGGGAGGCGACCCATGCGGACGCTGATGCTGGTTGGGACGACGGGCACGGAGAACCCGAGCAAGGCGGTGATGCCGTTCGTGCTCGCCATCGGGGCGCTCAAGAGCAAGCAGGAGATCCGACCCCGACTGGCGCTGCTGGGCGACGCGGTGGTGCTGCTCAGGCAGGCGGTGATCGACAGCCTGGTGCCGCTCGGCTACCCGCCGCTGAAGGAGCTGATGGCCGAGGTGGTTCAGCGCCAGGTGGAGCTGTACGTCTGAGCGCCCTGCGCCGTCGCCCGTGGGGTGACCAAGGACGAGCTGGAAGGCAAGCACGCGAAGTTCACCAACCCGGTCGAGATGGCGACGTTGCTGGCCACGGCAGATAGCACCGCGACGTTCTAGCGGTGGTGTGAAGGAGGAGAGATGCAGCTCGGCGTGATGATCGAAGGGCAGGAAGGGCTCACCTGGGATCTGTGGAGACACCTGGCAGAGCTGACCGAGCGGCTCGGCTACGAGTCGCTCTGGCGCTCCGACCACGTGCGTTCCCTGGCCGGGGTGGGAGACCGCGACACCATCGAAACCTGGGCCTCGCTCACCTATCTGGCCACCGCGACGCGGCGGATCCGCTTCGGCCCGCTGGTGTCGCCGATGACGTTCCGCCACCCCTCCCTGCTTGCCTTCCAGGCAGCAGCGGTGAACGCCCTCTCCGGTGGCCGCCTGGTGCTCGGCATGGGCGCTGGCTGGAACGCCCCCGAGCACGAGGCGTTCGGCCTGCCGTTCCCGCCCGTCAAGACCCGCATGGACATGCTGGAGGACACGCTGGGGATGATGCGGGCCTTCACCACAGAGCAGCACGCCTCGTTCAGCGGCAAGATCTACTCGCTCCAGAACGCCTACCTTGCGCCGAAGCCGCCTGAGCATCCGTTCCCACCGATCCTGATCGGGGGCAAGGGGGAGAAGCGTACGCTCCGCCTGGCCGCCCGCTACGCCGACGAATGGAACGCCTCCGCGCTCACCCCGGAGGGGTTCCGGGAGAAAAACCTGATCTTCGAGCAGCACTGCCGCGAGGTCGGGCGCGACCCTGGCGAGGTGCAGCGCTCGCTCATGCTCACCTTCCTGGTCGCCGAGAGCGAGGCCGGACTGCGCGAGCACCTCGCCCGGATCCGCCAGCGGCACCCCGGCGCCGCGCCGCCGGAGGCGATGGACCACCCCGAGCAGCTCCGCGAGCGCGGCTGGCTGGTGGGGCGTCCCGAGGAGGTGGTGAGCCAGCTCCGGGCCTTGGAGGCGGAGGGGGTGCAGCGGGTGATGCTGCAGCACCTGGCGCTGGTGTACGACGAGCCGCTGGAGCTGATCGCCCACGCGGTGCTGCCCGCCGTCGCCTGACCGGCGCGCTCGGGTTGACACTTCACCCGCGCCCGGGTAGAGTCGGCTCTGCCTGCCCGCGGCCTCCACCCCGGGGCAAGGCCAGCGCGGCAGGTGTGGTAGGCGCTCGACGTCCGAGCACGCAGGAGGCGCCGAGTGAACCCGACGCGCTCACGCGCCGATCCCCTGGGCCGAGGCGGCCGATGACCTCCTGCCAACCGCCGCTGCTGGCGCTGTATCGGACGATGCTCACCATTCGCCGCTTCGAGGAGCGGGCGAGCGCGCTCTACCTGGCCGGCCGGCTGCCGGGCTCGGTGCACCTGTGCATCGGACAGGAGGCGGTGGCGGCAGGAGTGTGCGCGACACTGCGGCGGGACGACTACGTTACTAGCACCCACCGCGGCCACGGCCACTGCCTGGCCAAGGGTGTGGACCCGGGTCGAATGATGGCGGAGCTGCTCGCCCGGCGCGGCGGCTCCTGCAAGGGTAAAGGCGGGAGCATGCACATCGCCGACCCCAGCGTCGGGCTGCTCGGGGCGAACGGGATCGTCGGCGGCGGCATCCCGATGGCGGTTGGAGCGGCGCTCAGCGCGCAGCTCCGTGGGACCGACCAGGTGGCGGTCTGCTTCTTCGGCGACGGCGCCGGCAACCAGGGCACATTCCACGAATCGCTGAACCTCGCGGCCATCTGGAAGCTACCGGTCGTCTTCGTCTGCGAGAACAACCAGTTCACCGAGCTGACGTACTACCGGGACGTGACCGCGGTGGACGACTTCGCCATCCGCGCCAGCGGCTATGGCATCCCTGGCCTGCTCGTGGACGGCCAGGACGTCGTGGCGGTGTACGAGGCGGCGGAGGCAGCGGTGCGCCGGGCGCGGGCCGGCGAGGGGCCGACGCTGCTGGAGTGCAAGACCTACCGCTTTCACGGGCACATGGAGGGGGAGCGCTTCGTGCTCGGCGGCAACGCCTACCGCGCCGAGCAGGAGATCGAGCGGATGCGGCGCGAGCGGGATCCGCTGGCGCTCGGCGCGCGCCGGCTGCTGGAGCTGGAGCTGCTGGACCAGGCCGGGCTGGCTCGGCTGGACGCGGAGGTGCAGGCCGAGATCGACGCTGCGGTCGTTTTCGCCGAGGCGAGCCCCGAGCCGACTGGCGAGGAGGCATTGGAGGACCTGTTCGCCGCGCCGCCGATGCCGGAGCGGCCATGAGCGGCCCCCTTGGCGGCAGAGTCGCGCTGGTCACCGGGGCGGGTCGCCAGCGCAGCATCGGCCGCGCCATCGCGCTCCGGCTCGCGCGGGAGGGCGCACGGGTGGCGGTGAACGACGTCTGTCGCCGCGCCGAGCCCGACCAGGCTTACGAGCGGGAGGCCTGGGAGCGCCTGGGTGCGGTCGCCGCGGAGATCGATGCCGCCGGAACCGAGGGCTTCGCCGTCCGCGCCGACGTGAGCGATCCGGCCGAGGTGGAGGCGATGGTGCAGCGGGTGGTGGACCGGTTCGGCCGGCTGGACATCCTAGTGAACAATGCCGGCTGGGTGGTCGTCAAGCCCGCGGTCCAGACTACCGCGGCCGAGTTCCAGCACAGCCTGAACGTGATGGCGCTCGGCTCCTTCCTCTGCGCCACCGCTGTCGCCCGCCACCTGCTGGCCGAGGGGCGGAGCGGAAGGATCGTGAACGTCGCCTCGTTGCACGGCCTGGTCGGCTCCCCGCTGCAAGCGGCCTACTGCGCGGCGAAGTTCGCTGTCGTCGGCCTCACCCGCTCGCTCGCGTTGGAGTGGGCGCCATACGGGATCACGGTCAACGCCGTCTGCCCGGGCGCGGTGGACACCGAGATGCTGGCGGACGCCACCGCGGAGCGCTCCGGGCTGCGCCGGATCACCGCCGAGGAGCAGGTGCGCCGGCTCGTCTCCAGCATCCCGGTTGGCCGCCTGGCCAGCCCGGACGAGATCGCCCACGCGGTCGCGTTCCTGGTGTCCGACCAGGCCGGGTACGTCACCGGCCAGACTCTGTCTGTCGACGGCGGCTGGGCCGGATGATCCGACAGCTCACCTTCGTTCGCGCCATCAACGAGGCGCTGCGCGAGGAGATGCGCCGCGACCCAACGGTGTTCATCATGGGCGAGGACGTGGCGACGGGCTCGTTCGGGAAGCTGGTGGGGCTGTACGACGAGTTCGGGCCCGCCCGGGTGCGCAACACGCCAATCTCCGAGGCGGCGTTCTGCGGCGCGGCGATCGGCGCGGCGGCGACCGGGATGCGCCCGGTGGTGGAGATCATGTTCGCCAGCTTCGCCTACGTCGCTATGGACCAGCTCTGCAACCAGGCGGCGAAGCTGCGCTACATGACCGGCGGTCAGCTCGAGCTGCCGATCGTCTATCGGCTGATGTACGGCGTGTTCGGCGGGGCGGCGGCGCAGCACTCCATCGCTCCCTACGCCCAGTTCATGCAGGTGCCCGGGCTGAAGATCGCCCTGCCGGCTACGCCCGAGGACGCAAAGGGACTGCTGAAGAGCGCCATTCGCGACCCGGACCCGGTTCTCTTCTTCGAATGTGGCCGGCTGGCCCAGACGCGCGGCGACGTCCCCGCCGGGGAGCACCTGGTGCCGCTCGGTCGGGCGCGGATCCACCGCCCGGGCCGCGACGCGACCGTGGTCGCGCTCGGCTTCATGGTCCGCGAGGCGCTCCAGGCGGCTGAACTGGTGGAGCCGGAGGGTCTCTCCGTCGAGGTGGTGGACCCTCGCACCCTCGTCCCGCTGGACGTGGAGACGATTGTGGATTCTGTCAAGCGGACCCATCGCCTGGTGGTGGTGGACGAGGCGACGCCGACGGCGTCGGCGGCGAGCGAGATCGTCGCGCTCGTCGCAGAGCAGGCGCTGGATTGGCTGGACGCCCCCGCCCGCCGCGTCTGCGCCCACAACGTCCCGATTCCGTACGCCCCCGCCATGGAGCGCTTCGTCATTCCCAGCGCGGCGCGGATCGCCTGGGCGATCCGCGCGGTCGCCGGCCGCCCCTACTGAACGAGGGCGGCCAGGAGCCACCGCGGCCACGGGGCGCTGTTCAGCCCCGTGGCCCGACCACGCGGTGAAACGAGACGCGCAAGGAGTGACGCGGGGCGCGGCGAGCGGCCCTGACTCGCCGCGCCCTGCTGCTAAGATGCCAGGAGCTGCCGAACCGCGGCTGGCCGCAGCGGTGTCTGGCGCACCCGCGCCCCCGTATGCGCCAGCGCGTCGGCGACGGCGTTGGCCACCGCGGCGTGCGCCGCCACTGCGCCGCCCTCGCCCAGCCCCTTTACTCCGAGCGGGTTGAGCGGGGTGGGCGTCTCCAGGTGGGTGATGTCCACGCTGGGGACGTCCTGGCTGGTGGGGAGCAGGTAGTCGAGCAGGCTGGTGGTGAGGAGCTGCCCCTCGGCGTCATAGACCAGCTCCTCCAGCAGGGCACCGCCCAGGCCCTGGGCGATCCCGCCGACGATCTGGCCCTCGACGATCATCGGGTTGATCAGCTTGCCGGCGTCGTTGACCACGACGTACCGCTGCACCGCGACCGCGCCAGTCTCCGGGTCGACCTCCACCTCCACCACGTGGACGCCGTAGGAGTAGGGGGAATCGTGGGTCTCGAAATAGTAGCGGGCCTCCAGCCCCGGCTCCATCCCGGTGGGCCGATTGCCGCCCGGCCCGGCTGCCTGGGCGAGCTGGCCCAGCGTCAGCCGCTTGTCGGGCACGCCGCGCACCTGCGCTGTGCCATCTGCCCACTCGACGTCGCCCGGGCTCGCCTCCAGCAGGTGGGCGGCGAGCTGCACCGCCTTGTCCCGCACCCGCTGCGCCGCGACCGCAGAGGCGGTGCCGGCCATGACCGCGTTGCGGCTGGCGAAGGTCCCAACACCGAAGGGGATCTGGGTAGTATCGCCAAAGACGACCTTCACCCGCTCGAGCGGCACCTCCAGTTCGTCCGCGACGAGCTGCGCCAGCGTCGTCGCGCTGCCCTGGCCCTGCGGCGCCGCGCCGCTGATGACCGTGACGTTGCCGGCGCCATCGGCTCGCACGTGGGCGCTCTCGAACGGCCCCAGCCCGGTAATCTGGGTGAAGACACAGATCCCGATGCCGGGCAGGCGTCCCGACGCCCGCGCAGCCGGCTGGCTCTGGCGAAACGCGGCGTAGCCGGCGCGGTCGAGCGCGGTACGAAGTGCGCTGGGGAAGTCGCCGCTGTCGAACACGACCGGGCCTTCCACCGAGGCCACGCCCGTGTTGTAGGGCAGCGCCTCCGGTGGGAGCAGATTCTTCAGCCGCAGCTCCGCCGGATCCATGCCCAGCTCGCGTGCCGCCACGTCCAGCAGCCGCTCGCGGGCGAAGGTCGACTCGGGCTGCCCCGCGCCGCGATAGGGCGAGACGGGGCTCTTGTTGGTGAGCGCGCAGACCACCTCGGCAGTGTAGTGGTCGATCCGATACGGCCCGGGCAGCGTCGCGCCAGCTAGCGAGGGATTGATGACGCCGAGGGTGCGGACGTACGCCCCCTGGTCGCTCAGGATCCGGCCGCGCAACCCCAGGATGGTGCCGTCGGCCCGCAGCGCCAGCTCCAGGTCGAACGTCATCTCACGGGCATGGACGATGCCTTGCAGGTGCTCGCGCCGGTCCTCGATCCACTTCACCGGCCGGCCGGTGCGGATCGCCGCCAGCGGGATGACCAAGTCTTCGGGATAGAGATCGACCTTCACTCCGAAGCCGCCGCCGACCTCCGGCAGGATCACCCGCACCCGCTGCTCTTCGAGCCCGAGCAGCGCCGCGGCGAGCGCCCGGGCAGTGTGCGGCCACTGCGTGGAGGCCCAGATCGTCAGGTCTCCGCTGACCGGATCGCGCGCCGCCAGCACCCCGCGCGTCTCCAGCGGCACGCCGGTGTAGCGCTGCATCCGGAACTGCTCGCGGACGACCCGGTCGGCGGACTGGAAGGCGCTGGCCACGTCGCCCTTTTCGTGGGTCCAGCGCGCCGCGACGTTGTCCGGCGCGTCGTCGTGCAGCGGCTGCGCCCCGGGCGCCAGCGCCGCCTCGGCGTCCACCACCGCCGGCAGCGGCTCGTACTCCACCTCCACCAGCTCCAGCGCATCTTCGGCAAGATAGCGGTTCTCGGCGACGACCACCGCCACCGGCTCACCCACGTAGCGCACCCGGTCGCGGGCGAGCGGATACTGCGGGCAGGCGCGGAGCAAGGGGTGGGGGATGAGCACCGGGATCGCTGGCGGCTCGGGCCAGGCGTCGGCCAGGCTGAAGGCATCCACCACGCCGGGCGCGGCGCGCGCCGCCGAGAGATCGATCCGCCGGATTCGGGCATGGGCGTGCGGGCTGCGCAGGATCGCCGCGTGCAGTGTGCCCGGAAGTCGGATGTCGTCCACATAGCTGGCCTGTCCACGGAGCAAGCGCGGGTCTTCCAGCCGCTTGACCCGCGCTCCCATCAGCTTGACGCCCATCTCAGCGCTCCCAGAGGCGGTCCGCCGTCGCCACCGCCTTGACGATGTTCTGGTACCCGGTGCAGCGGCAGAGGTTGCCGCTGAGCGCCAGGCGAATCTCCTCCTCCGAGGGGCCGTGGCGCTCCTTCAGGAATTCGTAGGTGGTGATCAGGAAGCCCGGGGTGCAGAAGCCGCACTGGAGTCCGTGCTCCTGCCAGAACGCCTGCTGAATCGGGTGCAGTTCGCCATTGGGCGCCAGCCCTTCTACGGTCATGATCTCCGCGCCATCCGCCTGGACGGCGAACAGCAGACAGGAGCGCGCCGTCTGGCCGTTGAGCAGGATAGTGCAGGCGCCACAGACGCCGTGCTCGCAGCCCAGGTGGGTGCCGGTCAGGCCGAGGTCCTCGCGCAGGAAGTCGGCCAGGAGCTTGCGCACCGGCACGGTGCGGGTGTGCTCGGTGCCGTTTACGGTCAGGGTGATCGTTCGCTGGGTGTCCATCACGCCTCCCCTTCTCGCGCGGCGCGGGCGCGCCTGGCGGCGGTCGTCAGCGCGCGCAGCGTCAGCACGTTCGCCAGGTGCTTGCGATAGTCAGCCGGAGCGTGGATATCGGAGTCCGGCTCGACCGCCGCCCCGACCTGCTCCGCCACCACCCGTAGTCGCTGCGCCTCGGGTAGCTCGCCTCTGAGGGCGCTGCTGGCAAGGGCGGCCGCGTCGAAAGGACGGCCGCCGACGCCGGTCAGGGCCAGGCCGACGCGCTCCACCCGGCCCGCGTCGTCGAGCGCCAGGATCGCGGCGACTCCAACGATGGCGAAGTCGCCGGCACGGCGGCTGAACTCCTGGAAACTGCTGCCCGTACCCGCGGGCCAGCCGGGCAGGACGACCGCGGTGAGTAGCTCATCCGGGGCCAGCGCGGTGGTAAGATAGCTCACGAAGAACTCGTCCGGAGTCAGCATCCGCTCCCCGGAGGGGCCACGGACCTGGAGCTGGCCGCCCAGCGCGGTGACGACGGCCGGTAGCTCCGCGGCCGGGTCGGCGTGGGCCAGGCTGCCGCCGATCGTCCCCCGGTTGCGGATCTGGACGTGGCCCACCTGCTGGATCGCCTCGAAGAGCAGTGGGCAGCGCTCGCGCACCAGGGCCGAGCGCTCCACGCTGCGCTGGCGGGTGAGCGCCCCGATCACCAGCCCGCCGTCCAGGGGGCGGATGTAGTCCAGCTCCGCCACGCGGTTGATGTCGATCAGGTAACGCGGCCGGGCGAGGCGGAAGTTGAGCAGCGGGACCAGGCTCTGCCCGCCGGCGAGCACCTTGGCCTCGTCGCCCAGCTCTCCCAACAGCGCGACGACCTCGTCGACGCTACGCGGATCCGCGTACTCAAACGGCGGCGGCTTCACCGTGTACCTCCCAGAGCATCGTTAGGCCGAACTCGCCCAAACGGGGACAGATCATACCGCGCGGCGGCATCGGCCGCGCGCGTGCTCGTGGTTCATGGTAGCGCCCTCGGCCGTCGAACCCAACCCCATCTCGGGCGGAGCACGCCTCGGACGGCGCCACCGTGCTGCGCGGTTCGAGGTTCGGCCGCACCTCAGAACGCGATGGAGCGCCAGGGGCGGCGGCGGAGCCGCGCGGTGCCGGCGCGCTCGACCAGCCCGTCGGCCGCCGCCTGCGCCGCGTGCAGCACGCGCGCCTCGTCCACCGTCGTCGCCCGGCCCTCCCGGACGACGAGCCGGCCGTCCACGACCACCGTCTCCACCTCGCTGCCGATGGCGGAGTACACCAGCGCCGAGACGGGGTGGTGGACCGGCGCGGCGTAGGGGCTATGCGCCAGGTCCACGATCATCAGGTCAGCCCGCTTGCCCGGCTCCAGCGAGCCAACCTCCGCCTCCAGCCCGAGCGCCCGGGCTCCGTCGATCGTCGCCAACTCCAGCACCCGCTCGGCGGTGATGATGGTCGGGTCGCGGGTAGCGACCTTGTGCAGCAGCGCGGCGAGCTTCATCGCCTGGATCATGTTGTGGGTGTTGTTGCTCGCCGGCCCATCGCTCGCCAGCCCGACCGCGATGCCGGCCATCAGCATCGCCGGGATCGGGGCGACGCCGGACGAGAGGTACATGTTGCTGGTGGGGTTGTGCGACACGCACACCTGGCGCGCCTTGAGGATGCGCAGGTCGCGCTCGTCCAGGTAGACGCAGTGGACCGCCAGCACGTCCGGGCCGAGGAAGTCGAGCTGCTCCAGCAGCTCCAGGTCCTTCACTCCGAAGCGGCGCCGGCTGTTGTCCAGCTCGAACGGCGTCTCGGCCACGTGCATGGTGAGCCCGACGCCGAGCCGGGTGGCGAGCGCCCGGATCGCCCGCAGGCTCTCTGCGGTCACCGTCCAGATCATGCAGGGCGCGAAGCGCACCCGAATGCGTCCTCCGGCCGCGCCGTCGTACTGGCGCGCCACCCGCTCGCAATCGGCCAGGATCGTGTCGAGGTCCTGCACCAGCGGCGGCGGAACGCCCTCCTCGATACCGGTGTCGCAGTAGCCGCGGGCGAAGACGCCGCGAATGCCGACCTCCTCCATGGCTCGGATCACCGCGTCGGACAGCCCGGGGCGCGGGTGGACGTACATGAAGTCGGTGATCGTTGTCGTGCCGGAGCGGAGCGCCTCCAGGCAGCCTGCCAGCGCCGCGTGGTAGCAGTCCTCCTCGGTGAGCGCCGCTGCGCTCGGGCCGGTCATCTGCCGGAACCAGTCCACCAGCACCCGGTCGTCGCCCAGGCCCTTGAGCAACGTCTGGAACAGATGGGTGTGGGTATTGACCAGCCCGGGGAAGACAACCTTGCCAGTGGCGTCGAGGCGCTGGCGGGGCGCCACCGCGGAGCCGACCTCATCGGCCGGACCGACCGCGACGATCCGGCCGGCGTCTATCGCGACCGCGCCCGGGGCGAGCACACGCCGCGCGGGATCGACGGTGACGACAGTCCCGCCCGTGATGAACAGGTCCACGGAACGCGGCGCCGTGGCGCCCGGCATGCTGGCCATCGCTCCTCCCGACTGCCCGAGCCCGGCGCCGCCGCGCTCGGCCCGCGCTCGCGTGGCGGGCACGCCGCTGGAGCCTGGTCTGGCCCCCGCCGCGCGCTGGCAGCGCCGAGGGCTCAGTATGGGGATGCCGGGCGGGCCGGTCAACCGCGCCGCCGCAGCCGCGTTGCCTGCTGGCGCGGCTCCTCCTACACTCCTGTCCGGCGCCGCTCTGGCGGGAGCATGAGCTAGCCTGCCCGGCCGCGGCGCGGCGGCTCCCTCCAGCTCTCTCCTGGCGATGAACGTGCCATGAACACTCGCTCGCTGCTGCTGCTGGCTCTGCTTGGCCTGCTCGTCATCGTCCTGGTCTGGTATCTGGCCAGCCACGGCCAGCTCGGCCCTCGTGCTGGACTGCAACCGGCGACGCCGCCGGCGGCGGCGTCGCCGACCTTCGGGCCGCGGACCAAGACGTCTGGCTGCGTGGTCGTGGGCGGTCTACCGGATCGAGCCTGCACCCCGGGCGCGATCTTCCCGGACGTGACCAGGGACCAGGTCTGCCAGCCGGGCTATGCGAAGTCCGTGCGCGACGTGCCCGCGAGCGAGAAGGCCGAGGTATACGCCGAGTACGGGATCAAGAAGCATCCCCCGGGGAGCTACGAGGTGGACCACCTGGTCAGTCTGGAGCTCGGCGGCTCGAACGACATCGCCAACCTCTGGCCGGAGGCGGCCAACCCTCGGCCGGGCTTCCACGAGAAGGACCAGGTGGAGAACTACCTGCACGAGCAGGTGTGCAGCGGAGCGATGTCGTTGCAAGAGGCGCAGCAAGCGATCGCAACGGACTGGCTCGCGGTGTACCGCCGGATACAGCGCTAGCGCCGCTGGCCCGGCGGGCGCTTCGCTCCAGCCGCCGGGCAAGCGGCATTCCGGAGCCCAGGGCCGCGCCGAGCCTCAGGCGGGAATGCGGCCAACGTGCTGCTCGACGACGGCGATCAGATCGTCCAGGTCGAACGGCTTGCTGATGACCCCGTCCGCCCCGATCTCCGCTGCCCGCTTGGCCGCGTCGGGGGCGGCGGTAATGACGACGATCGGGGCGTGGGATACCGGCATCGCTCGGTAGGCTTCCACGAAGCTCCACCCATCCAGCCGCGGCATGCGCATGTCGAGCAGGATCAGCCCCGGCTGCCCGCGGCCGGTCCGCTGGAGCGACTCCAGGTACCTGAGCGCCGCGGCGCCGTCGGCGACGCCCATGACCGAGAAGCCCTCCTCTTCCAGCGTGAGGACAATGCCCTCGCGGATCATGTCATCGTCTTCAACGACCAGCACCGACACCCCAGTACCCCCGTGCAGCGAGGCGCGGCTTGGCACGCCAGGCGCGCCTCGCCGTGATCGCTGGTGGGCGGAGGACGGCCTCGACGGCCGCCGCCCACCAGCCCGCCGCCCGATGGGCAGAAACCGTACCAGACGGGTCCGGGGTCGCGCGCTTCCCTTCGACTCGTCGCTGTGAGCCTGTCTGGGGAGGCGTCGCCCGAGCCAGGGGCAGGGTCACGACGAAGCGAGTCCCCCCGTCAGCGGGGAACTCTGCCCGGATCGTTCCGCCGTGGCGCTCGACGATCTGCCGGGCGACGTACAGCCCCAGGCCGATCCCGGCCGTAGGACTGCGCCCAGAGCGGAGGGCCTGCCGCTCGAACACGCGCGCTCGAAGCTCGGTCGGGATCCCCGCTCCATGATCCCGCACCGCCAGCACCACGCTGTCCTCGGCGCCGGGCTCCGCCGCGGGCGCCGTCGCCACCTCGACCTCGATCGGCCCGCGCTCCCCGGCAAAGCGCAATGCGTTATCCAGCACGCTCCGCACTACCTGCCGAATCCGCTCCCGGTCCGCGAACACGAGCAGCGGGTCGGCCGGGGCATGCAGCGCGATGCGTCGAGCGGGCCAGACACCTTGCAGGGCCGCCACGACCCCGCGCACGACGTCACAGAAGTCGATGGTCGATCGCCGCAGCGTGAAGGTGCCCAGATCGAGCTGCGAGCTGTCGATGAGCTGCGCCACCAGGTGCGCCAGGGCGTCAGACTGGTGGCGGACCGCTTGGAGCACCTGGCGCATCCGATCCGGCCCGGCGTCGGGCTGTTGATCCAGCCGCCGAAGCGCCGTCTGTACCACCAGCGACAGCCGCGTCACCGGCGTTTTGAGCTCATGGGCAGCCAGGGCAAGGAACGCTTCCCGCTCCCGCAGCGCCGCCTCCGCCTCCGCCCGCGCCGCCTGCTCACGAATCAGCTCAGCCCGGGCCTCCTCGGCCCGCTTGCGGGCGGTGATGTCGCGGAGCGAGGCCAGGTATGCCGTGCCACTGTTCCACTCGATCTCGGCTACGCGCATCTCGACCACGGCGGGCGGCTCAGACGGCCGCAGGATGTCCACCTCGGCGGTCTCCCCGACCACGAGCGGGAAACCGAACGGCTGGCCGAGGAGCTCCCGGGCGGTCCGGCCGAACAAGCGCTCCGCGGCCGGGTTGACGAAGCGGATGCCACCACTGCCGTCGACGATGACGACCCCATCGCTGCTCGCCACCAGGATTCGGCGCAGCCGGGCCTCCTGCTCCTCGGAGGCGCGGGCGCGCCGCTCCAGCTCGGCCAGCGCGTGGTTGCGCTGCACGGCGTAGCGGATGGCACGCAGTAGCGTCTCGAGCGTGAGCTGGCCCGGGTGCAGGCAGTCCTGGGCTCCTGCCTGAAGCAGCGCGAGCGCCGGCGCGTCCGCCGCACTGTGCAGCACCACCACGGCCGTGGCCGGCGCGGCGGCGCGCAGGCGGGGCACCGTGTGCAGATCGGGGATCCCGGGCTGGGGGAGCCCGAGCAGGACCGCCGAAAACGGCTCGCGCGCGAGCCGTTCGACAGCATGGTCGAGGTGCTTCGCCGGCTCCCAGACGAGCTCCCGTGGATCGGCCTGTGCTAGAACGCGGCGGAGCGCCTCGGCATACTCCGAGCCTGGCTCAATAACAAGGGCGGTAAGCGTTTCGACTATCGGCGCCGGGTGGAATGCGGGATGCTGGCTCCCAGCGTGCAGTGACGGGCGCGGCGGGATGCCCTCAGTCGCCATCAGCACCACGCTCGTTCTGGAACAGGCCGCCGAGCCGCTCCAGCTCGGCTGGGGCGGTGTGGACCGGGGTGCCGGCGAGGATACCGGTCACGTTGCGGAACGGCTTGCCGATGTGCATGCCCTGGTTATCGATGGTGAACTCGCGGATGTCCTTGTCGTGCATCGAGCCGCGCATCTTCAAAACAGTGATACCACGCCGCATCTCGCCGAACATCTCCACATAGCGGAGCAGGATGATCGAGTCCGTAATCGTCGAGATGTGGGTATCGGTGACGGAAACGCCCCCCAGCAGGGTCGCGGTGGTCGAGGTGAACAGGCCGGCGATCTCCAACTCTTTCATGAACGAGGTGATGCCGATGACGAATTCGCGGAAGCCCTTCACGCTGGAGACGCGCTCCAGCGCAGAGAGGCTGTCCACCGCAACCCGGTGGGGCTGGAACTCCTCGGTGATCGCCTTCATGCGGATGAGCCGGTCCTCGAGGCTAGCGGACTCGGGATATTCGCAGACGATCCTGAGCAGCCCCGCCTGCTCCATCGCTTCGAAGTTGACGCCCCAGCCGATGGCGTTGCGCATGAGCTGTTCCCGGCTTTCTTCGAAGACGAACAGCAGACAGCGCTCGCCGTTCTCCGCTCCCCCTTTCATGAACTCGGTCACCATCAGCGTCTTGCCAGTGCCCGTGGCCCCGGAGACGAGGATGATCGAGTCGCGGAAGAAGCCACCGCCGCACATGGCGTCCAGCTCGGCGGTGCCCGAGGAGATGCGCACGTCCGAGGACTTCTGCTTCAGCTCGATCGCCGACAGTGGCACCACCACGATGCCCTGGCCAGGGATGATCGTGAACGGGAACTCCCCTTTCTGATGCGGGGCACCGCGGAACTTGAGGATCTCGATCGTCCGGCGCCGCTTCTCGTCCTCCAGGGCATTGCGCAGGATGATCACGTTGTCGGCAACGAACTCCTCCACCCCGAACGCGGTGATATCGCCATAGTCGTGGGCCCGCTCGGCGGTCAGCACCGCGGTCACGTCCATCCGCTTGAGCGCCGCCGTGATCCGGAACAGCTCGGCGCGGACGATCGCCCGCTCCTGGAAGCGGCCGAAGATGGCACCCAGCGAATCGAGCGAGACGCGCTGGGCACCCGTGTTCCGCACCGCGTATTCGATCCGCGCCAGCAGCCCTCCCAGGTCGTACTCGCCGCTGACCACCGCTTCCTCGTTCGGGCGGGGGGAGGCGTCGACGAAGGCCCAGCTCCCTTCCCGCTCCCAACGCTCGATGTCCCAGCCGAAGCCGAGCATGTTGGCGCGAATGTCGCCTGGCGACTCCTCGAAGGTCACGAAGACGCCCGGCTCTCCGGCGTTCAGGATGCCCGCGGCGAGAAATTGCGCCGCGAAGACGGTCTTGGCGCTCCCGGCGGTCCCGGAGACCAGCGTCGCCCGCGAGCGCGGCAGTCCGCCCGATGCAATGAGGTCGAAGCCCGGTATGCCGGTGGCCAGCCGGGTGATGGCCACCGGCCCGTCGTACTCGATCATTGCTCGCCTCCCTGATCGGACCGTGGCACCGCTGGCAGCGGAACACCCAGCGCGTGCAGCACCCGCTGGGTGTCCGAAAGATCCCCAAGGATGCGCAGCGGTGGCAGCGGCGCCTGCCGGATCACCGTGGGCGTAGCGAGAATGCCCTCTTGCTCCGCGAGGTTCGGCCGCTCGAGCACATCAATCACGTGCAGCTCATACTGGCTGCTGAGCATCGAGTCGCAGATACGGCGCAGGTTCACGATTGCGCGCTCCGAGCGGGGCGTTTGTCCAGCGACGTACAGCTTGAACAGGTAGCGCTCCATCCGCTCCTCCGTCACTGGACCGCCGCACCCGATTGGCGCGAGCCCGCGGGCCACGGCCGAACGGCGTAGCGGCGATAATAGGATGCCAGATGGCCCATGAGCTCGAGCGCCACCAGCCGGCCCTCTTCGAGGTACGCCTGGGCGAGCGTCGGAGGCAGCGCCGCGGTCTTCTGCTTCAGCGCGGCGGTGTGCACCTCGATCACGTCCCGAGGCCCGGCATTGTAGCTGCCGATCTCCTCCGCGAGCGCGCGCAACTGCTCCGAGACGCCGCGGTCCACCTTGTAGGCACGCTGCTCGAGCGCGCCGTCCAGCAGGTCGACGTAGCGCCTGACCAGCTCGGCGAACACCTCCGGCAAGACCTGGCGCAGTGGTGCCAGGCCCAGCGCCTGCGCTGTTACCGGCGTCCGAGAGAGGCGCTCCAGCGAATGGATCTCCTGCGCCTGGCGCGCCTTCCGCCGTTCCTCGGAAAGGCGGTGGGTTCGCAGCACCACCGCGGCAAGGTCGAGCAGCGCCGCCAGCGGGATCTCCTGGGCGCTGAGCACGGCCGCGGGCACATTGGCGAGCAGCAGGACACCCTCGAGCTGCCCGCCCAGCAGCACCGGGTAACCGCCGCCATCGCGCGGCGGGGGCCAGCTCTCGTCCAGGGGCCGCTCGTCGATCTGCATCCCTTCCTGGGCAACCGGCAGCAGCCGGCCCTGCTCCGCCTGGAGCAAGGCCGCCCCGGTGGCGCCGAGCGCGCTCCGGATGGCAGTAAGCACAGCGTAGAGCGAGTCCTCCGGCTGCTTGGCGGCCGCGACCGCGCGCGCCGTCCGGGCGAGCACCTGTACCAGCGCGCTGGCATCCAGCACCGGCTGCTCCGCCGCGACGTCAGCCATCGTCCACGCTCCTTGGGCCGCTCACGGGCTCGCCTCGAAGCCCGTTGCCGCGACGACCGGCGGCGACCGGCCGGTCGTCGCGGCGAGCAGATCGGCCGGGGCTACTGGCTTCAGCAGAAACGCATCGGCCCCGGCCTCCAGGGCGCGCTGCCGGGCGTGCAGCGTGCTCACCAGGATGATCCGCGGACCGCCCTCCGCCACGTTGCGCCGGAGGCGCAG
This sequence comes from Pseudomonadota bacterium, assembly GCA_021325655.1. Taxonomy (GTDB): domain Bacteria; phylum Chloroflexota; class UBA6077; order UBA6077; family JAJPGT01; genus JAJPGT01. The sequence continues at coordinate 90,592 of JAJPGT010000052.1, forward strand.
GCGCCGCGCGAGCGCCAGACCGTCCAGGTCGGGCAGCAGGATCGACGCGACCACCAGGTCTGGATGGCGTGCCGCGACCGCGGCCTCGCACGCGGCCGCCGTGGTACAGGTGATGACCTCGAAGCCCGCGCCGGCCAGGACGCTGGCGAGAAAGCGCGCCGAGTCGGGGGCCGCGTCACACACCGCGGCGCATCCGGCTGAACGCACGGCCGGCGAGGTGTCAGCTTCGGGACTGCTCAGCGGATATCCGGCAACGGGGGTGACCCCCGTTGCCATTGGGATTCTGGCTCCGTGCGCGCCATTCACCATCATCTCAGCGAGCGTGGGGCTCCTCCGAGTATAGACAGCCCGGGGCCAGGAGTGCGCCGGAGAGTGTTCGCCACGCCCGACGATTACGAGGGCGGATGGGCCACCTCGACTTCGGAGGGCCGCGTCTGCGGCTCGCGGGCCAGGCCGGCCTCCAGGCCGGTCTCGCCCGCGAGCCCCCGGCGCTGGTGCAGGAGCTGAAGCAGGGTACCCCAGACGCCGCGGCGGAAGGCCAACACGACGATGATGAACATCGTCCCGGTCACCACGCCCCAGGCGTCGGTGCGGGTGGAGAGCGCGTCGCGCAGGAGCAGGAAGATCGCCGCCCCCACCACGCTGCCCCAGAGCGTCCCGATCCCGCCCAGAATCGTCATCACCACCACGGTTCCCGAGGTGCTCCAGTGGACCAGGTCCAGCGCGGCGAAGCCGTGGTTCAGCGCCTCCAGCCCGCCGGCCAGGCCCGACAGCGCCGCGGAGAGGGTGAAGGCGAGCAGCTTGTACCAGCGGGTGGGGTAGCCGAGCGATTGCGCCCGCGCCTCGTTGTCGCGGATCGCCACCAGCACGTGGCCGAACGGCGAGTGCACGATCCGATAGGCGAGCCAGTATCCCACGAGCACGAGCGGGAGCGCCGCGTAGTAGAAAGCCGTCGGGTCGTCGATGTACTGGCCGGCGAAGGTGCGGGGGACGTCCTGGAGCCCGTTCTCACCCCCGGTGATCGACCGCGCCTCGTTGACGACGTAGTAGACCATCTGGGCAAAGGCGAGCGTGACCATGGCAAAGTAGATGCCCTTGCGGCGGACCGAGAGGAACCCGGTGGGCAGGGCGAGCACCACCGCGGCCGCCATCCCGGCCAGGGCAGCCCAGGGGAAGTCGAGCGCGATCCCCTTCGCCAGCAGCCCGGCGGCGTACCCACCCGCGCCCCAGAACATGGCGTGCCCGAACGACAGCAGCCCGACGTAGCCGAGCAGCAGGTCGAGCGCGATGGCGAACAGGCCCCATAGCAGGATGTCCAGCGCGAGCACGGGATAGATCAGGTGGGGCAGCGCCAGTGCCAGAACCAGCCCGCCCAGGTAGCCGCCCCAGCGCAGCAGTCGCTCACTCACGACGCCTCCAGGTGGCCGAACAGCCCCGCCGGCCGGACCAGCAGCACGATCGCCATCAGGATAAACACCAGCGTGTTAGCCAGCGGGGGGAAGAAGACAGCGCCGAGCGCAGACAGCACACCAACCAGGAAACCGGCAACGACCGAGCCCAGAATCGACCCGAGCCCACCAATCACGACAATGGCGAAGATCGTGACCACCAGGTCGGCTCCCATCAGCGGGGAGACGCTCTGCATCGGGGCGGCCAGCACCCCGCCGAGCCCCGCCAGGGCCACCCCGAAGCCAAACGTCGGCGCCACCCAGCGGTCGACGTCCACCCCGAGCGCCCGGGTGAGATCCGGCTTCTCCGTCGCCGCTCGCACCACCATCCCGATCCGGGTGCGCTCGAGGATGAACCAGACGAGCACGCAGACGGCGAGGGAGAAGACGATCACGAACAGGCGATAGTTGGGATAGAATGTCAGGCCCAGGTTCGTCGCGCCGGCCAGGCTCGCCGGCGTGCCGTAGGGCTGCCCCTGCATCCCGTAGCGCAGGCGCACGGCGTCCTGCAGGATCAGCGCGATACCGAACGTCAGCAGGAAGTTGTACAGCGGGTCCAGCCGGTACAGGCGCTGGATCAGGGTGCGCTCCAGCAGCATCCCGAGCAGCGCGACCCCAAGTGGCGCCAGCACCAACCCCGGCCAGAAGCCAATCCCGAGCCGCTGCTGCAGGATGTAGGCGCCAAAGGCGCCCAGCATGAACAGCGCCCCGTGGGAGAAGTTCACCACCCGTAGTACGCCGAAGATCACCGCCAGCCCTAGCGAAAGCAGCGCGTAGAAACTGCCCTGCACCAGCCCGTTGAACACCTGGATGGCAAGATTCGCCGCGTCCATCGCTCCACACCCGCGCCGCGCAGCCCACTCCTGCGTGGGCAGCTCCGCTCGAGCATCGATCCTGGGGAAGCGCCCTTCCGCCAGCCCGAGGAGGGCAGAGGCCGAAAGGCGCTCCCTAACCTGTATCGCCCGCCTAGGACATGGTGCAGCCGGCCGCCTTCGCCTCGTCTACCGAGCGGAAGGCCTGGTTGGCTGGAATGGTACTCACGATCGTCGTGAAATCCCAGTCCTCCTTCACCTCGCTTTGTGGCTTGACCTTGGCGAGATAGACGTCGTGGATGACCTGGTGGTCCTCGGGTCGGATCATCGCGTTGCGCATCATGAAGTCACTGAAGGTGTAGCCGTCCAGCGCCTTCACCACCGCGTCGGCGTCATCCGTGCCCGCGCGCCGCACCGCCTCCAGGTACTGCCAGGCGGCGGAGTAGTCCCCGGCCTGCACGTACGTCGGGCGGACGCCGGTCGCCTTCTGGAACTTGTCGGCCCACTCGCGCGCCTGGGCATCCATGTTCCACTCCCAGGCAGTGGTGAACATCGTCCCGGCGTAGGCATCTGGCCCGAGGGCGTGGATGTCGGAGTCGAATAGCAGCCCGATGGCGAGGTTGATCCCCTGGTCACGCAGCTTGAACTCGTTGTACTGCTTGACCAGGTTCACCAGGTCCTGGCCCGCCTGCATTGCGCCGATCACGTCTGGATGGAGCGAGGGCGCCTTCAGCAGATACGACGAGAAGTCGCTATTCGGGAAGGGTGTGGCGTCACTGGCCAGCACCTCGCCGCCGTTGGCCTTGATCGCCGTCTGGAATGAGCGGTCCATGTCTTGGCCGTAAGCGTAGTTTGGGTAAACGATGTACCACTTCTTGCCACCGTTCCTGGTCACCTCGGTGCCCGTGCCATGGGCCAGCATCCAGGTGTCGTAGGCATAGTGGTAGGTGTATCGGTTGCACTGCTTGCCGGTGAGCTCCGTAGTCGCGGCGCCGATGTTGATGTAGAGCTTCTTCTTCTCCTTGGCGACATTGGCGATCGCCAGCGCCGTGGATGAGGTGGGGACGTCCAGGATCAGGTCCACCGCGTCCCGGTCGTAGAACTCTTGCGCCTTGGCGTTGGCGATGTCGGGCTTGTTCTGATGGTCGGCGCTGATGACCTCGATCGGGCCGCCCAGCGCGTCCTTGCCGTACTTGGCCAGGAAGTCGTCCACCGCCATCTGCACCGCCTTGACGCCGTTCTTGCCGGAGATGTCGGCGTACACGCCGGACTGGTCATTGATTACGCCAAGCACGATCTTGCCATCGGTCAGCTTGGCCGGACCGCTCGCCTGGCCAGCCGCGGCCGGGGTCGCGGCCGGGGAGGCCGCGGGCGTGGCGGCACGCGTCGGGGCTGGAGCCGTTGTGGGCGCCGCGGCCGTCGTCGCCGCCAGCGCAGCGGTTGCTGCGGGCGCCCTTGTGGCAGCCGGCGCCGTCGTCGCGGCGGGAGCCGCGGTTGGGGCGGGCGCACTGGTCGCCGCCGGGGCCGCGGCCGGCCGGGCGCCCGGGCTGCACGCGACCAGCAGCAGCGCCGGTCCGAAGATCGCCAAACGTACAATCGCCTGCTTCATCGCTCCTCAGCTCCTCCAGTGGTTCGGAACCGCGCTCCCCAGACGCGGCCCTAGCGTTAGACACCCAGATGGGTGAGCAGCTCGCGCTCGCGGGCAAGCACCTCCTGGTTGGAAAGCACCTCGACTATCCGTCCCTGGGCCAGCAGGTGGTGTTTCTCGGCTACCGCGGTGGCGAAGCGGAGATTCTGCTCGATCAGCAGAATCGTCACCCCGTGCGACCTGGCGGCGCGGAGCAGCTCGCCTACCTGCTGCACCAGGACCGGCGCCAGTCCCTCCGTCGGCTCGTCGAGCAGCAGCAGCCGGGCACCCATGCGGAGTACGCGGGCGATGGCAAGCATCTGCTGCTCGCCACCAGACAGCGCCGTGCCGCGCATCCGCCGCCGCTCGCTGAGCCGGGGAAACATCTGGTAAATCCGTTGTAAGCTCCATGGCTCCGGGCCGACTACGGGTGGGAGCAGCAGGTTCTCCTCGACCGTCAGGCTGGCGTAGATGCCCCGATCATCCGGCACATAGCCCAGCCCTAGCCGAGCCCGGCGGTGCGGGGGCAGCGCGCTGATGTCCTGCCCGTCGAGCAGGATGCGCCCCTGTACCTGGCGGTGCAGCCCCATCAGGCAGCGGAGCGTGGTCGTCTTCCCGCTCCCGTTGCGACCAACGAGGGTGGCCACCTGCCCCGCCTCTACCCGCAGGCTGACGTCGTGCAGCGCCTGCGCCTCACCGTACCAGGCCGACAGCCCCTCCACCTCAAGCATGCGCCTCTCCGAGGTAGGCGGCGATCACACGCGGGTCGTGCCGCACCTCCTGGTACGGCCCCTCGGCCAGGATGGTGCCGTGCTGCAGCACCGTGACCCGGTCGGCCAGCTCCGAGACCACCCCCATGTTGTGCTCCACCAGCAGCACCGTCCGTCCGGCGCGCACCCGCTTAATCAGATCAATCATGCGGTGGACGTCCTCCAGGCTCATCCCGGCGGTGGGCTCGTCCAGCAGGAGCAGCCGCGGCTCCAGCGCCAGCACCAGCGCCAGCTCCAGGGCGCGCTTCTGGCCGTAGGGGAGGCTACGCACCTCACGGTTGGCCACCGTCGCCAGGCCGACCTGCTCCAGGACCTCCAGCGCGCGCTGGCGAAAGCGGCTCAGCACCCGAGCCGACGCCCAGAAGCGGTAGCCCCAGCTCGTCTTCGCCTGGAGCGCCAGGCCGACGTGCTCGATCGCGCTGAGCTGCTCGAACAGACTGGTGATCTGGAACGACCGGCCCACGCCCCGGCGGGCGATCTGCTCCGGCGGAAACCCGGTGACATCTTCGCCCTCGAGCAGGATTCGTCCCGCGGTCGGCTTCAGGAAGCCACTGAGCAGGTTGAAGAGGGTGGTCTTCCCGGCTCCGTTGGGGCCGACGAGCGCGTGCACCATCCCGGCGTCGACGCGCAGATCGACGCGCTCCAGCGCCCGGAAGCCGCGAAAGCTCTTGGTCAGCCCGTGAGTTTCGAGGATCGGCACACACCCACCACGGTGCACGGTGGGGTTGAGAGGACACCTCCAGGCTACTGGCGACCACCGGGTGTGTCAAGCTGCCAGGCGTAAGGCCTGTGTAAGGGTGTAGGCGCTACAGCACTTTGGCGGAGTGGGCGTGACAGCCAGCCGGGAAGGGTCGCCACCGCCCAACAACTACTGCGAACGACGTAGGAGAATACTTCGAAAGCCCCCTACCTCTCTCTCCACCGCGGACGTACTCTCGCAGGGCGGCAATCCGCGGTGGAGAGAACGCTCGAGCCCGCTGCCGCTCCGCGCACGCCCAAGCTCCGGGCGGCGTATTTGTGAACGCTGGCTGAATGGGGGTGCGCGTGCGGCTCTTCGGTTCGAAACGCCTGCGAATGGGCGTACTGGTCATGGCCGCGGTCGTGCTGGGCACACCACTCGCCTATCGCGGGATGGTCGAGCTGCGGAAGCCGTCGACGAGCCTCCGCTTCACGGATGTTGCGCTCGAGGCGGGTCTCCAGGACCGCGGCAACCGCGGCCGGGCGGTGGTCGCCGCCGACTTCAACGGCGACGGCTGGATGGACTTCTACTTCGGCAATCCGGGCGGGACCAGCCGGATCTTCTACAGCAACGGCCCGGGCCCCGACGGAACGATCACCTTCCGGCCGGGGCCAATCCTGCTCGACGGGCCGGAGGCCTTCGCCTTCGGTGCGGCCGCCGCCGACTATGACAACGACGGCAACCCGGACATCTTCGTCGCCGCCGGTGGTCTCGACACGGTCATGACGCAGATCGGCGCCCCGAACCACCTGTTCCACAACAACGGCGACGGCACGTTCACCGACGTGGCGGAGCAGGTGGGGGTCAATGGCCACCTGAACAAGGATACGGGCCAGCTTGAGTTTGTGGCCTCGGTGCAGGGGTCGTGGGGCGACTACGACCGCGACGGTTGCCTGGACCTGTACGTCTCCAATCAGAATGACTACGGCAACTCGCTGTTCCACAACAACTGCGACGGCACCTTCACCGATGTCACCAAGCCGGCCGGACTGGACATCGACACCCGCTCCATGGCCGCCACCTGGGGCGACTTCAACGACGACGGCTGGCCGGATCTGCTTGTCCCACACGCCCGTGGCGGGCACCACTCGCTCTATCTCAACAACCGCAATGGCACGTTCACCCGCATCAGCCCCAACGTGCTCGCCTCGCCCTGGGCCTCGTGGGCCTCAGCGGCGGCGGACGTGGATCAGGATGGCAAGCTGGATGCCTTTGGCTTCGCCGCTCACGGCGTGCGTGACACGAAGCTATCGCAGCGGCTGCGCGACCTGTTCACCTCGGTCGTAGGCATGGTGCAGCCGAGCTATCTCATCAAGGATATCGATCAGGATTACGAGGGGCTGTACGTCAACCAGGGCGTGGGCAAGAACGGGCTGGACTTCACTGATGAAGGTGGCTCCTCCGGCTGGAGTCCGAAGGGCGCGCGGACCGCGGCCTCGATGGGCAACCAGGTAGGCGATCTGAACAACGACGGCTTCCCCGAGATCTACCTTGGCGCCGGCTCGCCGGTCCAGGCCGATCGGGATCGCCTGTACGAGAACGTCACCCAGTTCGGCGGGCCGACCCGCTTCCACGACGTGTCCTACCTGGTCGACACCCCGGCGCCAGACGATCCGAACTTCAAGCTGAGCGGGCCGATCCCGGCCCAGGTGTTTGGGCTGCGGACGATCTGTGGCGACCAGCGCTATGAAGCGCTCCCGGGCGGCCCGGCCAGCGACCCGCGCTACTCCTTCGGCTGCGCCACGCTCGCCGCCACGCCGAACGATCCGAAGTACGTCGAGGGGACGTACGCCGGGATGAATTACAAAGCGCCGTACCCGTATCGCGGCCACGGCACGATCTTCGTCGACTACAACCGCGACAACAAGATCGACATCATGGCCGTCAAAGGTGGGCCGCTGACGATGCCATGGACGATCGAGCCGAATCGGCTCTGGCGTAACGACACTCCCAATGTGGGCGCGCTCCTGACGCTGAAGCTCGTGGGGCGGCTGAGCAATCGCGATGGCTCCGGCGCGCGCATCGTCGCCCACCCGTCGCTGGGCGGCAAGGAGCAGCCGGCGCGCTACGTCGACGTGCAGAGCCAATCGGGCTTCGGCGCCAGCCGCTGGGGCGAGACCTACATTGGGCTGGGCCAGGCCGACAAGGCCACGCTCGAGATTCACTGGCCGAGCGGGGTGGTGCAGGTGTTGCGCGACGTGGCGGTGAACCAGCGCCTGACCGTGAACGAGGCGGATGCGATCGTCTTTGGCGACAGTTTCGACCAGGCGATCGTCCCCGCCCTCTGGGAAACGCGCAAGGGCCAATGGACCTGGATGGGGCGGCAGGCTGAATCGTGTGGCGGAACCCTGGCCAGCCGCGAGGGTACCTTTGCCGGGAGCGATGGCGAGATCGTCGCGAAGCTGACCATAGACAAGACCGGGGCAGCTGGGCTGGTGGCCCGGCTCGGTGGCAGCGGCGGCGGGATCGCCGCCCTGGTGACGCCACGCGGATTGCAGGTCGGGCCGCTCGACCAGATCCATCAAGTGGCGCCCACGGATATCGGCCCGGTCGAGCCGGGGCGCATGGTGTTGCTGCGGATGAAGCTGCACGGAGAGTCTGTCCAGGTCCAGGCAGACGAGGGGCAGCCGGTCGCCGTCCAGGACGCCACGCCAGCCACCGGTCCGGTTGGACTCATGGTCGAGGATGGCTGCGCCCGCTTCGACTACATCGCGGTCACGCGGTAGCGGCTCTCAGCATGGCAGGAGCGCGTGGCCGGAGGCCTGGCGGTCTCGCAGGAAGGAGCAATGCATGACGGGGCGGGGGTTGGCACGGTATAGCGCGGCAGCATCGGCGGTGGCGCTGGCGACTCTGGTCGCCAGTTGCAGCGGCCTGGGAATCGGCAGGCCATCGACCGAGCTGCGCTTCACCGACGTGGCGCTCGAGGCGGGCATTCAGGACCGCGAGAACATGGCACGAGCCGCCGGGGCAGCCGACCTCAACGGCGACGGCTGGCTGGATCTCTATATTGGCAACCCGGGCGGGACCAGTCGGATCTGGTGGAACAACGGCCCCGGCCGAGATGGGAAGATCACCTTCCGCCCCGGCCAGGTGCTGCTGGACGGGCCGGAGCAGTTCGCCTTCGCCGCGGCGTTCGGCGACTACGACAACGACGGCAACCCGGACCTGTTCATCGCGACTGGCGGCGCCGACGGCGCGCTGTCGCGGGTCGAGTCCTGGGACTACCTGTTCCACAACCAGGGTGGCGGCAGCTTCGTCGACGTCACCGACCAGGCCGGGGTGAAGGGCCACCACAACAAGGACACTGGCGAGCTCGAGGCGGTCTCGTCCTCGCAGGGCGCCTGGGGCGACTACGACCGCGACGGCTGCCTGGATCTGTTCGTCTCCAACCAGCTCGACACGGGCAACACGCTGTTCCACAGCAACTGCGACGGCACCTTCACCGACGTCACCAAGCCGGCCGGGGTGGACATCGACACCCGCTCCATGGCCGCCACCTGGGCGGATTTCGACAACGATGGCTGGCTGGATCTGCTCGTCCCACACGCCAAAGGCGGGCACCAGTCCCTATATCGCAACAACCGCGACGGAACGTTTACCCGCATCACCTCCAACGCGTTCGCCTCGCCCTGGGCCACCTGGGCATCTACCGCGGCGGACTTCAATCAGGATGGCCTCGTCGACGGCGTCGGCTTCGCCTGGCACCAGGTGCGGACGAACGCCGTCAGGGCGCAGATTTACGACGTCTTCCGGTCGGTGGGAAACTTCTTCCTCGGGCTCGTCCGCACGCTCCCCAAGGAGGTCGACCAGGACTCGGAGGGCCTATACATCAATCGCGGGGGGATGACGTTCGAGGACCAGGCGGACTCGTCTGGGTTCAGTCCGAAAGGCGAGTCGACCGGGGCATCGATGGGCAACCAGGCCGGCGACCTGAACAACGACGGCCTGCCGGAGCTGTACACCGCCAACGGGGCACCCAACAGCGGGGACCACGACCGGCTGTACGAGAACATCACCCGGATCGGCGATCCGCAGGTCAGGTTCCGCAACGTCTCGTACCTGATCGACTACCCGGCGCCGGACGATCCGAACTTCCGCCTGACCCGCCCGGTTCCCGCCTACGTGCTGGGCCAGAAGACCCTCTGCGGCGCCGAGGGGCAGGAGGCGCTACGGAACGCTGCGGACACCGGCGGGCGCGGCGTGTTTGGCTGCGCCAGCATTCCCGTGGGGCCGAACGAGCCGAAGTTCCTGCCCGACATGACACCCGGGACGGCGTACAAGGCGCCATTCCCGTACCGCGGCCACGCAGTGGTCTTTCTGGACTACAACCACGACAACAAGATCGATATCCTCGCCGTCAAGGGCGGGCCGATCACCATGCCATGGACCATGGAGCCGAACCGGCTCTTCCGCAACGACACCCCGAACGTCGGGGCGCTGATGACGCTGAAGCTCATCGGGCGGCTGAGCAATCGCGATGGCTCTGGGGCACGCATCGTTGCCCACCCCTCCCTGAACGGCGTCGTCCAGCCAACACGCTACGCCGATGTGGCTGACACCTCTGGGTTCGGATCGAGCCGCTGGGGCGAGACGTACATTGGGCTGGGCCAGGCCGACAAGGCCACACTGGAGATTCACTGGCCGAGCGGGGTGGTGCAGGTGCTGCGCGACGTGGCGGTGAACCAGCGCCTGACTGTGAAGGAAGAGGACGCGCTCGCCTTTGGCGACAGCTTCGACCAGGCGATCGTCCCATCACTGTGGGAGCGCCGCAGCGGCGACTGGGCCTGGCAGGACCGCCAGGCGCAATCCTGCGGCGGGACGCTGGCCACTCAGCCCGGCGCGTACCAGGCGCAGGACGGCGTTCTGACCGCGAAGGTGACCGTGGATCGCGAGGGCAGCGCCGGGATCGTCGGGCGGCTGGGCGGCAGCGGCGGCGGGATCGCCGCGCTGATCACGCCGCGCGGGCTGGAGGCAGGGACGCTGGCGACCGTCCACCAGTCGGCCCCGGTGGATATCGGCCCGATCAAGCCCGGACGTATGATTGTGCTGCGGATGACGCTGCGCGGGGATACCGTGCAGGTCGAGGCGGACGGCAGCCAGCCGGTGACGATTCACGACGACAGCCCGAGCGCGGGGCCGCTCGGCCTAATGGTAGCCGGCGGCTGCGCCCGATTCGACTACGTTGGAGCGGGTCGCTAAGCTGTAAACCGTGCGTGCGGACCGTCCCGTCTGGCTCCTCGGCTGGCTCGCGTCCCTGGTCGTGCTGGTGACGTGCTGGGTGGACGCAGCCCGCGCACACGGGCTCGTGGTGCGGACGGACCCGCCGGCCGGGGCGGTGCTCCGCGAGCCACCGCGGCAAATCTCGGTCTGGTTCACCGAGACGGTGCTGCCAGAGTTCGCCGCCGTGCGCGTGCGTGGGCCGCACGGGGAGCCGATCAACGTCGGAGCCGGCTACGTCATCCCGGGCGAGGACCGCCGCTACGTCGCCGCGCTGCCGCCGGACGCGTCGAAGGGCACCTACCTGGTCACCTGGCGCTTCTTCTCCCGCATCGACGGCCATCTGAGCGTCGGGTCGTTCCCCTATAGCATCGGCGTGGCGCCGTCGGTCTGGGACGCTGGCGACAGCCTGGATACGCCCACTGCCGTCGAATCGGTTGCGCGCTGGCTGACGCTCGCTGGCAGCGCCGTGGCAGCCGGAACACCGCTGGCACTGCTGCGGGCGATGCCGAAGTCGGCCGCGACCCGCCGCCTCCTCGCGCTGCTGCGGACTGGCGCCACCGCCGTGCTCGTCGGCGTGCTGGTCGAGGCCGTCGACCGCGTCATGCAGGCGGGCAGCGGCGCCTTCGGAACGCAGTTCCTGACGCTGCTACCAGGCTCGCTCGCCGGGGCGCTCTTGCTCGGCAAGCTCGGCCTGGCGGCTGCGCTCTTGCTCACCGCGACACGTGGGGCAATCAAGCCGCTGCTCGCCGTGGGCATTGGGTTCCTGGTCACCAGCGCCGCGGCGGGGCACGCGGCCAGCACCCCCTGGCCGGCGGCTGCGCTGCCGTTACAGATCGCGCACAACCTGGCCTCCGCCGTCTGGGTGGGTGGGCTGCTGCTCATCGTCATGGTTCGGCTCACCCGGGCAAGCGAAGGGTCCGGTGAGCTGGGAGCGGTGATCCAGCGGCTCTCGCCACTGTTCCTGGCCTCGGCCGCGGTGCTCATCGCCAGCGGTGTGGCCCGCGCAGTGATGGAAGTGGGCTCGGTGGAGCGGCTGCTGGGCACGAGCTACGGCTGGCTGCTGGAGCAGAAGGTCGCCCTGGTGCTGGCACTGCTGATGCTCGGGGCGACAAGCTTCCTGCTGAGCCGCGGCCGCGCCGTTCCGCGCCCAGCATTTCGGACCGTCGTCATCCTGGAGGCACTGGTGGCGCTGGGGGTACTGCTGGCGGCCGGGCGCCTGGCCCAGGCCGAACCGGCCCGGGAGGCGATAACCGTCGCTGGCCCGGCCTGGCCTGCGCCGGCGCAGGAGCACGCGGCGGACGGCCTGGTAGTGGGGATCAGCCCACCGGACGATGGCTCCTCGGCGTTGCGGCTGGTGGTGCGGGCGGCGCAGACCGGCCAGCCGTGGCCAGCGGCGCAGGTCCGGGTGCGCTTCGCGGAGCCCACCGCGGCCGACGCTGCCGCCGACGTCCAGGCACAGCCGGTGGGTAGCGGCCACTTCGTAGTCCCCACCTCGGCCGCCAACCCGACCGCCCTGCAAGTCGTGGTGGAGGGCGCGCCCCAGGGAGCCGAGCTGCTCACCCGCTTCGGCCTGGGGCAGCCGAGCACGAGCAGCCCAGCCCCGTTCCCCGACGCCCCGGCGGTACTGACCCGCGCCCTGCAGACGATGCGGGCGCTGGCGTCGGTACGTGTGCGAGAGCAGGTGGCCGATCTCCCGGTCCGTCCGGTCGCGCAGGAGGTCACCTGGGCAGAGTATCAGGCGCCGGATCGGGCGCGCTACTGGATCGAGAACGGGCCGGCTGGGATCGTCATTGGGCAGGACGAGTACACCGAGAGCGCCAATGGGTGGGCGAAGCTGCCGCGCGTGCACGTGTTTCAGCTCCCAGCGCACTTCGATTACCTGCTGCACGCGCTCGACACCAAGCTGCTCGGGACCGCGGTGGTGGCTGGCGAGCGGACGACAAAGGTGCTGCTGTACGACCCGCAGCGGAGCGTGACGGTAACCCTCTGGGTAGCAGACGACGGGCGTATCCTGCGCGAGCTGACCGACGAGAGCCAGACTCGCGACGCCGGCGGAGGCGACTTCGTCACCCGCGACTTCTACGACTTCAACGCCGTCCCCGACATCGTCGCCCCCCCAACCTCGTAGCCCCATACCCCCACGGGGCAACCGTGGCAACGCTGGCCTGCAGCGGGCCGCACCCCAGCTCAGATGGAGAGAACGGCCTGCCACACCCCGCGCCGGCGCAGCGTGACCCCGAATAGGGGGCGCACGGCGGGCGGTTCGACACACGGGCGCCGCCCGCGCATCAGGAGCGGCAGCTCGCGAAGGCTGCGCCGCTTACTGGGGGCTGCCGCCCGCGCAGGTGCCGCCCGGCTGGCCTGTGGTCCCCGCGCTCCGCACCTCCACCAGCTCCGAGGACTCGGAGCCACCGTGGATGACGACGGACTTCACCATCCCGACGCAGAGCGCGTAGTCCTTGTTCTCCACCACGCTCGGCTCGAGCGGGCTCCATTCCTTCGTCAGCAGCGCGTGCTGGAACGCCCCATAGGGGACCGTGACCGACTCGTCCAGGCTCTGCACCGCGGCCATGTCCTCGGCCACCCCGGCGGCGCACTCCTGGCGATAGACGTCCCCGACATGGGGATGCGCTTCCATGATGATGCTCGGCTGGGCCCCATTGTGGCCCCCCAGCCAGGAACCGGCGAAGCTGATCGGGTTGAACTCGACCGACGCCTCGCCAAAGTACCAGACGTTGCCGTCCTTGTCCTGGGCGTACCAGTCGATCGTCGACTCCACCGGCGCCCCGCTGGGGGTGGTCACTATGTCCCGTACCGCGGTGGTGACGATGCCGAGGACCACCCTGGTGTCGTGGGTGACCTCCACCGTGTCCTTATTGGGCTGGCCATCTCGCTGGCCCGCGTAGATGAAGGTGGTGCCTGGCAGAAGCGGGAGATAGGGATTGTCGATCTGGCGGACAAAGTCGGCCGGGCTGGGGAGCGGGGGGCATTGCGGACGGGCGGCCGGACTTCCCGCCACCGTGGGACGAGCGGCGGGTCCAGCCAACGCCCCCGTGGGTAGGAGCAGCGAGACGGCGACGATGGCGCCGAACACCCCCAGGCAATACCGCGGCACGTGCAGCATGTCTCCCTCCTGAGCGAGCGCGGCCGAAACTGCACGCGGCCGGCTCGTGTCACGTGCTCAGATCGGGCGCCCTCCTCTCTACCATGGGCCTTGTACCTAAACCGGAGATGAACATCCACGAAGCCGTTGCCATCGCTTGATACACTGGCCCCACCATCGGGGGTCGCCATCGTGCGTGTGCTGGTGGTGGAGGATGAGCTGAAGCTGGGCACCGCCCTGGAGGAGGGCCTGCGGCACGCCCAGTACATTGTGGACCTGGCCCTGGACGGCGCGGAGGCGCTCCAGTTCGCCCGAGCGGCGGCGTACGATGTCATCGTGCTGGATGTGCTCCTGCCCGGGCTGGACGGGCTGGAGGTGTGCCGGCGGCTGCGCGCGGCCGGCGCGCGCACGCCGATCCTGATGCTGACTGCCAAGGACACCGTGGCCGACCGCATCGCCGGCCTGGACAGTGGTGCGGACGACTACCTGGTCAAGCCGTTCGCCTTTGGCGAGCTGCTCGCCCGGCTGCGGGCGCTGCTGCGGCGTGAGGCAGCCCGCAAGGAAGGCATCCTGCGGCTGGCAAGCCTGTCGCTCGACCCAGCGACCCAGGTCGTCCGCTGGCTCGATCGCCCGATCGAGCTGACGCCACGCGAGTTCCGCATCCTTGAGCTGTTCCTGCGCCACCCCGGCTGGGTGATCGGCCGTGATGCCCTCATCGAAAGCGTCTGGGGCTTCGACTTTCCGGACTCGTCCAATCTGGTCGAGGTCTACATCGGCCGCCTGCGCCGCAAGCTAGCGGCACACGCGGTGACGGCGGTGATCGAGACGGTGCGCGGGGCCGGGTACCGGCTGCGGGAGCCCGAGCGATGATCCCCTCCTGGCGCCGCTGGCCGGCCCGGACGCGCCTGACACTCTGGTACGTCCTGCTCCTGGTGGTCACCCTTGTGGTGCTGGGCGGGCTCGGGCTGTGGGCGATCGGGCGGACCCTCCGGGCAGATGCGGACGAGGTGCTCCGCTCCGATGCTGTCGCGGTGGAAGCCGAGGTCGACGTGGTGAAGGGGCAGGTGCGGTTCGACGTAGACGACAGCTCCGACTTCCGGCCGCTGGAGGCGGAGCTGGTGGGGCTTGACGTAGTCCGCCTGTGGGATCGGGGCCGACGCACCGTCTACCGCCAGGAGCTGGTGCCGGGCCTCCCGACGGCTGATGTCGCCACCCTTGAAGCCGTCCTGGCCGGGCAGAGCGAGTACCGCACCGAGCACGCCGGGGATGGGACGAGCGTTCGCCTCTACGCTGAGCCGGTGCGCGATCGGGGCAAGATCATCGGCGTCATTCAGGTGGGTCGCTCCGAGGCGCAGCTCGAGGCGTTCCTGGCCCGGCTGCGGCTGCTCGGCGCCGGCGGGGTGCTGGCCGCCCTGGCGCTCGGCTGGGCGGGCGGGCACGTGCTGGCAGCGTGGGCGCTGACGCCGGTCGATCGGATCACCCGCGCCGCCGAGCGGATCGGCGCCCACCTGCTCTCGGAGCGTCTGGCGCCACCGCCCACCGACGACGAGCTGGGTCGCCTGGTGGCCGCCTTCAACGGGATGATCGGCCGCCTCGACCAGGCGTTCCAGCGCGAGCGACGCTTCACCGCCGACGCCTCTCACGAGCTGCGGACGCCGCTGGCGAGCATCCGCACCCAGACAGAGGTCGCGCTCGACCGCCCGCGCGACCCGGAGCGCGACGCGCGCGTCCTGGCCAGCATTCGCGACGAGAGCGAGCGCCTGGGCCGCCTGGTGGACGATCTGCTCGCCCTGGCGCGGGCCGACGCCGGCCAGCCGCTGGAGCTGCGGCCGGTGGATCTGGAGGAGATCGTCGCCGACGCGAGTGCCCGGATCGCCCCCCGTGCTCGTGAGCGTGGGCTACGGCTGACTGTCAACGTGGCGGAGACGGGCCCGGTGCGCGGCGATGCCACCTGGCTGACCCAGGCGCTGGTGAACCTGCTGGACAACGCCGTGCGCCACACCCCGCCGGGCGGGCAGGTCGCGCTGTCCCTGACGGCCGCCCCGGGTGGGGCGTTGCTTGAAGTGGCCGACACCGGCGAGGGGATCGCCGCGGAGCATCTGCCCCACCTGTTCCAGCGCTTCTACCGCGTCGACCAGGCCCGTGCCCGCGCCGGCGGCGGCGTCGGCCTGGGGCTGGCGATCTGCGACTGGGTCGCCAGCGCCCACGGGGGACGCCTGAGCGTGGACAGCCAGCTCGGCCAGGGCACCGCCGTCCGCCTCTGGCTGCCCAGCGCCCGCGCACCCCGCGCAGCAGCACCGCTGGGCGACTCCTTCGCCGGGGACGGCCTCACTTCCGAGGCCCGTGAAGCTCCCGCACCCGGCCGGAGTGTCGCCGCGCCGCCGCGGCCGCTGGCCAATGATGGAGAATGAGGCGAGAGGCATCTCTCTGTAGCCCCGAGCAGCGGCGCGTACGCCCCGGAAGCACGCGAGCCAACCACCGCGCGACCTGGAGGTTGCGGTATCGTTCGTTGGGCTCGCCTGCCGGCAATGGACCGCGGAGCCTACAGACTGCGCAACGCCTCGACCACGGGTCGGCGGGAGGCCGCTTGGGCACCCAGCACCGCCAGGACGGTAGCGCCGAACGCCGCGATGGACACGACCACCAGGTAGAGCCAGGGGACGGCGAGTGTCTCGGGTGGCGGGTCGAACACGCCGGCGAGAACGGTCACCAGCATCGTCGCGACGCACAGCCCAGTGAGTGCCCCGATCAGCGCGCCGCCGGCGAGCACCAGCAGCCCCTCGCTCCAGAGAAAGCTGGCCAACTGCTCCTCCGTTGCCCCGAGGGCTGCCAGGATCGCAAAGGCGCGGCGCCGCTCGGCCAGGCTGAGCCCCATCACCAGGCCGGTCGACCCAGCCACCAGGAGTACTGCGAAGCTGAGCTCAAGCCGCGTGAGCCCTCGCAGATCCACTGCCGTCAGGCTGGAGCTGATCGCCCGCTGCGTGGTGCCAATATCGGTGACCCGAGCACCCGCCAGGGCCTGAACCAGCACCTGCACCCGGCGAGCAACCTCGGCCGGGTCACCGCTTGTACGCAGCAGCACGATCTCCGCCGCGTCGGTACCGGTCTGCTGGGCAACGTAGCTAGCGTTTGCCACCAGGAACGAGTCCTTCGGCGCGGTGGGGAACTCGCGCACCACCCCTACGAAATGGAACGGGATGACATGGTACTGGTGGTCGCGCACGTCCTGCAGGCGCAGGTTGAGCAGGTCGCCCGGCTGGAGCTGGTAGTCCGTCACCGTCTCCTCGGACACCAGCACGCCGTCCGGATGGTTCGCTAACGCACCAAGCACCGCTGCAGCGTCGCCCCCTGCGAAGAAGGCGTTGGACAGGTGCGTCGCGTCGCCGATGTGCAGCGGGTCAATGCCGTACAGATCCTGAAGATCGTTCCCGACATAGGCAAAGCGGTGCTGCATGAGCTGCATCGCCACCACCCCCGGCAGTGTCCCGAGCGCGCTCCCCAGCGCGCTCGGCGGCGCAGCGGTCGTCCCGGTGACGGTCACGTCCGCGCCGTTGGTCAGCTCGGCGTCCACCCGCGATTGGGCGTTGTAGGTCGTGTTGAAGATCGCGGTGGAGGTGGCGAAGGAGAACGCCAGCGCTACCAGTACCACACCGCGAATCACCAGCGCCCGCTGGCGCGCCAGCGAGGCCGCCACTACCCCGGAGAGGCCATGGGCGATCGGGGCAAGCAGTCGGGAGACGGTCGCGCGGCCGCGGCCCAGGACGACGTCCCACACCCGTGCTGCCAGCAGGCTGACCCCGATCCAGAAGCAGACCGGCGCGAGGAACGTCTGATATGCGACCGAGGTCTGCGTCACTCCCTCAGGCGCCAGCACCACCTGGTAGCCGCTGCTCGCCGTCTGCCAGAAGGCGAGCACTGCGATCACAACGAGCAGGACGTCGAGGTAGAGGAGCTGCCAGAGCGGCCGGCGCGAGCGCCCGACAACCACGCGGGAGGCAGCGACCGTGGACCGGCGAACCTCCAGCCAGGCCGGCGCGAGCGTTGCTACCCCCGCCACAATAAAGCCGATGGTGGCAGCGCCGCCGAACCAGAGCGCGGTCGTTGGGGTAGCCAGCAGCTCGGGCGAGGCGATGGCCGCGGCCGCGCCAAAGGCGAAGGCAACGCCCAACACCGCACCGCCGAGCGCCACACTCAGCGCCTCGACGGCTGCCAGGGCGAGAATCCGCCCGGTGGAGGCGCCGCGGATGCGTAGCAGCGCCTGCTCCCGGCGTCGCCGCCCGGCTCCCGACGCGGCAACGGCCAGGGTGAGCACGAGCGAGAGGATGACCCCGGGTAGCCCGAGGAAGACGAACAGCACCCGGGCGTACAGGGCGTCGGAGCGCGCCCCATCGAGGCGCGCGGCTAGGTTGTTGGCCACCAGGCCACTGCCTGCAATACGCGCCTCCAGGTTACGCGCCCGCTGCTGGGCAGCGACGAAGGCCTCCTCCGGGCTCGACGGGAGGTCGCGTGTGAGCCGAACGTGGAGCTGGAGGTGGACCGAGTCAGGCCGGGCCTGCGCTTGCGGATCGAACAGCCGATGCCACAGGTCTAGCGGCAGCACGAGCACATCGTCCGGGGGCGCCTGCGGCGCCGCGCCCGGCGGCACCCCGACCGCCTGGAAGAATGAGTCGGCGTTGGGGAGATCGACGACGCCGTCGATCTGCACCGCCGCTGGCGGTAGGCCGACCCGGTGGATCGTAACCATGTCCCCCACGGTGACGTTGAGGTTAGCCGCCGTCTGCTGGGCCACTAGGACGCCATCGAGCGAGCCGATCAGCGGCCGCAGCTCAGCCGGGAACTCCTGCGCGTACTGACTGCTGATCCCGACGACCTTGCCTGCGCCGGTGTTCTGCTCTGCCCCGCCGGCCATGGCGCTCAATCCCTCGATGTCGGCATAGCCCACCTGCTCAAGCGCGGTGTATCCCGTCGCTTGTCCCACAGCCGCAGTCACCGCGTCGACGTCGGCGGTCGGGACGAGCTGGACCTGCCAGTCGACCGGAACTCCCTCGACTGTCCGCTCTGTCATAGAGGCAGCGCTGGAGGTGACGAACGCGCCGATCGCGCCGAGCAGGGCCACGGCCAGCGCGACACCGAGCATCGCCCCGATCAGGCGCCCGGATCCGCGCACGAGCAGGCCCTTGAGCCAGATGGCGGCGAGCAGCATCAGCCCCACGCCTCCAGAATGCCGCGCCGCAGCCTCCAGACCGTCCGCATCCGCTCGGCTACACTGCGATCGTGGGTGGCGACGACGAGCGCGGCCTCCGTCCCCTCGAGAGATGCCAGCAGCGCGTCGAGCAGGTGCTGCGCTGTGGCCCGGTCGAGCTGGCCGGTGGGCTCGTCTGCGAGGATCAACCGCGGGCGGCAGGCGAGCGCACGCGCCACCGCGACCCGCTGCGCCTGCCCACCCGAGATCTCCTCTGGGAGCGCGTCGACCAGCGGGAGCAGGTCCAGCCGCGCCAGCGCCCGCAGTGCCGCGGCGCGCGCCTCGCTGGCGCTGACTCGCTCCAGCAGAAGCGGCAGCTCGACATTCTCCACCACCGTCAGGGGCGCAAGCAGGCTCGGCATCTGAAACACGAACGCCACCCGAGCCGGGCGGCGATCGGCACCTGGCCCAAGCCCGGGCCAGCGAACGGTGCCTCCGGTCGGGGTATCGAGTCCGCCCAGCAGGTGCAACAGCGTCGACTTCCCGCCCCCGGATGGCCCGATGACCGCGATCCGGTCACCGGGCAAGATCGTGCAGGTGGCCGAGGCGAGCGCAACGACGGGCCGGCCGCCAACCCAGTAGGTGCGCTCCAGCGCGTGCGCCTCGACGAGCGCGGCTGGCCCGTCGCCGTGCCTCGTCCGGGCGGGCGCGGTCGCCAGCCCCCGATTGGGCGGATAGGTGCCGGTGTCGACGGCCTCAGGATGTGGATCAGGCATCGACAACCTTCCCGTCGCGGAGGCGCACCACCCGGTCGGCGTGCGCGGCCAAGGCTTCGCTGTGAGTGACGATCAGCGTGGCCTCGCCGGCGTTGCGACGCGCCTTGAACAGGCGCAGCAACATCATCTCAGTCTCGGCGTCGACCTCGCCGGTCGGCTCATCCGCCAGCAGGACCGGCGGCGATACCGCCAGCGCGACCGCCAAGCCGGCGCGTGCCGCCTCGCCCCCGGAGAGCTGCGCCGGATAGGCGGCCCGGCGCTCACTCAGCCCAACCAGGTCGAGCAGCTCGTCCACCCGGCGAGGGTCGACCACACCCGCCAGGCACATCCGGGCCAGCATGTTGTCGGCCACCGAGAGGTGGTCGAACAGATTGCCCGATTGCAGCAGGATGCCGATCTTGGTCGCCCGCATCGCGGCGCGCGCGGCTTCCGGGCGGCGAGTCAGCCGCGCGCCGAGCAGCTCCACGTAGCCCCCGTCCGGCTCGTCGAGCCCGGCGAGGCAGGCGAGCAAGGTGGATTTGCCACTCCCCGACGGCCCAAGGATGGCGACGATCTCGCCACGATCCAGGTGCAGGCTCACCCCTTGCAGGGCGAGTGTCTCGGCATCCCCCACGTGGAAGAACCGGTACAGGCTGAACGCTTCCAGCACACGCACGTTCAGCGCCACGCGAAGCTTTCGAGCATCTGGCGGAACGCGTCGACGTTATCGACCCCGTGCGGGGTGCTGAGCGTCAGGATCGCCAGACGAGCAGGGCCGGCAACGTAGTAGCGATCCACATCCAGCAGCACACGCTTCCCGGTGACCGGATTCGGCGGGGCGAGCGTCGTGTAGCGCAGGTGGGGCACCTGCGTTCCGCGCACGCCAACCGTGTCGACCGAAAGCCGTTGATAGGAGGCTGCCGAGGTCTTGAGCGCCGGCTCGTCTACGGTGACCACATAGCCCTGTATATCGCCGCCCGGGGGCAGCGGGACGAGCGTGACCTGCTCGGAGCTGTCCTTGTCTCGGAATTCCACCCCGCTGTCCGGCAGGTCCTGGTGCTGCCAGCCCTCGACATACTGGATCGAGTAGTGCCCAGCGGCGCTCGTGTAGGTCAGGAACACGGCGTTGTCCGGGATGTCGCCGGCGGGTGACACGTCGGTGCCGGCATCTGTCGGCTCTGGGCTCGGGGTTGCGGTGGGCAGGCGAGCACCACCCGCCGCAGCAGCCATCGTCGGTACGGGTTGAGCGGTCGCCGCGCTACTCGATCGGACCGTCGGCGCCACCGACGTGGCGGCTGCGTTCGGGGCCGGGGTGCCGGTGGCAGCGCTCTTCGCCGCCTTCGGCGCCGACGTTGCCTTCGGGGCTCGCGTCGGTTTTGGGGTAGGCTCGGGTGCGGCTGCCCCGGTGAACTGGCTGCACCCGGCGACGGCGAGCGCCGCAACGAGCAGCAGGAGGGTCAGGGAGCGAACGATGGAGCTAGGCATGGGTGGCATTAGTCCGGAGCATCATTGCCGTTCGCGTTCGGCGGCTCGGTCGGGACCGGCGTGGCGGTAGGGAACGGCGTAGCCGTGGGCGGGGCGCTCGTGGGCTTCGGCACCGGGGTGGCTATGGGACGGGCCGGGGGCGGGGCGGCTGCTTCCCAGTCGAAGCGCTGGTCGTTCGGCCGGCTCTGCAGCCCAAAGGGTCCATTAATCCAGGTGGTCGACCCGTTGGTAAAGGCCGTCCAGTTATCCGACTTACGCCATACGAGCAGGCCCTTAGTCGTGTCCTGCAGCCCATCGCCATTGTCCGGATTGTGGTATTCGCTGTCAACGCAGTCGCCGACAATGTCTGGGATCAGGTCATGCAGTGCGCGGAACCCGAGCTGAAACGTGCAGGGCGCCGGCTCGGGCCGCGCCGCCGCGATCATGCTTGGGGCAGCGGCTCCCGCGGCAATACCCAGTGACAACAGGATCGCCGCCATTTGCTTGTACCGCAAGGATGCACCTCCAAGGATAGGCATCCAGCCTGCGCGAAGTGTATAGCTACAACATTAAGCGCCAATTAATTCGATCATGAGCTTGCTCGATTTGGATTAGCTAATCTATGCTTCAGTAGGATCAAATACTACTTGGCCAAGATTCAGCGACATCAAAGCAGCTCTGCGCAGCAGAACATAGGGATAACATCTAATGATGGGGAGGGTGCAAGGGATCAAGAAAAACGAAGCTTCATACGTCGGCCAAGGCGTCTAACCGGATCAGGCGACTGAGCATGGCACAACTGGGCATAGAGCCGGGGTGATGGCCGGACCAGGCCCGGCCATCACCCCCCGAGGCTAGTGTTCGCCCTGGAAGTCTCCCTCCTGCTGGACATCGGCTCCGGTGTCGGATTCGTTCGAGTTCTGCTCGTTGTTGTCCCCTCCCCCATTCTCGTCGTTGTTACTCGCGTTGTCGTTGGAGCCATTGGACGAGCCGGGCGCAGCGGCCGCCGATGACATCTGTGGCGAAGAGGGCACCCGGAGCAACGCTGACATGCTCAGCGCCTGATCGCTGACAGTCTCCTTCTCCTCGCCAGCTCCCACTGGCTCGACCTGCAGCACAGCCCCGTTACCGGCATCGACCTTGACGTCCTGGGCTTGCCCGCCCTTGTCGACGAGCTGAACGCTGAAGATGAGCGTCCCGTTCTCATTGCCGAGCTCCACGTTCTGGACCGTTGCGCCTGGGAACCCCGCCAGCGCCGCCGCCCGGGCCTGGTCCGCGCTGATCCTGGCCAGGCTGGCCAGCTTCGCTGCCTCTTCGACCTCAGTCTGCCCAGAGAGGTCCTGCGGCACGGTGATCGAGCCGGTGTAGCTTGGCTGTGCCTCCTCCTGCTGTGTCGTTTGGTCCGGCGCTGTCTGGGCAAATGCCGCGCCGACCATCATCCCCGCGAACAGCCCGGCCGCGGCGAAGCCGTACGCTGCACCTCTCCGCAGGGCTGCCAAGCCGAACACAGCCCACTCTTTCTCCGTCATCGTGATCCAACCTCCTGCTGGTGTCAGTGTCGTCGTGGCACGGGTTAGCGCAGCCTGGTCAGCGCACAACCAGCCCGACGACAGCGAGAGGGCAGCGGGAGCACCCCTTCCGGCCTTGGGGATCTCCAGTCCCCGTGCCCTGAGGAGGACCCCCTACCCTCACGGAGCAGTCTCGGGCGCAGAGATGAAGCCTCTATGAAGCCAGTCTGAAGTGGTCCTCACGCGGCGGGGGAGGCTGGCGGGCGTGATCCTACGCTTGCTGCCGAGCGGTTCCATCCGTGCACTGGTGTCCAGCGTGAGCATGGGCGCACCTCTCCCCGCCGCGCGAGGACGCGAGCGGGAGGCACACGGTGAAGGTCGTTCCACGGCCAGGCCAACTCTCCACCGTGATCTCACCCCCGTGCGCTCGCGCGATCCACTGGCAGATCGCCAACCCCAACCCTGCTCCACCATCCGCTCGCGAGCGCGCGGCATCGACACGGTAGAAGCGCTCGAAGATGCGGGGCAGGTGCTCTGGGGGGATGCCGACACCGGTGTCAGCAACCTTCAATACCGCTCGCCCGTCGTCACGTCTCACTGAGACGGTGACCGCGCCGCCGGCGGGGGTGTGGCGCAAGCCATTGTCGATGAGATTCACCAGGAGCTGCGTCAGTCGAGTCTGGTCGCCTTCGACGCTGATTGGCTCCAGCGGCTCATCCGCGCCGCGCTGCAGCGCCACGCCACGCGCCTGGGCCAGGGGTGCCATCGCAGCCAGCACGTCATCCCTCAAGTCCTGAAGTGCCAGCGGCTCCAGCTCGAATCGCTCCTGGCCGGCGTCCGCGCGTGCCAGCGCGAGCAGATCGTCGAGAAGCCGGGCCATGTGCGCGGCGTTCGCGCGTATCGTCGCCAGCGCGTGTCGATAGTGAGCGGGAGTGCGGGGGCGCTTCAGCGCCAGGTCCGCCTCGCTCATCAAAATCGCCAGGGGGGTCCGCAGCTCGTGCGATGCGTCCGCGGTGAATTGTCGTTGTCGCTGAAAAGCCGCGTCGAGGCGCTCCAGCATCTGGTCGAACGTGGTCGCGAGCCGCCCGACCTCGTCCGCGCTCGTCGCCATATTGAGCCGTCGGGAGAGATCCTCGGCGCTCATGCTGGCCGCCGCTCGGGTAACCCGGTCGATCGGTCCCAGCGCTCGGCCGGCGAGGAACAACCCGCCGGCGATGGCGAGGATCAGCGTTGCCGGGATGACAACTGCCAGCACGATCACCAACTGGCTCAGGGCGACTTCTACACCCCGCTCCGAACGCTCCACCTGGAGCACTCCGACAAGCTGGCCCTCGTCGACGACCGGCACGACCAGCACCCGCCACCGCTCACCATCGGCAGCCTGAACCGTTAGCAAGCGCTTCTGGCCGCCTGCCGCTGCCGCGAGCACCTCAGGGAGGACCGGCAGGGGCTGGCGAGCATTGCTGGCGATGAACCGCTGCCCGCTACGGTCGTAGAGCGACGCGATCGTCCCCGCGGTGAGCGTGTCCAGCCCGTCGCCGAACCCTGGCTCGCCATTCTGCACGTCGATGGTGCTCACCACCTGCTGGGCATCGGCGGCCAGGGAGTGATCCAGTTCAGCGTACAGTGTGTAGGAGAGGCTCAGGTAGAGAACCGCGCTAACGCCAACCAGAATCACAGCGAGCAGCGCCACGTACCACAGGGTCAGCCGCACCCGAATCGTGTGTAGCGCCACACAGGCGCGGCGCAGTCGCTCGCCGAGCCTGCTCACACGCGTGGTGCCCTCAAGCGGTAGCCCATACCGCGAACCGTCGCCAGGAGCCGTGGCTCGGTGTCATCGCCGAGCTTGCGTCGCAGCGAGTGGACGTACACGTCGACGACGTTCGACATCGCCACGAAGTCGAAGTCCCAGACATGCTCGGCGATCTGTGTCCGGGTGAGCACGCGGTTGGGGTTGCGGACGAAGTACTCGAGCACGGCGTACTCCTTGCTGGTCAGCTCGATCAGCTTGCCAGCACGGCGGACCTCTCGGCTTGCCGTGTTTACCTCCAGATCACCCACGCGCATGACCGGGTCCTGGAACGGGCCACCGCGGCGCAGCAGCGCCCGTAACCGGGCGAACAATTCCCCGAACGCGAACGGCTTGACCAGGTAGTCATCCGCGCCACTGTCCAGGCCGGTGATGCGGTCGTCGACGGCGTCACGGGCGGTCAGCATCAGGACGGGCATGTTTCGCCGCAGTGCCCGGAGCCGGCGGCACACCGCGTAGCCGTCGAGCTGGGGGAGTAGGACGTCGAGGATCACGAGGTCGTACGGCTCGAGCTCAGCAAGGTGAAGCCCGTCTTCACCGGTCGCGGCGACGTCGACGGCGTACCCGTGCTCCGCCAGGGCGCGCCGCAAGACCCCGGCGAGCCTCCGGTCATCTTCGACAATCAGGATCCGCATCCCGCTCTCGCGTCGCAGGGGGTTGCACTGGGCGCGGCGGATTCGCCGCGCCAGATCATACGTACCGGCGCGACATGAAGCCTTTATTAAGCCGAGCGCGTGGGCGATGCTGGCGGCGGTGGACGGCTCAGCAGCGATCGCCAGGCCAGGCTCACGCCTCGAGGCTCTCGGGACGCGCGGGGGACACCGCTACCCGGGCGGTTTCAGGGCATCCAACAGCCGCGTGGCGACGCTCCCGGTCGTCGGCATCGACGGCTGCTGGCACTGGAGGGATGGACGGTGCAGCGGGCAGCCAGAGGCTGAAGGTGGCCCCGCACCCCGGTTCGCTCTCAACCTCCAGCCGTCCGCCGTGCGCAACCGTCCCACCGGGCGTGGTGGCAGCCGTTGGGACTATGCCGCCAGCGAGCGCATCACCGCGATGAGATTCGCCTTCACCTCGAAGCCGACACCCGGCACCTCCGGGAGCCGGACGTAGCCGTCCTGGACCGGGATGCCATCGGCGAAGCCGCCGAACGGCTGGAACACCCCCGGGTACGACTCGTTGCCCCCCAGCCCCAGCCCGGCGGCGATGTTCAGCGACATCTGGTGGCCGCCATGGGGGATGCAGCTCCGCCAGGACCAGTCGTGCACCCGCAGCATCTCCAGGATACGCAGGTATTCCACCAGCCCGTAGCTGAGCGCTGGGTCGAACTGCAGGATGTCACGGTCCGGCCGCATCCCGCCGTAACGGATCAGGTTGCGGGCGTCCTGCACAGAGAACAGGTTCTCGCCGGTGGCCAGCGGCCCCTCGTAGTGCCTGGCCAACTCCGCCTGAAGCGCGTAGTCCAGCGGATCGCCTGGCTCCTCGTACCAGCGCAGCCCGTAGGGCGCCAGTGCCTCGGCGTAGGCGAGGGCAGTCTCCAGGTCGAACCGCCCATTGGCGTCGACCGCGAGCGCTTGGCCACTGCCGACGACCTCCAGCACGGCCTCGATCCGCGCCAGGTCCTCCTCCAGCGGGGCGCCGCCAATCTTCATCTTGACCACGGTGTAGCCCTGGTCAAGGTAGCCGCGCATCTCGTCCTGCAGCGCTCGCAGGTCCTTGCCCGGCTGGTAGTAGCCCCCCGCCGCGTAGACGAAGACCCGGTCGTCCGCCTGGCCGCCCCGGTACCGCTCGGCGAGCAGACGGTACAGCGGCTTCGCCTCGATCTTGGCGACCGCGTCCCAGACCGCCATGTCGATCACGCCCACCGCGACGGAGCGCTCTCCGTGGCCGCCCGGCTTCTCCCCCTGCATCATCGTTCGCCAGATCCGATGCGGATCGAGGTTCGTCCCGCTGTCGTCCACCAGCGTCTCCGGGTCCGCCTCCAGCACCCGGGGGATGAACCGCTCGCGGAGCAGCCCGCTGGCGGCGTAGCGGCCGTTCGAGTTGAATCCGTAGCCGATCACCGGCCGTCCATCGCGCTGGACGTCGGTGATGACCGCGACGACGGAGGCGGTCATCCTCCTGAAGTCGATGTAGGCGTTGCGGATATCGGAGCTGATTGGAACAACCGTCTCGCGGATCTCGCGGATCCGCACTCCGGCGCGGCGCTGGCTCACGGACACGGCTCCCCTTTCTGTAGCACCGCTAGGACGCGGCGCGGCGAGCCGTCTGGCGGAGCAGCGGGGCGACGCGCCGGATGAACAGCCGCACCGTAGCGTAGTCTACCGGGGCGCGAACGCCGAGCAGGAAGTCGCCCACGCCCAGCTCGGCGTAGCGGAGCAGCCGCTCTGCCGCCTGCTCCGGGGTGCCGGTCAGCACCCGGTCGGCCACGGCCTCGGGAGGGACGTTGTAGGCGCGCGCGGCCCGCTCGGCGCGCTCGCGCGCCTCGACCTCCGTCTCGGCGATGGCGGCCGGCAGCACCAGCGACTTGCGGATGTCATTTGGGTCGCGTCCGACGGCGCGGCAATGCTCCGCCAGCACCTCCAGCTTGCGGTGATAGTCCTCGATCGGCATCAGGAAGGTGTTCCAACCATCGGCCGACTCCGCCACCACCCGCAGGGTGAGCTGCTCGCCCATCCCGCCGATCCAGAGCGGCAGCGGCTGCTGCACCGGGTTCGGCTCGCAGCGGGCGTCGGTGAGCTGGTAGTAGCGTCCCTCGAACGTCGTGGCCGGCTGAGTCCAGAGCTGCTTGAGCATCTGGGCCGATTCGCCCAGCATCCGGATGCGGCGCGCGGCAGTGTAGAAGGGGATGTGGTACTGCTGGTGTTCCAGCTCCCACCAGCCGGCGCCCATCCCCCACTCCAGCCGGCCGCCGGAGACATGGTCGATCGTCGCGGCGATCTTGGCGACGACCGCCGGGTGGCGATAGGTGTTGCCGACGACGAGGATGCCGCAGCGGATGCGGCTGGTCTGCGCCGCCAACGCCGAGAGCAGCGTGGGCCCCTCGAAGCACGGCCCTGTGGGGTCGGTCTGAATTGGAACGAAGTGGTCGAACACCGAGGCCCAGTCGTAGCCGAGCTCCTCAGCCGTCTGCCAGAGGCGTCGATAGTCCTCGTAGCTGGTGTGCTGCGGCCCGGAGTGAACGCCGAACCGGAGCTGGCCGGCGAAGATCTGCGCCATCTCGCACCTCCCGCGGCGACGTGGCCGCCACCTGCTCTGCACCGAACGGGGGATGGCCCGCGCCCTTACCGCCCGCTGGTGACCAGATGCTTGACCGCATCCACGATCGCCGCAGCGTCGATCCCGGCCGCGTGCAGCAGCTCGGCCGGCTTGCCCGAGCCCGGGAGCGCTCGCACCGCCAGTTTGACCACGGTTGGGAGCGGCTCGGCGGTCCCGGCAAAGGCGTCCAGCACTGCGTCCCCCAGGCCGCCCTCGGCCCAGTGGTCCTCGACGACGATGAGCTTCCCGCCGGTGTCGCGCGCCGCCTCGCGCAACGTCGCCGCGTCGATGGGCTTTACCGAGTAGGCGTCGATCACCCGCACCGCGATCCCCTCGCCGGCGAGCTGTTGGTGCGCCTTGAGCGCCTCGTGCAGCGTGATCCCGGCCGCGACGACCACCACCTGATCGGCGTCGGAGCGGCGCAGCACCTTGCTCCCGCCGATCGGGAACGACTCGCCGGCCGGGTACAGCACCGGGGTGGCGGCGCGGGTAGTGCGCACGAAGCTGATGCCCGGCAGGTCGGCCGTCGCCGCGACCAGCGCGGCGGCGGAGGTGGCATCGCTCGGGTACAGCACCGTACTGCCGTGGACGGCGCGCAGCATCGCCAGGTCCTCGAGCCCCATCTGTGAGGGGCCGTCCTCACCGATGGAGACGCCCGCGTGCGAGCCCGACAGGCGGAGATTCGCCCGCGAGATCGCGGCCATGCGGATGAAGTCGTAGGCGCGGCTGAGGAAGGCGGCGAAGGTGGAGGCGAAGGGAGCGTAGCCCCGCACCTGCAGCCCCACTGCCGCGGCGATCATCTGCTGCTCGGCGATGTACATCTGGAAGGAGCGCTCCGGGAAGGCGTGGGCGAACTCCTCCGAGTGGGTGGAGTTGCTCACTTCGGCGTCCAGCACCACCACCTCCGGTCGGGCTGCGCCGAGCGCCTTCAGCGCGTCGCCGTACGCCTTGCGGGTCGCCACGCTCTCCCCTACCCGGTACTGGGGGAGCTGCAAGGGCTGGCCCGTCGTCTGGCGGGCCGGCTGGCCCGGCTCCGGCTTGCGCGGCGTGACGACTAGATTCCGCTCCCCGCCGAGCTCGGCGATCGCCCGCGGGGCCTGGTCGGGGGGCACGGCCTTGCCGTGCCAGCCCTCCTTGTTCTCCAGGAACGAGACGCCCTTGCCCTTGAGGGTACGCGCGAAGATCGCCGTTGGGCCGTCGCTCTGACGCTCGGCCTCGGCGTAGGCGGCGTCGATCTGCTCCAGGTCGTGGCCATCGATCTCGATCGCGTGCCAGCCGAAGGCGCGGGCGCGGGCCGCGTAGGTGTCCAGGTCCCAGCCGAGCATCGTTTCGCCGCGCTGGCCGAGGCGGTTCACGTCGACGATCGCGATGAGCCGGCTGAGTCGGTAGTGGCCGGCGAGCTCGAACGCCTCCCAGATGGAGCCCTCCGACATCTCGCTATCGCCCAGCAGCACCCAGACGCGGTAGGGCAGCTTGTCCAGGTACTGCCCGGCCAGCGCCACGCCGACTCCGATCGGCAGCCCCTGGCCCAGGGAGCCGGTGGCGACATCCACCCAGGGCAGGACCGGGCTGGGGTGTCCCTCCAGCCGGCTCCCGAGCTGGCGCAGCGTCAGCAGCTCCGCGTCCGAGATCGCGCCGGCGGCCTTGTACAGGGCGTACAGCAGCGGCGAGGCGTGGCCCTTGGAGAGGATGAAGTGGTCGTTGTTCGGATTGTCGGGATGGCTGAAGTCGTAGCGGAGGTACTTGGCCAGCAGCACCGCCGCCAGGTCCGCGGCGGACATCGACGAGGTGGGATGGCCCGAGCCGGCGTGGGTGGTGGCGCGGATGCTGTCGACCCGGAGCTGCTGAGCGAGCTCGTGCCAGAGCGCGGTTCCGGTGAGCGGAGCGGCTTGTACGGTCATGATGGCTGCTTCCTTCCTGAGGCGGACGCCCCGGCGGCCTCTGCCGGCGACCCGGGCGATGCCCACCTGGGAGCGAGCCGGGATCGGCGGGGCGGCTGACAGTGGTTGACCTCGATCGCCTGGCGATCCTCTTTTACAGTAGTACCCGCGTGGCCCCGATCATTGCCAGGGCATCATCGCCCACGCCCTGTACCCCGTGACGTGGCGCCCCGACCCGGGTCCGCTGGTCAGGACCTGGCGGTGCCCAGGACGCGGTCGACGAAGGTCCCCGCCAGCCCGAAATACTGCTCGGGGCGCAGCAAGCGGTCCACCTCGGCGGGGCTGAGTCGCTCAGCAACGGCGGGATCGGCCAGGAGCTCGTCGCGCAGCGGCCGGCCGCGCTCGAAGGCGCGCATCGAGGCAGCATAGACGATGTCGTGAGCCCGCTGGCGGCCGAGGAGCGGGGCGAGCGCCATCATCACCGCCTCGGCGTTGATCAGCCCCCGCGTTGCCTCCAGGTTCTGGCGCATCCGCTCGGGGTGCACCACCAGGCCATCCAGCAGCTCCCGCGCCCGGGCGACGATGCCGTGGGTCAGAACCGCCGCCTCTGGCAGCGCCAGCCACTCGGTGTGCCAGGGGCCGGTGGCGCGCTCGTTGTCGTGCAGCATCGCGTCGAGCATCGCCGGAACCATCTGGCGCACCAGCCGGCTGGCGCCGATGATCGCCTCGCTGGTGATGGGGTTGCGCTTCTGCGGCATGGTGCTGGAGCCACCGCGTCCCGGGACGTAACCCTCCTCCACCTCGGCGATCTCGGTCCGCTGCAGCAGCGCCACCTCCTGCGCCAGCTTGGCCAGGGTGGCGCTCAACAGACCGAGCACAGAGACGAACTCGGCCAGCCCGTCGCGGCTGGTGTGCCAGGCGATCGGCGGCACGCCGAGGCCAAGGTCGGCGGCCAGCCGCCGCTGGACCTCCAGCCCGGCCGGGCCGACGGAGGCGAGCGTACCGGCGGCACCGGCAAACTCCACCAGCTCGGCCCGGGCCCCAGCGGCGGCGAGCCGCTCCTGGTGGCGCCGGAGCTCGGCCAGGTACACCGCCAGTTTGTAGCCAAACGTAATCGGCAGCGCCTGCTGGCCGTGCGTCCGCCCGGCCATCACCGTGTCGCGGTGCTCGCGGGCATGCTGCTCCAGCCGAGTGACGACTCGCCGCAGGTCCGCTTCGAGCAGGCGGCGGCTGTCCCGCACCTGGAGCGCGGTGGCCGTGTCCATGATATCCTGAGTCGTCGCACCCCAATGGACGTACCCGCCCGCTGCCTCACCCGCGGCGCAGGCGATCTGGCGGACGAGCGGGAGGATCGGGTAGCCGACCAGCTCCGTCCCCTGCTTCAACGCCGTCAGGTCGATCCGGTCGAGCGCGCAGGCCGCCTCGATGGCCGGAACCACCTCGGGCGGGATGAGCCCCACCGCCGCCTCGGCCCGGGCGAGCGCCGCCTCGACGTCGAGCCAGCGCTGGACCGTGCCCAGGTCGGACCAGACCGCGCGCATCTCTGCGGTGCCGAACAGGTCACGATACAGCGCGGAGTCAAGCGGATGGGCGGCCCCAGCGCCGTCCGACAGCGCAAGCGGCTCGCCCCCAGGCGCACCGTTCATCGCCGCTCGCCCTGCCCGAGCGGCCGCCAGCCGGGCAGCCGGTGGGCCGGCGGCTGAACCAGCTCGAGGACGATCTGGTCCGGGTCGTGGAAGTACACGGCGTAGCCGCCCTGGTTGATCCCAGCGGTAATCTTGTTCGGCTCTGAGAAGAAATGCACTCCTGCCGCCTTGAGCCGCTCGTACTCGGGGAAGATGTCGGTGACACCGATAGCAAGGTGGCCCTGGCCCGGGTTGCAGATGTTCACGTCGCCGCGCTGCCCTTTCGGCTGCAAATATTGGATCAGCTCCAGGTCGTGGTTGGACAGTCCACGCGGCTCGCCCGGGACGGCGAACTGCGCCACCAGGATATGAGCATCCGGATAGCCGACCAGCCGCCGGGTATAGGCGTTGTTCCCTTCCTGGCGGTGCACGAGCTGAAAGCCCAGCAGGTCGCGGTAGAACGCGATCGAGCGCTCGAGATCGGAAACCGTGAAGCTGAAGTGCCAGACACCCAGGTACATGCGAATCGCAGCGCCTTTCTTCCTCGCGGAGTGCTCGTTCACAACCGGCGACACGGCTGAGCCCGCTTCTTCTCAAAGTGATGGTGGCGAACTAGAGGCAGCATACCCGCTGGCGCGCGCTTCCAGCGAGGAGCCACCGCCCCGCGGGCCATAGGCCCTGGGCCAGGCTCACGGCGGAGCTGACCGCGGCTGCCCTCGCTGCGCGCTGCCGGCCGGGTCGGGCGGCGCGGCGGAGCCAGGAACCGGAGGCGCGGCGCCTGACTCCAGGGCCAGCCCGATCCGCAGCTTGCTGCGCCCGGAGTGGATGTGCGCCTCCACCGCCTCCACCACGCGCCGCGGGTCTCGGGATTCCAGCGCCTGAAGGATCGCCCGATGCTCGGTGAGCGACGCCTGGGCGTCGCCCGAGCGGGCCATGCCGGCGTGATCCTGGGCGCGAATAAGCCAGAGCGGAAGATTGATTTCTTCGTACAGCGCCGCGAGGCGCCGGTTGCCGGCGAAGCGGACGATCGCCGAGTGGAAGGCCCGGTCCCGCTCCAGGTAGGCGACGTAGTCGACGTAGCTGGTGCCGACGACGTAGCGCTCCATCTTTTCGAGGAGCTGGCGGAGCTGGCGAAGCTGGGCTCTGGTGATCTGGCGTGCCACCAGCGCGCCGATGAAGCTGTCGATCATCAGCCGTAGCTGGTACAGCTCTTCGACCGTGGCGAGATCGGCGCGGGCGACGAAGGTGCCCCGCCGAGGGCGGATCTCTACCAGCCCCTCAGAGGCGAGCTGGTTCAGAGCGTCGCGGACCGGTGTTCGGCTAACGCCGAGCTGCTGGGCCAGCAGGGCAAGCTGGAGCCGCTCGCCCGGTTCGAACTCGCGGCCGAGGATCTTGTCGCGCAGCAGCTTGTAGACGCGCTGCGCGAGCTGTGTCTGGTCGATCGCCTGGAGCGGCTTGGAGGGCAGGCGCCCGCCGGCCGCTACCCGTCCATTCGCCCTGCCCCGGCCATCCTCCCGCCGCTCGCGCGCCGCCACCGCAGCCTCCGTTCTTCCTGCCGCGCCTGACTCCAGGTGCACCACTCATTGGCAGCGGAGCGAAGGCGGGCGAGATGTCTGTCCCCCAGCGCCGCCACGGAGAGCTTGACAGCCCGAAGATGGGCTCCTAGAATCGGCCCCATCTGATATATCACACATCACGCTTCCGCGCGAGAGGGCGGCCTGCCGAGAAGGAGTATCCGCCCCCGGCCGTGTGGTGGGGAGGTGCGGGATGCGGCTGAACCGGCGCGGTGCGGAAGCCATACTCCGCCACTGCCGCCTGGACGCCCTTATCCGGACAAGGACACAGCGGTGAGCCTGGCGCTGCCGCTGCTCCTGTTCGGCATCGGCTCCTTGCGCTTCGAGCAGCTAGGGCTGACAACCGCCGCGGGGAGTGGCCGGCTGGACGGCCAAGGCGCCACAGCGCCGATCGTCGTCGCGGAGGGAGCATGACGCGCTTCAAGGTTGCGCTGGTGGGGCTGGACGGGCGCGACGTGCCGGAGTGGGTGCCGGCGCGCTTTGCCGCAGAGCAGATCGACTTCGTCGTCCGTGAGTGCCACAGTGCGGAGGAGCTGGAGGCGTCCGCGGGCGACGCCGATGTGGTCTGGCTGTTCGGCGGCAGCCGGGTGATCACGAAGGAGAGCATCGGAGTGCTGCGCCGTTGTCGAGCGATCGTTCGCACAGGCAGCGGGGTGGACAACGTGCCCGTCCGCGCCGCGACCGAGCGCGGCATTCTCGTCGCCCACACTCCGCAGGCAACCAGCGAGGGGGTGTCGGACCACGTCGTCGGGCTGCTGCTCGCGGTGCTCAGGCAGATCCCGAAGCACGACCATGCCGTGCGCCGGGGCATCTGGAGTCGCGAGCACGGCTGGCCGCTGGGGCACCTGCGCGGACAGACGCTGGGGCTGATCGGGTTTGGCACCATCGCCCGGCTGGTCGCGCGCAAGCTGCGCGGGTTCGAACTGACGGTCCTGGCGCACGACCCCTACGTCGCCGCGGACGTCTTTGCCAGCCACGGCGCGCGCCCCACGAGCCTGGACGAGGTGCTCTCCGAGGCGGACTTCCTCTCTCTGCACTGCCCGCTGACCAGAGCCACCTACCACCTCATCGGCGAGCGGGAGCTGCGGCTGATGAAACCGACGGCGATGCTCATCAACACGGCCCGGGGCGCGGTCATCGACGAGCCGGTGCTGGTCCGGGCACTCAGCGAGGGCTGGATCGCCGCGGCCGGGCTGGACGTGCTGGAGCAGGAGCCGCCCGCCCCGGACAACCCGCTGCTTCGGCTCGACAACGTCGTGCTGACACCCCACGTCGCCGGCTATTCGGACGAGTACCTGGACCTGAGCTGGCAGCTCTCCGTCGAGGCGGCGCTGGCGCTGGCGCACGGCCACTGGCCCCGCGCCTACGTGAACCCGGAGGTCACCCAGCGCTGGGGGCTTGCCCCTGCCGACCGCGCTGGAGGGAGCGACGCGTGATGGACGCCGCCCATACCCCGCCCGATCGCTATCAGCTCGCCGAGGAGGCGCTTACCGAGGCGCTGGAGCAGGAGGAGCCGGAGGCGCAGGCCAGTGGTCAGACCCGCGCCCGGCGGCTGCTCCAGTGGATGCTTGGCAGCCGCGAGCTTGCCACCCTGGCCGTCTGCATCCTGCTGTTCGCGCTCTTCACCGCCGGCAACCCGCGCTACGCCTCCGTCAACATCATCCTGGATATCGCTCGGCGGCTGACCCCGATCGCGCTGCTGGCCATCGGAATGACCTTCCTGATGGTGTCCGGCGAGCTGGATATCTCGATCGGGGCGAACTTCGGCTTCTGCAGCATCCTACTGGGGCAGTTGGCGAGCGAGCAGCACCATGATCCCTGGCTCTCCATGGTGATCGTGGTCCTAGTCGGCCTGGCCATCGGCACCATCAACGGGCTGGCCGTGACGCTGGTGGGCCTGCCGTCCTTCATCGCTACGCTGGGGATGCTGGCGGCGCTGCGTGGCCTGGGCAACGCGCTCACCGGCGGGGTGGGGACGTATGCCAAGGACACCGAGCAGTCCTTCTACACCTTCATGAGCGGCACCCTGCCCGGCACGCGCATCCCGAACAGCTTCACCATCATGCTGGTGTGCCTGCTGATCGGGGCGCTGGTGCTGGGCAAGACCAAGTTCGGCAGCGACGTGTACGCCACCGGCGGCAACGTCGAGGCGGCCCGCAACAACGGCATCGACACCCGGCGGACCAAGCTTATCTGCTTCATGCTCACCGGCCTGCTCGGCGGCCTGACCGGCGCAATGCAGTTCGGCTGGGTCCAGTATTCGCCCGGCAACAGCGGCATCGGCTTCGAGCTGCAGGTAATCGCCGCCGCGATCATCGGCGGCGTGGGGCTGTTCGGCGGCCGGGGCACGGTGATCGGCAGCTTCCTGGGTGGCGTGATCCTGAGCATGCTCACCAGCGGGCTGATCATGATCGGCGTCAAGGACTACTGGGACGGCGTCCTGTCCGGCCTGGTGATCGTCGCCACGGTTGGGCTGGACCTGCTGGTCCGGCGCGGCGCGGCGCGGGCGCTGGAACAGGCGGCGTGAGGCTTTGGGCGGCGGGAGGCGCTGGCGCCTATGCAGTGATGGTCCTTTGGCGGCCCTCGGCGCGATGTTCGTTCCCCATCCACGCTCCTGAACTGCGTTTGGAGGAGGCCACTCCATGAGCGACACGCCCGATGCTGCGGGGCGCTCTTTTACCCGCAGGCTGTTCCTTCAGGCGAGCACGTCTGCTCTAACCGTCACCGCGCTGAGCGGGCTGCTGGCAGCCTGCCAGGCGCCAGCGCCACCGACGAGCGCTACCAGCGCGCCCGCCCCGGCGGCAACGAACGCGTCCGCGCCGGGCGCGACTGCCGCACCGGCGCAGGCCGCCACCGCCGCTCCGGCGGTTGCTTCGAGCGGGGGCGGCGCCCCGCTCGGCCCGAAGCGCAAGGTGATCCTGGTGCCCCAGGACGCCGGGGACTGGAACGCGCCCGCCCGCGTCGGCGCCCGCGATTTCTGCGCCCTGGCCGGCTGGGAGTTCCAGCACCTGGGCAACCCAGTCTACTCCGTGGAGAACCACGTCGAGCAGGTCAACAACGCGATCGCCGCCAAGCCGGACATCATCATCACCGAGCTGGAGAACGTGGGGCTGGTGCCCGTCTTCCAGAAGGCGCAGGCGGCCGGCATCACCATGGTGATCTTCGACCAGGGGATCGATACGGAGGCGGCCAAGCTGGGCGTGGCAGTGGTCAACCAGGATGAATTCGCCGCTGGCGTCATTAACGGGACGCAGGCTGCCACCGTCGCACACAAGACCCTGAACAAGACGGAGGGCATCTTCGGGATCGGCAACGGCAATCCCGGCGCGACCTCGATCGACAAGCGCCAGAATGGCACCAAGCAGGGGATCGAGGACTACAACAAGGCTAACGGCACCAACTTCACCACGGATCTGTTCCCGGACGACGAGTTCTTCGACGCAAACTCCTCGATCCAGAAGTGGGGGGCGAAGCTCGACCAGTACGGGGACAAGCTGATCGGGATGATCGGCGTCGGCAACCCGACCCCGATGGTCAAGGCGCTCCAGGCCCACGGCATCGACAAGGGGAAGGTCGTCGTCGGATCCACGGACGCCAACCCGGACATTCTGAATCTGATCGACCAGGGTTGGGTCTCCTGGGGCATCGATCAGCAGTTCCCGGCGATGGGCTTCCTGGCCACGACCGCCGGCTGGCTCCAGTTGGAGCTCGGCTTCCCCCAGAAGACGATCAGGGTCGGCGGCGAGCTGGTGACCAAGGACAACCTGGCCGCGGTCAAGGCCCGCACCGACAAGTGGGTGGCGCAGGCCAAGCAGTACGGCGACCTGAAGTAGGCCGGGCGCGGGTGGCGTCCGATCCGGGTGGGCGGGGGCTGGCCGCCCACCCGCCCGCACGGCCAGCGACGAGGAGGAGGACGGTGGCAACGGCCACGGCAACCGCGTACTTGCAAGGGCGCGGCCTGTCCAAGAGCTTCGGGCACGTGCGTGCCCTGCAGGACGTGGACATCGACGTCTTCGAGGGTGAAGTCCTCGCCATCGTCGGGGACAATGGCGCCGGCAAATCAACGCTGACCAAGATTCTGAGCGGCGTCTATCAGCCCGACAAGGGCGAGATTCGGGTCGAAGGGCGGCCGGTGCGGATCCCGAACCCACGCGAGGCGCGCGAGTTCGGGATCGCCACCGTCTTCCAGAACCTGGCCCTGGTGGATTGCCGCGACGTGGCCACCAACCTGTTCCTCGGCCGCGAGCCCACCCGCTGGGGCATCTTCGTGGATCGCCGCAAGATGCTGGCGGACGCCCGGCGGGTGATCGCGGACCTGCGCGTGAACGTCCCGTCGCTCACCGTCGAGGCCGGGCAGCTCTCTGGCGGGCAGCGGCAATCGGTCGCCATCGGCCGAGCCACCTCCCAGCAAGCGCGAATCATCATCATGGACGAGCCGACCGCGGCGCTGGGCGTCCGCGAGTCGCGCAAGGTGCTGGACCTCATCCTCCGCCTCAAGGCTGCCGGCATTGGCGTGGTCGTCATCAGCCACAACATGCGCCACGTGTTTTCGATCTTCGACCGGGTGATGGTCCTGCGCCACGGCCGCCTGGTCGGGGTGCGGCGCAAGGGCGAGACCACTCCCGACGAGATCGTCCGGCTGATCGTCGGCGCGGACACCTTGTAAGGGCGAGGAGGCCGACGATGGGCGGCGTAGCCGGCGTCCCGGCGGACGGATTCGACGAGGCGGAAGAGACCCTGACCGCGGTGCTGGCCGAAGAGACGGTAGAGCTCGCGGCGGAGGGGCACCGACTGGCGCTGCTGCGGCTCGTCCTCCGCAGCCGTGGCACCGTCATCACGCTCGTCGCCCTCGTCCTGTTCGCCGTGTTCTCGCTGACCACCAGCACCTTCCTCACCTCCGACAACCTCTTCAACATCCTGCGCAACATCTCGTTCATCGGTATCGTCGCAACCGGCATGACCTTCCTGCTCGTCGCGGGCGAGATCGATCTTTCGGTCGGGTCTGTGTTCGGCTTCCTCACCGTAGTCATGGGGGTGCTCGTCGCCCGTCTCGGCATCAGTCCCTGGCCGGCCCTGCTGCTGGTGATCGCGCTCGGCGCCCTGGTGGGGCTCGTCAACGGGCTCATCTCCACCCGGCTGGCGATCCCCTCGTTCGTCGTCACCCTGGCCGGCTTCACCGCCTACCGCAGCGCAGCGCTGCTCGTCTCCGGGCCGCAGCCCTCCGCCGTCGAGGGGGCAGGCCTTTTCTATCAGGTGACGGGCGGCGACATCGGCGCGGGCCTCCCCTGGCTGGTGGTCTGGATGGCGGTGGTGATGCTGATCGGCGGCGTAATCCTGGCGACCACTAAGTTCGGCTACCACGTCTACGCCACCGGCGGGAGCTTGGAGGCGGCACGCAACAGCGGGATCGACACCCGTCGCGTCAAGCTCATCTGCTTCATGCTCACCAGCGGGCTGTGCGGCCTGGTGGCCGCGCTGATCTTCGGCTACCTGCATGGCGCTGCGCCGACCACCGGCACCGGCTTCGAGTTCCGCGTCATCGGCGCGGTGATCGTCGGCGGGGTGGCGCTCACGGGGGGGCGTGGGTCCGTCTATGGCTCCCTGATGGGAGCGGTGATCATCGGGATGATCACCAATGGGCTGGTGCAGTTGGGTTACTCGCAGTATTACGGCGACGTGGCGACCGGCGTGCTCATCATGCTGGCAGGCGCCCTGGACCTCTACACCCGGTTCACCGCGGCGCGCAGCCTGCATTACCTCGAGGGATAGCGGCCAGCCGCGCGCCGCCCACGCCGCGCCTGCACGGGCCTCAGCGCGGGCGTCCGTTCGCCTCCGCCAGGAGCGCCGCCCGCCGCTCCGCCTGCACCGCCGCGATCCATGCCTCCACCTCCTGCACCTGCTCGGGGCGATGCAGCGCCAATGGCTTCGGGCTGGTTGGCAGGCTCAGGCAGTCGTCCAGGTCCAGGTATAGCTCGCGCACGGGCAGCCCTGGCGGCACGGGGTGGCGCTGGCGCTTAACGGCGGCCCAGTCGTGCGCCGGCCCGGTCTTCACCGACAGCGCCAGCCCGTAGGCGCAGCCGGATTCGATCACCACGAAGTCCAGCCCCTCCAGGTCCAGTAGCTCGGCGCGCAGCACCAGCGGGAAGTGCGCCCGCAGCACGAGCTCGAAGTGGTGCTGGCGGACCAGCGCCGCCCAGGCCTTGTAGGCACGGGCGCGAACGCCGGCCGGGTCGGCGATCCCGGCCAGGGAGTACAGGTGCGTGGCGAACACCTCCTGAGTCGGTGGGAGCGCGGTCAGCGGTCCCGTCAGGTCCCAGTACAGCCCCACCAGGCTCGGGAACAGCGCCCGCTCGACCTTCGGGTGGGCCGGCAGGAAGTCGACGCGGTACCCGCCCAGCGCTGCCTCGAGGCGGGCCCGCGCCCGCTCCGCATCGCTCGGCATTATCCTGCACGTCTTCATGCGTTCGGCTCGCTCAATGGCGTGCTATCGGGGCGCCAGCCCCGCCGAGAGCATAGCAGAGCCAGTATTCCGTCAACCGAGCACAGCGCGTTGGCGCGCGACGTGCATACGCGTGGCCCGAGGATTCGGGCGCCCTCCGAGGGGGCCCGGCGGGGGGGCGTGATGAAGTTCAACGAGAACGCGCGGCTCGATCCCTCGCAGGTCGAGGACGAGCGCGGATCCAGCGGGGGTTTCGGTGGGTGGGCTCGCGGCGGCTACGGCCGCGGCGGGGTCGCCATCGGCGGGGGCGGAATCGGAGTCCTCATCCTCATAGTTGTCATGCTGTTGCTGGGGATCAACCCGTTTGGCGACAGCGGGGGCTACGCGGGGCCGTCGGCGTACTCGCCCAGCGCCCCGTACGGGCAGCTCAACGATCGTACCGCGGGCGACGGGAGCACCCTGGCCCAGGAGTGCCGAACCGGCGCCGACGCCAACCGCCGCGAGGATTGCCGGATCGTCGGCTTCGTCAACAGCATCCAGGCGTACTGGAGCGAGGAGCTGGCCCGGCGCGGGCAGGCGTACCAGCCCGCGAAGACGCGCTTCTTCACCGACGCCATCCAGACCGGCTGCGGCATGGCCACGTCGGAGGTCGGGCCATTCTACTGCCCGCGGGACAAGTACGTGTACATCGACCTCGGGTTCTTCGACGAGCTGCGGACGAAGTTCGGGGCGCAGGGCGGGCCGCTGGCGCAGGCGTACGTCCTGGCCCACGAGTACGGCCACCACATCCAGGACCTGGAGGGCACCCTGGCCCAGACGACCGGCGACCGCGGTGGCCCACAGAGCGGCTCGGTGCGCATCGAGCTCCAGGCGGACTGCTACGCCGGGGTCTGGGCGGACCACGCCACCCAGACCGGCTACCTGACCAACCTGACCGACGCCGACATCGCCGACGCTCTGGACGCCGCGGCCGCGGTGGGCGACGACCGTATTCAGAAGGAGTTCCAGGGGCGGGTGAACCCGGAGACCTGGACGCACGGCTCCTCGCAGCAGCGCCAGCGTTGGTTCACGACCGGCTATCGCAACGGCGACATGGACGCCTGCGACACCTTCCACGGCCCGATCTAGCCCCCGGCTCCGCCCCGGGTGGAGCGCTCAGGTTCTCCAGGCGCGAACCCGGAGGTCCAGCGCCAGGAGTGGCATCGCGATCGCGACTATATCCTCGTTGCACGCTTCGACGCGGCCGGTGTCCCAGCGCTCCTCCGCTTCCTGCTCGCCGACGCCTCCCCGGCCTGGCGCTACCCCTTGAGCGCGCCCGCCACCAGTCCGCGGATGAAGTAGCGCTGGCCCACCAGGTACACGAGCACCATCGGGAGGCTGGAAAGCAGCAGCCCGGCCATCTGCACCGGAACGTCGTTGTTGTAGCGCGACCCGAACACGGTGATCCCAACCATGAGCGTCCGCAACTCCTCCTTGGGCAGCAGCACCAGCGCAACCAGTAGCTCGTTCCAGACCCACAGGGTGTTCACCACGATCAGCGTCACCAGCGCCGGGCCCGAGAGCGGCAGCACGATCAGCAGCAGCACCTGGAGCGGGGAGGCGCCGTCGATCAGGGCGGACTCGATCACCTCGTGGGGGATGCTCTTGAAGAAGTTGGTCAGCAGGTACACCGAGAACGGGGTGACCAGCCCGGCGTAGACCAGGATGGCGCCGGGGTAGGTGCTGATGAGCTGGAGCTGGGTCAGCATCAGGAACTGTGGGACGATCAGCACGACAGGGGGGATGACCATCAGCGAGGTAATGCCAGACAGCAGGGGGCCGCGGCCGGCGAAGCGCATGCGGGCGAAGGCGAAAGCGGCCAGCACGGACACGACGGTGGACAGCACCACCGAGCCGACCGCCAGGATGACGCTGTTGCCGAACCAGAGGAAGAAGCGCCCGCCGCGCAGCGCGGTATCGAAGCTCTCCAGCGTCCACGGGCTGGGCAGGCCGAACTTGTCCGCCGAATAGTCCGCCTGGGTCTTGAAGGCGGTGATGACCAGGAAGTAGAGCGGGAACAGCACCACCAGCGCCGCTGCCAGCAGCACGAGCTGCTTCATCCAGGTGGCGCTGCGCGCCTCCACGGCGCGCGCCTCGGTCCGCGCCGCGGCCTCGTAGCCGGCCTGGGCGCTCATTCCAGCTCCTCCGCCTCGCTCCGCAGCCGGAAGTGGAACAGCGGCAGGATCAGCGCCAGCGTGGCCAGGAACAGGATCACTGCCACGGCGGAGGCGACCCCGGGCAGCGCGTTCCGGAAGGCGAAATTGTAGATGTACAGCTCCATGATCTGCGTAGCGTTGCCCGGGCCACCCTTGGTCATGGTGTAGACGTAGGAGAAGACCCAGGCGAGCATGGTGATGACGCTGACCACCACGTAGAACTCGATCACGCTTTTGAGCTGGGGGATGGTGACGTACCAGAGCCGCTGCCACCAGCCGGCGCCGTCGATCTTCGCTGCGTCGAACAGCTCCTCGTTCAGGCTGAGCAGCCGGGCCAGGAACAGGATGATCCCGAAGCCGGACTCGCGCCAGACGATGACGAACATCACCGTCCAGAGCGCCAGCCCGGCGCTGCCGATCCAGTCGAGCGCCAGGAAGCCCAGCCCGAGCGAGCGGAGAAGCTGGTTGACCACACCATTGAGCTGGAACATGTTGCTGAAGATCAGCCCCACCACTGGCACGGCCAGGATGTACGGCAGGAAGAAGAGCGTCCGGTACAGCTTCCAGCCGGCGACGCGCTCGTACAGCAGCACCCCGAGCACCAGCGACAGCAGGGTCATGATTGGGACGAGCAGCAGGAGCTGCGCGTTGTGGCGGATCGCCGCCTGGAAGATGTCGTCGCGGAGAATGGAGGCATAGTTCTCCAGCCCGATGAACGGCCCGGTCGCCCCGCGAATCCGCCGGGTGCTGAAGTCGAACACCGCCACGAGCGGGTAGCCGAAGACCACCAGCAGCAGCGCCAGCATCGGCGCCAGGTACAGGTAGGGGGTGAGCCGCCCGGTCCGCAGCATCGGTCAGCCCCGGCCCACAGTGTGGCCGCGCAGCCGGCGCGGCGCGATCGCCGGCGCCGTGCAGAATACGCCGTCCAGCACGGCGGGAGCGGGCAGAAAGAAGCCACCCATCCCTAGAACGTGCTCGTCAGCCCGCCGTCTATCACCAGCACCTGGCCGGTCATGTAGCGGCAGTAGTCGGACGCCAGA
This sequence comes from Pseudomonadota bacterium, assembly GCA_021325655.1. GTDB lineage: Bacteria > Chloroflexota > UBA6077 > UBA6077 > JAJPGT01 > JAJPGT01. Next base: position 133,038 of record JAJPGT010000052.1, read on the forward strand.
AAGACGAACGCACCGCTGACGTCCTCCGGGTAGCCGGTGCGGGCCATCGGGATATGGCGCTTCTGCACATACCAGGTTTGGAAGTCCTCGGTCGTCGTCTCGTCCACCCCGTCGATCACCGACATCGGGGTGCGCATGAAGCCCGGGGCGACGGCATTGACAGCGATGTTGTACGGGGCCAGCTCCACCGCCAGCGACTTGGTCAGTGCAATGATTCCGCCCTTAGCGGCGTTGTAGGCGCCGCAGCCGCCGCTGGAGAGGAAGCCCTGAATGCTGGCGGTGCTGATGACGCGGCCGAAACGGCGCTCGACCATGAAGGGCACGGTGAGCTTGGTGCCCATGTACACCGCTTCCAGGTTCACCCGCAGCGTCTCCCGCCAGTCCTCCAGCGTGTCGTCGAGGATCGTCCCGTACCGTGCGATGGCGGCATTGTTGACCAGGATGTCCACCTTGCCCGCGCGCTGCACGACGTCGGCAATGGCGGCGCGGTACGCCTCGTAGTCGGTAACGTCCAGCGGATAGCTCAGGCCGGGTCGCCCCCGCCGCTCTAGCTCCGCCTGGGTCTGCGCCAGACCGGCGCGGTCGCGGTCGATCAGCGCCACGGTTGCGCCCTCATCGGCGTATTCGAGCGCGACGCACCGGCCCAGCCCCGAGCCGGCGCCGGTGATGATCGCCACCCGGTCGTTCAGTAGTCCTCTGCCCATCTGCTCCTCGTCGCCACGCGAGGGGCGCCCGGCCGGGCGCCCCTCGCGCCTTCGCAGCCTTCCGCGCTCAGACACCCCGCGGCCCGCCCCGCGCCCTCAGGGTGTGGCGAGAGGCGGCTGGCAGGGGCTCGCGCTGTCCTGTCTTACAGTGCCAGATCGCTCGCCCACTTGGTGTAGTGGTCGAGCAGGTCCGGGTTCTGGTCACGCCATTTCTGGGCCACCGCCTGCGCGTTCTCTGCCGCCTGCTCGGCGGTGAACTCGCCACTGATGATCTTCTGCGAGTTCACGAACATCGCGTCCGTCCAGAACAGTGTCGGCATCAGGTTGGAGATGTACGGGACGTTGTCGCCGTGCATCCACTTGGTCCAGAGGGCGCTGATGACAGGATCGGTGATGAAGGTGCCGTCCCAGCCGGCGTTGGTGGGCAGCGCATGGGTCTGGTCCCACAGCGCCTGGAGCCGCTCGGGCGTGTTCAGGAACATCAGGAAGTCGGCCGCCTGCTGCTTGTGCTGGCTCTGGGAGGAGATCCCCAGCCCCTGGGTGTCGGCGATCGGCTTGCCGTTCATCTTGCCCTTGCCGCCGGCCGGGAAGACCATCGGGGCGACGCGATCGCCCAGTGCCTTCTGGGATTTCGGGATCAGTGGCCCGACCGTGGAGCACATCGCCCCCTGGCCGTTGTTGAACAGGTCGATGCCGGGATACAGCTCAATGGAGAGCATGTCGTTATTCATGTACCCGGCCTTCCAGAGCTGCTCCACCTTGGCCCAGTGGTCGTAGTACTTCGGGTTGCGCCAGTCCAGGCTGCCGATGAATAGCTGCAGCGCCTCGGCCGGCGAATCGAGGTTCGGGCCGAGCCCGTGGCCCATCTGCCACTCGCCCCAGTAGCCGTCCTTCAGCCCGCCGACGATCGGGGTGAAGCCCTTGCTCTTCAGCTTGTCGCAGGCGGCCATCAGCTCGTCGTGGTTGGTGGGCGGCTGGTCGGCGTTCAGCCCGGCCTTGTCGAACATGTCCTTGTTGTACGCCCAGAGCATCGGGACGGCATACCAGCCCAGGCGATACTGCTTGCCCTGGTACACGCTGAGGATCGTGGCGTTGGAGGCCTTGAGCAGGTCGTCCGGGATCAAGCCGTTGAGTGGCTCGACGTAGCCGAGCCAAACGCTCTCCATGTGGTAGATGCCGTTCCAGAAGTACTGGATGTCCGGCGCGGTGCCAGCGGCGGAGGCAGTCTGGAACTGAGAGATGACCACCCCGGTGTCTTCGAGCGTGGCGTCTACGCTCCAGCCGGTCTTCTCCTTGTACATCTGGATGCTCTGCTTGACATAGCCCTCCAGCCCGGGCGCCTCCTGCTCGCCCCACCACCACATGACGAGCGTTCCGCCGCTCGCCCGCGGGCGCGGCAGCGGGCTGGCGCCGGCCAGCCGCGCCGTTCCCTGGAGCAGCGCCCCGGCGCCCGCCGCCGCCAGTCCGCCCGCGGCCAGCTTCAAGAATTCGCGCCGCGATCGCCCTCGCTTACTCAGCCTGCTCACGGTTGTCCCCCTTTCATTTGTGGAGCTACTCCGCTCCCGCCGCGGGACGGCGGCCCGGCCGTCCCGCGGGCTCAGGCTCCCTCCAGGTGGCGCGTCAGCACCTCACAGCCGTCCTCGGTGACGAGGACCACCTCTTCCAGCCGCACCCCGCCGACACCAGGCAGATAGACTCCCGGCTCGACAGTGATCACCATCCCCGGTTGCAGCGCTGTCTCCTCGTACGGGACGATGCGCGGCGCCTCGTGGTACGTCGTCCCCAGCCCGTGCCCGGAGTGGTGCGGGTGGGGCTGGTAGCCGGCCTCGCGCAGGTCGCCGCGCAGCAGCGCGTCCAGCTCTCGTGCCCGCAGCCCGGGCCTCACCGCCTCGATCCCGCGCCGCAGCGCCGCCCGCACCACGTCGAAGGCGCGGGCCAGCTCTTCGGTCGGCGTGCCGACGAACCAGGTGCCGCAGGTATCGCCCCAGTAGCCGTCCAGCCGCGGCGCGACGTCGAAGATGACCGGGTCGCCCTCCTGAAGCACGTATGGCGTGGGCGGCCCCCCGATCTCCGCTGTCCGCTCAGGTCCCGCCACCAGGTCGGCCAAGATCGGCAGCCGGGCGCTGGCCGCCAGCTCCATGCGGCCGGCGGCCAGTGTCCACAGCTCCAGCTCGGAGCAGCCCGGGCGGACGTTCGCTCGCACCTCCGCCTGGCCCACGTCGCACAGCCGCAGCGCCGCCCGCAGCTTCTCGATCTCCTCTGCGCTCTTCACCGCCCGCAAGGGGTCAAGCTCGCCATCGAGTCGCTGCGTCGCCACGCCCGCCAGGACGTCCGACACCACTGCCGCCAGCGGCGCCGGGAGCCAGCTCCATTCCACCCCCACTGCTCCGCCCGCTCCGCCCTGCTCCTGAAGCAGCGCCCGCAGCGCGGCGGCCTGGTTGCCGATGGCGTCCAGCGGCCGCTCGATGGTGTAGCCGAGGTACTCGCGCACCTCCGCCCCGCTGGCTCGGGCCGCGGCCGCCTCCAGGTCGGAGACGAGCAGTGTCAGCGCCCCGTCGCGATACCAGCCGAGCGCTGGCCCACCCTCGAACGGGCTGGGCCCACTGTTGATCGGGGCAGCATACCCGCTCAGCCAGGTGACCGTGGCCGGGTTGGCAAGCAGCGCGGCAAATAGGCCGCGCGAGCGCAGGAACCGGTCGAGACGATCGAGTGCGTGCTGGTGCATCTGCTCCGCTGCCCGCAAGGTGGCCGTAGCGTAAGCTGGCTAGGCGCTGGCGTCAAGCGGGCGCGCCATGGAGAGGCGACAGGCCGACTGTAGTGCGCTGCGCCAGCTTGAGCAAGGCGGTGTCTCGCGATGCGGAATGGCCGCCCGTCCGGCGAGGGAAGGAGCGCGCCCAGGACGGGCCGCGCCGGAGGGCGACACCGCAGCCACGCGGCGGCCGGCTCAGAACAGTTGGTAGGCGGTCCAGCCGCCGTCGACGCGCAACGTCTCGGCGGTGATGTACGCCGCGTCGTCGCTGGCGAGGTAGAGCATGGCATCAGCGATCTCCTCCGCGGCGGCGAAGCGGCGCAGCGGGGTGCGGCGGGCCCAGGCTTCGGCGGCCACCGCCCCAGCCGCGATCTCCCGGCGCGCCCGCTCGGTCAGCACCGGCCCGGGGGCCACACCGACCACGCGAACGCCCCGCCCGGCCCATTCGACCCCCAGCGCCTCGGTCAGCGCGATCAGGCCGGCCTTGGCAGTGCTGTACGCGGCATGGCCTTCCAGCGGGGTCCAGCCGAGTGCCGAGGCGACGTTGACGATCACGCCACCACCACGGGCCAGCATCGCTCGCCCGGCCGCCTGGCAGCAGTAAAACGCGCCGGACAGGTTCACTGCCAGGCTCGCCCCCCACGCGTCGGCCGGCAGCGCCTCCGCCGCGCCGCGCTGCCGGGCTTCGGCGGCGTTCACCCAGACGTGGATTCCGCGGCGCTCGCGCTCCAGGCGCTCCACCAGCGCCAGGCTCTGGGCCGGGTCTCGCACATCCAGCGGCGCGGCCTCCGCGGCGAACCCCGCGGCGCGCAACGTAGCCGCGGCGGCGGCCGCCCGCTCCGCGTCCAGGTCGGCCACCACGACGCGCGCTCCCTCCTCGGCGAAACCTCGGGCGCTCGCCAGTCCGACCCCCTCGCCGCCGCCAGTAACCACGACCGTCCGCCCGGCGAACCGCGCCTCGCCCGGCCGCCGCGCTCGCCGCGCCTGCAGGGCAGCAGCGACAGCCGCGTCCGGGTCGCCAATGGCCGCGCCTTCGGGAAAGCCGGTGCCGTGCAGGTTGCCCCACGGCACCCAGCCGCCGTCTACCCGCAGGTTCTCCCCGCTGACGAAGCTAGCACGGTCGGAAGCGAGGAACAGCACCGCGCTCGCGATCTCTCGGGTCTCAGCGACACGGCCGAGCGGGGTGCGGTTGGCGAAACGCTCCACGCTCGCGGCGCCGGTGCGAATCACGCTATCCAGAATCTCGGTGCGGGTGACCCCGGGCGAGACGGCGTTGACCCGAATCCCGTACTGGGCCCACTCCGTCGCCAGCACCTCGGTCAGGTTGATCACTCCGGCCTTGGCCGCGTTATAGGCGGAGCGCATCGGCCAGCCGCCCATCCCACCGATCGAGGCGATGTTCACGATGCTGCCACCACCCTGCGGAATCATCGCCCGCGCCGCGGCCTGGCTCATCAGGAATACGCCGGTCAGCATAACGTCGAGCTGCAGCCGCCAGTCCGCCTCGGGCATCTGCACGGATGGGTGCAGGATGAACAGCCCGGCGTTGTTGACCAGTACGTCCAGCCGGCCATAGGCTCGAACGACCCGCTGGACCAGCGTGGCGCAGGAGTCGGCGTTGGTGACGTCCAGCGGAATCGCCTCCGCCTGATATCCCTGCCCGCGCAGCCGTTCCGCCGCCTCGCGCCCGCGCTCCTCCACCAGCTCGCCGATGATGACCCGCGCCCCCTGGCGCGCGAACGCCTCGGCGATCGCCAGTCCGATCCCCCGACCCGCCCCGGTCACGACCGCGACCCGATCCTGCAGGAGCGCCATGCTGCACCACCCCGTTTCCGAATACCTCGGTGAGTGCAAGGGTCGCCGCGGTGGTGCCCCGGCGTCAAGCGCCAGGCGCTGGTATGCTTGCCAGCAGCGGCGCCGCCGATTGGACGCGACCTCCGGTGCTCGCCCTGCCCACGTCGCTTCCGAGCGGTTGAGCAGCGACGAATCACTGCCGCTGCGCTGCAAACACCGTTCGCCGGGTGCTCTCGCCATGAACGGCGTGCCCGTGGAAGCGCTGGCCCAGCAGCTTACCTGGCTGCTGCTGGGCGCGGCGCTGCTCGGCCTGCTGGCGCGCCGGGTCCGCCTCCCCTATGCCGTGGCGCTCGTGCTGGGTGGGCTGCTGGTGGCGCAGAGCGGCCTGGTGGCCGTGCCTCGGCTCGAGCCGGGCCTGGTGCTGTTCGTCTTCCTGCCACCGCTGCTGTTCGATGCCGCCTTTCGCTTCGACGTGAAGGCGCTGCGCGCGGTGGCGCGCCCGATCCTGCTTCTAGCGGTCCCGGGCACCGTGGTCACCGCGGTGGTGGTCGGCGGCATCCTGGCGCTGGCGCTCCGCCTCCCGCTCGCGGAGGCGTTCCTGTTCGGGAGCATCGTCGCGGCAACCGATCCCGTCGCGGTGGTGGCCGTGTTCCAGCGGCTGGGCGTCTCCAGCCGGCTGGGCGCGATGATTGAAGGCGAGAGCCTGGTGAACGACGGCGTGGCGATCACGCTGTACACTGCGCTGGTTGGTCTGGCGCTCACCGGGACGCTCGATCTTCCCCACGCGCTGGTGTTTTTCGGCCAGGAGGTGCTGGGCGGCGTCATCGTCGGGGCGCTGCTGGGTCTCGCCTTCTCCCGCTTGACGAGCATGGTGGACGACCACCTGGTGGAGATGACGCTCTCCACCGCGCTCGCTTATGGCAGCTTCCTCGCCGCCCAGGCATTGCATACCTCAGGGCCGCTGGCCTGCGTTACCGCCGGGTTCATCCACGGCAGCTACGGCCGTGAGGTGGGGATGACCGAAACCGCCCGCCGGCTGCTCGACGACCTGTGGGAGTACCTGGGGTTTCTGGCCAATGGGCTCGTGTTCCTGCTGGTCGGTTTCAGCGCCAACGTCACCAGTCTCCTCACCCAGGCGCCGGCGGTGGTCGCCGCCATCGTCGCGGTGCTGGTCGCGCGCATCCTGATCGTCGCGGTCCCGGCGCTGGCGATCCCTCGGAGGCAGGAGGTGACGACGTGGGCAGAGCGGACCGTGCTGATCTGGGGCGGGCTGCGCGGCGCGCTCACCATCGCCCTGGCGCTGGCGCTGCCGCCGGATGCCCCGGCGCGGGGGCTGCTGATCGACATGGCGTTCGGCGTAGTGCTGTTCACCCTGGTGGTGCAGGGGCTCACCCTGCCGCTGGTCATCCGGCTGCTCGGCCTGCACCGCTCCAGGTAGGCCCGGTCGGCCAGGAGGGCAGGCGCCAGCACAAGCACCCCCCGCTACTCCACTTCCACGATCATCTCGATCTCGACGGGGATCTGCATCGGGAGTGAGCCCATTCCGACCGCCGAGCGGGCGTGCTTGCCGATCTCCGGGCCGAACACCTCGACCAGCAGGTCCGAGGCGCCGTTGATGACCTGCGGCTGCCCACCGAAGTCCGGCTCCGCGTTCACCATCCCGAGCAGCTTGACAATCCGCTTGACACGATCCAGGTCGCCGAGCGCCTCCTTCACGCTGGCCAGGCAGTTGATCATGGTGAGCCGGGCCGCCTGGTAGGCGTCATCCGGGCTGACGGCGGTGGGCACTTTGCCTCGATAGGCCATCTGGCCATCTCGGCTTGGTCCGTGGCCCGAGACGAACAGCAGGTTGCCAGCTCGCACCCAGCGGACGTAGTTCGCCACCGGCGCTGGCGGGGTGGGCAGCTCGATCCCTAGCTCCTTGAGTCGCTGCTCGGCCTTCATGCACGTTCCCTCGTCAGATGGGTTGGGCGCGCGGCGCGCACCGACGGCCATCGTACCACGGCGAGGGACGGAGGCTGGCTATGAGGGGTCGACTTCGACCTGGACAGGCGCGGGGGCAGGACGGCGCGCGGCGATGAACGCCTCGTGGCGGGCGCCGAGCACGGCTACTCCAGCCGCTGAGGCGCCAGCGAGCAGCAGGGTAAGCAGAATGAGGCCGTCCACCCTTAAGACGTCAACGAACGGCGCCGCGATCATGGCTCCCAGGAGCTGCCCCAGTCCGAGCAGCACCGAGTACAGCCCCATCACCGCGCCTCGCTCGCCAACCTCGGTTTCGGAGATGTCCGCCAGGTGCGCCAGCGCGGCCGGGGTGAAGCCGCTGGCCACCAGGAGCGCCAGCCCGGAGCAGGCGAGCGCGACCGTGATGCGGACAACATCGTGGGGCTGGGCATGGTTCAGGAGGTACAGCGCCGGGCACAGGGCGAACATACCGACCAGTCCGAAGCGCATCGAGCGCAGGGCGCCAAGGCGGCCAAGCGATTGGCCCCAGAGCACCAGCCCGGCCAGGAAGATGAGCCCGACCACAGCCGCGTACAGGCCCACCTGCGCCCCTTTGAACCCGCCCACCAGCAATTGGCCGGGGTCGTCCGCGCTGGCAAGCTGGTAGCCGATGTGGGCGAACCAGGCGCCGAGGATGGCGTTGACGGCCAGCCAGGCGGGGATGAACGCCGCGACGCCCGGCAGCCGCAAGGCCGACAGGAGCGCAACATGAGGAGCCGGGTGCCGCTCGGCGCGGCGAAGCCGCTGGACCTCTCGCACTCGGGTAAACGCCAGCCAGCTCAGACCGTAGATCACCAGGATTGGAATGAACGACAGCAGGCCGAGACGGTCCCACAGCAGCCCGCCGGCCGCCCAGCCGGAGATCATCCCCGCCACCGTCGTCACCTCGAAGGCGGCCATGACCCGTCCCCGCAGCGTAGCATCGCCCGCGCTCGCGTCGGCAACGAAGCCAAGGCTGGACGGCGCGGAAGCAGCGGTGGACAGACCCTGGAACAGCCGACTGAACAGCACCACCGGGAGTAGCGGCAGCGCCAGCATCAGGGCCGCCGCCGCGCCGCCCAGCAGCGGGCTGATCAGCAGGAACGGACGCCGCCCGTAACGGTCGCTCAGCACTCCGAAGCCGGGCGCACCCAGCAGCTCCGTGGCGAAGAACAGCGCGCTGGCGAGCCCCACGGCCCAGGCCGGCACCGAGCCGCCCTCGCGCCCGATCTGCGCCAGCAGCAAGCTCACCAGGATGCCGGCGCCGCCCGCGGCGGCGCGGAGCAGGAGCGTCCCGCCCAGGCATGCCAGCAGGGACGCCGAGCGCAGGGGTCCAGGAGGCGCAGGAGTCGCTTCCACGGTCTCCGCGGCCGAGGGGAATTGCGGTAGTGTAGCGGAAACGAGCGGCTCCGCGGGAGTGCCCGCATCTGGCCGCGCGGGCGGCCAGGGCCTTCGCCCGCGAGGCGGTGGCGGCAAAGGCGTGGAGTATAGCCGCGCGCGTCCCTGCCTGGTAGACTCTGAAACGGGGGCTTGAGCTGGTGCCGCGGGCGCGTGTTCGCCCCTGCCGCGCTCACATCCTTCCATCACAGGACATCACAGGGGGTCGAGGTCGGGATGACCGTCACAGGTGAAGCGGGAACGATCTCCGCGCTGCTGAAAGAGGAACGCCGCTATCCGCCCCCACCGGAGTTCGCCGCCCAGGCCAACGCCAACGATCCGGCGATCTACGCGCGTGCCGAGGCGGATCCCGAAGGCTTCTGGGCTGAGCAAGCGGCTCGGCTGGATTGGTTCACCCCGTTTCAGCAGGTGCTGGAATGGAAACCACCCTACGCGAAGTGGTTCCTCGGCGGAACGCTGAACGCCACGTACAACTGCGTCGACCGCCACGCGAAGACCTGGCGGCGCAACAAGGCGGCGATCATCTGGGAAGGTGAGCCGGGCGACGAGCGGGTGCTGACCTACGGCGACCTGCTGCGCGAGGTGAACCGGGCCGCCGCGGCGCTGAAGCGGCTGGGTGTGAAGAAGGGCGACCGGGTCGCCATCTACATGCCGATGATCCCGGAGCTGCCGATCGCGATGCTCGCTTGCGCCCGCCTGGGCGCGCCGTTCACCGTAGTCTTCGGCGGCTTCAGCCCGGACGCGCTACGCGAGCGGATCGCCGACTCCGCCGCGAAGGTGGCGATCACTGCCGACGGCGGCTACCGGCGCGGCAACGTCGTCGGGCTGAAGGCGAACGTGGACGCGGCGATCAGCGGCGAGACGACCATCGAGAAGGTGCTGGTGGTGCGCCGCACCGGGGCGCCGATCCAGATGCAGGAGGGACGCGATCTCTGGTGGCACGAGGCGCTGGACGCCGAGGGCTACCCCCGCGTGCCCTGCGAGCCGGTCGACAGCGAGCACCCGCTGTACATCCTGTACACCTCCGGCACTACGGGCAAACCGAAGGGGGTGCTGCATACCACCGCCGGATATCTGGTGGGCACCTCCGCGACACATCGACTGATCTTCGACATCAAAGAAGAGGACGTCTACTGGTGTACCGCGGACATCGGCTGGGTGACCGGGCACTCGTACATCGTCTTCGGCCCGATGGTGAACGGTGCGACCAACATCATGTATGAGGGCGCGCCCGATTGGCCGGACAAGGATCGCTTCTGGGCACTCGTAGAGAAGTACCGCATCACCATCCTGTACACCGCGCCCACGGCGATCCGCTCCTTCATGCGCTGGGGAACGGAGTATCCCGCCCGCCACGACATGTCCAGCCTGCGGCTGCTGGGGACCGTGGGCGAGCCGATCAACCCGGAGGCCTGGGTCTGGTACTGGGAGCATATCGGCGGCGGCCGCTGCCCGATTGTCGACACCTGGTGGCAGACCGAGACCGGGCAGATCATGATCTCCCCGCTGCCAGGCCTCACCACCACCGTGCCCGGCTCGGCCACCAAGCCGTTCCCGGGGGTCAAGGCGGAGATCCTGGACGAGGCGGGGAACCCCGTCCCGGACAATACCGGCGGCAACCTGGTGCTGTCTCGTCCCTGGCCGGCGATGATGCGCACCATCTGGGGCGATGACGAGCGCTACGTGCGGCAGTACTGGTCCAAGTACCCGGGCAAGTATCTCACGGGCGACGGCGCGCGGCGCGACGAGGACGGCAACTTCTGGCTGCTGGGCCGGGTGGACGACGTTCTGAACGTGGCCGGGCATCGCCTCGGGACGATGGAGATCGAGAGCGCGCTGGTCAGCCACCCGGCGGTGGCCGAGGCGGCAGTAATCGGGATCAGCCACGAGATCAAGGGACAGGGCGTGGCCGCCTTCGTCACCCTGCGTGCCGGGGCCACCCCGAGCGATCAGCTCAAAGAGGAGCTGCGTGAGCAGGTAGCCAAGGTGATCAGCCCGATCGCCCGGCCCGACAAGATCTTCTTCACCGCGGAGCTGCCCAAGACCCGCTCGGCCAAGATCATGCGCCGGCTGCTGCGCGACATCGCCGAGGGCCGCGCGCTTGGCGACACGACCACGCTCACCGATCCGGCCGTGCTGGCGGAGCTCAAGAAGCGCTACGAGGAGAAGGAGAGCTAGCGGCGGGCCAAGAGACCGGAGCAGGGGCGGCGCGGGCGACGCTGGATCCGCCGTCGGCGCCGCCCCTGCTCCTATTCCGTTCCCTCGCCGTCCTCGTTCTTCCAGAACAGGTGCGCCCAGCAGGGCGGGTCACCCCCTAACTCCTCATCGTCGGCACCGTCGGCGACCACTGGACGTGGCGAGGGGGTTGCGTTAGCCTGTGTCTCCACTTCTTCGCGCGCCAATACGCGGTCGTCACCTCTGGAGCGCTCGGCTTGGTTAGAGGAACAAGAATTGCTCATGGCTCACCGTGCCAATGTTACACTGGACCCTATCCCGACGGGATGAGCGTCCTTACGTTCTTAACGTTCGGGTCGCTGGCCGGCCATCGCGTTTCGGCCGTTCTGCGCCGTTCGCGTCGCTCAAGGAGCGTCGTCGCGAATGATAGCCATCCTCGCGCTGCTCTCTCTCCTGGCGACTCTCGTCGGCGGGCCGTGGCTGCAGGTTGCGCAGCAGAGCGGGCCGAACGGTCCTGGCCAGCAGAGCCCGGCCGGAGGCGGTCCCGCCCCACAGCCCGCCCCAACCGGACTCCAGATGAACGCCCGCGCCGGCCTGGACGGCATCGCCCGGGTAGGGACCTGGGTTCCGGTCGAGGTCGAGTTCACCAACCAGGGTGACGACGTCGAGGGCGAGGTCCAGGTGCGGGTGGAGGACGCCCGACGCCAGGGAGTGTATGGCCGTGCCCCGACGGTCTACACGCTGCCGGTGTCGCTGCCGCCTCGATCGCACAAGCGCCTGCTGATGGACGTGCTGTTCCCATCGGACACCAACCAGCTCAAAGCCACGCTCGTCTCGAATGGCAAGGAGCTGGTCACGCAGGACATCAGCGTCACCCGAGCGGCGCTGGGCGACTTCATCTGTGGGGTGATCTCCCGCGATCCCCAGGCATTCGACTTTCTGCCCTCCCTGGACCTCAACGGACCGCAGCGGCGGGTACGCCTGGCGCGGCTGGACCCGGTGGAGGTGCCGGACCGCGCCCAGCTCCTCTCCTCGCTCGACTGCCTCATTCTCTCCAACGCGCAGTCGTCGTCGCTCCGCCCGGAACAACTGGAGGCGTTGCGGGTATGGGTCGGCGCGGGCGGGCTGCTGATCGCGGTGGGTGGTCCCACCTGGCAGAAGACGCTCGCGCCGCTCCCCGACGATCTGCTGGCGGCGCACCCAACCGAGCTGGCGACGGTGGATCGGCTGGACGGGCTGGTCGAGCTGACCGGGCAGGCGCCCACTCATCCTGGTCCGTGGCTCATCTCGCGCGGCCGGGCCAGCGGCACCGTGGTCGCCCAGCAGGACGGCATCCCGCTCATCGTTGGTCGCAAGCAGGGGCAGGGGACCATCTTCTACCTCGCGTTCGACCCGAGCTCGCAGGCACTCGGCAGTTGGCCCGGCCAGCCGTTCATCTGGCGCTACCTGCTGGCACACGCCAGCGTCGACACGGGCGTCGGCTCCACGCTCGCCCGACCCTACATGCGCTGGGGGCGCCTGCCGCGCGCCGCGCTGGGCGACTTCGACTCGCTGCCGGAGCCGGACTTCAACTGGGCCGTCTGGGGACTGCTGCTGTATGCCCTGATTATCGGCCCGGTGTGCTTCCTGTTCCTACGCCGGGTTGACCGGCCGCTGCTGGCGCTGCTGACCGTGCCCGGACTGGCGCTCGGTACCTCGGCGCTGTTCGTCCTTCTCGTCGCCGCAGAGCGCGAGGGCGACCTCGCGGCGACCAAGGCGACCGTAATCCGGGGTGTCGGCAGCCTCGCCTTCAGCCGGACCTACGTGAGCGTGTTCGCCCGGCACGGTGGCACATTCGATGTGAACGTTCCGCCGGGCGGGCTCCTGTTCGGGCTCTACTACCCGTTCCCGATGCGCTCCTACACCGACACGCCCGATTGGGCGCTGCGGGTGGCCGAAGGGGCGGACGTGCGGGTGGACTCGCTGACGATGAACGACGGCTCGCTGGCCACGTTTGCTGTCGACCAGCAGTTCAACCTCAACGGCCAGGTCGACACGGCGCTGGTGGCGGATCACGACCAGATCGTCGGCACGGTGACGAACCACCTCGGCCAGCCATTGCGCTCGGCGGCGCTGCTGCTAGATATGCAGTCCGTCTATCCACTCGGAGACCTGGAGCCCGGGGAGTCGCGGACCGTCTCCATCACCCTGCCGGAGCGAGCAGCGATCGGGTATGGGGTGCCAACCGGGCTCGCGTCCCAGATCTATCCGGGGTGGAACGCGGCGCGGCCCGAAGATAGCTCCCGCCGCGACCTGCTGGAGTCGATCTTCTCGTCTCGGTACTACGCCGCGCGGATGGATATGTCGGGGACGACCCTGGTCGGCTGGCTCGCGCACAACCCCACCTCGCTGGACGTCAACGGAACGCCGCTGGCGAGCGTGGAGTACACCCTATTCGTGAGCTCGATCCCCGTGTCGTTCCCAGACCACTACGAGGGGGAGCTGCGCCCCTCGCTGCTGGCACGCCAGCACCTGACGGTGGCGCCGGTGGGGCAGCAGGACTTCGGCAGCTACACGCTGGCCCCGGGCGAGTCCGTCTCGCTGCAGTTCACCCTGCCCGACCGGCCCGAGCGGCTGGAGGTGCAATCGCTCACCGTCAATCTGGAAGGACAGCCGTCTGGCCAGTCCACGGTGCTCACCAATGGGGTTGGCCATCTGTCGCTGTTCGATTGGCGGGCCGCCGCCTGGCGTGACTGGGAGGCGCACTTCGGCGGGACGCGCCTGGACGATCCGCAGCGCTTCATCTCCGCGGGCGGCGACATCCGGGTGAAGTACACCTTCGACCCACCGCCGAATAGTAACCTCACCCAGATTCGGCTCACTCGCTTCGACATCTCCGGTCAGGTACGAGCACCATGAGTGTGGAAATTAGCGGACTGTCCTGTCGCGGTCGAAACGAGCACGGGCTGACGAACATCAGCCTGAGTGTCGCCCGCGGCAACGCCTGCCTGCTGCTCGGGCCGAACGGGGCGGGGAAGAGTCTGTTGCTCGCTACTCTCGTCGGGCTGGTGCGGCCGACGGCTGGGCGCGTGGTGGTGAATGGGCTGGACCTGGTGCGGCAGACGACCGCGGTCCGCCGGGCAACCGGTTACCTGCCGCAGCTCCCCTCGGCGTTTGTGGGGCTGACGGTCTATGAGCAGCTCGACTTCCTGGCGCGCTGCCACGGGCTGGTGGGCCGCGAGCGGGAGGAGAGCGTGACCACGATGCTCGAAGTGGTCGGCCTGCTGGAAGTGTCCCGGATGGAGGCGGCGCTGCTTACCCCCGGCCAGCAGCGGCGGCTGGCGCTGGCCGGGGCGCTAGTCCACCACCCGGCCGTGCTGCTGCTGGACACACCGCTGGCCGGGCTGGACGTGGCTGGACGCGAAGAGCTGCTGGAAGTGCTCCACGAGGTCCGGGCGCTCGGCGCCACCTGCTTGATCGCCTCCGACCGCCCGGCGGAAGTGTTCGGGCTATGTACGCAGGCGGCGGTGCTCGACGCCGGCTTGCTGCGCTGGTACGGGCCGATCGCGGACCTGCCGGCTGAGTACGGCGGAACAGCGACGCCCGCTCCCTCCAGCGCGGGCGAGGTGCTGGGAGGAGTCTCCTAGATGCTGATCCTGGCGGTGCTGACCAAGGAGCTGCAGGTCTGGCTCAGGCGTCCGGCGACGTTCGGGCTGTACACGCTGCTGGTGCTTACGACCGGCGGCGTGGTCGTCCTGGGCACGGCGACCGTGCTGGCGCAGGGCGTTGGCCCGGTGCCGGCGCTGTTCTCGACCGGCGCCACCGCCACCTCGGGGCTCACCGCGCTCGTCTCCTCGTACCGTGCAATGTGGCTGTTCCTGGTCGGGGCGATCTGCCTCCTGCTGGCCAGCAGCCTGGTGGCGCCAGCGGTGGCGAGCGCCGCGATCCAGGGCGAGCGCGAGGCGGGCACGTTCGATCTGCTGCTGGCCAGCGGGATGAGCCCGAGCGCGGTCGCGCTGGGCAAGCTGTTTGGCGCCACGGTGTTCGTCCTGCTGCTGCTCGGCACCGCGCTGCCGGTCTTCGCCGCGTCCTGGCTGTTCGGGGGGGTGAGCCTCCAGGAGGCGGGGCCGGCGCTGCTGGTGGTCATCGCCTCCGTGGTGCTGTTTGCCTCGCTCGGGCTGTTCTTCTCGACCTTCATCCCGTCGTCGCTGGCCGCGGCGCTGTACGCTTACTTGATCGTCAACACGCTAACTCTCGGCACCGCGGCGCTCTACCTGGTGGCCGCCTCTGTCCGCCTCGGCGACACCTTCGGGGTGCTGGTTTACCTGAATCCCTACCTGGCGCTGCTGTCCGCCTCCGAGTCGCTGCGCCAGGACGTCGTCTCGCTGCTGCCGCTATCCGAGCGCGGCTTGCTGCCGGGGCCAGCGCAGCAGGTGTTCGGCCTGCTAGTGGCGTTGCCTCACTGGGCCACCACGGTGGCGCTGTACGCTGTCGCCAGCCTGGTGCTGGTGTATCTGAGCGGGGTGGTGCTCGACCCGATGCACCCGCTCAAGACACGCGGCCTGCGCGCACCACGGAGCGCCACGCGATGACGCTCCTGGCGCCTCGAACGATCTGTGCCGCCGGACACCTGCGAGGGAGGTTGGTCCCATGAGCGTCCGTTTGACCCGCCGGGAGGACGCCGTCGAATTCTGGCGTCTGTACGGCTACCTGTCGCGCGCGCTCGCGCTGCGCCGTGCTGTCGTCTGGGGAACCCGCCTGCTGGCGTTCGGCCTGGCCGCCTCCACGCTCGCCGTGCTCGCACTGCGCCTGCTCGGCCGCGGCCTCCCGCCGCTGCCGACGCTGTTCGCCCCGGCGCTCGTGCTGGGCGCGCTCGGGCTGCTGGTCGGCTACCTGCGCCGGGACCAGCCGGAGCGCGCGGTCTGGCTCGCGGACACGCACCTGGATCTGAAGGAACGGCTGACGACCGCGCTCGAGCTGATCCGGACCGGCAGCACCCAGCCGCTGGCGGCCGCTCAGGTCTCGGACGCGGTGATGCACTTCGCGCGCTTCGACCCGCTGGACGCCTTCCCGGTCCGCATCCCGCTGCGCGCCGGGAACCTGGCGGTCATCCTCGCGGTGCTGCTGCCGATCGCCGCGCTGGCGCCCAATCCGCTGGCCAGCCCAGCCAAACCGATGGACCGCAGCCGCGAGATCGCCAAGGAAGAGGCGGAGAAGATCGACCAACTGTCCCAGGAGCTGGCGCAGCAGCAGAACTCCCAGAGCGAGGAGATTCGCCGGCTGCTCCAGGAAGCCTCCAAAGCGATGAATCCCGACACTCACACGCCGGACCAGTCGCTTGCCGCGCTGGACGATCTGCAGGATCAGCTCTATCGACTCGACAGCCAGGATAGCCAGGGCCTGGACGCGGCGCTCGCCGCGCTCGCCGCGTCGCTGGCGAGCACGCCCGGACAGCAGGACCTGGCCAAGCGGTTGGCGACCGGCGATCTGAAGCAAGTGTCGAGCAGTCTGCGCCGCCTGGCCAACGACCAGAAGTCGCTGGATCCAACCCAGCGCGCGCAGCTCGCCCAGGCGCTGCAAGCCGCCGCTCAGAGCGCGGGGCAGTCGAACGCCCGCTTCGCGCAGCAACTCCAGGCGGCCGCCAACGCGCTGAACAGCGGCCAGCAGGACAGCGCCGAGCAAGCGCAGCAGGCGCTGAACAACGCCGCTGCTCAGGCCGAAGCGGCATCCAACCGCGAGCGAGCCCTGTCGCAGCTCCAGAGCAGCCGCGCGAACCTGGCGCGGAGCCTGGGGCAGCAGCCGACTGCTGGCCGCTCGAACGGCGGCGGCCAGCGCGGCCAGAGCCAGAACCCGGGCGACAACCCCCGCAACCAGACGCAGGGCGGCCAGCAGGGTAACAGCTCAGATCAGGGCCAGGGCGATGGTGCCCAGCAAGGGCGCGAGCAGGCGAACAACCAGCAAGGGAGCCAGCCAGGCGGCTCCAGCGCCGGCACGGGCGACGCCCCCGGCCAGGGCGACCAGATCTACGACCCGCTGTTCTCAGGCGGCCACCCGGAGCAGGTGCCCGGGCAGGACCAGCCCGATTCGGCGTCGGTCTCGCCCGATCCCTACCTCTCGCCCGCGGAGCAGAACGGCTCCCAGGTAGGCTATCGCGACGTGTATGGCCAGTACCAGCAGCGCGCCGTCAAGAACATCGAGCAGACGTACGTTCCGCTCGGGCTCAAGGACCTGGTGCGCCAGTACTTCGACGAGCTGGACCCGAACAAGTCAGGAGGCTAGTGGCAGATGCTCGAAACGGCTCTGTCCCCGAGCGAGTTCGTTACTACCGCCCGGGCGATCGAAACCGAGGTCAGCAAGTTTATCGTTGGCCAGACCCAGGTCGTCCGTGGGGTGCTGATCGGGATGTTGGCGGGCGGCCACGTGCTGCTCGAAGGGGTGCCCGGGCTAGGCAAGACGATGCTGGTGCGGACGCTGGGCACCGCGCTGGATCTGACCTTCTGTCGGGTGCAGTTCACCCCGGACCTGATGCCGGCGGACATTACCGGCACCAACGTCATCTTTGAGGACGAGTCCGGGGTGCGCAGCTTCCGCTTCCAGCAGGGCCCCATCTTCGCCAACATCGTGCTCGCGGACGAGATCAACCGCGCCACGCCCAAGACGCAGTCCGCGCTGCTCGAAGCGATGCAGGAGCACCGCGTCAGCGCCGGGCGGAGCACGCATCATCTGCCGGAGCCGTTCTTCGTGCTCGCCACCCAGAATCCGATCGAGATGGAGGGCACCTATCCCCTCCCGGAGGCTCAGCTCGACCGCTTCCTGTTCAAGCTCCAGGTGCCGTTCCCGAGCGCCGACGAGCTGAAGGAGATCGCCCGCCGCACCACGACCGGACAGCCAGTCGAGGTGAGCACCGTGGCCGATGGCCCCACCCTGCTCCGGATGATGGCCTTCTGCCGTGAGCTACCGGTCGCGAGCGCGGTGATGGACTACGCCGTCCGGCTGGTGACCCGGACGCACCCGGAGGATCCGGCGAGCCCGCCCCTGGTCAAGCAGTATGTCCGCTACGGCTCGAGCCCGCGTGGGCTCCAGGCGATCGTCCTGGGGGCCAAGGTGCGGGCGCTGCTCGAGGGGCGCTTCAACGTGGCGCTGGAGGACCTGCGCGCCGTGGCGCCCGCGGCGCTGCGCCACCGGGTGCTGCTGAACTTCGAGGCGGATGCCGAGGGCATCAGCGCCGACCGGATCATCGCCGAGGTAATCGAAACCAACTGACACGGGTCGAGCAGGCCCATCCGACCGGCGAGCAGCTCAGGGGCTCGTGGTCGGGCGGGCGGCGCGGCGTTGATCGCTGCCGGTGGGAGCTTCGACATGGCACAGGCGGTACTCGACACGGCGCTCCTGCACCGATTGGATCGCCTCAACCTGATCGTGCGGCGCCGGCTCGCCGGTTCGGCGGCGGGCGACCGCCGCAGTGTGCACCGCGGCGCCTCGCTCGACTTCGCCGACTACCGCGCCTATGTGCCCGGCGATCAGCCGGAGCGAGTCGACTGGAACATCTACAGCCGCTCCGGCGCGCTGTTCGTCAAGCAGTTCGACGACGAAGAGCTGCTCACGGTGCACCTGCTGCTCGACGTCAGCCGCTCGATGGACTGGGGTGAGCCCAACAAGCTGGACTATGCCCGGCGCCTCGCCAGCGCCCTCGGCTACATCGCCCTGCACGGCCATACCCGGCTGGTGGCCTCGTGCCTGAGCGAAGGGCTCGTCTCTAGCTTCGGCCCCGCCTGGGGCCGCGGACAGTGGGCGCGGCTCCAGGCCTTCCTGAACAGCACCGCGGCGGAGGAGGGCACAGACCTGGATCGCGGGCTGGGCGCTCACGCGCAGGCGGCCTCCACTCCGGGGCTGGCGATCCTCATCTCGGACCTGCTGACCCCGCACTGGGAGCGGGGAGTCAAGCGGCTGCTCGCTCGGCGCTACGAGATCGTCATCCTCCACGTGCTTGCGCCACAGGAGGTCCATCCGGCGGTGAGTGGCGACTTGCAGCTCCACGATCGCGAGACCGGCGAGCGGATCGACATCACCCTGAATCAGGACGCGCTCGACCGCTACCAGGAACGCTACACGGGCTGGTGCCGGCATCTGGAGAGCTTTGCCACCCGCTACGGCATGCGCTACCACCGAGTGGAGACGAGCGAGCCGCTGGAGCGCCTGCTGTTCACCTCGCTCCGGCAGCGGGGGGTGCTGGAATGACGCTGCTCGCCCCCTGGGGGCTGTTGCTCGGCGTGCTGCTGCCGCTGCTGGTGCTGCTCTACCTGCTCAAGGTGCGCCGGCGCGACGTCGAGGTCTCCAGCACGTACATCTGGCGGCACCTGGTGCGCGACCTGGCCGCCCACGAGCCGTTCCAGCGGCTGAAGCTCACCGCGCTGCTGGTGGCGCAATTCCTGCTGCTGGCGGCGCTCGTGCTCGCCTTCGCCCGGCCGGCCATCCCGGTCCTGGCGCAGGAGAGCGAGTTCGCAGTGGTAGTGGTCGACGATTCCGCGAGCATGCAGGCCACCGACGTGCCGCCCTCGCGGTTCGAAGCGGCTCGCGCCCGGGTCCGCGACCTGATTCAGCGCCTGCCGGGTGGCTCCAGCTTCACCCTGATCCAGGCGGCCCGCCGGCCAGAGGTGCTCGCCTCCGACCAGCAGAGTAGCCAGGAGGCGCTGCGGGCGGTTGAGCAGCTCCATCCGAGCAACACCCACGGCGACGTGGAGGAGGCGCTACGCCTGGGTATCGCCCTCGCGGGCGACCGGCCCCACCGACACCTCTACGTGGTGACCGACGGCGCCCATGGCGGCTTCCAGCTCCCCGACTTGCACGGCGCCCCGTTGAGCTACCTGCGCGTGGGCGGCTCCTCGGACAACCGCGCGGTGACGGCGATCGCCGCTCGGCCCGACCCGCGCGGCTCGGGGCAAGTACACCTGTTCGTGCGGGTGCGCAACTACGCCGACACCCCGGTCTCCGACACCCTGGTGCTGGCGGCCGACGGCTCGCCGGTGGAGGCGCGCCCGCTACAGTTGCCGGCCAACGACGGTGTAGACGTCGTTTTCGACACCCTGCCCCGCGACACCAAAGTGGTCCAGGCACGGCTGGATGGCAAGGACGCTCTCCCGGCGGACGACAGCGCCGCGGTGGTGCTCGGCAATCGCCCGCCGGTCAAGGTGCTCCTGGTGTCTCAGGGCAACCTCTTCCTCGAGCGGCTGCTGCGGATCATCCCCGGCGTCGACCTGTATCGTGCCGACCCGCGCCGCTACTTCGCTCTGGATACCGACAGCTACGACATCGTCGTGTTCGACAACTACCTGCCGGAGTCGCTTCCGCGGGGCAACACGCTCATCCTGAACCCACCGGCGAGCACGCTGTTCCCGTTCCAGGGGCCGGACGTGCGCCAGCCCCGGCTGACCTACTGGGACAAGGACCACCCGCTGCTCCACTTCGTCGATCTGCGCGACGTCGGCATCGCCTCGGCCCACGACCTGGCGCCGCCAAGCTGGATGAAGCCGCTGGTGCAGGCGGGGAACGTCCCGCTGCTGCTGGCGGGAGACGACGGAACCCGGCGGGTGGTGCTATTCCCGTTCGACCTGCGCCATTCCAACCTGCCGCTCTCGGTGGCGTTCCCGATCCTGATGTCCAATATCGTTAGCTACCTGGAGCCGCCGGGGACGCTGGACGTGCGGAGCCTGGCGCCCGATCAGCCCCAGACGCTGATCCCCCTGCCGCAGGCCGACGCGCTGCTGGTGCAGCGGCCCGATGGCAGCAGCGTCAAGCTGACGCCCCAGCGCGGCCAGCCGCTGCAATACGACCAGACTGACGAGATCGGGCTGTACACCGTCACCCAGCGGCAGGGCGACCAGGTGCTGGCCAGCGAGCAGTTCGCGGTGAACCTAACGGATGAAACGGAGTCCGATATTCGCCCCGGCGACGTCCCGCCGGGGGTCGACACGACCGCGCAGGCGGGTGGCCCACTGGTGACGATGCAGCGCGAGATCTGGCTTCCGATCACGCTGCTGGCCTGCGCCCTGCTCCTGTTCGAATGGTGGCTGTTCCACCGTAGGAGTGGCTGATGCCAGCGCTGCCATCTCTCGAGCTCACCCGCCCGCTTGGCTTGCTCCTGCTCGCCGTCCTGCTCCCCGCCCTGGTGCTGATCCACCGCCATAGCCGGGCCTACCTGCCGCCTGGCCGCCGCGTGCTCGCGCTGGGGATCCGGCTGCTCGTGACCATGCTGCTCACCCTCGCCGTGACCGCGCCCACCGTGCGTGGCTCGGCCGACCGGATGGCTGTCGCGTTCCTGGTCGACCGCTCCGACAGCATCGCGCCCGCGGCCCGGGCGCAGCAAGAGGAGTGGCTCCGCAAGGCGCTGGCGAGCATGGCCCCCGAGGACCGCGCCTCGATCGTGGTGTTCGGGGCCGAGCCATTGATGGAGCGGCAGCTCAGCGCCGACCGGACCCTGGGCCAGATCGGCTCGGTGCCGCCCGGCGGCCAGACGAACCTGGCCGCGGCGATCCGGCTGGGGATGGCCTCGCTCCCCAGCACCTGGGCGCGCAAGCTGGTCATCCTCTCGGACGGCAACCAGAACGTGGGCAACGCGCTGGACGAAGCGAACCTGGTCCACGCCGCGGGGGTGCCGATCTTCGTCGTGCCCGTCAGTGCCGACACCGGCAACGAAGTGCTCGTCAGCGACGTGCAGGTACCGTCGGTGCTCCGTGAGGGCGAGACCTTCTCCGTCACGGTCACGGTGGAGAGCACCACCGCCGCCCACGCGCGCATCCACCTGCTGTCGGATGGGCGGGTGGTCGGCGACCAGGAAGCGGACCTCAACCCCGGGACGAACTCGATCGTCTTCGCCGAATCGCCGCTCGACAAGGGCTTCCACGCGCTGCAAGTGCAGGTGGAGGCAGACAACGACACCTTCCCGGAGAACAACCAGGGCGGCGCGTTCGTTGTCGTCCGCGGGCGCCCGCACGTCCTGATCGTGGAAGACACCGCAGGCCAGGGCCGCTTCCTCAAGAACGCGCTCACCGCTGCCGGGATCGACGCGGAGGTCGCCAACCCCGGGAACGGGCCCCTGACCGAAACCGCGCTGCGCTCGTATGACAGTGTGGTGCTGGTCAACGTGGCCGCGTCGAAGCTGTCGGATGCCCAGATGCATGCGCTGCAAGCGTACGTGCGCGACTACGGCGGCGGGCTGGTGGTCATCGGCGGCACCCAGTCGTACACCGTGGGCAACTACTCGCGCACCCCGCTGGAGGAGGCGCTGCCCGTGCGGATGGAGCTGCAAGGGCAGACCGCCTCGGCCAGCGTGGCGCTGGTGCTGGTGATCGACAACTCCGGCAGCATGGCCGGCGGCCCATTCGGCGCCTCCAAGATGGACCTCGCCAAGGAGGCAGCGATCTCCGCCGCCGAGCTGCTCGGCGAGTACGACCGGCTGGGCGTGATCGCCTTCGAGGAGACGCCCCGCTGGGCGCTGGAGATCTCCGACGTCACCGACATGGGGCGGGTCCAGCAGGAGATCGGCTCCATGACCCCGGGCGGCGGGACGAACATCTACCCCGCGCTGGACGAGGCCTACCGGGCGCTGGCGCAGCTCGACGCCAAAGTGAAGCACGTCATTCTGCTGACCGACGGCATCACCCCAGGCGCCAACTGGGACGACCTGATGTTCCGCTACAACCAGGCCCACATCAGTCTGTCCACCATCGCTATCGGCAGCGACGCCGACTTCAACCTGCTCAAGCAGTTGGCCGAGATGGGGAAGGGCCGCTATTACGAGGGGAACGATCCGTACGACCTGCCCCGCCTGGTGGTAAAGGAGACACAGCAGGTGGAGCGGGCGGCGATCGTCGAGCAGCCGTTCCATCCACACCAGGTCTCGCGCAGCCCAATGGTCGAGGGCTTCCAGGACGGGCAGTTCCCCGCACTGCGCGGCTACGTCTCGACCACGCTCAAGCCAACGGCGCAGATGGTGCTCACCACCCCACAGGGGGATCCGCTCCTGGCGGAATGGCAGTACGGGCTCGGGCGGACGGTGGCCTGGACCTCGGATGCGGAGAACAAGTGGGCCGCGGATTGGGTGGACTGGCCGGAGTTCAGCCGCTTCTGGGCACAGGTTATCAAGCGTACGCTGCCCCCGCCGGTCGATCCGAACCGCCAGATCACGGTCGTCCAGGACGGCCCGAACGCGCACATCGTGGTCGACGCGGTGACCGAGCAGCGAGCGTTCCTGAACTTCGCCCACACCACCGCGAGCGTCACCCTGCCAGATGGCCAGCAACTGGACGTCCCGCTCACGCAGTCGGCGCCCGGCCGCTACGAGGGCCAGTTCCCGGCGAAGGACGAGGGCGCCTACTTCATCGAGGTGTTGCAGCGCGACGACGCGGGCAACGTGATCTCCAGCCAGCCCGGCGGGTACGTGGTGCCCTATTCCGCCGAATACCGCGAGCGCCAGCCCAACCTCTCCCTGCTGACGAACCTGGCGCAGCTCACCGGGGGGGCGACGCTGGACGACCCGATCAAGGCGTTCGCGCACGACCAGCCGGCGCCCGGCCAGCCGCTGGAAGCCTGGCCGACCCTGCTCGCGCTCGCGGCCGGGCTGTTCCTGCTCGACGTCTCGATTCGCCGGCTCCGCCTCGCCTGGGCCGACGTCCGCCCGCTCACCCGGCGCCTGCAACGCGCCTGGCGGCAGCGCCAGCCAGGCAGCGGGCTCGTCGGCACGTTCCGGGCCGCTCGTCAGCACGGCCGCTCCACACGGGGCGCGGCGCTCCCTGATCTGAAGCCGGGCGAGGCGAGCGCGCCGCCGCCAGCCACTGCTCCACCGGAGAGCGCCAGCGGGCGCACCACGCGCCTGCTCCAGGCCAAACGCCGAGCGCGGGCGGGAACACCGCCCGCGGGGGCGCCGGCTCCGCCGGACAAGCCGCCGCGCTAGCCATGTCTCCTAGCACGCCAGCTTCGCTCCGGACTGGCAGAGACCACCGCCAGGCCGTGTACCATTGCGCAGCTCGCGGGAGAGAGCGATGACGACGACGACCAGGAACGCGCGGATCGTGCAGGTGAACGTATCTCCGGGCGGGGTGCCGAAGCTGCCCGTCCAGCGCGCCTGGCTGGATGTGGAGGGCCTGGAAGGCGACGGCCATCGCGCCCCGGGGCACGGCGGGCCGCTGCGCGCTGTCTCTCTCTGGTCGCTCGAACGGATCAAGGCGCTGCGGGCCGAAGGGCACCCCGTCTTCCCCGGGGCAGCGGGCGAGAACCTGACGATCAGCGGACTGGAGTGGGCGGAGCTGGAACCAGGGCAGCGGCTCCGCCTCGGAGCCGCGGTCGTGGAGCTGACTCGGTACGTCGTGCCCTGCAAGAACGTGGCCTACGCCTTCACGGATGGCGACTTCCAGCGCATTCACCAGGACGCGCATCCCGGCTGGGCCCGGCTGTATGCCAGGGTGCTCGTGCCCGGGATGGTCGCCGTCGGTGATCCGGTCGAGTTCGTGTCCGCGGATGCCGAGGTTGGCGCCTCAGCGTAGCCCGCGCCACCCGGGTGGGCGGGGCGACGCCGGCCATGCTCGGCCGCGGGATAGCCATCCACTACCCGCCTCGGGCCATCCCGCGGGCGCTGCCACTCGCCCCTGCCGCCCGGAGGCGCGATGAGCGTGCCCACGCGGGTCGCGCCAGCGCGCCGCGCGGCTCAGCCCGCGCCCGCCCCCTGGCTGGCCAGCCTGCCCACGGCCGCCATCGCGGTGGCGTTCGTCGCGCTCGCGGCGCGGCTGATCCTGTTCGTTCACCGCTACGCGGTCAATATCCTGTTCTGGGACCAGTGGAGCTACTACCAACCGCTATTCGACGGCGACAACCCGCTGCCACGCTTCTTCTGGCAGTGGGGATTCCACCGCATGGGCCTGTCGTACCCGGCGATCTGGGCGCTGGCGCAGATCAGCCAGTGGGACAGCCGCTACGAAGCGTTCTTCAACGTGGCGGTGGTCATCCTGGAGGCGCTCGCTGCGCTGTGGCTCAAACGCCGGCTCACCGGGCGTCTGGCTATCTGGGACATCGCGATCCCGGTGATGCTCCTGAACCTGTTCCAGTACGAGATCTTCCTCGGCGCTCCGAACCCGGAGAATCGGCTGCCGCTGCTGCTCGTGCTCCTGTTCTGCCTCTGCCTGCTCGTCGAGCGGGTGCGGCTCCGCTACGCGCTCCTGCTGCTGGTCAACTTCGTCACCACCTTCACCGGCTATGGCGTGTTCGTCGGGTGCCTGACCCCGCTCATACTCCTGTTCGAACTGGCCAGGGACCGGGCGCACTGGCGGCTGAAGCTCGCCGCGCTGGGGGTCAGCCTGGCCACACTGGCCGCGTTCTTCAATGGCTACGTCTTCAGCCCCTCGGTGGACTGCTACCAGTTCCCCCACCCGCGCCCGCTGGAGTACCTCCAGTTCTTCACACTGATGTACCAGACATTTTTCGGCTTCCGGCAGGAGTTCACCTGGTGGACGCCGATCCCAGCGCTCATCCTGCTGGCCGGGTGTGGCTACAGCGCCTGGCGGCTGCTGCGGTCCCGCGACTACCAGCCCATGCTGCCAGTTATGGTGCTGTATGGGTTCTCCTTCGTCTTCGCTGCCGAGGCGGCGATCGGGCGCGTCTGCCTTGGCGTGGGGACGGCGATCGCCTCGCGCTACGTTACCTACGAGGCGCTCGGCTTCCTGGCGCTGTACCTGACTCTCGTCACGCTGCCACGCCCCGCGCCGCGGAACGGCCTGGCGCTGCTGCTGCTGTCCAGCGTGGTGGCGACGCACGCGCTGAACGACGGGGTAGCCACCCGCCGCGCCGAGTACTACTTCAAGAAGGACGACTGGAAGAACTGCTACCTGCGCTACGAAGACATCGAGCAGTGCGACAAGCGGACCAAGTTTGCTCTCTATCCCAACCCCGCCGAGGTCCACATGGCTGAGAAGATGGCCTTCCTAAAGGCGCACAAGCTCAACCTGTACAAGGACTGACAGGCGCCCGGGGCGGTTACGGCCGCCCCGGGCGCGGCATTCGGCGCTCGAAGCCCCTCCCGAATTCTGAGCTCAGGGAGGGAGCTGCCCGCGCTACAGCCCGTACATTCGAGCGGCGTTGTCGTGTAGGATCGCCCGGCCGGCCGCGTAGGCCTCGCGTGGCGAGAAGAAGCCGTCTGCCGCCAGTTCGCCCAGCACCTGGCCCAGCGCGCGCTTGTACCGCTTGGCGACCAGCCAGAGCGCCTCGGGGAGCGAGGCATCGGCGGCATAGAGAATCTTGGTGTACGGGGCGCTTTCCAGCACCTCCAAGATGCGCTGCCTGAGGTTGGCCAGACCGAAGATAGCGCCCTCGGAGACATCGAGATACAGGTTCGGGAGCATCGCCACCATCACCGCCGCTTCGCTTACCCAGGGCCAGCCGCCGTGGATGAGCACGACCCGGTTGGCGCGGAATCGCTCGCTGTGCAGCAGCGGGTAGAGCTGCCCGGGGTTGGCGCGCTGGAAGACGATGTCCGGGTCGCCGGTCGCGGCGTGGATGTGCACCCATAGCCCGCGTTCGCGCGCCACGTCCATAGCGTGGCAGAGCAGGAAGTCGCGCAGCGGCTTCTGGGCGCTGATCGGGCCGCCACGGCTCACCTCGAAGTTGCGCCGCGCCTCGTCTTCCGATATAGGCTCGACATTCAGGCCAGTGCGATAGGCGATCACTGACTTGAAGGCGATCGCTCCGTCCGCGATCGCCGCGTCCAGCTCCTCCTGATAGCGCTGGAAGAAGCGGGGCCAGCTCTCCTCCTGTTCGAGCAGGTCGCGGACGAAGTTGTCGGTGCGGGCGACGCGGCGCAGGCGGGCGGGGGCGATCTGCCCGAGCTGCTCCAGCGTGACGCGTGGCCGGGAGCCGCCTTCGTCCACCAGCAGCGCGTCGATCCGGGCGTCCTCGAACAGCCGCTGCGCCCAGCCGCGGTAGTCGGCCTCCGCGGCGCGGTTGCGCGCCGCCGCCACCGCCTCCCAGCGCTCTTCACAGCCCAGGAAGCGCGCCAGGTCCACCAGCAGCGCCCGGACGCTCAGGCTCGTCTCGCGGTACAGCCGTAGCGGCGCTTCGAGCTGCTCTGCTGGTAGGAACGGCTCGCGGACACTGGTTACTACCGCGTCGACGAACGACACGGATTCGGCGAGGGCCTCAGCGCTGAGATGCTTGCTGGACTCGCGCCAGGGGTGGACGTGGTTATCGACGACCGGGACGTCTGACAGGTCGATCACAGGGCCCTCCAGGCAGGTGCCGGCCGCGGCGCGGCCGGGGACACAGGGTACGGTATCGTCCGGGCCACAAGCGCGCAAGTGGGGTGCGCGGCTGGACAGTGTTACGATCCTGGCGTGGAGGACCTCGATGTTCTGCGGTTCGACACCTGGCCCCGCCAGGCCCGCGAGCGCGCGTGCCGCGCCGGGGTAGAACCTGGCGGTCAGGAGCTCGTGGGGACGGGGCGCACCAGGATCTTGGCGTTGCGGGTATCGGGGCGGATCAGCTCGTCGAAGCCCCGCTCAACCACGTCGTCCACGTCGATGATGGAGGTCACCACGCGCTCGGCGGGTAGCCGGCCCGCGACCATCAGCCCCAGGGTGCGCTCGAAGTCACCGGGCAGGTAGCAGAGCGTGCCCTGGATGCGCCGCTCGAAGTTGGTCAGGTGCGCCGGGTTGAGGGCGACAGCACGGGTGAAGACGGCGACCTGCACCATCGTCCCGCCCTTGCGGGTCGCCTCCAGCGCGTCGGCAAAGGCGCGCTCGTTGGCGCTGCACTCGAAGACCACGTCCGCCCCGGCGCCATCGGTGTGCTCGCGCAGCACCTGCGGCACATTGACCCTCGTTGGATCGAGCACCTGGGTCGGCTCGGCGTTGCGTGCCGCCAGCTCCTGGCGCACCGGGGTGACTTCGGAGAGGTACACCGCGCGCGCGCCTGCGGCCCGGGCGGCCATAGTGACGAGCTGGCCGATCGGGCCGCCGCCGGTCACCAATACCACATCGCCGGGCCGCACCCCACCCTGGTCTACTGCGTGGAGCGCGACGCTCGCCGGCTCCAGCACCGCGCCGTGGACGAAGCCGAGCGCCTCGGGCAGTGGGACGAGCTGATACTCCTTGATCAGCGCGTAGCGGGCGAAGCCGCCCCAGCGCGTCTGGAGCCCCATACCGGCCAGCCGCTCGCACGCCGCTGGCACGTGGCGCCGACAGCCCGGGCAGGAGCCGCAATACTGGAGTGGGTTGACCGCCACCCGGTCGCCCACCTTCACCCGGGTGACGCCCGGACCCACGTCGACGACGGTGCCGGCGAGCTCGTGGCCCATGATCACCGGCGCGGTGGCCCCGGTCAGCGGGTGCGGCTCCAAGGGGATGTACTGCGGGCCCTCGGTGTATTCGTGCAGGTCGGTGCCACAGATCCCACACAGCGCGACCTCAACGATCACCTCGCCCGGCCCGGCTCGCTCAGGCGCCGTGGTCTCCTCGACGCGAATGTCCCGCTTTCCGTGCCAGACTGCCGCTTTCATGTCCGCCAGCTCCCTGGATCGTCGATCTACCGAGCCCCGGCCTCGTGGCCCAGGGCCTGAGCCCCGGGCGCCGCTGGTACGATGGTCAGCTCGTCGAACCCGAGCCGCACCCGGCTGCCGCTGCTCGCCATCAGCTCCAGCCGGCGCGCCCCGCCGACCTCGACCAGCAGCCGGGCGACGTCGGTATCCACGTGCAGGTGGACCACCGAGCCGTCGAAAATGACCCGGTCGACAATGCCGTCGACCACGTTCGCCGCCCCGTTGCTGCCAGGCTCCAGCACCATGATGTTCTCGGGGCGCAGGTACGCCAGCACGGGTGAGCCCGGCGGAGGTGGCTGCGGATGCCGAGCCACCAGCTTCCGGCCGCCAACCTCAACCGCGACCCGCTGCGCTCCGCCGGATGTCGGCTCGCTGTCCACCACCATCCCCCGCAGGCAGTTGTTGCTCCCGAGGAACTCCGCCACGAACTGCGTCTGCGGGTGCAGGTACAGCTCCACCTGAGTGCCGCCCTGCTCCACCCGTCCCTGGTTCATCACGAAGATACGATCCGAAATGGCAAACGCTTCCGACTGGTCATGGGTGACGAAGATCGCCGTCTTGCCCGTTTTCTGCTGCAGCTCGCGGATGCTGTGCTTGAGCTGATCGCGCAGGTTCCGATCCAGCGAGGAGAGCGGCTCGTCGAACAGCAGCACCTGCGGGTCGGTGGCGAGCACACGTGCCAGTGCCACGCGCTGCTGCTGCCCGCCCGAGAGCTGCGCCGGCATGCGCTTCTCATAGCCCGAGAGGTTCACCAGCGCAAGCATCTCCTTGACCCGCTGCTGGATGAACTCTTTCTTCGCCCCGCGCACCGAGAGCCCGAAGCCAACGTTGTCGGCGACGGTCAGGTGCGGGAACAGCGCATGGCTCTGGAAGACGAAGCCGACGTTACGCTTGTTGGGCGGAACGTGGCCCACCTCCTGGTCATCGAAGTAAATCTCGCCCTCGGACGGCTCGATCAGCCCCGCCACCATCCGCAGCGTGGTGGTCTTGCCACAGCCGGACGGCCCCAGCAGGGTGACGAACTCGCCCTGGGCGATATCCAGGTTGACGTGATCGGCGGCGACCACAGAGCCATAGCGCTTCGTAACGTTGACCAGGCGGACACGTGCCATACAGCCCCTCAGTATTCAGCGACCAACCTCGAGACCAGTGGTCCCGGGCCAGTGAGCAACCACACCCCCAGCCCGAAGCGGCTCGCCCGGCCGCGGCGAGCCGACCACTGACCGGTGTTACATCAAGAACGTTCCCCTCAGGTACCGCGAGCCGACCAGGCGGAAGAATGCCACGATCAGGAGGAAGGAGATGAGCTGCATCGCCACCGCGAGCGCCGCGGTGGTATTCGCGATTCCGGCGCTGCGGATCAGGCTGTAGACCCGCAGTGGCGCCGTCTGCTGCCCGGGGCCGGCGATGAACAGGGTGACCAGGAACTCGTTGAAGACGATGACGAACGTCAGCAGCACGCCGGCGGTGATGCCGGGGCCGATCAGCGGCAGCACGACGCGGGTGAACGTCTGCCACCGGGTCGCGCCCAGGCACAGCGCCGCCTCTTCGTAGACGCCTGGCAGATCCTTAAGCGCCACGATGATCGGCATCAGCGCCAGGCCAAAGGTGCCCATCGTCATCGCCGCGATCAGCCCGAACGTCGTCTGCTCGATGTGGTAGACGAGGTTGTAGACCAGCACCAGCCCGAGCCCCATCACCGCCGCCGGGGTGTACAGCGGCAGGTTCAGCAGTGCCAGGATCGACCGTTTCCCCGGGAAGCGGTAGCGCACGATCCCGTACGCAGCCGGCACAGCGATCAGCGTGTTCAGGACGATCGCCGAGATGGTGACCTCCAGGCTGAGCAGCAGGTTCTCTTTGAAGGAGCCCAGGAACACATAGGAGTAGTTGCCGATGACGTCGTAGCCCTGACCCTTCTCGATGGAGTACTCCGCCAGCGCCAGGAACGGCAGGACGAACACCGCCAGAACGAGCACCACGTAAGCGTGCGCCACCACGTCGCCCAGCCGGCGCAGCGAGAGCCAGCGCGGGCGGGGCCGACGCAATGAAACGACCGTGGGGGCGGCCCGGGTCTGTACCACGCTCATTCGGCCAACGCTCCTCGGGAATAACGCAATGAGACGTAGGTCACGACCGAGGCGAGCAGCATCAGCACGATACCCTGCGCCGCGGCCAGCCCGTAGTCATTGTTCTTGACTGCCTTGATGTACATGCTCACCGCCAGCACCCGCTGGTCGGCGGTGGTGCCCAGGATCAGCGGAACGACGTAGACCCCCAGGTTCCAGCCGAAGCACATCAGGCTGCCGGAGAGAATCCCGGCCCGAGTGAGTGGGAGGAGTACCCGGGTGAAGGTCTGCCAACGGTTGGCGCCCAGCGCCGCCGCCGCCTCCTCCAGTACCACATCCACGTTCTGCAGTGCGGTGGCGATGTTCACCACCATGAAGGGGAAGGTCCCGACCGCCAGCGCAAACAGCACCGTGGGCGTGGAATACAGGTAATCGACCGGGTTCAGTCCGAGCGAGACGAGGAGCTTCCCGAACGTCGCGTTCGGCAGCAGGATGAACTTCATCCCGAATGACAGGTACAGCGCCCCGAACAAGGGGAACGCCATCAGCGCCCGTACCAGGTCGCGGTAGCGCACCTTGCGCACCAGAATGTAGGCGAATGGGAAGCCGAAGATAAGATCGATGATCGTCGAGCCGAGCGCCTGGAAGACGGTGGTATAGATCAGGTAGAGTTCCTGGCTGAAGATCTCCACGTAGTTGTCGAGGGTGTAGACTGGCTCGAACAGGAACGACGACTTCTCGGTGAAGCTCATCACCAGCAGGTAGAAGAGCGGGACGAGCAAGAAGAATGTCGTCGTCGCCAGGCCGGGCAGGATCAGCACCCAGGGCATGATCCGTCGCACCGCCGGCGAGCTCCCACCCGCCGCCCGCTGCTGCTCTCTCAGCGCTTCGACCGCCGCCATCACACCCCCACCTGTGCATCAAGCAACCGCCCCACTGGGGAGAAGCGGCCTACCAGACGCTCCGGAGGCGGGGCGAGGCCCCGCCCCCGTTGCATGATCCTACCCTCCTCGCGGCGACCGCGTCGCATTTACAGGCCCAGGCCCTTGGCCTCCTGATCCTGCCACTCCTTGTTGTGAGCGACGTAGTATTCCCAGTCGACTGCCTTCAGCTTGTCATAGTCGCTGAACGGAGGATAGTATTTTTTATAATCGTCCTTGAACCAGGAAGGGATGTCCTTCTCCTGGTCGGCGTACAGCACCCCTTCGAAGATCTCCGACCAGGCGCCCTTGTTCTCCTGCCACTTGAACGGCCACTTATCCGAGGGGATGAGCCCGTCGCTGCTGATACGCCAGTTGATGAAGAGCTGGGCCAGCAGTGGGTGCGGCGCGTTCTTCGGAATCCAGGCGTAGCCGTTGATCACCGGGGCGCCGGTAGAGGGCAGGGTGTAGACCGTCTTGTCCGTTCCCGGCTGGCCGCTGAGCTGCTCTAGGCGGGCGAGCGAGTTCCAGAAGCACACCGCCAGGGCAGCGCCCGAACGCAGGAGCTGCTGCATCTCGGCCGAGTCCGTGGTCACCTTCAGCACGTTCGGCTTGATGTTGTTCAGCAGGAAGTCGACTGTCGCCTTCATGTCGTCGGGATTCTTGTAGTCCTTGCCGAGCGACCAGGCGAGGCCGATCAGATGGC
Source organism: Pseudomonadota bacterium (assembly GCA_021325655.1). Taxonomy (GTDB): domain Bacteria; phylum Chloroflexota; class UBA6077; order UBA6077; family JAJPGT01; genus JAJPGT01. Next base: position 165,084 of record JAJPGT010000052.1, read on the forward strand.
CGCCGTTGGTGATGTCGCCCACCTCGGGGATGGTGATCTTCCCCTTCAGGCGCGGATCGGCCAGGTCCTTCCACTCCTTGAACCAGTCGGTGGTGTGGACGACGATCGGGAACGCCGTCGCCTGGAACGCGACCGCCTGGTTGCCGACCTTGAAGCGCTTGTCCACCGGCTCCCAGTTCGGCATGAGGTCGGAGGGGAAGATGTCCTGGGTGATGCCGTTATTCTTCGCCTCCACGTAGTACGGCTGCTCGATATTCATGCAGTCGTAGGGCGCCGGGTTGCCCGCTTTGCTGGCAGTGTAGAGGTTCGTCAGGTAGACGCTGGGGGACTGCGACGGCAGGTAGTTGCACTTGACGTCGACGCCCCACTCGTCCTTGACGACCTGCTGGAAGCGGCCGACGATCGCGTCGTTGGCGGTGTAGGTCCAGTTGGCGACGTTGACCTCGCCTTCCTTCTTGAGCGCCTCGACGATCTCGTCCTTGGTCATCTCCTTGTTCAGGATCGAGACCTTGTACTTCTTCCCGGCGCTGACGCCCGGGGCGGCGGTCGCCCCGGCGGCTGGCGCCGTGGTCGCGGCCGGAGCGGTCGTCGCCGCGGGCGCTGGCGCCCTGGTAGCCGCGGCCGCCGCGGTCGGCGCCGCCGCGGTCGTCGGCGCCGCCGCGGCAGTCGTCGGGGCCGCTGCCCTCGTTGGGGCGGCGGTCGGAGCGGCGGGGGCCGTGGTCGGGGCCGCGGCGGGCGCGCTGGTGGGGGTGGCGCCCCCGCCGCCGGCGCAGGCAGCAAGCAGGCTTCCCACGGCGGGCAACGACAATCCCAGGCCGATTGCGCGCTTCACAAAGGTGCGCCGGCTCATGCGGCGCACCATCGCCGCGTGCGCCGGATCGACGAGCTGCTGGTCCTGAGCCATCTTCGGAGGTCTCCTTCCCTCGGATCCGCCTTGGCTGACGAGGCAAACCATACTGGCACCCCTGGCGGGTGTCAAGAATGCGCCAATCCGCCAACAGAGCATGCTTCCCCGCCGCGCGGGCGTCCCGTCGCCGCCGGTCACCGCCCGGCCTTCAGCCCGCTCCCGGTGAGCAGCAGCACGCAGCGTTCGTCGGCTGAGATCAGGCCGCGCTGCACCAGGCGCCGGTAGCCTGCCGCCGCCACGGCACTGGTCGGCTCCACGTACAGCCCCTGCGCTGCCAGCTCCGCCTGCGCCGGCAGGATCTCCTCCTCGGGCACTGCCTCGGTCGCGCCGCCGCTCTCACGCAGCGCCCGCAACGCCTCCGCGAGCCGGATCGGCCGACTGCTGGCGATTCCCTCTGCCAGCGTAGGCCGCTGCTCGGCGGGCGACCAGGGCTCACCGCGAAACGCGGCGTCCAGCGGGCGACAGTTGGCCACCTGGACGGCGAACAGCCGCGGCAGGCGGGCGATCTCGCCAGCCAGCCGTAGCGACTGGAAGGCGCGGTAGGCGCCAAGCAGGGCGGAGCCGTAGCCGGCGGGAACGATGACGCTGTCCGGCGCCTGCCAGCCGAGCTGCTCCCACACCTCCAGCGCCCAGGTCTTGACCCCTTCTACGAACGCCGGCTGGCGGTTATGGCTGGCATACACCGCGGTCTGCGCCGCCTCCAGCGCCGCCTCCGCCACCTGCTGGCGAGCCCCGGGCACCTTCACCACCCGGGCGTGGTGCGCCGCGATCTGCGCCAGCTTCCCCTCGGAGGCGCTGGCCGGGACGTAGATAGTGCAGCCAATGCCCGCGCGCGCCGCGTAGGCCGCCAGCGACGCCCCGGCGTTGCCGCTGGAGTCTTCGATCACCTCGGTGACGCCCTGGCGTACCAGGGCGGCGACCATCACCACGGTGCCGCGGTCCTTGAACGACCCGCTCGGCATCAGGAAGTCGAGCTTGGCCAGCAGCCGTCGCTCCCCGCGCCGTAGGGACACTAGGGGCGTCAAGCCCTCGCCCAGCGTCAGATCGCGCGGCACCTCGTGGACTGGCAGCGTCGCCCGGTAGCGCCAGAGGGACGGCTCCGTGTGGTCCACTTGGTCGCGGGCGAACGGCCGCGGCGGCCGGAGCTCCCAGGGCCCCCCGCAGGCGCAGGCGAAGCGGCGGCTGTCCAGCGGCGCCCGGGCGCCGCAGTCGGCACACTCCAGGAACGACTCGGGCTGCGTCACGCTGCCACCCTTTGCCATGGTGAGGGGAAGGATACGGACCGCGGGCTGGCGCCGCTACCGCTCCGGCGCAACAGCAGGCTGCTGCCCGGCCGGGACAGCCCGGCCGCGAGTCCAGGGCCCGGGGAGCAGGCGCCCGCCGACGATGACCGCGTCGGTCCAGAACAGCCCGGCCAGATAGCCGGCGACGACGTCGGTGAAGTAGTGGACGCCAAGGTACAGCCGCGACAGTCCGATCAGCAGGACCAGCACGATCATCCCGATGGTGAGCGCCAGGCGGCGCACACCGCGCGTGAGTCGCCAGCCCAGGTAGGCGACGTAGCTGTAGAACGACGCCGAGTCCATCGCGTGGCCGGAGGGGAAGGAGTAGCTGTCGCCAGGGATGATGGCCGCCACCGCGGTCGGACGCGTCCGCTGGAACAACTCCTTCAAGATCCAGTTGAGCGCGTGCGCCCCGACGAACACCAGCACCAGCGCGGCGACCACTCCCCAGCGCCGCCTCCAGCCGAAGTAGCCCAGCAGCAGGACGAACAGGACGTCGAGTCCCTCGGAGCCGAGGAGCGAGACTCCCTGGGCGGCAAGGTCCAGCGCCGGGCTGCGCTCGCGCTGGAGCGCGCTGAGCACGGCGGTGTCCAATGCCTGTGTCTCCTGTTCCTTCACCTCGCCGGCCAGCAGTGCGAACACGACCAGCAGCAGCGCCGCTCCGACGAAGCCGAGCGCCAGCACCAGGCCGGCGGTATGGAGGCGCTGCCAGCCGGAGGGGCTCAGGCCGTGGAGCCACAGGCGCCAGCTTCGCGGGCTGGCTGCTTGCAGCGCCGGCTCGGGGGTGGCAGCGGGCGACGTCCGATCCATGGGACCTCCAGACGTTACTGGGGCCGAGCGGCGGCGTCAAACCGGGTGGGCAGGGTGGTGATCGCCGTCGGCTGTCCCGGCTGGGGCGGCCCAACGATTACCTTCAGCGCCGCCGGCAGCAGCTCGAAGCGCGCCGGGGTGCGCCCGAGGATTCGGCCGTCCGAATGGACCATCAGCCGCTTACGGACGTGCTCCACCTCGACCACTGCGCCTCGCAGTGTCCGCGTGAGGGGGGAGCAGACCTGTTGCGCCAGCTTCATCGCAAAGGCCAGGCGCAGCAGCTCGACACGGCCGCGGCACTCACGGACCAGCACGTCGAATTGCCCGTCGTCAATCTTCGCCTGCGGGGCGACGGCCATCCCGGCCCCGGTGAACGGGCAGATCGCCACGGTAATCATGAAGGCGCGCACCAGCGCACGGCGGCCGTCCACGGTCAGGTAGGCTGGCCGCTGGCGGTAGCGCAGCATGAACCGCAGCAGGGGCAGCAATGCGCGCCAGTTGCCGGCGTCGATCTGGTTCCCGTAGGCGAAGATGCCGGCGTCGAAGCCAACGCCTGCCGTTTCGAAGAAATAGCTCTGCGCCCGCCCGGTGCTGGCGAGACCGACGTCCATGTGAACCGTGCGTCGCTCTCGGATCACCTCCGCGGCGGCCTCCAGCTCGCGCGGGATGCCGAGCGCGCGGGCGATATTCATCATGCTCCCGAGCGGAAGCACGCCCAGGGTGACGGGGGTCCCCACCAGCGCCCGGGCCACCTCGTGCACCGTCCCGTCGCCGCCGCCGGCGACAACCAGGTCCGCTCCAGCAGCGACCGCCTCGCGGGCGATCTCGGTGGCGTGGCCTTTGTGCTCGGTCAGCCGCACCGCAGCGAGCGCACAGCAGCGCGCCAGCGCCTGGCGCGCCTGCTCGGGCGTCACCATGTTCGTGGGGAGCCCGGCCTTGCGGCCGGCGCCGGGGTTGAGCACGAGCCAGGCCCCGCCCGTCGCCACCGCGCCCTCCAGAGCAGAATGCTGCTGCGCTGCTCGGTCTTCTTTATGCAGTCCGAGTGCCATCGCTCCGCGGCAGCGCGCTGCCCTCACCCCCGCGTGGCGGCGCACCTTCTAGATAGCCCCTGGAAGGGCTCCTGGCCGCGCCGGTCGCAAGCCGCCACAATGCCAGAGATACTTGCTGGAGCGACCGCATGACTGAAGCGCCCTGGCGGCGGCGTTTTCGCGCCCCCCGCGTCTCCTTACCGTCGTGGGCTCGCGACGAGCCCGAGCGCCTGCTGTACACCTCGAACCAGAGTGGGAAGTTCGAGCTGTACACCTGGGACCGCCGCACGGACCAACATCGCCAGGCCACCGACCGTCCCGCCGGGACGGTACACGGCGCGCTGGACCCGACCGGAGCACACCTCTGGTGGTTCGACGACGACCAGGGCAACGAGTTCGGGCGCTGGATGGTCCAGCCGTTCGCGGGCGGCCCGGCGTCGGTCGCCGTTCCCGCACTGCCACCCGCTTACAGCGCCGGGCTGGCGCTCGGCCGCACCGTGGCCGTGCTCGGATCGTCCACCGAGACTGGCACGTCGATCCACCTGGCCCGGGCCGGCGAGGCGCCAGCGCTGCTTTACCAGCACCTGGAGCAGGCGGAGGTCGGCGGGCTCTCGCGCGACGAGACGCTGCTCGGCATCAGCCACTCCGAGCACGGCGACAGCCGCCATCCGGCGCTGCGGGTGCTGGACCTGCAGGGCCGAGCCGTGGCCGAGCTCTGGGATGGCCCAGGCCGGGCGCTCTGGTTCTGCGAGTGGGCGCCGCTGCCCGGCGACCAGCGCCTGCTCGCCCAGCACGAGCGCGAGGGCGTGGGCCGGCCGCTGATCTGGGACCTGCGCCGGGGCGAGGCGCGGGCACTGGAGATCGGCTTGCCGGGCGAGGTCACGCCGAGCTGGTACCCGGACGCCTCGGCGCTGCTGCTCGCCCACGACTATCGCGGCCGGGTGGAGCTGTACCGCTACGACCTGGACAGCGGCGCCCTGCAGCGGCTGGAGGTGGAGCCCGGGACGATCACCGCGGCGGACGTCCGCCCCGACGGCGAGGTCTGGTACGCCTGGACCCGCGCCTCCACCCCGCCCGAGATCCGCGCGGACGGCCGGGTGCTGCTCCGGCCGCCGGGCGAACCGCCCCCGGCCGGGGTGCCATACACCGACCACATCGTGAGCAACGTCCACGCCTTGCTGGCCGAGCCCCCTACGCCGCGGCCACACCCCACCGTCTTCGAGATCCACGGCGGGCCGCACTCCCACGACCGGGACGCCTTTTCGCCCCGGGTACAGGCCTGGGTCGACCACGGGTTCACGGTAGTGCTGGTGAACTACCGGGGCAGCAGCGGCTACGGCACGGCCTGGCGCGACGCGCTGGAGGGCAACCCGGGGTTCACCGAGCTACAGGATATCGCCGCCGTTCACGACTGGGTCGTGGCCTCCGGCATCGCCCAGCCGGACAGGATCGTCCTCAGCGGCGGCTCCTGGGGCGGCTACCTGACGCTGCTCGGCCTGGGGACGCAGCCGGAGCGCTGGGCGCTCGGCATCGCCGCTGTCCCGGTGGCCGACTACGTGGCGGCGTACGACGACGAGATGGAGCCGCTGAAGGCGTTCGACAAGGCGCTGTTCGGCGGCACACCGACGGAAATCCCCGAGGTCTACCGTGAGCGCTCCCCGATCACGTACGTCGAGCGGGTGCAGGCGCCGGTGCTGATCCTGGCCGGGGAGAACGACCCGCGCTGCCCGATCCGCCAGATCGATAACTACATCGCCCGCCTGCGTGCGCTGGGCAAGCCGCACGAGGTGTATCGCTACGAGGCCGGCCACGCCTCGCTGCTAAGCGACGAGGTGATCCGCCAGATGGAGGTACGCCTCGCCTTCGCCGCCCGCCACCTGGGCACCCCGCCCCCGCTCTCCTGACCGCGGCCCAAGTGTCTCGAATGCCGCCGAGCGTGTTCCGCCTGGGTTGTACACTTGCACCACGTGCTGGCGGCCCATACCGTTCGCACGACCTGGAGACGAGGGAGCAGCAGCTCATGGCCGACCCGACGATGACCGACCCCGATAAGTACAAGGTCATCTTTGAGAACGACCGCGTCAGAGTCCTCGAGTATCGCGACGAGCCAGGCCAGAAGACGCGCCCGCACGAGCACCCCGACAGCGTCATATACACCTTGGGCAGTTTCAGGCGGCGTCTGATCGGCAGCGGGGGCCAGGCGATCGACGTTACCCTGACCCAGGGGGAGGCTCGGTGGCTGGAGGCTCAAACGCACAGCGGCGAGAACATTGGTGACACCCCGACGCACGTCCTCTTCGTTGAGCTGAAGGAGCCCACCAGGCCCGGAGGCGGCGCATCGCTCGGGCCAGCGTAGCGACTCCGGCGGAGCGCCCGGCCTGGCGGCGCTGGACCGGCTCGGCCTCCCGCGCGTGACCATCAGCGACGCTGGCCTGCACGATGCGCGCATCTCCGACGTGCTGCGCTGGGCGAAGGACAGGGCCGCCAGCCACAAGCAGATCCGCGCTGTTTCCTAGCCCCTCACTACAATGCTCACCGTGTGTCGCCGGAGTGACCATCCTTAAAGTGAGGTGAGCCCGATGCGGATGCCGACTGCTGGTGGGGTGGCGATCGTGCTTGGCGCCCTGGTCGTTGGGTGCCTGGTGTTGATGCTGGCGCTGAATGCGGTTGCGCGTGGGCTCGCTGAGAGCTCTCCAGATGTGGCCAGCATGGCGGCCGCGGGGCGGCTCGCGGCCGGCTCGACGCTGCTGTATGTCCTGGTGCCCCTGCTGATCGCCCTGGGTATCACCTACCTGGTGCAGAAAGTGGTGCGCTGACGGGCAGCGAGCCGGGAACCCTTGACGAGTCCGCAGGGCTCCGGTAGCGTGTGTAAGCGCCGACACCGCCGGAACGGGTGACGCGGGAGAGCGGGATGGCGAGCTGGACGATCACGGCGCTGGATACCGGCGCCTCCGTCATCGAGAAGTCGGTGCTGACCTATCTGCACGACGTCGGCACGAAGATCAAGATCGTCCGGATCATGTTCTATCTGGAAGGCCCCCAGCGGATCATCGTCGACACCAGCGTCGGTGATGCCGAGCAGGGGCTGCGACTGCTGGGCGAAGCAACGCTGCGCACGCCCGAGCAGGAGCCGCTGGCGGCGCTGCGCGCCGCCGGGATCGACCCGGAGCGGGTTGACGTAGTCATCAATACCCATCTGCACTGGGACCACTGCGGCAACAATCATCTGTTTCCGAATGCCCGGGTGCTGGCCCAGCGCGACGAGATCCGCTACGCGATCGCCCCTGGCGACTTCTTTGCCAGGGGTTACTTCGCCCCGACGTGCGGTGCCCAGCCGGCCTACTGGGGCACGCGGTTCGAGCCCGTGGATGGCGACATCGAGGTCGCCGACGGAGTACGGATCATCAAGGTCCCCGGCCACACGCCCGGGTCGCAGGCGGTGCTGGTGCAAACGAGCGCGGGCGTGTACGCCATCGCCGGAGATGCCATCTTCCTGTACGAGAACGCCGACAAGCTCATTCCGCCCGGCTACCACTGGCGGATCGACGAGTCGATGGACGCGATGCGGCGGATCCTCGGCTCCAGCGACCATCTGCTGCCATCGCACGACTACCGGGTGTTCGAGCGCGGCAGCCCGGCCCGCTACCCCTGAGCCAGCCGTCACTTTCTCGCGAGGCGCCTATGGCAACGACCCCGTGTGGACGCATCCTGGATGTCGACCTGTCGAGCGGGGCGATCCGCGTCGAGCCGATCAGCCCGCGCGCGTACCGCGCCACCATGGGCGGTGGCGGCCTGGCCACCGGCCTGGCGTTGCAGGCCGACGCCCCCTCCGCGGATCCGCTCGGGCCAGACAACGTGCTGGTCTTCGCTGCCGGGGTGCTGACCGGGCTAGAGGCGCCCGGCTGCGCCAAGCACGCCGTGGTCGCGAGGTCGCCACTCACCCTGGGTATCGGCGAGTCGCGCTCGGAGGGTTTCTGGGGCCCGGAGTTGAAGCGGGCCGGCTTTGATGCCGTCGTCGTCCGCGGCGCGGCGCCGCGCCCGGTCTGGCTGTCGATCCGCGACGGCGCGGCCGAGCTGCGGCCGGCCGACGACCTGTGGGGGCTGGACGTTGGGACCGCCACTGCGCAGGTGCTGGCGCGGGCCGGCGACCCGGAGACGCGGGTGGCGACGATCGGCCCGGCCGGTGAGCGCGGCGTCCGCTACGCCTCCATCGTTAACGACTACCGGTTCGTCAACCATCGCATGGGGCTGGGCGCGGTGATGGGCGCCAAGCGGCTGAAGGCAGTGGCGGTGCGGGGAACGGCGCCGCTGACCGTGCACGACCCGGAGACGATTCAGGCGATCGCCCGGCGCTTCGCAGAGCACTTCCGGGATAACCCGGTCAACGCAATCCAGCACGACTACGGCCACGCCGGCCACCTGGCAGCGATGAACGCAGCCGGCATGCTCCCAGCGCGCAACTACCGCGAAGGCGTGTTCGCGGGCTGGGAACGGATCACCGGGCAGACGATCGTCGCCGAGTACCTGGACTACGGCCAGCCCTGCTACGCCTGCCCGAACGACTGCCGCAAGGTGCTGCGGCCGATCCACAGCCCCTACGAGATCGACCCGCGCTACGGAGCGCCGGAGCTCGAAGCGGTGCTCGCGCTTGGACCGGACTGCGGGGTGGCCGATCTGCCGGCGGTGCTCAAGGCCTGGGATCTCTGCCAGCGCTACGGCCTGGACGCGGTCTCCACCGGCGCGACCATTGCCTTCGCGATGGAGTGCTTCGAGAACGGAATCCTGACCCGCGAGCAGACGGGCGGGCTGGAGCTCCAGTTCGGCGCTGGCCCGGCGCTGATCGAGGCGGTGCGGCAGATCGGAGAGGGCGAGGGCTTCGGCCTGGCGCTCGGCGAAGGCTCGCGGCGGCTGGCGCAGACGCTCGGCCCTCGGGCGGAGCCGCTGGCCGTGCAGAGCAAAGGCAAGGAGCTATATCTGCACGACCCGCGCGCCAAGGCGATGCTCGCCCTCGGCTACGCCGTCCACCCTGTCGGGCCGGACTTCCTGGTGGTGGAGCACGACACCGATTTCGACTTCCAAGCTCCCCAGCTCTTTCTGGACATGGTGGAGCCGCTGGGGATTCTCGACCGGCTGGAGCCGACCCGCCTGGATGCAGCCAAGGTGCGAATGTTTTACAACCTCTGGTTGTACTGGGGGTTCTTCGAAAGCGTGGGCGCCTGTGAGTATGCGATGGCGCCGGTGCGCTGGCTCCCGATCCCGGATCTGGTGGCGCTGGTGGAAGCCGGTACCGGGTGGCGCAGCAGCCTCTGGGAGCTGATGAAGGTGGGTGAGCGCCGGATCACCCTGCAACGCCTGTTCAACCTGCGCGCCGGGCTCAGGCGCGCGGACGATTGGCTGCCGCCACGCATGTTCGAGCCGATCGCCAGCGGCCCCCTCGCCGGCCAGCGGGTGGACCCTGAGCAGCTCCGGGCGGCGATTGAGCTGTTGTACGCGATGGCCGGCTGGGATGCGCAGGGCGTCCCCACGCGGGCGAAGCTGGCCGAGCTCGACCTGGAATGGGCAGCGCCCGCTCGCCCCGGGGTTGAGGCGGGCCGGTAGACATGCACAGAGGAGGTTGCGGGGCAGAACGCTGACGGCGCTTCCTGATGCACCTCGGCGACCCTATCCTGGCGACCACCCGGCGAGCGCCCACTCGCCGGACTTGCCCATCACACAGAAGAGGAAGGAAGACTGATGGCGGACGATTCGTTGCTCAAGCGCACCGTGACTCGGCGCACGTTCGTGCTCGGCCTGGGCCTAACCGCAGCGAGCGGGCTGCTGGCGGCCTGCGGCGGCGGCGCTCCGGCGGCACCCACCACGGCCCCGGCGGCCGCGCCAACCACAGCACCAGCGGCGCCTACCACCGCGGCCGCGCCGACCCGGCCACCCGCCGCGCCTACCACGGCTCCGGCCGCCACCACGGCCCCGGCCGCGGCACCCACGGCAGCGGCGACCCGGGCCGCGGCCGCTGCGCCGACCGCTGCCGCCACGACCGCCGCCGCGCCCACTGCCGCGGCTGCCGCCACCACGGCCCCGGCAGCCACAGCCGGCGCGCTGCCGAACCTGAGTGGCCAGACGATCCGTATCTTCACCATGACCGGGCCGTTCATCAGCGGCCCGATCCGCGCCCACGCGCCCGACTTCGAGCAGAAGACCGGGGCCAAGATCGAGGTGACCGAGGCACCCTTCGCCGACCTGTTCCCCAAGGTGCAGCAGGTGGCGACGACCGGCGCGGGCGACTTCGACTGCCTGCTGCTGGCCAACTCCTGGGTTGGCGACTTCGTCAGCCTGAACTACACCATTCCGCTGGACGATTACTTCAACAAAGACAAGAACGACCCGATGTTCGACCTGGCCGACTTCCCAAGCCAGGTGGTGGCCAAGGACACCTGGGGCGGCAAGGTCCGCATGGTGTTGATCGACAACGACAATCAGACCATGTTCTACCGCAAGGACCTGCTCAACGATCCCAAGGTGCAGGACGACTACGCCAAGGCGAACAACGGGGAGAAGATCCCCAATCCCCCCCAGACACTCACCGAGCTGACGAAGGTCGCCAAGTTCTTCGTCGGCCGCGACCTGGGCACCGGCGAGAAGGGCTACGGATTCATCAGCAGCACCACCCGCGGCTCGCAGACGTTCTACTACGCCTACCCCTGGGCGGCGCCGTACACTGTGGTTCCACCAGGCAAGGCGCCGGCGCTGGGCATCTTCCTGTTCGCCCCAGACATGACCCCGCTGGTCAACAAAGAAGGCTGGGTACGCGGGATCACCGAGTTCATCGATACGATCAAGTCCGCGCAGAAGCCCGGCCTGGACACCACCCGCGCGGACGTGATCGAGGAGATTATCCGGGGCGCGGCGGCGTTCTCGCTCGACTGGGGCGACACTGGGCCGGCCTCGGTGGCGCAACGCTCCGTGGTCAAGGGCAAGGTCGGCTTCGCACTGACCCCGGGCTCACTGGAGTACTTCGACTGGCAGACGGACAAGTGGGAGAAGGTCACCGAGGTCAACCGCGCCCCTACCCACGCGTTCAATGGCTGGTCCTACTACATCACCAAGACCGCGAAAAATCCCGACGCCGTCTGGGCCTGGATCAAGTACCATTCCAGCCCACAGATCAGCTCGATCGACGTGGCCGCCCCGGACAGCGGCTACCAGCCCTGGCGCATCTCCCACAGCAAGAACCTCGACCCGTGGGTGAAGCAGGGGTGGAACGCCGACGACGCCAAGGTGTATATCCAGACTATTCTTGACGCGACCAATCACCCGAACCGCGTATTCGACATTCGCATCCCCGGCGCCCCGCGCTACGGCGACGCGCTGGAGCTGCAGATCCTGCGCGCGCTCACCGGTGAGGCGTCGGTCAAGGATGCGCTGGATGCTGCGGCGCAGGAGTTCGACAAGATCACCAACGACATTGGCAGGGACAAGCAGATCGCCGCGTACAAGGCGCACCTGGGAATGAGCTAGTCCACGGGAGCGCCAGGGCTCCGGGGGAGGGAGCGGGTCGGGCTCGCCCCTCTCCCGGTGGCCCGAACGGCGGGACCGAATGGAGCCGGGAGCGGCCCGTTCCCAGGACGCACCGGAGAAAGGAGCGAGCATGGAGCGCCAGGCTGCACAGGGCGCGGCCGTCGCGGTACGGCCCGGCAGACATCAGCAGGTTTCGTGGTTAGATCGGAATGCGCGCTTCGTGCTGCTCGTCCCGGCGATCGCCTACTTCCTGATCCTCGGCATCTTTCCCACCGTCTTCTCCCTCTACCTCGCCTTCAGCTCCTTTCAGCCAGGCTCGCAGGGGATCCAGTGGGTGGGACTGCAGAACCTGCAAACGCTGATACACGACACACGCTTCTTCAACGCCCTGCTACTGACGATTATCTACGTCGTCCTCGTCGTCGGCGCCGAGTTGATCCTCGGTACGATCATCGCGATGACGCTCCAGCGCCAGGTATGGGGGCGCTCCTTCTTCCGGCTCGCGTTCATCCTACCGATGCTCCTGACCCCGATCGCGATCGCCTTCACCTGGAAGATGATGTTCGACTTCAACCGCGGACCGCTCAACTTCTTCATCAAGAGCGTTGGGCTGGAGCCGGTGCAGTGGATCGCCGGCCGCGAGACGGCGATCCTCTCTATCGCCATGGTGGACGTGTGGCAGTGGACCCCATTCGTCGCGCTGGCGATGCTCGCTGCGCTGGAGTCGATGCCGATCGATCTGTACGAAGCGGCGGTGGTGGACGGGGCCTCCTTCTGGGGCACGTTGCTGCACATCACCCTGCCGCTGATCCAGCCCTACGCGGTGGCGATTGTGCTGCTGCGGGCGGTGGACGCCTTCAAGGTGTTCGATACCGTGTTCGTACTGACCGGCGGCGGCCCGGGCACCGCCACCGAGGTGGTGAACTTTTACCTGTATCAGGTGGGCTGGCGAAACTTCAACATCGGCTATACCGCGGCGATGGCCTGGGTGCTGCTGATCGTGATGTCGATTCTGTTCACCTTCTACGTCAAGGCGTTCCGCCGTGCCCCGGCCCGCGTCGAGGGAGGCTGAGATGCTGCGCACCTCTCGTCCAGCCAAGGTCGGCATCTACACCATCCTGATCCTCTGGGCCCTGATCACCCTGTTCCCGATCTACTGGACGCTGATCACCTCGGTCAAGACACCCGACGCGGTCTACCGCTCCACCCCGGCCTTCCTGCCGTTCATCGACTACACACCCTCGCTGGTGCCGTTCCTGTCGATCTTCTTCTCCGGCTATGGCTACGAGACGGGCGGGTTGACCGACGTGGGGCTGCTGCTGCGCAACAGCCTGATCGCCTCGCTCGGCAGCGGGGTGCTGGCCTCGATCATCGGCTGCATGGCAGCCTACGCGCTCAGTCGCTTCCGCTATCAGCGCTGGAACAACGAGAATATTATGTTCTTCATCATCTCCCAGCGCATGATGCCCCCGGTGGCGCTGGCCGTGCCGTACTTCGTCCTGTTCAACTTCCTTGGCGCGCTGGATTCCCCCTTTACGCTGCTCATCGTCTACACTGCGATGAACCTGCCGATCGTCGTCTGGCTGCTGCGCGACTACTTCGCCGACATCCCAATCGATATCGAGGAGTCGGCCCTGGTGGACGGCTGCTCGCGCATTGGCGCCTTCTGGCGCATTGCCATGCCGCTGGTGCTGCCTGGCCTGGTGGTAGCGTTCCTGTTCGCCTTCGTCTTCGCCTGGAACGAGTTCCTCTTTGCGCTGACGCTCACCTTCAACAACAAGACGTTGCCGGTGCAGCTCGCTGGCAACGTCACGCTGCGCGGGCCGCGCTACTGGGACATCGCAGCGCAGGGCGCGGTGGTGATGCTGCCGCCGCTCTTCGTCGCGCTGCTCGCCGGCCGCTACATCATCCGCGGCCTGACCTTCGGCGCGGTGAAGTGATCTGTCCCCTGGAGGTTCACTCGATCCTGAGGACGGCGAACAGCTCCCGGGCGGTAAAGCGACAGCCGGGCAGCAGGTCGGCCAGGTCAATCAGCTCCTCGCCATGGGACGCCCGCGCCTCGACGCCCGGGCGGAACACTCGTCATCGGGGCGACCAGCAGCGCGAATCTGCACCCCGTGCTGGACGTGCCAGAGGCAGCGGCGGATCAGCCCGGCCAGGCGCTGTTCCGGCGAGGCGATCTCGACCGCCAGATCGGGCGGGGTCAGAATGTCGTCCACCACCGTGCCGTCGGGCCGGCGCGGAATCCGCTCCCAGCGATAGACGGCGACGTCGGGGACGTAGGAGCGGCCGGCAAAAGTGGCGCGCAGCTCGGGAAAGGCGTAGGCGAGCCGCGCGGCTTTGCGCAGTGGTTGATCCGCTCGACCAGCGCCGCCCGCAGTGCGCTGTGCCGTCCCTTCGGCGACACCTTACTGTCTGGCCACTCCCTCCTCGTATTCCAGCGCCGGCTCCTCCTCCGGCAGGGCCAGGAACTCCTTCAGGGGCATCCGCCGCGGCGTGGCTACCATGCGCCTTCCCTTGCAACTCGCGGCCATCCCGCCTCGTTAGTGCTCGAGCATGCACATATTGCAGGGGCCGCCGCCCATGAGGTCTAATCGAGCACGCTCGCGCTCGCCCAGGGCGCGAAGCACCAGGCCCCGGGTGTAGTAGGCGTGGGTCCCGCCCAGCTTGACGGCATAGCTGAGGTCGCGCAGCGCGGCGGCGTAGTCCTGGCGGCGATAGGCGATCTCGCCGCGCCGCTCGTACGCCTCGGCCTCCATCTGCGCCACCAGTGCCGGGACATCGTTCGGGGTGCGCGGATGCAGCGCAATCACCCGGGTGCAGTCCTGCTCCGCCAGGTCCAGATCGCCCTTCGCAAAGGCGGCGGCGCTCCGAGCCAGGTAGGCGTCGGCGCGGGCCGGCTGGTGCTGGATCGCCTCGCTGAAGGCGGCGATCGCCGCGTCCCACTGCTGCGTCCCGAGCGCCTGCTGCCCCCGCGCCATCGCGGCGTTGGCCGCACTCACGTCAGCCGGGTTCGGCTGGCAGGCAGTGGCAGTCGAGAGCGCGAGCAGACCGGCGCCAAGCCACGCCGGCCAGCCACGGCAAGGAGCGCCTCGATGCCTGTTCACCCCACGCTCTTCTCCTGCCCGGGATACCCTCGGCAACACGGTAGCCAGCTCCTGGTCTGGCTGTCAACGCTGACGCTGCTCCTGCTGGCCGCCTGCATCCCAGCGCCCGCGTCCTCGGCTACCACCCCCACCGCGCTTCCACTGGTGCCCGTCGCCCCCGGGGTGCAGTTGCGGATAGACGGCGCGCCGGAGCTGCTCGGAAGCGCCGCGGACCGCAAGCCACAGGGCGTGTTCGTGATGGTTCCGCTGCGGCTGATAACGGAGCCGAGCGGAGCGGACACCAGCGCGCTCGGCCCGTTCCTGCTGGTCGATGGCAGCGGGGCGGAGTACGCCCCGGTACGCGATCTCTGGGTGCTGAAGTGGATCGGGCTGAACCGCCGCCGGCTGCCACTGCTGGACGCGGCGGCGAAGCCGAGCGGCTTCCTGATCCAGACCCAATCGTACCGCTGGGAGGTGAAGCCGCTCGGGCCGGGGCGGGTGATCGACGCCTTCCTGCTCTACGACGTCCCACCCGGGGCGCGGCGGCTCGCACTGCGGTACGACAACCAGCGGCTGGACCTGCCGGCGCTCCAGCCCGGGCCGACACCCGGCGCATGAGCAGGCATGTTCCCGGCCCGCGCGCGCGCTGGGCAGGCGCGGGCGCGGCGCTGCTGCTCCTGCTGGCTGGCCTGGCGATCCTCCTCGCCGGCTACGGCACGGGGATGCGGCTCACCCCCTGCTGGGGCGGCTGCCGCTCGGGCGGGGAGCTGGGCACGGTGCTCACCGCCCTGACGCCCGAACAGCTCTCCATCGTCGAGAGCGGGCGCTGGTGGTTTGGCCACGCGCACACGCTGCGCGAAGGGCTGGGGCCGTTCTTCAACGCCCAGAGCTGCCTGGAGTGCCACGATACCGCGCTGGAGCAGGGCGCACCGCGGAGCGTCCCCGGCGGAGCGGGCCGAGACAACCAGGTGGGCCCGTTCCACACTCAGGCGCTGCACGCCGGGCGGACCGACCCGGACGGCACGTTCGACGGCCTGATCCGTGAAGGGGGCGAGGTGCGCCACCAGCGGACCATCCAGGACCTGGTGCCCGGCTGTGTGCTGCCGCCGCAGACGGTGCCACCCGACGCGCCGTTCGTCTCCCCGCGCCAGGCGCCGCCGCTGTTCGGGCTGGGCCTGATCGACGCGATTCCCG
The DNA here is from genome assembly GCA_021325655.1 of Pseudomonadota bacterium. Lineage (GTDB taxonomy): Bacteria > Chloroflexota > UBA6077 > UBA6077 > JAJPGT01 > JAJPGT01. The sequence goes on from JAJPGT010000052.1 coordinate 180,904, forward strand.
ACGAGGCCATCCTGGCGCAGGAGCGAGCGGCCAAACCCGACGGCGTCCGCGGCCGGGCCAACCTCGGCCCGGCGATGGACCCGTTCGTCAACGACCACGTCGTCGGCCGCTTCGGCTGGAAGGCGGAGTACACCAGCGTGCTGCAGGCAGTGGCCGACCAGTACTTCGTCCACCTCGGGATGACCTCACCCTACGAGCCGATGGAGATCACCACCCCGCGCTACTGGGTGCCGAACGCACCAGCGCCGCAGATCAGCGAGCTTCCCGAGCCCTGTCGCCAGGCGCTGGCCTGGCCCTATGAGGCGAACGCCAAGGGCGAAGTGGTGCTGGCCCTGGCGGAGTTCGTCCGCGCGCTCCGCCCGGCCGATCCCACGCCCTCCCCTGCAGCGGAGCGGGGTCGCCAGGTGTTTGCCGAAACCGGCTGCGCCGTCTGCCACCTGCCGAGCTACACGACCGGGCCGGATCCCGATGCCGCGCTCGCCAATCAGCCCGTTCCGCTGTACTCCGACCTGCTGATCCATGACCTCGGCCCGGCGAATGCCGATGGCATCGTCGCCGGCCTGGCCCACGGCTCCGATTGGCGCACCACCCCGCTCTGGGGCCTGTCGCACCGCCCGTATCTCTGGCACGACGGCCGCTTCTCCGCGGGGCGCGACGGAATCCTCGGCGCCATCCGTGCCCACGGCGACGAGGCAGCAGTTGCCGTCGAGCGCTTCGCCGCCCTCGACGCTGCCGACCGGGACGACTTACTCGCCTTCCTGCTCGCCCTGTAGCCTCTTCACGAGCCGTGCTGGCCGCCGGCTGCGCGCCGGAGAGTATCGTGAGGACCGACCTCTCGCCCCAGGGGAGCAGCAGGGTACACATCTTGCGGCCGGCTGGAGTAAGCTCGACATGGATGCTCCGGTGCACGGAGCATGTCCGAGGACGAAGCGTACGGGAGAGCGGTTCAAGGAGAGCACGCATGCGCCCGTTTCGCGATCGCCGAGACGCCGGCCAGGTGCTCGCCACCCGGCTCTCCCACTATGCCTACCGTCCCGACGTGCTGGTGTTGGCGCTCCCACGTGGCGGCGTGCCGGTCGGGTTCGAGGTCGCCAAAGCACTCGATGCCCCCCTGGACGTTTTCCTGGTCCGCAAGCTGGGTGTCCCAGGCCACGAGGAGCTGGCCTTCGGTGCCCTGGCCATGGGCGGGGTGCGGGTGCTGAATGAGCAGGTCGTCCGCGAGCTACACCTGCCTCAGTCGGTGATCGACGCGGTGACCGCCAGCGAAGAGCGCGAGCTGGCTCGGCGCGATGAGCGCTACCGCGACGGACGGCCGCTGCCGGATGTGCGTGGGCGGATCGTCATCCTGGTGGACGATGGTCTGGCTACCGGCTCGACGATGCGCGCCGCGGTGGCCGCGCTGCGGCAGCAGGGGCCGAGCCGGATTGTCGTCGCCGTGCCCGTCGCCGCGCCGCCGACCTGCGAGGCGCTGCGGGCGGAGGCCGACGAGGTGGTCTGCGCCGTCACCCCGGAGCCGTTCTGGGCCGTGGGGCTGTGGTACGAAGACTTCTCCCAGACCAGCGACGAGGAAGTGCGCGCACTGCTCCAGCAGGCGGAGCAGCTTCACCCAAGCCAGGCGACCACGGCCGGAGGTTCGAGCGAGTAATCCGGCTGGAGGACGCTGGAGATGCTGGAACAGAGGACGCGGACCCTGGCGCAGGCGGTCCGCGAGGTCGCGCACCCGCTCACCGGCGCGGCGGCCGACTACGACCCGTTGCTCGAGCTGATCGGCGACGCGCGCTTCGTCCTCCTGGGCGAGGCATCGCACGGCACCCATGAGTTCTATCGGGAGCGGGCCCAGATCACCCAGCGGCTTATCCAGGAGAAGGGCTTCACCGCGGTCTGCGCGGAGGCCGACTGGCCAGACGCCTACCGAGTCAGCTGCTACGTCCGGGGCGCCGGGGATAGCGCCAACGCCGACGAGGCGCTCAGCGGCTTCAAACGCTTCCCGACCTGGATGTGGCGCAACCGGGTGGTACTCGACTTCGTGGAATGGCTGCGCCAGCACAACGAGCACCTGCCGCGGGGCGCGCCGAAGACCGGCTTCTACGGGCTGGACCTCTACAGCCTGTATACCTCCATCCAGGCCGTGCTCGGCTATCTGGACAACGTCGACCCGGAGGCGGCCAGGCGCGCCCGGCACCGCTACGGCTGCTTCGAGCACTTCGGGGAAGATACCCAGGCCTATGGCTATGCCGCCAGCTTCGGGCTGTCGGAATCGTGCGAGCGAGCGGCGATCGAGCAGCTCGTCGACATGCAGCGGCATGCGCTGGAGCACGCTCGGCGCGACGGCCTGATGGCGGAGGACGAGCAGTTCTACGCTGAGCAGAACGCCCGGCTGGTGAAGAACGCCGAAGAGTATTACCGGACCATGTTCAGCGGCCGAGTGTCCTCGTGGAACTTGCGCGACCGCCACATGGTCGAGACGCTCGACGCCCTGATGGCGCACCTCAGCCGCCATGGGCAGCACACTAAGGTCGCGGTCTGGGAGCACAACTCCCACCTGGGCGACGCCAGGGCAACGGAGATGAGCCGCCGGGGAGAGCTGAACGTGGGGCAGCTCGTCCGCGAGCGCTACGGCGACGAGGCGGTGCTGATCGGCTTCAGCACCTACACCGGCACGGTGACCGCCGCGAGCGACTGGGACGGCCCAGCGGAGCGCAAACGGGTGCGGCCGGGGCTGCCGGAGAGCTACGAGGCGCTCTTCCACGAGACCGGACAACCTAGCTTGCTGCTCCGTCTCAGGAACGGAGGCTCCATGGCGGAGGGCCTAGATACGCCGCGCCTGGAGCGCGCGATCGGGGTGATCTACCGCCCGGAGACCGAGCGACTCAGCCACTACTTCACCGCGCGGCTGGCGCGACAGTTCGACGCCGTGCTGCACTTTGACGAGACGCGAGCGGTCGAGCCGTTGGAGCGGGCGCCGCAGTGGGAGATGGGAGAGGCGCCCGAGACATACCCCTTCGCCGTCTGACCGGAGCGGGCACGGACAGGAGTACTGCCAGAAAGGCAAGGGGCAGCGGCGGGAGCGCCACCGCGCTGCTCCCCCTGCTATTGGCGAGATGGGCAGCAAACGGAGGTTCCGATGGCCAGGGCAAGCGGAGCACAGCATCGGCTGGTCCAGGTGCCAGCAGGCACGGTGACGCTGGAAGGGGACCTGGAGGTCCCAGAGCAGGCGCGAGCGGTGGTGCTGTTCGCCCACGGGAGCGGCAGCAGCCGGCACAGCCCGCGCAATCGCTTCGTCGCCCAGGTGCTGAACAGCGTGGGGCTGGGGACGCTGCTGATCGACCTGCTAACGCCGGAGGAGGAGCAGGTCGACCTCGCCACCCGCCATCTGCGCTTCGACATTGGGCTGCTCGCCGACCGGCTGGTTCGGGCGACGGACTGGCTGACGCGCGAGCCGGCCACCAGCGGGCTACGGATCGGCTATTTCGGGGCGAGCACCGGTGGCGGCGCGGCGCTGGTGGCGGCGGCCGAGCGGCCGGACCTGGTTGGCGCCGTCGTCTCCCGCGGCGGCCGGCCCGACCTCGCCGGCGCGGCGCTGGCGCGGGTCCGGGCGCCGACGCTGCTGATCGTGGGCGGCAACGACTGGCAGGTGCTGGCGCTCAACGAACGCGCTCTGGAGGAGCTGGCCGTCGAGAAGCACCTGGCGATCGTCCCCGGGGCCAGCCATCTGTTCGAGGAGCCCGGGGCACTCGAGCAGGTCGCCCACCTGGCAGCAGACTGGTTCCAGCGGTATCTCCTCCAGGCGCAGCGGGCGACATGAGGCGCCCGCACACCGCCCGCACCGACACGGTCACTCCGCTGGCCCGGTTCGCGGAGCAGGTGAATCGCCTCTGCGCGCGGAACGCGGATGCTGCCAGCACCCGCCGCCAGGTGCTGGCAGCACTGCGCGAGCTCGCGACCGTCTTCAGGCCAACCCCAGCACAGCGGGCGCCTGGCCCGGATGGCTATCGTGCTCCGTTGCTCTACCAGGATTCAGCCGGCTGGTCTGTCGCGCTCGTGGTTCTGCGGCCGGGCGAAGCGACACCACCGCACGACCACGAACGCTGGGGCGCGGCAGCGACCGTGCAGGGCGTGGAGTGCAATCGGCGTCTGGCCGGCGTCTGCCCCGACGCGCTGGAGCTCCTCGAGGAGCAGCTCCTCCCCGTGGGGCACGGGTATCTTTTCGCCAAAGGGGAGATTCACCAGGCGGTAGGTGCCTGGCCCGATGGAATGACGCTCTCGCTGCACTTTCTGGTCCACGGCTCGAAGCGGGAGCTCCAGCGCTGCGCCGAGGCGCAGCAGCCAGGGTGGTCAACCGACCCCGCGCCGGTGGCTCCTGCGAGTGCGGACAACCACGGGGGAGCGGAGGACTAGATCGGGTTCGGGTCTGGCGGCCCTGGCACGCCTGGAGGCGATGGCCTGGGCTCCGGCGGTGGCTCAGGTGGGACAGGCCCTGGATTCGGCGGTTCCGGTGCGTAGCGCCATGGTGTGTGCATCGTCACCCCCTCCTCGACGTCGATTTCAGACGGGCCCGCGGCGCTGGCTGGCACGACGAGGGAGCCAGCCGGACGGGGCGGCTCGTCGGCTGGCTGTTCAGCCGGCTCAGCCGGGTGACTGCGCTGGCTGCGAATGGTCGTGGGTGTGCGCCGTCTCGTCGTGCTCGCGGCGTTCTGTCTCCTCATCATGTCCTCTGTGCGCGTGCAAGATACCGGCGTGATTGTGCTCGTGGCTATGGTAGTGCGAACGATGCGCGAATGCGCCCAGCAGCTCGCCGCTCTATATGATGGTGCGAGACGTGGTAGTGGCCGTGGGCGTGCGTTACTGGTGGATGGTAATGCTGGTGCTCCTTGTCACCCACAACCTCTTGCTTCACCTGTCCGATCTACATCAAGAACTCTCTAACTCAGTATCTGACTCAGTATCTGAAGCGGGGCCGAGGGGCAGGCGTCGAGTCGCCCCCTCGGCCCATCGCCTACGGCGAGCCACCGCTGGGCGGCGCTCCCCTGCATACCGCTGCTGCCTGCGCTGCTCATCCCCGGGTGCTTTTCCCGGTTGTGCTGCTCGAGCTGCTGCTGCGATTCGAATGGCTGCCCGCACATCTTGCAGGTATACTGCGCCATGCTGCGCTCCTCTGCGCATAGTTGCCCCAGCGCTGGGGGCATCTGCCCTCCGCGGCTGCACGCCCTGTGCATCACATCGCCGCAAGCATGCAGCGAGGAATGGTTGCTCACTGGACCGACCCGTACTAGGATGAAGCCATACGCCACCCGGCCGGGGGCGGCACCCCCGGTGCGGGCGATGGGGGGATTCGAATGGCGGTTTCGCGGCGCGAACTCCTCAAGGCGTCCGCGGCGACGGCGCTGGGCGGATTGCTGGCGATGGGCTGTAACGTCCAGCCGGCGCAGCAGCGCGCCCAGGAGCTGCGGATCAAGGACGCGAAAGCGGTCCCAAGCGTCTGCCCGTATTGCGCGGTTGGCTGCGGCACGGTCGTCCACGCGATCGACGGCAGGATCGTCAACATCGAAGGCGACGTTCGCAGCCCGATCAACCAGGGCAACCTCTGCCCCAAAGGGGCGGCGATTTATCAGCTCCACGTAAATCCCAACCGCGCCACCAAGGTGCTGCACCGCGCTCCGGGCGCCACCCAGTGGGAAGTGTGGGATCTGAACAAGGCGATGGACCGCGTCGCAGAGCTGGTAAAGAAGACACGCGACGAGACGTTCGTCGAGAAGACCGCGGACGGGCGGGTGCTCAATCAGACGTTGGCCATCTTCTCGCTCGGCGGAGCGACGATGGACAACGAGTGGAACCACCTGCAGCAGAAGCTGATGCGCGGCTTAGGGGTGGTGGCGATAGAAAACCAGGCCCGCATTTGACACAGCTCGAGTGTCCCCGGTCTGGGGGTACGACTCGGGCGCGGCGCCGCCACCACCTTTCCCGGTAGCCTGGCCAACTCGGATTGCATCGTCATCGAGGGCTCCAACATGGCCGAGTGCCACCCGGTGGCGTTCCGCTGGGTAACGCAGGCCAAGCTGAAGGGCGCCAAGATTATCCATGTCGATCCGCGCTTCACCCGCACCAGCGCGCTAGCCGACCTGCACGCGCCGATCCGCGCCGGCAGCGACATCGCCTTCCTGGGCGGGCTCATCAACTACGTCCTCAATAGCGACCGCTGGAATCGCGAGCCGTTCTTCCGGGATTACCTGGTCAACTACACCAACGCCGCGACTATCGTCAGCGACGACTTCAAGGACACCGAGGACCTGGACGGCGTGTTCTCCGGCCTCGGGCCGTACACCGGCGACCCGATCAACGGGTTTATCGGCCAGTACGACGGCAAGAGCTGGCAGTACAAGCTGACTCCGGTCGGCGAGCAGGGGCGCGCCGCCGCCACCGCCCAGTCGGGCGAGCAGCCGGTACAGTCCGGCAACCAGCAGGGGCAGCCGGGCCAGCCCCAGCAGCCGCCCCCACCCCCCAAGGGGCCGCCGTTCGACCCGCTGGTGCTGTCGCTCAAGAAGCCGGCCCCGCTGCGGGATGAGACGCTGCAGGACCCGCGCTCTGTCTTCCAGATCCTCAAGCGCCACTACAGCCGCTACACCCCGGAGATGGTCGAACGCGTCACCGGCTGCCCGAAGGACACCTTCCTGCAGGTGGCGCAGGCGATCGTCGACAACTCCGGGCCAGACAGGACTACCGCCTGGTGCTACGCGGTCGGCTGGACGCAGCACACCTACGGGCCACAGATGATCAGCGCCTGCGCGCTGCTCCAGCTTCTGCTCGGCAACATTGGCCGGCCCGGCGGCGGGGTGATGGCGCTGCGCGGCCACGCCACGATCCAGGGCTCGACGGACGTCCCAACGCTGTACCACAGTATCCACGGCTATATGGCAGCGCCGTCGATCCTCAAGAAGCACGACACTTTGCAAGACTATCTGGCCACTGAGACGCTCCCCACCGGCTATTGGGCCAACACGCCCAAGTTCATGGTCAGCTACCTGAAGTCGATGTACGGGGACGCTGCCACGCCGGACAACGACTTTGGCTATGGCTGGCACCCGCGTATCAGCGGCGACCACTCGCACATGCCGATGTTCCTGTTGATGGACCAGGGCAAGGTGCGGGGGATGTTCGCCATGGGCCAGAACCCGGCGGTGGGCGGGCAGAACGCGCGCTTGCAGCGGCGGGCGCTGGCGAAGCTGGAATGGCTGGTGGTCAAGGACAACTTCGAAACCGAGACCGCCGCCTTCTGGTACAACTCGCCCGAGGTCAAGAGCGGCGAGCTCAACCCGGCCGACATCAAGACGGAGGTCTTCTTCTTCCCCTCGGCCCAGGTGGGGGAGATGGAGGGCTCCTTCACCAACACCCAGCGGCTGATCCAGTGGCACCACAAGGCCGCCGACCCGCCGGGCGACGCCCGCTCCGATCTCTGGTTCACCTACTCCCTGGGCAAGCGGCTCAAGGCGATGTACGCCAGCAGCAACGAGCCGCGCGACCAGGGGATCAAAAACCTGGTCTGGGACTACGAGCCCGACCCGGAGGAGATCGGCGACTTCCGAATCAAGGACGAGCCGAGCGCCCGCAAGATCGTCAGGGAGATCAACGGCTACGAGACGGCCACGGGCAAGCTCCTGCCCGGCTTCTCCGCGCTGAAGGACGACGGCTCCACCACCTGCGCCTCCTGGATCTACTCCGGCCTGTACCCGGCCCCGGACCAGCTCCGGCCCGCCAGCCGCGAGCCGGACCCGCCCGAGGGCCCACAGACCCACCTCAAGTGGGGCTACTCCTGGCCAGCGAACCGGCGCATCCTCTACAATCGCGCCTCCGCTCGCCCGGATGGCCAGCCCTGGAGCGATCGCAAGAAGTACGTCTGGTGGGATGGCAAGCAATGGACGGGCTACGACGTGCCGGACTTCGCACTCACCAAGGCGCCGGATGCCCCGGCCAAGCCGGACGGGATCGGGCTGGACGCGCTCTCGGGCACCGACCCGTTCATCATGAAGGCCGATGGCAAGGGCTGGCTGTTCGCCCCGTCCGGGCTGGTGGATGGCCCGCTGCCGACTCATTACGAGCCGCTCGAGTCCCCCATCCAGAACCCGCTCTACAAGCAGCAGAACAGCCCGGTGCTCAAGCTCTGGAAGCACGAATCCAACCCGATCGCCGCACCCGGTGACCCGAAGTACCCGTACATCCTGAGCACCTATCGGCTCACCGAGCACCACCTCTCGGGGGTGATGAGCCGCTGGCTTCCCTGGCTGGCCGAGCTCCAGCCGGAGCTGTTCGTGGAGATCAGCCCCGAGCTGGCGAAGGAGAAGGGGATCAGCAACCTGGACGTGGCCAGGATCAGCACCCCGCGGGGCCAGATCCTGGCCAAGGCGCTGGTAACCCCGCGCATGCGGCCGTTCCAGTTGGACGGCAAGCTGGTCCACCACGTCGGGCTGCCCTGGCACTGGGGCTACCAGGGGATCGTCACCGGCTCAGTGGTGAACGACCTGTCGGCGATGGTGGGCGATCCGAACGTCTCCATCCATGAAGGCAAGGCGTTCGTCTGCAACGTGGAGAAGGCCTGATGGCAGAGCCGATGGGGTTCTACACGGATACGACGGTCTGCATCGGCTGCAAGGCGTGCGAGGTCGCCTGCAAGCAGTGGAACCAGCTTCCGGCGACCAACGGCGGGGCGAACACGCTCAGCGGCCACAGCTACGACAACACCCGCCGCCTGGACGGCGAGCACTGGCGGCACGTCAAGTTCATCGAGCAGTTCAGCCCTGACCGCTCCTCGGGCCGCTGGCTGATGATGAGCGACGTCTGCAAGCACTGCGTCCAGGCCGGCTGCCTGGAGGTATGCCCGACCGGGGCGATCATCCGCACCGAGTTCGACACCGTGGTGATCCAATCCGATGTCTGCAACGGCTGCCGCGACTGCATCGCCGCTTGCCCGTTCGGCGTGATCGAGATCAACCCGGTCACCAACACCGCCCAGAAGTGCACCCTCTGCTACGACCGGATGCAGGCCGGCCTCACCCCGGCCTGTGCCCAGGCCTGCCCCACGGCGTCGATTCAGTTCGGCACAATTAGCGACCTGCGGCAGCGCGCCGCCCAGCGGGTCCAGCAGCTCCACCAGCAGGGGCTGACCGATGCCTACCTGTACGGCGCCGACGAGAGCATGCTGGGCGGGCTCAACTCGTTCTACCTGCTGATCGACAAGCCGGAGGTGTATGGTCTGCCAGCCAATCCTCGGCTGCCCAGCCGCAATCTCGCGCCCGGCTCCGTCCTATCAGCCGCTGGTGCGGTGCTGGTCGGAATTCTGGGGCTGCTCAGCTTCCGCAAGAACCGCATGGACCGCTTCGCGGCGGAGGGGCGCGATGCCACCGTCTGATACCTTCTTCACCACTGCGCCCGGCTGGGAGTGGCTGGTGATTCTCTACTTCTTCTTCGGCGGCCTGGCCGGAGGCAGCTTCGCGCTGGCGGCGCTGGTGGATCTGTTCGGCCGGCCCATCGACTGGCCCCTGGCTCGGCTGGGCTACATCATCGCCTTCGTCACCCTGCTTCCCTGTCCGATCCTGCTCAGCGCCGACCTGACCCGGCCGGAACGCTTCTGGCACATGCTCATCGCCTCCGAGCGGGCGCCGGCGCCCATCTTCAAGCTGTGGTCGCCGATGTCGGTCGGCTCCTGGGCGCTGCTGCTGTTCGGCCTGTTCTCCTTCCTGGCCTTCCTTGGCGCCGTGGGCTCTCGCGGCCCGCTCGGTGTCCTCCGCCGCGATCCGCTGCGCTGGCTGATCGTGCTGCTGGGCGCCGCCTTCGGCTTCTTCGTCGCCAGCTATACCGGCGTCCTGCTCAGCGTCACCAACCGTCCCATCTGGGCGGACACGCCGTTGCTCGGACTGCTGTTCCTCGCCTCGGGCGCCTCCACCGCCGCGGCGCTGATGCTGCTGCTCGGCCGGCCACGGGGCTGGGTTGCCCCGGCCTCGCTGGCGCGGCTGGAGCGGCTCGACACCTGGGTGACGATCCTGGAGCTGGTGGTCCTGATCGCGATGGTGCTGTCGCTCGGGCCGCTGATGAGCATCTGGCTGAGCATCTGGGGCCTGCTGCTTGCGGTCGGCGTGCTGCTCGTCGGCATCCTGCTCCCGCTGGCGCTACACTGGGGTGCGCGGCAGCTTGGCGGGGCCAGTATCGCCGCCGCCTCCGTCCTGGCGCTCATCGGCGGCTTCATCCTGCGGGCGGTGATCGTCCTGTCGTCCGAGTCGCTATAACGTGTGAAGAGAGCGAGTGCGATGAGCCGAGCCGTAGCTGCCTGGTTCACGTCACTGCTGCTGGTTCTGTTCCTTGTCGGCCTCGCCGCGTGCAGCCCCGAGGCGTCGCGGACCCGCGGCGATGGGCCGGGGGCAGACCCGGGCAACCACGGCGCGGTGATCCAGCTCCATGGGACGCCGGAGCCGTTCTACCAGACACCGCTGAAGGGCGCGGGGCGGTGACGAGCCACGAGCTGCGCGTGGTCTCCCGCGCTCCTTCGGCGCAGGCAGAGATGGCGAGCCGAAGCGCGGAGCTGGCGCGCGAGCGGGCGGAGTGGCGCCCCTGGCTCGCGGTGCTCGACGCGACGATCCAGGCGACAGCCGACCCAGCCTGGGAGCATGCCGCCTCGGTCTCCCTGGCCACGCAGCGGCCCCAGGGCGCGCCCGGGCTGGCGGAGGCGGTGGTCAGGCTCGATCCCCGGCTGGCGCGCGACTGGACTCGGCGGCTGCTGACCCTGGCCGCACGCGGCGGCTCGCCTCTCGGCACGGCGAATCAGCTCGAACCGCTGGCGCTACTGGAAGCGGTGGCGGACCAGGAGCCCGGGCGCCTTGGCGAGCTCGCGGCCGAGGCGGGCGCCGACCCGGAGGCGCTCGTGGCGCTGGCGCCGCTGCTATGCACGCCGCTGCTGCACGCCTGCGCCCGCCGCGTGAGCCCCGATGCTGCCTGGCGGCACGGCTACTGCCCACTCTGCGGCGCCTGGCCGACACTGGCCGAGCTGCGTGGGCTGGAGCGCGCCCGGCGGCTGCGCTGCGGCCGCTGTGGCGCTGATTGGGGCTTCGACCCATTGCGGTGCGTCTTCTGCGGCGTCGCTGACTTCAAGCAGCTCGGCTCCCTTGTGCCCGAGGCGGACCCGGAGAGCCGCAAGGTAGACACCTGCTCGGTCTGCAAAGGGTACGTCAAGGCGCTCGCCACCCTGGTGGCCTGGCCGGGACCACGCCTGGCGCTGGAAGACCTGGCGACGGTGGAGCTGGACCTGGCGGCGCTGGAGCGCGGCTTCAGCCGCCCCGGCGGCACTGGCTACCCGCTTCGGCTGCGCCTGGAGCCCGCCGCTCCCCGGCGCGGACTGCTCGGCTGGCGCCGATGAGCGACATGGCCAGCACCGAGCTGCGCCCGGCCGAGGTCTGCCGTCGGCTGCTCGCGGCGCTGGAGGCGTCGGACGGCCGGCGCGGCAGGCGCAAGCGTGACACGCCCCCGGACGCGATCGGGATCGCGATCAAGCGGTCGCTTTTGGAGGCCGCTGCCCGCGAGGATCCGAGCCCGGAGGGCTTCGAGGCCTGGCTGCTGCGGCAGTGCCAGCGCGCTGGAGCTGGCAGCGGGCCGGTGCGGGCGATGGCGCTGGACGTGCTGCACGAGTGGCGGCTCGCCCAGGCTGTGCCGCCGTTCGAGGCCTGGCTGGAGCGGGGCGCCCCCTCCGACGACGCTCAGTCACTGGAGTGACACGCAGAGGCGGAGCCGGCCCCACAGGTCGCTCAGTCCGTCGGGTGGTTCGCGCAGCCCTCGGCCTTGAGCTGCTGCCGGAAGCGCGCGCCCCACCACCAGAGCTCCTCTGGCGGGGTATCCGCCGCCAGAGCGTACCAGAAGCGTTTCCGGCAGGTGGAGCACTGCACCCAGCGGACAATCGTTGCTTGCAGGATCTCGTACGGCTGGCGGTGGGCAGTGTCCGTCTCGGGACGCAGCCGCACCTCACGGTTGTATTTGAACGGCGGCTCCTGAATCATCGTCAGCCGGGCGGGTGCATGTCCGCCCCGATGGCACTCGAAGCCGGCGGCTCCGTCTCCGCGCACGGAGCGCCGTCACGGCGGGCCACCAGCCAGGGACCGAGCCGCTGGACGCCGCGGCCGGCGACGAGCACCAGCGTCCACATGTCCACCCGCGCCGTGGGCAGGCTGGCCAGGTCGAGATGGTGTACCTGCTGGCCCGGGCGCAGCGCGTTGCGGACCAGCGCGACCGGCGTCGTCGGCGGGCGGTGCTCCAGTAGCACCTGGCAGGCGCGCTGGAAGCGCTCCCCACGCCGGCGGCTGGTCGGGTTGTAGAGCGCCAGCGTCAGATCGCTCGAGGCGAGCTGCCGCAGCCGGGGCTCGATTATGCTCCAGGGCATCTGCGCGTCGCTTAAGCTCAGCACCGCGAAATCGGCCAACAGCGGCGCGCCGAGCACCGCCGCCGCGGCGCTGGCGGCAGTGACGCCAGGGACGATCTCCACCAGCTCCGAGCGACGCTCAGCCAGTCCCCGCCCCGCCAGTTCCTCCAGCACTAATCCGGCCATGCCGTAGATCCCCGGGTCGCCGCTGGAGACGAGCGCGACCTTCCGCCCGCCGAGCGCCAGGTCCAGCGCCCGGGCGGCGCGCTCGCGCTCGCAGCCGATGTCGCTCGGCTCGACCGGTGTGGCCGGTAGCCAGGCTCGAACCTGCTCGACGTACGGGCGGTAGCCGAGCACCACGTCCGCCTCGAGCAGCCGCTGGCGAGCGCGGACCGTCAGGTGCTCGCGCCCATCGGGGCCGAGCCCGATCACGCTCAGCCGCCCCAGGGCGCGGCCCGCATAGCGGGCGATCGCGGCTGTCGCCCGCGCCTGCTTCACCTTCGGAACTAGCAGCTCCGTGGCTCCGGCCGCGAGCAGCGCCGCCGGCTCGGCCACGCCGGCTGTCCCCACCGCCGCCCGGACCGCCTCGGACGGATGCAGCACGCCCGCGACGCGATCGAGCGCCGTGGCGGGAAAGAGGCGCAGCTCCAGCCCGCTATCCCGAGCGAAGGCAAGCAGCCCGGGCTCGTCCCGCTTTCGGTCGAGGCTCGCCAGCATTCGCAGGCTCAGCGGCGAAAGCCCGCCGCGGGCCAGCGCCTCGTGCACGACCGCGCGGATCTCCTCCGCGCTCGCGCCGCGGGCGCAGCCCACCCCCACGACCAGGCTGCGCGGTCGCCAGATCACCCACTGCTGGCAGGGCAGCCCCGGCGGGAGGAGGCGGTCGGTGATGACGACGCCCGGCAAGCCGCTGGCAGCGAGCGCCTCCAGAGAGTCGAAGTCGCGCAGGGGAGCCCCGGCCGGACGCCAGGCGGTCTCGCCGGCGTCCTGGTAGACACCCAGCGGCTCGCCGTCCACGGCCGCCGCCAGGACGCGAGCTGGTGCCTGCTCCAGCCGCCACCCGAACGGCTCGCCCAGCAGGTCCAGCCGCGGGAGCCCGTGCAGGTCGCTGGCGGTGCTGACCACCGGTGCGGCGCCCACCGCCGCCGCGATCCGCTGCGCCAGCCGGTTGGCCCCGCCCTGGTGCCCGCCGGCCAGCGCGATCGTGTGGCGCCCGAGGTCGTCGAGCACGACCACCGCGGGGTCGCTCCGCTTATCGGAGAGCAGCGGGGCGATCAGGCGTACCGCGATCCCCGTCGCCATGATCAGCGCCAGGTCGTGCTCGGCCCAGAGCTGGGCGACGAGCACGCCGACCGGCTCTTCGAACGATTCGGCCGCCGCGCCAGCCTCCGCCGCGTGCCGCGCCGGGACGAACAGCCGGCTCTCGGGCAGCTCCTGCCGCAGCCGCGCCCCGAGGCGCGCCCCGGCGCGGCTCAGGCTGATGATCGCAAGCGGGGAATCGGGCATCGGCCACCAGCCTTGCAGCTCAGCTATCAGCGTCCAGCCGCGCGGCGCCGTCCCGGGGCGCGGCACTGGCTGCCGCGCCCGGCCGGCTCACTCGGAACCCGTGGCTGTACTCCTCGCAGTACAGGTGCGAGCGGCGCTGCGCCGCCAGCTCGCGGATGCCCTGCCCGACCGCCGGGCCGACCAGGATCAGCGCCTGGCGCGTCAGATGCCGCGTGTGTACCTGCCCGGCGATGTCGGCCAGCGTCCCGCGCAGGACCTGCTCATCGGCCCAGGTAACCCGATAGACCACCGCCGCGGGCGTCGCCGGCTCCAGCCCGCCGGCCAGCAGCTCCGCGACGACCCGATCGATTACATGGATGCTCAAGAAGATCGCCAGCGTCCCGCCCAGCCGGGCCAGCTCGCGCAGCCGCTCCCGCTCGGGCATCGTCGTCGTGCGCGACGGGAGACGGGTAAAGATGACGGTCTGCGCCACGTCGGGGACGGTCAGCTCGCAGCCGAGCGCCGCCGCGGCGGCGAACGCGGAGCTGACGCCGGGCACGATCTCGTAGGGCACGCCGGCCTGGTCGAGCCGCACCATCTGCTCGTGGATCGCGCCGTACAGCGTCGGGTCGCCACTCTGTACCCGGGCCACCGTCTGCCCCCGGCGCGCCGCGGCGATCATCCGCTCCATCATCTCGCCCAGCGCCAGCCCGGCACTGCCGATCACCTCGGCCTCAGGCCGAGCAAGCGCGGCGACACCCGGATGCACCAGCGAGTCCGCATAGATCACCAGGTCGGCGCGCTCCAGGATCCGCCGCGCTTTGACGGTCAGCAGCTCCGGATCCCCCGGCCCGGCACCCAGGAAGTACACCTTGCCGCGCTCACCCATTGGCCCACCCACCAGAGACGATCACCAGGGAGAAGTAGTCGAGCGCCTGGCCGCGCAGCGCCCGCAGGTCGCGTTCCAGGCGCTCGCGCGGAGTGCCGACGCGCTCGGCGAGGATCGCATTGTCGGCGCGGCCGAGAGATTCCAGCAAGTCCAGCAGCGCCTCGAAGTGGCGGGCGACCTTCAGAATCACCACCGTGTCGTAGCGCTCCAGCGCCTCGCGCAGCGCCCGGCGGCTGCTGGTGGCGGGAACGATGGCGATGCGCTCATCCAGACGGGCGAGCGGCAGGTGCGCCTGCGCGGCCGCGGCGACGATGGAGGAGACGCCGGGAACAATGCGGATCGGGAGCGAGGGGAACTCGTCTTGGAGCGTGAACAAGGTGGGGGTGAAGCTGCTGTAGAGCAGCGGATCGCCTTCGACCAGGAAGGCGCCGTCGGAGCCGTCGGCGAGGTGGGCGGCGATCAGCCGGGCGTTCGCCCGCCACTGCGCTTCGTCGGGCTCGCCGTCCCGCGGCATCGGGTACACCAGCGCGACGACCTGCTGGCGCGCCAGGTCCAGGTGCGGCCAGGCGATCTCCAGCGCGTAGCTCGGCGCCTCTGGAGCGCGCACTGGGGCAAAGAGCCAGCGGGCGGCACGGAGCAGCCGCAGCCCCTTCAGGGTAAGCAGCTCCGGATCGCCCGGCCCCAGTCCAATGGCCGTGAGGGTGCCGTAGCCAGCGCTCACGCTCGCTCCGGGCGCTGGGCCGCGAGGATGAACACCGGATTTGCCGCCGCCAGCCGTACCCCGCCCGCCGTTGGCTCCCCGCGTGCCACCGCTACCTGGCACAGCTCAGTCGGCCAGCCGGCCCGGGCGCACCGGCGCTGCGCTTCGCTCACCGTCTCCAGCAGCACCGCGTTCAGCACCAGCCGCCCGCCGGGGCGCAGCCGCCGGAACACCGCGCGCAGGATCGTGCCAAGCTGGCCACCGCTACCGCCGACGAACACCGCGTCCGGGTCTGGCAGGGCGCGCAGCGCGGCGGGCGCCTCCCCGGTCACCACCTCCAAGTTCGGCCGCGGGTGCCGTTGGCGGTTCTGCTCCAGGAGCGCGAGCTGCTCCGGGTCGCGCTCGACCGCGTAGACGCGGCCGCCGAGGATAAGCCCGGCGACCTCCAGCGCCACCGAGCCGCAGCCAGCGCCGATGTCCCAGACCACTGACTCAGCCGCTACTCGGAGCTTGCTGATCGCTACCGCGCGCACCTCGGCCTTGGTAATCATCCCCGCCCGGTGCGCGTAGGCGTCGTCGGGCAGGCCGAGGCTGAGCGGCTGCCAGACTCGCTCCCGCCGCAGCACCAGCACGTTCAGCGGATCGAACTCCCGCCCCTCCAGCTCGTCCAGCCGCAGCGCGGTGATCCGCTCGTCCGGGTGCTCCAGCCGCTCCAGCACGTAGGCCTGGCAGGGCTCCATCCCGGCCTCCAGCAGCGCCCGGGCGATGACTGCCGGAGTGTGGCGCGGGTCGGTGAGAATCGCCACAGTGCGCGCCGCCAGCGCCCGGGCAACCACGGGCGCCAGCTCGCGGCCGTGCGCGCTGAGCACTACCGCGTCGTGCCAGGGGAGGCCGAGCCGGGCAAAGGCGAGCTGCGCCGCGCTCGGATGCGGCAGCACCCGCACCCGCTCTGGCCCGAACGCCTCGACCAGCCGCGCGCCGATGCCGAAGCAGAGCGGATCGCCGCTGGCGAGCACGACCACCCGCTTCCGCACGGCGAGCCGCCGCAGCCGCCGCAGCAGCGTCTCCACGTTCGCGCGGATGGCCACGCGCCGGGCGGGATGCTCCGGGAAGAACGCCAGGTGCCGCTCTCCGCCGCACAGCACCTCGGCGCGCTCCACCAGCGCCAGCGCCCGAGGCGACAGCCCCTCCGGGCCATCGGCGCCGATCCCCACCACCATAATGGGCGCAGCCAGCGGCTGCTCGGCTGGCGCTGCCTCACCGCTCGCGCGCGCGCTGCTCACGTCCCCCTGCCCAGCCTCTACGGATTGACCAGGATTTTGCCGAACTGCTCGCGCCGGGCGAGCGCCTGGTGCGCCTCAGCCACACCCTGCAGCGGCAGCACCCGGTCGACCACCGGCCGCAGCCGCCCTTCGGCCGTCAGCCGCAGCACCATGCGCGCCTCCGCCCGCGTCGCGGAGGTGCTCCCCAGCAGCGACAGCTCGCGACTGTAGACCGGCCGCAGGTCCAGCGCCACCTCGTGGCCCGAGGTCGTCCCCACCCAGGTGATCCGACCGCCCAGGCAGGCCGAGCGCAGGCTCTTGTCCCAGGTGTCCGCCCCGACCGACTCGACGACGACTTCCACTCCGCGGCCGCTCGTCAGCCGCAGCACCTCCTGCTGGAAATCCCGCTCGGCGTAGTTGATCGTTGCCTCCGCCCCCAGCGCCCGCGCCTTGGCCAGCTTCGCCTCGGTGGACGCTGCCGCGATTACCCGCGCCCCGGCCAGGCGGGCGATCTGGATTGCCGCGACGCCCACCCCGCTGCCGGCCGCCAGCACCAGCACCGTCTCCCCGGCCCGCACCTGCGCCCGCACCATCAGCATGTGCCAGGCCGTCGTCGCCGCCAGCCCCATCGCCGCTGCGTCTTCGAACGACAGCGCCTCCGGCAGCGGAATCAGACAGCGCAGCGGGACGACCGCGTACTCGGCGTGCCCGCCCTGGGTCGTCACCCCGACGATCCCACGAGTGGTGCAGCGCGTCTCCTCGCCCTTCAGGCAGAACTCGCAGTGGCCGCAGGTGACCGCGAAGTGCACCAGCACCCGCTGCCCGACCTCGATCCCCGGCGCCTCGCCCGGCCCGAGCGCGTCGACCTCGCCGGCGATCTCGCAGCCGGGGACGTGCGGCAGCTCGACCTTTCGGCCCATCCCCGCTCGGGTCTGCAGGTCCACCCGGTTCACCCCGCAGGAGCGCACCCGCACCCGCGCCTGCCCCGGCCCCGGCCGCGGCAGCGGCCATTCCTCCAGCCGCAGCACCTCCGGCCCACCATGCTCATGGTAGGCAACCACCCGCATCACCGCTCTCCTGTCATCGAGCGACATTAACACCTGGTATGGCGGCTCAGCACACAGCACCTGTCTCCACGCTGCCGGGCCACAGCTATCCGGGTCGATACTCCCACCATACGCGTAGCTCCCGAGCGCCTCGACACGCTCCAGCCGGGCCCGGCAGGCAGCGACAGGACATGCCGCTCGCCGTGCGCTCCGAGCAGGCGTATAGACAGCTCGCGGCGCGGCTAGTCCACCCCGGCGAGATGCCAGAGGATGGTTGCTAGCGCCGAGTAGTCGTCGTCGCCGCGCCCCTCCGCCACCAGCGCGCTGACGAGCTGCGCGACGACCGCCGAGACGGGCATCGGGACATCGTAGGCGCCGGCGGCGTTCATCACAATCTTGTAGTCCTTGTGGTACAGCTTGGCCCGGAAGCCCGGCTTCCAGTTGTTCTGGAGCATCCGCTCCCCGTGGACCTCCAGCACCCGGCTGGCGGCAAATCCGCCCAGCAGCGCTTCCCGCACCTTCGCCGGGTCCACCCCGGCCTTGCGCGCGAGCGCGAACGCCTCGCTCACCGCCGCCAGTGAGCCACCGATCACGAGCTGGTTGCACGCTTTGCAGAGCTGCCCGGCGCCCGATTCACCGATGTGGACGATGTTCTTGCCCATCGCCGCCAGGATCGGCCGCACCCGCTCCAGGGTCGCCGCGTCGCCTCCCACCATAATCGAGAGCGTAGCGTTGATCGCCCCGATCTCCCCACCGCTCACGGGCGCGTCGAGCATACTCGCGCCCCGCCTGGCCGCCTCGGCCGCTAGCTCCTTGGCGATCACTGGAGAGATGGTGCTCATGTCGATCAGCACGCTCCCCTGGCGCAGTCCCTCGAAGACGCCGTTGGGGCCGGCGAGCACGAGCTGCACGTCCGGGCCGTCCGGGAGCATGGTGATAATGACGCCCGCCTGCCGAGCGACGTCGGCCGGCGAGCTCGCCGCCTTCGCCCCGGCCGCGACGAGGTCCTGCACCGGCCCCTGGCTGCGGTTGTGGACCACCAGCGAGTAGCCGGCCTTGAGCAGGTTCTTCGCCATCGGCCGGCCCATCAGCCCCAGCCCAATGAACCCTATCGTCTCTGCCATCGTTGCACCTCACTCGCCGCCTGCGGGAGCCCGGCTCGGGCCACCCAGGGCGGGTACTGGACCTGTTCGCGCTCGATTGTCCCGGCAGCGCCCCGCCGGTGTCGAGCGCGCCCAGACTCGGCAGCGGCAATTTCGTCACCCCTCTGTCCAGACACGGGGCTCGTGGAGTATCGTGGCGCCACGCGGCGCGCAACCGCGCCGCCGCTCAGGGGGGTCTCGATGATTGCCAGGGATGTGACGGCGGGTTCCAGCGATGCCGGCCCGCGCGAGGAGGCCGCTCTGGCGCGGCGGGCCGCGTCGAGCGGGATCTGGCAGCGCAACCGCGCCAAGTACGCCTTTATTCTGCCTGGCATCGGCTGGGTGTTCGCGATCGGGATCTTCCCGATCCTGTACGCGCTGCGGCTGAGCGTGTTCAGCTACCACCTGGGCGGAACAGAGCGCTTCGTCGGCCTCGGCAACTACCTAAGAGCGTTCAGCGACGACCAGTTCTGGCACGCGCTCGGGGTGACGCTGCGCTTCGCCGTGGTGAGCGTCTGCGCCACGGTCACCCTGGGGCTTCTGCTAGCGCTGTTCTTCAACCGCCCGATCCGGGGGATGCCGGTCTTCCGGACGATCCTGACGCTGCCGCTGTTCTCGCCCGCGGTCGCGATCGGCTACCTAACGCTGACGATCGTGCACCAGGACGGCCCGGTCAACAGCGTCCTGCGGCTGCTGGGCCGCCAGGAGCCGATCCCCTGGCTATCGGACCCGTTCTGGGCGTTCGTCACGGTGAGCGCGGTGGACATCTGGCAGTGGACGCCCTTCGCCTTCATCGTGCTGCTGGCCGGATTGCAGGCGATCCCCGACGAGATCTACGAAGCGGCCGCGCTGGATACCTCGTCGTCCTGGCAGGTGCTCCGCCACATCACCCTTCCGCTGCTGCTGCCGGTGATCGTCACGGTCACCATTCTGCGGACGGTCGAGTCGTTCAAGATGGTGGACATCCCCTACGCCGTCACCGGCGGTGGCCCGGGCACCGCCACTCGGACGTACTCCCTGTACACCTACCTGGCCGGGATGAAGGGGTTCGACTTCGGATACGGCACCACGCTGTCGCTGCTGCTGATGGTTCTGATGGTCGGGCTGAGCGCGCTGTTCTTCCTGCGCGCCCGCCAGCTCTACGAATAGCCCGGGGGCAGGCCATGATCCGTCGCAAGCCGAGCCTTCCCATGCGCCTGTTCAGCGGCGGCTTCGTCACGCTGTCGATGTTCGTGGCGCTCTACCCATTCGTCTGGGCTGTGGTGACCTCGATCAAGAATCGCATCGACTGGTTTACCTTCTCCTATATCCCCTTCGTGCAGTTCAGCCCGACGCTGGAATACTGGATCGGCGAATTCGGCTCGGAGGTCCGCGGGCCGCGGCTGATCCGCGCGATGACCAACAGCCTCACCCTGGCGCTGGGCGCGGCGCTGCTGGCGCTGGTACTAGGGGTCCCGGCCGGCTACGCGCTGGCGCGCTTCCGCTACCGCCGCTGGAAGAACAAGGACATCACCATGTGGTTCCTCTCCCAGCGTTTCCTGCCGCCGGTCGCCACCATCTTCCCGATCCTGCTGATGTTCCGCTTCGTCGGACTGTTCGATACCCCCTGGGCGTTGGCGATCACCAACGGCACCGCCACGCTCCCGTTCGTCGTGCTCATCCTGCGCGACGTCTTCCGCGACCTGCCGGTGGAGCTCGAGGAGGCGGCGCTGGTGGACGGCGCCTCGTTCTTCGGCGCCTTCTGGCGCGTGGCGCTCCCCCTCGCCCGTCCGGCGGTCATCGCGGCCGGCATCATCTGCTTCGCCTTCGCCTGGAACGAGTTCTTATTCGGGCTGATCCTGACCGCCCGCAACGGCACGCCGATGACGGTCATTATCAGTGAATCGGAAGAGACGACCGGGGTGCTCTTCGCCCGGCTGGCCACACGCACGCTGACCGCGATGATCCCACCGCTGATCGTGGCGGTGCTGGCGCAGCGCTACATCGTGCGCGGGCTGACCTTCGGCGCCGTCAAGGGGTAGGGCCGGGGCTGGCGCGGCGGCACACTTCGTGCCTTTGACCTCGCTAGAGATAGGCGGGCATCGACACTCGACTCCGACGGTGTAGCCGAGCCCTTTGGCCCCCGACACACGCCGACTCCGATGCTCGGCACCGCGCTGCATCATGGGGCCTCCCCGCCGGGTGCCTGTACAACCAGAGGTTCAGGTGATGCCCGGCATCCCGACTTCCCCTCACCCTCATCTCTGTGGGCCGGTCCTGATCGTGGAGGACGACCCGCACCTGCGCGAGACGCTTCGGCTCGCGTTGGAGGAAGAAGGGCTGCCCGTCGTGACCGCGGCGGATGGCTGGGAGGCGCTCGAATGCGCCGCCAGGATCCGTCCCTCGCTGGTAGTTCTGGATTGGAACCTGCCGCGCCTGAGCGGCGAGTCCGTCGCGGCCGGGCTCCGTGCCGCCTTCGGCAAGACGGTTCCGATCGTGGTCATTACCGCGGCGGGGGACGCGGCGGAGAAGGCGTGGCGGGTGGGCGCCTACTCCTGTGTGCGCAAGCCGTTCGAGATCGACGAGCTGGTGATCGCCGTCTGGATCGGGCTTGGCAGCCCGTAGCCCCCACGCGCCCGTGGCAGGCCAATGCCAGCTCGGTGGCACAGCGGCGCTGGTAGGCCCCGGGTCAGGTGCTCCTGCCATCCTCCTGCTCGGGCCGCGGGCTGTAGTAGCGCGCCAACCACTGGCTCAGCCCGTCCAGGCCAGGAAACAGCACCCGCTCGGTAACGTTCGCCTGATCGAGCTTGTCGCGCACCTCCCACTTGAGCGCGGCCGGGACGACGATCCGCTGGCAGATCTCCGGGTGGCGCTCCAGCCAGGCATCAAGCCGGGCGCAGGGACTGGACATCACCGAGAACAGCGCGAACTGGTTCACGATCCGCTCGTCCAGCGCGGGCGGTTCAAAGAATAGGGCAAACTCCTGGTCGGCGAGCGCGTCGAGCTCCTGCAGGCTCGGCGCGGCGCGATCCAGCATCTCGACGGTGAAGACGTCCGCGCCCTCCTCCCGCAGCGCGTCTTTCAGGGCCGCGGGGAGCCGCTCGTGCGCGCCCACGTAGTCCACGCACCAGACAACCCCGTCCTCGCCTGCCCGAGCCAGGTTCGCGGTAACGAAGTGCAGCGCAACGTACGGCGAGTAGGTCCAGTCCAGCAGGCGCGTCGGAAGCCCGTGGTGCTGCGCTACCGCCAGCCAGTTCCAGAGCGAGTCGGGCCAGGACACCAGAGAGCGCAGGGCGTACTTGCGGAAGTTGCGCAGCAGATGCCCCTCGTTGCAGGCGTAGGCTCCGCCGAGCCGCATCAGCCCCGTCCGCAGATCGCTGAAGGCGTCTGGCTGGCCCCGAAAGGCGAATCTCGAGCGGAAGCGCCTGAGCTGCTCCTGCCACGAGTGTCGGTAGAGTTGCTCGTTCAGCTCGTGCCAGCTCGAGACACGTACCTCGTTCACTACGCCGCTCCGCGTCCGACGCCGGGCGTGGTCGCACGGGGTGTACCAGCGCGGGGCGGCGCTGGGTCAGCCCAGGTCGCACTCGTCCTGGTAGCCGGGGTCCTGGGTCACCCAGGTGTAGAGGCCAGCCTTACCCGCGGTCTTCTCGATGGTGAGCTGCGCGTTCTCCTGCCGCTGGAGCAGGCTGGTAGGCCGTGCCAGCCCGCCGCCCGTCATCCAGTCGAAGGCGCGCGATTCCTGCTCCATCGCGTCCACCTCGCGGTGGATACAGTCAGGATTGGGATCGAAGACCTGCTGGTAGGCGTGGCGCACTTCGTGGACGAGCACGGCCGCCGCCACGGCCGGGAGGTCCGAAGCCGCCTCAGCGCTAATCGTGACGCGGTTCGTCCGGGTGTTGTACACGCCCCAGGCGCCATCCAGAGGCGCGACCGTGACCCGCGCGCCGGAGCCGGACAGCCAGCCGGCGACGATGTCCGCCGCGGTGGCCTGCCCGGCGTCGCTGTCCACCATGGTGGCCTGCAGCGCCTCCCAGGCGGGGTAGAGCGCGGTGGGTAAGTCGCGGGGGTAGGGCGGTAGCGGAGCGCAGGGCTCGCCCCGCTCCCAGGGGAGAGTCTGGTCGTTGGGGCGGCTCTGCAACCCGCAGGGGCCGTTGATCCAGGTCGTCGCGCCATCGGTAAAGGCGGTCCAGTTGTCCGCCTTGCGCCAGACCAGCAGTCCGTGGGTGGTGGCCTGAAGGGTGTCGCCCGTCGCCGGATCGACGTGCTCGTCGTCGCGACAGTCGCCGACGATCTGCGGGATAAGCGCGTGCAGGGTGGCGAAGCCGAGGGTGAAGGTGCAGGGAGAGGGCGCCGGGGCGGCGAACCCCGTCATCCCGAATTGGGCATGGAGCAGGATGACGGCGAGCAGAGCCAGAAGGTGGTTCCGGCGCATGCGACGCGTCCCTCCCCTCGCCCGGCACGCCCAGGCCTCGCTTAGATCTCTACCCCGGTCCAGGAGGGCGGGTCGCTGGCGGGGAAGGACTGCGCCGATTCGAAGGTCACCTCATCCGCCTCCGCCTCGAGCAGTGGCTGAGCTGGCTCCTCCACAATAGCCTGTGGCCGCGGCCGCGCCGGCGGCCGCCCCGGCGGGAGCGCGCCCAGCAGGCGGAGCACCGAGCCGGCCATGACTGTCAGTCCGGCGCGGAGCGCCCGCTCGTCGAGGTCGAAGCGCGGATGATGCGAGGCCCAGGTGAGGCCCTGCTCCGCGTTGCCGACGCCGAGGAACCAGAACACCGCTGGCGCTACGCGGGAGTAGGCGTGGAACGACTCGCCGGTGAGCCGTGGCAGCGGCAGGATAACCACCTGCTCGGGGCCGAGCAGGTCCCGCGCCACCTCTGCCACGAGTTGGGTGAGCGTTGGATCGTTGACGACCGGGGGCAGGTACGGTTGATAGCGCAGGTCGTGGCGGCACCGCAGCGCCGCGGCCACTCCGCCGACGAGGCGTTCGAGCCGCTCGGGCAGGCTGGGTCGGAGCGCCTGGTCCGAGACCCGGACCGAGCCGCTCAACTCCACCCGGTCCGCCAGAATATTCGCCCGCTGGCCGCCCTGGATTGTTCCGACGTGGACGATGACCGCCTCCAGCGGGTCCACCTCGCGGCTGGCGAGTGTCTGCAGTGCGGTGATGACGTGCGCGGTGGCGACGATCGCATCTGCCCCTTTCTGGGCGGTGGCGGTGTGCGCCGTGGCGCCGAGCACGGTGAGCTGAAACAGGTCGAAGCCGGTCATCATTACCCCAGGGCGTAGCGCCACCTGGCCGGCCGGATACTCGGGGTAGACGTGCAGGCCCAGCACAGCGTCCGGGCGGGGGTCAGCCAGCACTCCCTCGGCCAGCAGGCGCTCCGCGCCCGGCTCCAGCCCGCTGTCGAGCGATTCCTCGCCCGGTTCGAAGATGAACAGCACCGTGCCGGCCAGCGCCTCCCGTAGCCGCGCCAGGAGGCTGGCGGCGCCGAGCGCAATCGCCAGGTGGGCGTCGTGGCCGCAGGTATGCGCTACCCCGGGCACGCGGGACAGCACCGGCTTGTCACCCTCCTCCTGGACCGGCAGGGCGTCCATGTCGGCGCGCAGCGCGATCGTCGGCCCCGGCCGCCCACCGCGAAGCACACCGATCACGCCGGTGCCGGCGGCGCCGCGGACCTCCAGCCCGAGGTCCCGCAGCACGGCCGTGACGGCAGCGCCGGTGCGATATTCCTGATATGCGAGCTCGGGGTGCGCGTGGAAGTCGCGCCGCCATTCCACTAGCCGCGGCTCTAGCTCGTCCACCAGTGCCAGGAGCTCGTCACCCAGGTTAGCGCTTTCCATGGCACCCTCCCCAGGGCTCGGTGCGCTGGTCGTCCTGTTTCACGCCGAGCCTCAAGGGATGGTACCACCCGCTCGGCCGGGCCTGGTCCAGGCGCATAGGGGCCGCACGGGCGCTGTGCCCGCGGGCACAGCTATGGGTTGACCTTCTGGGGCGGAAGCTGGGTGTTGTCGACGGCTGGGAGCTCTTCTGCCGGCAGGCGCACGCCCACTGCACGCGGGTGCTCGCCACGCTCGTCGCCCGCGGCGTGCTCCTTGCAGCCGGGCGGAGCAGTTGGGGCAGCAGAAGACGTAAGAGCCGGTGACTACCCGGGTTGTGGAGTTGACGATCGGGGTCCCACAGTTGTCGCAGCGCGTGGTCGCGTTGGTCATGCACGCTCTCATGGCGGCCTGTCGTCGCAGTCGCTCCGGCTGGCGTGTGTCAGCCGCACTCAGCAGAGCAGGGGGTGTTCCAGTGGACCGGCGGGGCAGAGCCCGGGGCCAGGCGGCGGCCCCGGGCGGACGCCGTCGCGCCGAAGCGTGTTAGCGGGGCGGCGCGGCGAGCTGCTGGTCGAGCAGGCTGCGCAGGGTGTCTTCGGCCATCGGGCCGATGAAGCGGCGGACGAGCTGGCCGTTCTGGTCGATCAGGAACTTCTCCGGCACCCCGGCCAGGCCATATTCGATGGCCACTTCGCCCGTGGGGTCGGTGCCGTTGGGATAGGTGAGGCCGAACTGGCGGACGTAGTCGAGCGCATCCTTCTGCTCGTCGAAAATGTTGATCCCCAGGAGCACCACCCCGCGGTCGCGGTACGCCTCCCAGACCCGCTCCAGGCCGGGCGCTTCATCCCGACAGGGCTGGCACCAGGAGGCCCAGAAGTCCAGGAGGACAACCTTGCCGCGCTGCTCAGCGAGGGTGAAGCGGTCGGGGCGCGGGGCGAACAGATCGACCGTGAAGTCGTGGGCGGGCTTGGGTGTCACCGCGACCTCGCCGAACTGGTTGCGCACCGGCACGCCGCCAACAGTTTCGCGGCCCTGGATGCTCAAGCCATAGGCGAGCAGGGCGAGAATGGCAGCCACGGCCAGGGCGATCGCCAGCGCCGGGAGCAGGGGGCGCCGGGGCGTTTGGACCGCCATGAGGAGCTAGCCGCCCGGGGTGGGCGTCGGCTTCGCCTTGCGCTTGCTGCTGGGCGTCGGGGTCGACACGGGCTGGCCCGCGTTCGCCGGGCTGGGGTTGTTCGCCCGCGTTGCCGTGGGCTGGGCAGCCGGGGCGGGCGGAGGCGCCGTGGCCGCGGGCGGAGGCGGAGTCGGCTGCGCGGGAGCGGCGGTCGGCGGGGTTGGGGTCGGGGCCACGACTTCCTTCGTCTCAGCCGGCGTGGCGACCGGGTTCGCGGTGGAGGCTGGGCTCGGGGTCGGCGCCGTGCCCGGGGCCGGGGCGGGCGGGTTGTACAGCGGCACCCCCGCGGGCTTGCCCTTGCTCCCGATCATGGTGACGTCGCTCGACGGCTGGTAGGTGGAGGTAAGCTTGAGGGTCCGCACCTCACCATTGTGCGTCACCCGGCGGACAATTTCCACATCGAAGCCGTCGCGCGCGGCGGAGACGTGTAGCTTCCAGCCCCACGGCATGTCGGGGCGCTCCTCGTAGTGCGGAGTGGGATCCGCTTTGCGCTGGTTCGTGATGACCGGCTTGTCGACGTCTACCGTCCAATCCGGCTTGGTGCCGTACAGCGCGAAGTTCACGGTGGACTCGTCGGTCCACGACTGGATGAGCAGGTAGTTCGGCGTGTTGTTGATGAACTTGAAGTCCAGCCCGGATGCTTCGTCCACGGTCGCGTCCAGGCCCACCGTTCCGTGCGAGGTGTAGGCCGGAATCCAGTACAGGTGCCAGTTCCGCTCCTCGATCTGGTAGCCGGACCAGAAGACCGGCTGGAACAGTGTCGTCGCCACCTGGCAGATCCCGCCGGCCACCGAGGGAACGGTCTTGACCCCGCTGCTGCTGGTTTCCAGCCCATAGCCCCACTCGAAGCCTGCATCCAGCGTGGTAGGGCCAACTTCCTTGTTGAAGGAGAAGGTCGCTCCCGGCGCAACGACGACTCCGTTCAGCCGCGACGCGGCGAGCTTGATGTTGTGCTGCTTCTCCGGGATCGACCCGGCGAAGCTGGTCGAGCCGGACTCGATCAGCTCACGGATGCCCATGTTCGGGATGTCACGCGTGTCCACTGCCGGCTTGGCCACGTCGACCGGCAACGCCAGGGTGTGATCGTCGGACTGGAGCGCCTGCAGCGCGGCTTGGACGGCGGCATCCACGTCCAGCTTCCGTCCCTCGCGGCTCTCGCGCAGCACCCCGATCTTCCCGCCGTTCCAGGAGAGCCGGGCGTTCTGCGGCTCCTGGTCGATCTGGCTGGCAATCTGGGTGAGCTGCTCCCGCAACGGCGCGTCGTCCAGCTTGATGCGCCAGGTTTGTCCATCCGAGGCCTCGAACGAGAGCATGCGAGCGATGGTGGCTCGGTCCACCGTCCAGCGCTGCTCGCCAAAGGTGAGCGTCAGCGGCGCGGCCAGGATGCGCTGGGCGGCAGCGTGGGCATCGGCGAGCTGCGCCTCGGTCGTCTTCGGCGGCGTCTCCCTGACCAAGGGGGCCAGATCGATACTGCCCCCTTCCAGCAGCGCACCGCGCAGGCGCGCCTCCACCTGCGCCACGTCGAGGCTGCGGCCGGGGGCGCCGGGCCGAAAGTCCAGCGCCAGGTCCGGCGTGACCGCCAGATGCGCCTCTTCGACTGGACGATCGATCTGCGCCGCGAGCGAGCGGACGTAGGCAGACAGCGCCGCCGAATCCGGGTTCGCTGGCGTCCAGGCGACGTCGGCACCGGAGGAGAGCGCGGAGAACAGATCGCCCAAACGGGTGGGCAAGCTGCCTTCGCGGCCGACCCGGAAGGCGGCCTCGGCGAGCGGACGCGGGTCCAGACGCAGCCCCAGCTCCGCCGCGGAGATGCGCCAGGCCTGGTCGTTCAGCCGCAGGGTCACCTCGGTGCGCTCGAGCGCCGCGGTGCGCTGGGCAAGCCGCGCCTCAGCCTCCTCGCGTGTGGCACCGCCCAGCTCGACACCCAGGGCGGCGACACCGGGGTACACGCGCTCGGCGTACACCACCTGCAGCGCCGCCAGGGCGACGAGCAGCAGCGCCAGCGGGGCGGCGAGCAGCAGACCAAGCGGCGGCGGAGGAGAGGCTCGACGGCTCCGTCTCGGCGCGCTCCGCCGTACCCGCCGAATGGGGGGACGGGCCGGACTGCGCGTGGTGACGGCCATGACGTCTCCAGGGTGTGCAGGGTCTGGCCAGAGCGAGGGCCGCGCCTCCGGCGCGGCGAGGGCCAGGACCCCAGTGTACCGGAGCGCCGTGAGCGGAGGAAAGCCGGCCGCAGCGCCCGTTTTCGCGAATTCAGGTAGTGCTCTCGGGAGGCGGCGCGGCCGGGGGAGGGGCTGGTTCGCCGGCGCACCAGCGCTCGGCCCAGCGGTGCAGCTCGCGGAGCACCCGCTGCAGGTCGCGCCCCTTGTCGGTCAAGGAGTACTCAACCGCGACGGGTGCACTGGCGCTGACGCGCCGGGCGACGATGCCTCGGCCTCCAGCTCCTTGAGCCGTTCGGAGAGCATCCGGTCGCTGAGCCCCTCGACTGCGAGCGACAGGGTGCCGAAGCGGCAGGGGCCATCCAGCAACGCGTGGACGATCAGCCCGGTCCAGCGCTTACTGAACAGCGCAACGGCACGTTGAAAGGCGGGGCAGGCACGCGACCCGTTCCGCATGTCCACCTCCGCCCTTCATTCTACGCTAACAAGAGAGAAGTAACTGGAAAAATGTAAGTACAAACGCGTATACTGCATCGTGTCGAGATATCGCTCGCTCCCGCCGGGAGCCCGCCGATGAGCAGCCCGGGGCGCCGGGCCAAGGAGAAAGGCAGGCCCGTTTATTCATGGCCACGATGATCACCTACGAGATTGCGGATGTTACCTGTATGCTCTGCGGCCGCCTCTGCGGCACCGCCAAGCGTGAAGGGCAGGGGACTCCGCTGTACTTCCGCAGCCGCGAGGGCGGCGAGTGGCGCCAGGTCCGCGCAATCAGCGGACTGCGCTGCCCGAGCTGCGGCGGCTCGCTGTACCTGGATGAGTTCGAGCTCAAGCGCGAGTTCACTGCAGAGGCGTTTCTGGAGGAGGACGCCGCGCGCCCACGCCGGGGACGCCCCCCGCGCCCGTTCCGCATCCCCAGCCAGGCCGCCTAACCCAGTCCGTCCGGCACAGCAGCGGTCCCGAGGCGCCGCTGGCGCCTCGGGACCGCTGTTTTCCCGGCGGCGCGGGTCACCGCCGCTGCAGCCCCTCGGCCAGCAGGCTGTACAGCACGAACATCAGGTTCGCCGGCCGCTCCGCGAGACGGCGCATCAGGTAGGGGTACCAGGCCTCACCATAGGGGACGTAGACCCGCACGTTGTAGCCGAGCTTGGCCAGGCGCGTCTGGAGATCGCGCCGCACCCCATACAGCATCTGGAACTCGAAGCGAGACGGGGGGATGCGCTGCTGCTGGGCAAACCGGACCGCGTGGCGCAGCAGCCGCGCGTCGTGTGTCGCCAGCGCTGGGTAGTTCCCCTTGAGCAGCAGCCGCTCCATCAAGCGGCGGTAGTTGGCGTCGATCTCGGCCCGCGATTGGAACGCGACGTCGCTGGACTCTAGGTAGGCCCCTTTGCAGAGCCGAACCCGCACCCCGGCCCCGATCATCGCATCCACGTCGTCCGAGGTGCGATACAGGTAGGCTTGCAGCACCACCCCCACGTGGTGCGACCGCTCCCACAGCCGCCAGAACAGCGCGAGCGTGCGATCCGTGTAGGCGCTGGACTCCATGTCGATTCGGACGAACCCGTTGAGCCGGGTAGCGCACTCGACGACCCGGAGGAGGTTGTCGAAGCAGAACGAATCCGAGATGTCCAGACCCATCTGCGTCAGCTTGAGCGAGACGTTCGGCTCGACCCCGGCCTGGTGCAGCGCCGCCAGCGCCTCCAGGTAGGAGTCGGCCGCCGCCCGTGCCTCCGCTTCGTTGGTGACGCTTTCGCCCAGATAGTCGAGCGTGGCCAGGATACGCTGCGCGGCGAGCGCCTGCGCCACCACGACTCCGTCTTCCAACTGCTCGCCGGCGACGAACCGCAGCGCCAGACTGCGGAGCAGCCCGTACCGCATCGCCAGGCGGTACAGAAACCGCTGGTTGGCCAGAAACAGCAGCAGACTCCTCATCCGGGCCGGCCCGCAGGGTGGAATGCATACCTGGGAGAAGCGATCCGGGCGTACACCGCGGCTCCCGCCTGCGCGAGTAGTGGGGACAGGGACAGGTAGGGCGTCCTCGCACATCCTATCCGAGGTCGGGCTCGCGCTGCTCAGCGCTCGGCGTGCAGGCGCCCATCCTCGCACGGTACAAGTACAGCACGAGGACGAGAAACGAGCCATGCCGATCGCCGCGATCACGTTCGACCTGTGGGGCACGGTGCTGTGGCCCCGCGATCCGGAGGGCAAGTTCGAGCGTCGGATGGCCCTGCTGCTGGACGTCGTGCGAGCCGCCGGGGTGCCGTGCACCCGGGAGGTGCTGGCGGCGGCCTGGCACGAGACGTTCCGCGAGGCGGATGCGCTCATTCGGGAGCGGCTGGAGGACATCGGCCCGCCCGGGCGCTGGCAGATGCTGGCGCGCCGCCTCGGGCTCCCCGACGGCGCGGTGCCCTATGAGGTGGTCGAGGCGATCTACCAGGACCTGACGCTGGAGTTCCCCCCGCCGCCGATGCCCGGCATCCACGCCGCGCTTGACCGCCTGGCCGGCCGCTACCGGATCGGGCTGATCTGCAACACCGGCGTCACGGGGGGGCGGGTGCTGCGCCAGGTGCTGGCCGACCACGGCCTGCTCGGCTACTTCGACACTACCGTCTTCTCGAACGAGTTCGGCCGGGTCAAGCCAGACCCCAGCATCTTTCGGCACACGCTCGACCAGCTTGGCGGCGTCGCCCCGAACCGGGCACTGCATCTGGGCGACCTGGAGGAGCTGGACGTGGATGGCGCCCTGGCGACGGGGATGTACGCGTTCCGCTACGTCTACCCGGAGCTGCAAGAGCTGCCGGTGGCGAGCCGCGCCCACCGGGTGCTCCACGACTGGGCGGAGCTCCCCGCCGCGCTGCGGGCGCTGGAAGACGGCGCTCTGGCTGAGCGGGACCTCGGGGCCGTGACACACCTGTAGCCGCGCCGGCCTCCGCCCGACACCCGGGGCGCCGCCCGCGGTGGTACGATGACACTGGCGCTCCGCTCCTCTTCCCGTTCCTGACCGAATGGGCATCTGTCTGGGACGATGGCAGCGGCGCGGGCGGCCGAATCGCTGAGACGGTGGGACGGGTATGGCCGCGGACCAGTTCGTTCACCTGCACCTGCACTCCGAGTACTCGCTGCTGGATGGGTTGTCTCGGGTGGAGGAGCTGGTGCGGCAGGCGGCCAAGCTGGGCATGCCGGCGCTGGCGCTCACCGACCACGGGGTGCTGTACGGCGCCATCGACTTCTACCTGGCGGCCAAGTCCGCCGGGATCAAGCCGATCATCGGCGTCGAGGCCTACATCGCCCCGCGCGGGATGGCCGAGAAGACCTCTCAGGATCGCCAGTACAGCCACCTGGTCCTGCTCGCCCGCGATCTCGACGGCTACAAGAACCTGCTCAAGCTGGTCACCAAGAGCCACCTAGAAGGCTACTTCTACCGGCCGCGCATCGACCGTGAGCTCTTGGCGCAGCACGCCCGGGGGCTCATCGCGCTCTCGGGCTGCCCCTCGGGCGACGTCGCCCGCGCGATCTTGCGCGACGACCTGGCCGCGGCCCGGGAGGCGGCCGCCGTCTATCGCGACATCCTGGGACCAGACAGCTTCTGGCTGGAACTGCAGAGCCACGGGCTGGTCGAGCCGGACGAGGCCAAGATCGCCCAGGGGAAGCTCCAGCTCAGCCGCGAGATGGGCATCCCGGTCGTCGCGACCAACGACGTCCATTACACCTTCAAGGAAGGGGCGCAAGCGCAGGACCTGCTGCTCTGCATCCAGACCAACAGCACGATCGACGACGCCAAGCGGATGCGGATGGAGCGGGACGAGTTCTACCTGAAGAGCCCGGCCGAGATGGCCCGGCTCTTCAGCGAGATCCCCGAGGCGCTGCGCAACACCCTCGCCATCGCCGAGCAGTGCGACCTGCAGCTCAAGTTCGACCGGCTCAACTTCCCGGAGCTGGGGCACGTCGTCCCGCCCGGCGTTACCCCTCAGGAGCACCTGGAGCGCCTCTGCCGCGACGCCCTGCCGGAGCGCTACCCGCATAATCGCCAGCGCGCCAGCGAACGGCTGGAATACGAGCTGGATGTCATCCGCGCTACCGGCTTCGCCGCGTACATCCTGTTCGTCTGGGACTTCGTCCGCTGGGCCCGGGAGCAGGGGATTCTGTGCGGCCCGCGCGGCTCGGCAGCCGGGGCGATCGTGCTGTACCTGCTCGGGATCACCCAGGTGGACCCGCTGGAGTACGGGCTCACCTTCGAGCGCTTCTTGAACCCGGAGCGCGTCCAGATGCCCGATATCGACATGGACTTTCCGGACGACCGGCGCGACGAGGTGATCGAGTACGTCGTCAACCGCTACGGGCGGGACCACGTGGCACAGATCGTTACGTTCGGGCGGCTGGCCGCGCGGGCGGCGATCCGCGACGTCGGCCGGGCGCTCGGCTTCCCGCTGAGCGAGGTCGACCGGGTGGCCAAGCTGATCCCCACCATCCCGGTCGGCACCACCATTGCTCAGGCGCTGGAAGGGAACAAGGAGCTCAAGGAGCTGTACGACAGCCAGCCGCACCTGAAGCGGCTGATCGACGCGGCACGCAGTGTAGAGGGCGTGGCCCGCCACGCCTCCACCCACGCTGCTGGCGTCGTCGTCTCGGGCGAGCCGCTCGTCGAGCATGTCCCGCTCCAGAAGGTTGCCAAGAGCGACGGCGGGGTGATGACCCAGTACCACATGAAGGCGCTCGAGAAGATCGGGCTGCTGAAGATGGACTTCCTGGGTCTGGCCAACCTGACGATGCTAGACAAGGCGGTCAAGAACATCCAGGCGACGCGCGGGATCACCATCGACCCGGCGAAGCTCCCGCTGGACGACCGGAAGACGTTCGAGGCGCTCTCGAAGGGCGACAGCAAGACGGTGTTCCAGCTAGAAGGCTCGGGGATGACCCGCTACCTGAAGGAGCTCAAGCCGCAGACCGTTCAGCACCTGGCGGCGATGGTGGCGCTCTACCGCCCTGGCCCGATGGCGCACATCCCCGAGTACATCGCCCGCAAGGAGGGCCGCAGCCGGGTCCAGTACCCGCACCCCTCGCTGGAAGAGGTGCTCAAGGAGAGCTACGGGATCATCGTCTACCAGGACCAGGTGCTCCAGGTGGTGCGGGTAGTGGCCGGCTATAGCCTGGGCCAGGCCGACATCCTGCGCCGGGCGATGGGCAAGAAGCTGCCCGAGGAGATGAAGCGGGAGCGCAGCCGCTTCCTGGAGGGCGCCCGGGCGCGTGGCTACCCGGACGATGTCGCCAACCAGATCTGGGAGTACATCGAGCCGTTCGCCGGCTACGCGTTCAACAAGTGCGTCGTCGGCTCGACCATCATCACCGACGCGCTCACCGGCGAGCGGACCACGGTCGGCTCGCTCTTCACCACCCCGCGTCCATTCGTGATCCACGCACTCGGCGCGGACGGCACGCTCCGGCCGCGGCGGGTCACCGCCGTGATGGCTAACGGGACCAAGCCGGTCTACGAGCTGCGGACCGCCCAGGGGCATCGAATCGTCGCGACCGCCAACCACCCGTTCCGGACGCTCGCTGGCTGGACGAACCTGGCGGACTTGAAGCCCGGCGACCGCATCGCTGCTCCGCGCCAGCTCCGGATCGAGGGCGGAGAGCGCTGGCCGCGCCACGAGCTGATCGTGCTCGCCGGGCTGCTGGCGAAGGGCAGCACCGGCCACCCCTCCGCCCTGTCCTTCGCCAGCAACGACCCGTCCCTGATCGACGACTTCGTCCAGGCCGCCACGCGCTTCCCCGACACGGTCGCCCACGTCACTGTGCGCGAGAACGGCCGCCGGGTCGTCTACCTGAAGAGTGGCCGCGAGACTCGCTTCGCCGCGGGTGAGCGCACCTGGAAGGCAGCGGGCGGAGCCGCGACGCTCGCGCCCCCCCACGCCCGCTCCGGCGCCGGCACCTGGGCCGAGCAGCTCGGCATTGTTGGGTGCCAAGCGGCCGACAAGCGCATCCCCGCGCCCGTCTTCCGCCTCCGCGACGAAGATCTCGAGTTGTTCCTCGGGCGGCTCTGGTCGGGCGACGGCTTCATCGCGAATCGGACGAGCCGGGTCCCCTTCTACGCCGCTACTTCGGAGGAGCTGGCCCGCGGGATTCAGGCCCTGCTCCTCCGCCTCGGGATCGTCAGCGGCGTCCACAACGAGACGTTCTCCGCTCGCGGCAGGCGACGGCTGGGCTGGACGGTGCGCCTGGTCGGTGAGAGATCCGTCGAGGCGTTTGTCCGCCGGGTGCTCCCCCACGTCGTTGGGCGAGACGAGGCGGTCGCAATACTCCGCGCCCACCTTGACGCGGCCGCGCGGCGCCAGGCCTCTTTGGGCTCGGAGCGGCTGCGGGCGGTGGCGGACTCGGACGTCTTCTGGGATCGGGTCGTCTCGATCACGCCGCAGGGTGAGGCACCGACCTACGACCTGACAGTCGAAGAGGACCATAACTTCGTCGCCGACGGCCTGATCGTCCACAACTCGCACGCGGTCATGTACGCGCAGATCGCCTATCAGACGGCGTACCTGAAGGCGAACTACCCGGTGGAGTGGATGGCGGCGGTGCTCTCCACGGAAGCGCTGAACACCGACCGGGTGGTGAGCGTCATTGCCGAGTGCCGCCGGATGGGGATCCCGCTGCTGCCGCCGAGCGTCAACCGTAGCGAGCGCGGCTTTACCATCGAGGCGATCCCCACCAGCGCGCCGGAGGGGAAGCAGGGCATCCGCTACGGCCTGGCCGCGATCAAGAACGTCGGCGAGGGGGCGGTCGAAGCGATCATCGCCGAGCGGCAGCGGGGCGGTCCGTTCCGCGACCTGGCCGACTTCTGTCGGCGGATGGACCTGAAGACGATCAACAAGCGCGTGCTCGAAGCGCTGGTCAAGGCCGGGGCGATGGACGAGCTGGGCGACCGGGCCCGGCTGCTCGCCGGGATCGATCAGTGCATGGCGGCAGCGCAGCAGGCGCAGAAGGCCAGTAGCCAGGGCCAGGTGAGCCTGTTCGAGGCCACCCTGGGCCCGAGCGCCGACCCGATCGTCACTGTGGAGCTGCCGCGGGTCGAGCCGCTCACGGAGCGGCAGCGGCTCCTCTATGAGAAGGAATCGCTCGGTCTGTACCTCTCCACCCATCCATTCCAGGCGGCAGCCCAGGCGCTGGAGGAGGTGGTCAGTGCGACTATCTCCGAGCTCGGCGCTGACCTGGCCGGCCAGAAGGTGACGGTGGCCGGGCTCGTCGTCGGGGTGCGGCGGCTGACGACGAAGAAGGGCGACGCGATGCTGGTGGCCGAGGTGGAGGACCTGACCGGCTCGGTGGAGGTGATCGCGTTTCCGCGGACCCTGGAGAAGACCGCCGAGCTGTGGCGTGAGGACGCGGTGCTGATCGTGGAGGGGAAGCTGGA
Source organism: Pseudomonadota bacterium (assembly GCA_021325655.1). Taxonomy (GTDB): domain Bacteria; phylum Chloroflexota; class UBA6077; order UBA6077; family JAJPGT01; genus JAJPGT01. The sequence continues at coordinate 216,341 of JAJPGT010000052.1, forward strand.
CCTGCGCGACGACAGGCCGCAGATCATCTGCGACGCCGTACGCGAGTGGAGGGAAGGGGAGATCGTCATTCCAATGGGCGGCGCTTCACCAGCCCAAGGCAGCGCGCCAGGCCAGGGACGGGCAACGGCAGCCCGGCGCAACGGCCACGGCGGCGCGCCGGCGAGCGACGGGCCGGTGAGCGACGGGCCCAGGCGGGCCCCGGAGCCCACGGCGCCGACGCCAGCGCCGGCCGCTCCCGTGGGCGCCTCAGCCGAGCCGAAGGTGCGGCTGGTCGTCCCGCGCACCGGCCACCCGGTCGAGGACCTGCGCCTCCTGGAGGCCCTGCACGCGCTCCTGAGCGAGCATCCGGGCGACGACCCCTACGAACTGGTGCTGTCGGCCGGCACGCGGCGGGTACGGCTCACGAATCCCACCAGCCGCCTGGCCTGGACGCCCGCACTGGCGGAGAACCTGCGCGCGCTGCTCGGCCCGCAGAACGTGGAGATGCTGCCGCCACCGGCCCCGGTCGAGCCGGCCTCGCCTCCTGCGCCATCGCTCACAACCGCGGGCGACGTGTCCGACGGCCCGCCCGAGGACTGGTCCGCGCCAGAGGACGAGGATGACGAGCTGCCACCGATCCAGGGCTTGCGCGCCCGAGACGACCTGGAGCACGTCCGCAACTGGTGGGGCGAGACGTAGGCGCCCGCTCGGCTCCGCCCTCGCACTGCCTGGGGCGAACAACAGCGCCAGCGCTACGGCTCGCCGCGATCGACCTCTGCCGCGCTTGGCGCGTCGTCCGCTCGCGGCCACTGGATGTCTCTTGCTCCGTGGAAGGCGGCGAAGCGCTCGACGGCGCGCTCCAGCGCGGCGCGGAAGGCGGAGTCCCGGGCCAGGTCGGACTGCTCCAGCCAGAGGCCGTTCAGCACCAACACCCCACGCTTGCGGTCCATCTTCGGGTCCAGCCGCCCGACGAGACTCGCTCGCCAGAGGATCGGCAGCGCGTAGTAGCCCCAGCGGCGCTGGTGCGGCCGCTTGTACACCTCCCAGGAATAGTCGAAGCCGAACAGCCGCAGCACCCGGGCGCGGTCCCAGAGCAGCGCGTCCAGCGGTGCCAGCAGGTTCACCTCCTCCTCGCCGTCCAGCGACCCGACGCAGCGGTCGAGCCGATCCAGCGCATCGGCCGGGACGTAGTGCGGCTCGCGGAGATCTTCCACCTGCACGGTGACGACCTCGCCGACGCGCCGCAGCGCTTCGAGCTCTGCCCGGCGCTCGACGGCGGAGAGGCGGCGGTGCATGCCGTGCAGGAAGCGGAAGCGGGCGGCGAAGTCTGCCGCGGCGCCGATCCCGAGCAGCGCCAGCGTCCGCCGGGCCAGGAAGCGGCGGGCGGCCGGCTCATCCACGGGCTCCAGTGCCGCTCCGTCGGGTAGACAGCGTGGGGTGAGGTCGTAATAGCGGCCGAAGTTGGCGTCGCGGTGATGGGTGAGGATCTCCCCGCCGTACCACAGCCGCCAGAGCGCCCGGGTGGCATCCTTGACCACGCCGTAGCCGCCAGCCATCTTCTGCCCTTCGAGCTGGCGGGCGCTCAGCGGCCCGCGCGCCTCGAGCTCGGCCCGCACCCGCGCCACGACCGGGGCGAGCAGCTCGGCGTGCGCGTCGCCATGCCAGGGGTCGTGCCCGGGAAAGGTGGTGCGGAAGAACGGATACTCGTCGGTCGGGACGATGAGCAGCGGCTGGCAGTACTCCATCAGCCGCCGCTGGCCATAGGCGAGATCCCACAGGTAGGACTTCTGGTAATCCCGCACTCGGCTGAGCAGCGCCAGGTCGTGGCTGCGCTCGACCACGTTCACCGTGTCGAGCTGCAGGTAGCCCATCTGGCGAACGGCCTGCTCCGTTCCCAGCGGCCCCTGGAACGGCAGAAAGGGCAGCAGCCCCTGGGCCATGAGCGCGAAGCGACGGGCTTGCTGGAGCGAGACACGCATCGGGGCCATTCGATCATCCGTTCTAGAGGCTGCTCCCAACTGTACCGGTTGGCGGAGCCGATTGCAGCTATCGCCAGGTATCTGAGCGCGATTGAGCCGCTGCTGGCGCGATGCTAGACTCCCGCGCGGGAGCCGAGATTGCGAGAGGGGGAAGCGAGGATGCCGTTTGTAATTCACCAGGGCCGGGCCGCGACGACCCCAGCGCCGGGCGTCACCCGCACCGTGGTGGCGGATCGGGAGGATGGCTGCGGTGCGATCTCGATGCTGTATGCGGTAGTGGAGCCGGGTGGGGCAATCCTGCCGCACACACACCTGGTAGAGGAGGCGTTCACCATCCTGGAGGGCGACGCGCGGGTGCTGGTTGGCGACGAGGTGCGCGAGTTTCGCGGCGGCGGGGTTACCGTTGTCGCCCCCGGCAACACGGTCCACGCGCTCCGTAACATCGGCACCACGCCGGTGCGGCTGATCGGCGCCTACCCCTCGGTCAACGTCGGCTCCACTCGGGTGGAGATGGAGTTCTAACGGGAGGTGTGCCCCGGGCGCGGCGCGCGGCGGGCGGCCCGCGACGGCTGGAGGGAGCTGCGCCGTGCCGGCGCCTGGTCGGCCTGGGGCGGGCGACGGGCCTGCTGCCGAATTGCCGCCACCGAGGGGTGGTTACTCCGCGCGCGCACTGGGCTCCAGCAGGAGGCGCAGCTTCTGCAGTCCGATGCGCAGCCGGCCCTTCACCGTTCCGAGCGGAACGCCCTGGAGCGCGGCGATTTCCTGCTGGGTGCAGCCGGCGAAGTAGGCCAGCTCGATCGCCTGGCGCTGCACGGCCGGGATGCTCGCGAGCGCGGCGCGGATCTCGGCGCGCTGCATGTGCTGGTGCGCGGCCTGGAAGACGTCGGACCGCTCCGGATCGGCGATCGCCTCGTCCAGCTCGGCGGGCGAGCCCTGCCGCTGGGCGCGGCGCAGGCGGTCGATGCAGCGATGGTGGGCGATGGAGAGCAGCCAGCCGCGTGGCGTGCCGCGGGCGGGGTCGTAGCTGTGGGCGCGGCGCCAGGCGGCGAGAAAGGTTTCCTGCAGCGCGTCCTCGGCCGCCGTCCTGTCCCCGAGCATGCGATAGGCCAGGCCGAGCACGGTGCGATGGTGCGCGTCATAAAGCGCCTCCAGGCCGCGCGCATCGCCAGCCTGGACCAGCCGCATCCAGCGGGCGTCCGCCCCGTCCTCCGCGGCCTGGCGCTGGGCCGCGGGCTCGCAGGCGTGCACCGGCCAGGAGAGCGGATTCCTGGCGGGGCAATCAGCCGCGCTGCTCGATCGCGCCGCGCTCTCGTCATCCGCGCTGAGCAGAAACATGGCGCTACCCCCAATGCCAGGCCGAATCGCTGATCCGCGGACACAGTCTGACAGGGGAGTCCTAAGCGAGTCGCAGCGCGGGCTTAAGCGGGTCCTAAAGCGACGAGATTCGCAGGTACTCGGGCCGATCTGCCTCCCTTCCCGGAGGCCAGGGCACTGGCGGCTTACGGCTGCGGGCGCTGCGCCAGCTCCAGCTCGCCGCGCATGCCCATCTGAGCGAGTTCGGCGCGAGCCCGCTCGTACAGCGCCGTCGCTTCGGCGCGCTGCTCCCGGCGCTCGGCGAGGTGGGCGAGTGCCAGGTCGACCCGGCACAGCTCCGGCCGCGCCTCCAGGGGGATGAGCAGGTCGCGGCTCTCTCCGAGCAGCCGCGCGGCGGCGTCGAGATCCCCCGCATCCAGCAGGGTTTCCCCGAGCACGCGGGCGCACAGCGCCGACTCGAACACGACGCCCTCCTCATCCGCGATCACCCGGCCGAGTTCGGCGTGGCGGCGGGCGTCCTCCAGGCGGCCGGCGCGCCGATACAGGTCCGCCAGCCAGGCGTGGGCGCGCCCGAGGATCGCCCGGGTCCGTGCCTGCTCCGCGGCGGCGAGGGCGCGTTCCTGGGTCTCGATCCCGAGCGAGATGCTATGCAGGAAGGCCTGCGCCCGCCCGAGGTAGACCAGGCTCAGGTATTCGTAGATGGCGCTTCCCGCCTCGCGCGCCCGCTCCAGGGCACGGGTTGCGTGGCGCTCCAGCTCCTCCCACTCGCCGCGGGTGTGGTGAACCAGGGCGACGTAGAAGTGAGCTACTGCGTCGACGGCCGGATCCCCGGCGCGCGCAGCGTTCGGCAGGAGCGAGGCGGCGACGGCCCGGGCCTGCTCGAACTCTCCCATGAGCGCCAGGCCGGTGGCGAGCAGGCCGGTGGTCGCGGTGAGGTCGAGCGCCGAGGCGTTGCTGGCCAGACGGGGCAGCGCCTGCTGAATCAGCTCCACCCCGCGCCGGTGCTCGCCCCGGATCACCAGCAGTCGGCCGAGCATGCTCTCGCAGCGGGCCAGCAGCGTCGCGTCGCCCGAAGCCTCGGCCAGCGGTCGGAGCCGGTTGAGCATCGGCAGCGCCCGGCCGAAGGCGCCGGCGATGTAGCAGGCCCGCGCCTGCTGCAGCCAGACGCTCGCCAGCCGCTGCTGGTCGCCGAGCAGCTCGGCCTCCCGCTCCGCCGCCTCGAGCCAGTGTGCGAGCTCGCCCGGCCGGAAGTAGAACGCCACCTCGGCGAGCGCCAGCCGTGCGTCGACGGCGCGCCGCCGATTCGCTTCGCTGGCCGGCAGGTGCGCCAGGCAGTCGAGTACCTGCTGGTACAGCAGGAGTGCCGCGGAGAAGGCCGAGAGGCGGATCGCCTCCGCCGCGGCGACCTCGCTCCAGTACGCGCCCCGCTCCCAGTCCTGTGCCCGCACCGCGTGATAGGCGAGCGGCTCCGCCAGCCCACTGGTTTCCAGCCGCTCGAGTCCGTCCAGCGCGCGGCGGTGGAGCACAGCGCGGCGCGCAGCGCTGAGTCGGTCGTAGACCACCTGCTGGATCATCCCGTGGCTGAAGCGGTAGAGCGTCTGTGGCCCGGCCAGGGCGCGCTCGGCGGCCCCCTGCTCCCGCGACTCGCGGAGCAGATGCGCCCGCAGCAGCGTCTCCAGAGCGTCGAGGGCGACCTCCTCCGGCTGCCCGCTCACCTGGCGGGCAAGCTTGAAGTCGATCCCGCGGCGGAAGATCGCGATGGCATTGAGGAGGTCGCGAGCCGGCGGCTCCAGTCGCTCCAGACGGGCCTCGATCACCGCCTGGACGCTCTCGGGGATGACCAGCCGCTCCGCATCCAGCCCGCCAATGGGCTGGATGGCGCCGTCTTCGAGCAGCGACCGTACGGTTTCGACCGCGAACAGCGGATTCCCCTCGGTCTGCTCGTAGACGCGCTGGCCGATCGACTCCGCGCCCTGGCTGAGCAGCGCGGTGACGAGCTGGCGCGTGGCGTCGGCCGACAGGCGACCAACCCGGAGCCAGGCGAGGCGCCCCTCCCGTTCCAGGCTGCGGAGCAGCCGCTCCAGCGCCGGGTCGCGGTCTTCCGGGCGGGCGGTGGCGACGACGAGCAGCGGCTGCGGTGACTCATAGCGGAGGAGATACCCGAGCTGCGCCTGGCTCCCCTCGTCCGCCCAGTGCAGGTCCTCCAGCGCCAGCAGCAACGGCCCGGGCAGCGCGGAGATGAAGCGGGCTACGCCCTCCAGCAACCGCCGCTGCTCCTGCCGGGGGTCGAGCCGAGGCGGATCGGGCAGGCGCGGGTACAGCTCCGCCAGGTCAGGCAGGAGCCGATTGACCTCCGCGAGCCAGACCTCGGGCAGGCCGAGCTGGCGAACGTCGAGCTGGGGCAGCGCCCGCCCCAGCGCTTCGACAAAGGGACGAAAGGCCAGGCTCTGCTCCGCCTCATAGCTATGGCCCAGGAGGACCGTCCAGCGCTCCGGCCGCCAGCCGCCGCGTTGCAGCCGCCACAGTAGCTCTTCCAGTAGCCGCGACTTGCCGATGCCGGCCTCCCCTTCGAGCACCACCAGCCGGCGCTGGCCCCGGGCAGCCTCGCCGAGATGGCGCCAGAGCGCGTCGAGCTCCGTCTGCCGTCCCATGAGGGGGCTTGCCGGTGGCCGCAGCCGGGGCTCGGGCCGCTGAGCTGACTGCGGTTCCAGCCCCGCCGCGCCGAGCCGCCCGGCGCTGATCGCCTCTGCCAGCGCCACGGTCTGAGCATCCGGCTTGGCACCCAGCTCGTTCTCGAGAAGCTGCCGGCACTGGCGATACTGCCGCAGCGCCGCGGCGCGGTCGCCCAGGCGAGCGTGCAGCGTCATGAGCGCGCGGTGGAACCGCTCCTGCAACGGGTCCAGCGCAATCGCCTGCTGCGCGTAGGGGATGGCTCGCGCCCATTCCCCGCGCCGCTCCAGCTCCCGGATCAGGCGCGCCAGCAGCCCAAGCTGCCGCTGCTCCCATACCTGGCGCTCCTGGCGCAGCCAATCCTCGAACACCTCGCCGGTGCGAACGGCCAGACCATCCAGCAGCAGCCCTCGCCAGAGCGACACGGCGGCGTCGAGCTGCTCAGGGGTGCTGGCCGGGTCGTCGGCAACCGCCTGGAGCACGTGGGCATCGACCCATACCCCGCTCACGGGTGCCCAGGAGAGCGTGTCAGCGTCGGCGTGAAGCGGAAAGATGGGTAGCACCTGGCGGAGCTGGCTCAGCGCGGTGCTCAGGCTGTTGCGGCCTTCTCGCTCCGGGCTGTCCTCCCAGAGCAGCGCGGCGAGCGAGGCGCGACTGTGCACAGTGCCCGGGTGCATCGCCAGGTAGCAGAGCAAGACGAGCGCCTTGTGCGACGGGATGCGCAGGTCATGGCCACGAGAGCGGACCAGCACCGGTCCGAGCAGCCGCAGCGCCAGCGGCGCAGCCGCCTCAGCAGCCGACAGGCTCACGCTGCCTCCCCTATCCCCGGCCGTCGACCTTTTGCCCAGGCATGGACAAGGGTGCCGTGCGCCGTTGCCTGAGCGCCGGCCAGGGGTACCATCGCGCCTTCCCTCGCGTGGTGCCGCCAGCGCCATTGTAGGGCGCACCACGTGACAGCACGATCAATGCGCATCCAACACCCTGCTCGCCGGGGCAGACTGCGCGCTCCGCCCGTGCACCGCCACCACGATGCCGTTCACCCTGCCCGTCCAGAGCCGCTCTCGAGCGCAATCAAACCCGAGCGCCTTCCACAGCGCCGCGTGCTCGAACTGCTCCAGCTCCGCCGGCACCAGCCGCAGCACCGACGAGGCCGCCAGCACCACCAGCTTCCGGCGCGGCCGAGAGATCGCCACGGTGAAGCGGTTCGGGTTCAGCAGGAAATCCGCCTCCTGCGCCACGTAGGCGGGATCGGAGGCGGTGGCGCAGACGACGATGACGTCACGCTCTCCGCCCTGGAAGCGCTCCACGGTGTCGATCGCCTGCGCGGCCGCGAGCTCCGGGAAGCGAGCGCACAGCGCCGCTTTCTGGGCCCGGTGCGGAACGACCACACCGAGGCCATCGCGCGGCTCGAGCCGCAGAACCTCCAGGCACGCCTGGACGATCCGCGCCGCCAGCTCGACCTCGAGCACGTTGACCTGCTGCGACTCGCGGTCGCCATGCTCGACCACGACAATGGGGAACGCGGGGTCGAGCACCGCGGCGACCAGCGGATCGTCGTAGCGCCCGGCCGGCAGTAGCTGCTCGCGGCGGGAGAAGAAGCGGATGCCGTCGTGGCGATAGACGTGCTGGTCGAGGAACTCGGCCTGCACCCGGTGCAGCCGGAAGCTCTCGTCCAGCGCGACGCAGGGGAAGCCACGATCGCGCAGGAACTCGAATGCCGAGCGATAGGGCGCTGCCTCCTGGAGCGAGCGCTTCGCCTCCCGGTCCCACGGGTGAGCGAGGATCGGCGGCATCTGGCGATGGTCCCCGACGACGATCACCTGGCCGTCGGGACGCAGCCCGGCGCAGGCAAGCAATGCTTCCGGCACCGTCATCTGGGACGCCTCGTCGATGACTACCAGATCGAACGGTGTCTGCGCGGGTAGGCTGGCCCGCTTGAGCAGGTTGGCCAGCCCGCCGGACGTGCCGCCAACCACCAGCCACTCGCGCGCCAGTAGCGTTCTCAGCTCCTCGGCCTTGGCCGCCCGGTCCGGCCCGCTCGTGCTGACGGCGGCTACGCCCAGCGGCGCCTGGCCATCGCCGTCGAGCTTCACGATCTCCAGATCGACCGGCGGGCCGCTGGCCCGCCGGAGCCGGGCCCATTTCTCGGCAACCGAGGCGAGCACGATCCCAACCGCGTTGTGCGTCTTGCTCGACACCGCGACGCGCAGCGGCCCGCCCCGTGCCAGCAGCCGCGCTAGCACCGCCCAGCCGAGCGTATGCGACTTGCCGGTGCCGGGTGGTCCCTGCACCAGTAGCACCTGATCGTCCAGGTGGCCGCCAATCACCTCCGCCTGCGCTGTCGTCGGCGGCGCGCTCGCCTCGAGGCGCCGGATCGTGGCAAGCGCCTGGGTGGCGCGGTCGAAGACGGACGGATCCAGCCGCAGCCGCGAGCGGGATGTTCCGGCCAGCACCGCCTGATAGAGCGTGTTGCGTTCGGCCTGGGAGCAGGCGGCAAGCAGCTTATCGCCGTTCAGGTCGTCGAGCATCGGGTCGGCGCTGTACAGCCGTCCCGGCTCCGGGGTGAGCTGCCAGGCATGGGGATAGGCGAACGGGCTCTTCCCCACGGCGGTGGTCAGATTCATTAGTTCGAGCTCCGCCTGGTCATCCTGCAGAACGACGATGCGGCCGAGCCGGCCCCTGGCCAGCGCCCAGGGGGAGTGCTCGCCGCCCGTGTCGGCGCAGTTCACCACCACCCAGTCGTCCTCCCGCAGCCGAAGCTGGTGCAGCGCCAGCGTCGGATCGAGACCGGCGCGGTCGAAGGCGAGGCGGAAGCGAACCCGGTCGCCCTCTCCGCCCAGGCATTCGAGCAGCAGCGCGCGCCCGCTCGCAACGCGCTGCTCAAGCGGCAGGGTGAGCCGCTGCAGCCCTTCCTGCACCCGGGCGTGGTGCTCCAGGTAGAGGAACTCGATCAGCGCCCGCTTCAGCGGCACGTCGGACGCAAGCGGCAGGGCGATGCGCGGCAGGTCCAGCGGCTTCTTGTCGATCTGGCGGTTCTTCTGAGTGAACGACCGCTCGATATGCGCCAGCGCCCGGAGTCGGTGCTCCTGGAAGCGGCGAATCTGCTCCACGGTGACGGCCCGGAAGGGCCGGAGCAGCGGCTCGTCGGCCGGGCCGGGCAGCAGGCCCCAGGCGCCATAGGCGTACTCCAGTGGGATCTGCGAGTTGAAGCGGCTGGCGCTCTCGATCGGGACGCGCAGCGGATCATCGGGAGCGACCCCGGCGACCGGGACCTCGATGCGTCCCTCCGGGTGGAAGCGCACCGGCCGGCGATTGTCGAACAGGCGGGCCCGGAACAGGGAGTAGAAGCGCAGCGAGCCGTCGGTCCAGTCGAAGCGCTGGCCGTCGGCGTACAGCTCGCCCGCCACGCTGTGCAGCGGCTGGCAGGTCAGGTCGAGGTTCGCCCGCTCCCGCACCTCCTCGGCCAGGAACGAGACCATCGGCTGCGACAGCGCCGCATGCGAGGTGAACAGGTCGAACAGCGCTGGAAAGGCGCCGATGACGTCCAGGTGCCGCCGCAGCGCCTCTAGCAGCACCTGCTGGTCGTAGCGGTCGTACAGGTACAGGTGGACCGGGGCGCTCGGCTTGCCGGCGACCTGGACCAGCGCCCGGAACAGGTCGGCCAGCCAGTCGGCCAGCAGCACCCGCTCCGCCTCGTCGTCCGGCGGCCCGGCCGTCATCCGCACCAGCGGCACCTCTCCGCCGGGTCCATGGACCAGCGCCCCGACCAGGTAGAGGCGGTCGCGCAGCTCGTCGCGCTGGGCGTCCAGGAAGACCTTCACCAGGTCCGGGTAGCGGCTGTCATCCGGGAGCGAGCCGAAGCCTGCGCCCGGGAGCGTGCTCCAGGCCTGGACGTTGCGGTCGAAGCGGCGGAGCACGCGCCGGGCGCGCATCACGAGCCGGTCGAGCTGCGCGCCGACCGGCCAGGTGGCGCTCAGTTCCCGTGCCAGCGCCTCCCGGCCCGGCGCGGGCGGCAGCGGCAGGGAATAATCCCCGGGCGGCGGCAGCGTCTTGAGCTCGGCCAGGTCACGCAGGGTGCGGATTCCCGCCTGGCGCAGAGCGCGCTTGTCTGCGAGCTGCAGAAACGGGATCAGCGCCAGGTCGCCCCGCTCGGCCGAGTCGTACATGCAGAGGGCGTTGTAGAGACAGCCATCACACTTGTAGCTGAGCTGGTAGTCCAGCTCGCCGAAGGGCGTCGTCTCGACCCGGCTGAGCGGTGCCTCGGGACCGTCCACCAGGTGCTCCAGCGCGAGCAGGTACGGGGTGAGGTCGAACGTGGGCCAGGCTTCGCCCGGGGTCGGCACCGCCGCCTCGCGGTGCAGCACCGCGCCCTCCAGCCTGGCCAGCGGCAGCCCTAGCGCCGAGAGCGTCTGTTCCAGGAGCCGAGCGTAGAACGCCACCTGCAGCCGGTGTTCGACCCGCTCCTTCCAGCTCGCCTTCACGTCCGCTACCAGCGCCCGGACGCGGCCCTGCGCGTCGCGGCACAGGCGGAGCAGGTCCGCGCGCCCGCCGGCGAGCCGGCCGCCGAGCTCGCCCTCGAGCGACACCTGCGCCAGCAGGACCGGGCTAGTATCCAGCCGGCACAGCCGCTCCCGGGCCGCCTGGGCATCCTGCCCCTCCAGGGACTCGACCCGCCAGCCCGCCGCTCGCAGCCGCTCGACCGTCTCCTGCTCGAAGCGCGCGCCCTCGTCACGCAGCAAAGGCGGCAGCGGTTGGAAAGTCAGGCGCCAGCGGCGGCGGAGCGCTTCTGGCTCATGCGGGAAGCGCGCGAACCAGAGAAAGCGCTCGCAGCCCTCTAGCCGGACGAACTGGCTGAGCGTGGTCGCGCTCAGCGGACGCGCGCCCTGCCTCGTCTGTGCCCGTGCTTCGCGGCTCGGCCCGGTCCGCATCGAATCTCACGCTCCCCGGCGGGCGCGGCGGCACCCGGGCTCCTCGGTACCCCGTGCCAGCTCGCGATGGCACAGCATACCGCGCTCGCGTGCAAACGTGGAGCGCGCGAAGCAGAGACGGGACGCTCGTTCGCGGAACGAGCGGTGGTCAGGCGCGCCGAGCGGCACGAAGCAGGCTGGCAGCGAGCAGCACAGGCGGCTGGCCGCTGCGCCCGGTCAGGCCAGCAGGAGCCAGAGTCCGGCGACGATACACGCGGCGCCAGCCATCAGGCACAGCGTGCCGAGTAGTACGCGAGTAAGCGAATCCATGCAATCCCCACTGTGTGCGGGCGCTTGAGCCCTCTGGGGCAATGCCCGTACCGCGCCGCGCCACCCCAGCCCGCAGCACGGGACGCTGGGGAGCGGCCGAAACGAGGGGGCCGCGCCCTGGTGGTACAATAGTGGTCTGGTACCCGACCTTGCGAGCGGCGGTTCGGCCGTTTCTGAGGAGCCGATGCCCGGGTTGGACCGTCCCCAAGCTCCCGGTGAGCGCGGCGAGCGCCTCGCCTCCCAGCTCGCGGAGTTCGCCCGCGAGCGGACACAGCTCCTGCCTGCCCTCTGGCGCGTTCAAGAGGCGCTCGGGTATCTGCCGGACTGGGCGCTGGAGCAGGTGGCGGCCCATTTGCGGGTCCCGCGCAGCGAGGTCTATAGCGTCGCTACGCACTACCCCGAGCTGCGCCTGCGGCAGCCAGGGCGCCACCTGATCCGCATCTGCACCGGTGTGCCGTGCCGGACTGGCGGCGCGGACGCGCTGCTCGCCGCGGTGCGCGACCGACTCGGAATCGCCCCCGGGGAGACGACGCCCGACGGCGAATATACGCTGGAGACGGTCGGCTGCTGCTTCGCTTGCTCGATGGCGCCGCTGGCGGATATCGACCACGAGTTCCGCGGCCGGCTGAGCCCGGATCGGCTGGAGCGGGTGATTCCCAGCCCCGGCCCGACGCCGGAGCACGATGGGCATCGGGCCACGGAGTCGCCGCCCGTCGGCGCCCTGCCGAGCGGTGGCTCGCCCGCGGTCGTGCTCGGCCAGCTCCGCCAGGCCCTGGCACAGCCGGCGACGACCCGGCTGCTCGTGGGGGCGGGCATGTGCGGGCTGGCCGTCGGTGCGGGCGAGGTGGTGGCGGCGCTGCGGGAGGCACTGGCGCGGCGCAGCGTGGCCGCGCGAGTGGTGGAGGCGGGCTGTGACGGCGCCTGTTTCCGCGCGGTGCAGGTGGCGGTCGAGCAGCCAGACGGCACGCGCCACGTCTTCACCCGGGTGCGCCCCGAGCAGGCGGAGATGCTGGCTCAGGCCCTTGCCGCCGGAACGGTCGATACGCTGGCCGGTCTGGAGCGCGCCCCGGATGAGCCGGCGGACCCGTTCTTCGCCGGCCAGCGCCGGATCGTGCTGGAGCAGGTCGGGCGGATCGATCCGTCGGACCTGGGCGAGTACCTGGCGCAGGGCGGCTACACGGCGCTGGTGAAAGCGCTCGAAGCGCTCGGCCCCGAGGGGACCATCGAGACGGTGAAGCGCTCCGGGCTGCTCGGCCGCGGCGGGGCGTATTTCCCCGCCGCGGTGAAGTGGGAGGCGGCGCGCAAGGCGCCGGGTGAGCCGAAGTACCTGGTAGTCAACGCCGAGGAGGGCGAGCCGGGGGTTTTTAAGGACCGCCACCTGCTGGAGGGCAATCCGCACCAGCTTCTGGAAGGGCTGCTGCTCGCCGCCTTCGCCATTGGCGCCAGCCGCGGGGTGCTGTTCGTCAACGGCGAGGCCCGGCTGGCCTACCAGCGCTTGGCCCGGGCAGTGGCGGAGGCGCGCGCCCACGGGCTGATCGGCCCAAGCGTGCTCGGGAGCGGCTTCGCCTTCGAGCTGGAGCTGCGTCGGGGCGCGGGCGGCTTCATCCTGGGCGAGGAGACGGCACTGCTGGAGTGCATCGAAGGGCAGCGGGCGATGCCCCGGGTTCGACCGCCGTTCCCGGTCGAGCGCGGGCTGTACGGCCGGCCGACCGTGATCAACAACGTCGAGACGCTGAGCGCGGTGCCGGCGATCGTTCGCCGCGGTGGCGAGTGGTACGCCGGGATCGGCCAGGGAGCGAGCGGAACCAAGGTGTTCAGCCTGGCCGGCGACGTCGCCCGCCCAGGGGTGGCCGAGGTGGAGATCGGCGCAACGGTCCGACACCTGGTAGAAGGGATCGGGGGCGGGGCGCCGGATGGCCAACCGCTCCAGGCGGTGCTGATCGGTGGGCCGTCAGGGCGCTTCCTGCCGCCCGCCTGGCTGGACGACCCGCTGGCGCCGCGCGGCCGCTTCGGGCTCGGGTCCGGCGGGGTGACGGCGATTGGCGCCGGCCGCGACCTGGCCTCATTGATGCGCACACTGGTCGCCTTCAACGCCGCCGAGTCGTGCGGCAAGTGCACCCCCTGCCGCGAGGGACTGCCCCGCCTGCTGGACCTGCTGGACCGCGGGCAGCTCGACTCGGTCGCGGCGCTGTTAGAAATCATCCAGTACGGCTCACTGTGCGGGCTGGGCCAGGCCGCACCGCTCAGCGTCGAGAGCCTGCTGACCGCGTTTTCCGAGGAGCGACGAGCATGATGACCGCGACACCCCCCGCCGCGCCGCCGCGCGTGACGATCACCCTGAACGGCCAGCGCCGGGACGTTCCGGCGCACGCGACGGTGCTGGAGGCGATCAACGCCGCTGGCATCCCGCTCCCGCAGCTCTGCAAGGACCCCGACCGCCCGCCGCTCGGCGCTTGCCGCACCTGCCTGGTCCAGATCGAGGGGGTGCGCGGCTTCCCCGCCTCCTGCTCCACCCCGGTCCGCGACGGTATGGTGGTCCAGACAAACACACCCGAGGTCGAACGCATCCGCCGCGGCGTGCTCGACCTGACGCTCGGGATGCTCCCAGCCGCCGCCGAGGGCGTCGACGGCCGCCTGGGCGAGCTGGGTCGGGCGGCGCAGCAGCACGGGCTGGCGCGCTCCACGTATACCCCGCCCGCCTCGCGCCCGATCGACGACAGCAAGTCGTTCTTCGTCCTGGACCGCGACCGCTGCATCCTCTGCGCCCGCTGCACCACCGCCTGCGACCGGGTGCAGCAGATCGGGGCGATCGCGCTCAACGGCAAGGGACACGAGACGCGGGTGGGCGTCTTCGGCGATGGACTCATGGCCGACTCGAACTGCACCTCGTGCGGCCAGTGCGTCGCCACCTGCCCTACCGGGGCGATCCGCCCCAAGGCGCCGGTGCGCCCGGTGGCGCGCGAGGTCCACACCACCTGCCCCTACTGCGGCGTCGGCTGCGGGATCGTGCTCCAGGTCACGGAAGACGGGCGCTTCAATCCGATGAGCGACGACGAGCCGGCCAACCCCTCCAGCCAGGGGATGCTCTGCGTCAAGGGGCGCTTCGGTTTCAACTACGTCCACCACCGCGACCGCCTGACCACCCCGCTGGTGCTGCGCCACGGCAAGCTGGAGCCGGCCTCCTGGGACGAGGCGCTGGACCTGGTCGCCGAGCAGTTCGCCCGCTACCGCGGCAGATTCGCCGCGCTCGCCTCGGCCAAGGCGACCAACGAAGACGGCTACGTCGCCCAGAAGTTCGTCCGGGCAATTATGGGGACCAACAACATCGACCACTGCACCCGCCTGTGCCACTCGCCCTCGGTGGAGGCGATGCTGGCCTCGGTCGGCTCGGGCGCGACCAGTAACTCGTACCAGGACTATGAGGAAGCGGGCTGCCTGATGGTGGTCGGCGCGGACGCCACTGCCAACCACCCCGTGGCCGCGGTGCGCTTCCGCCGGGCGGTGAACGAGCATGGAGCCAAGCTGATCGTGGTCAACCCGAAGTGGGTGGAGCTGTGCAACTACGCCGACCTGTGGATCAGCCATCGCCCGGGCACCGACGTCGCCCTGTTCAACGGGCTGGCGTACATCATCCTGACAGAGAATCTGGCCGACTGGGAGTTCATCCGCACGCGCTGCGAGAACTTCGAGCCCTGGCGTGACACGGTCATGCAGTACCCGCCGGAGCGGGTCGCGGAGATTACCGGCGTCGCCCCGGAGGCGCTGTTCTATGCCGCGCGGACGTTCGCCCGGCCGCCGCACGGCGGCTCTTGCCTGATCTGGGGCATGGGGGTGACCCAGCATACCAACGGCACCGCCAACGCCTTCGCCCTGCTGAACCTGGCGCTGGTGACCGGCCAGCTCGGCAAGCCGGCCAGTGGCATCTCGCCGCTGCGCGGGCAGAATAACGTCCAGGGCTGCGGCGACGCCGGCTGCATCCCCACCAATCTGCCCGGCTACCAGCGGTATGATCCGGAGACGCTGGCGAAGTTCGAGCGCGCCTGGGGTCGCCCCCTGCCGAATCAGGTCGGAATGACGGTCACGGATATGGTCGAGGCGGCGGGCCGGGGCGAACTGCAGGCAATGTACATCATCGGGGAGAACCCGCTGCTGGGCGAGCCGGACCTGCACCACGCCGCGGAGGCGCTGGCGCAGCTCCAGTTCCTGGTGGTACAGGACATCTTCCTGCAGGAGACGGCCCAGATCGCCCACGTGGTGCTGCCGGCGACGACCTTTGCCGAGAAGGACGGCACCTTCACTAACAGCGAGCGGCGGGTGCAGCGCGTGCGCCGGGCGATCGCGCCGCTGGGCGACAGCCGCCCAGACTGGCAGATCACCCAGGAGATCGCCCGCCGCACCGCGGCCAAGCTGGGCTTCGAGGCGCGCGGCTTCGACTACCAGCACCCCTCAGAGATCTTCGCCGAGATGGCCTCGCTCACCCCGATCCTGGCCGGCATCTCCTACGAGCGGCTCGAGGCCGGCGGGATCCAGTGGCCCTGCCCCACTCCCGACCACCCCGGGACGCCGTACCTGTACGCTGACTCCTTCCCGCGTGGTAAGGGGCGCTTCTTCCCAGTGGAGCAAGGGGCACGGGCCGCCGAGCTGCCCGACCCGGACTACCCGTTTATCCTGAACACCGGCCGGGTGCTGTACCACTGGCACGGCGGGACGCTGACTCGGCGGGTGCAGGGGCTGCTGGACCTTGCCCCGGACCTGGAGGTGGCGATCCACCCGCGCGACGCGGAGCGGCTCGGGCTGCAAAGTGGCGATCCGATCCGCGTCTGGTCGCGCCGGGGTGAGCTGTTCGGGGTGGCGCGGGTGACCGCGGCGGTGCGCCCGGGCGAGACGTTCGTCCCGTTCGTCAAGCTCCAGGAGAGCGCGGCAAACTTCCTGACCAACGCCCAGTTCGACCCGGACTCGAAGATCCCCGAGTACAAGGTCTGCGCGGTGAACGTGGAGAAGCTGCGCGAACCGACGCGTTTGCGCTGAGCCTGCGCGGCGCAGCCGCTCAGGTCCGGCCGTTCGGGCGCTCGGCCAGGCGATAGGCCTCGTCGAGCAGGTCGACCACGTGGGCGACCCGCGTCCGCAGCCCGGCCCGGCGCGCCCCGAAGGCGAGCTGGAGCATGCAGCCGGGATTCGCG
This sequence comes from Pseudomonadota bacterium, assembly GCA_021325655.1. Taxonomy (GTDB): domain Bacteria; phylum Chloroflexota; class UBA6077; order UBA6077; family JAJPGT01; genus JAJPGT01. Next base: position 232,701 of record JAJPGT010000052.1, read on the forward strand.
GTCACGATCGTATCCGCGCCGGTGGCCGCGATGTCTGCCATCTTGTCGTCCAGCAGCCGCAGCGACATCTCGGGTTGGAACACGCTGTACAGGCCGGCGCTGCCGCAGCACAGGTCTGGGTGCGCCATGTCGACCAGCTCCAGGCCCGGGATCGCTGCCAGCAGCGCGCGCGGCGCCGCCTTTACCCGCTGCGCGTGGACCAGGTGGCAGGACTCCTGCAGCGTCACCCGGCGTCGCAGCGGCCCCAGGCCCGGCCGCAACCCGATCTCAGCCAGGTACTCGGTGATGTCCCGCGTCATCGCCGCTACCCGTGCCGCCCGCTCGGCGTAGGCCGGATCGTCCCTCAGCAGCTCGCCGTACTCCTTCACCGTCGAGCCGCAGCCGGCGGCGTTGACCACCACGGCCTCCACGCCGGCGGCGAGGAAGGCGTCCACGTTCCGCCGCGCCAGCGCTCGCGCCACGGCGCGCTCCCCGGCGTGGACGTTCAGCGCCCCGCAGCAGCGCTGCTCCGGCGGGACCACCGTCTCGATCCCGTTGCGCGCCAGGACCCGCAGCGTCGCCGCGTGGGTGTCACCGTACAGGAGCGGCATCACGCAGCCGCGCAGCAGCGCCACCCGGCCCCGCCGTTCGCCGAGCGCGGGGAAGACTGCGCGGCGGGGCTCGAAGAAGCGCGGCGGGATGTCTGGCAGCGCGCGCTCCGCCTGGGCCAGCCGGGGCGACAGGCGATCCAGCAGCCCGCTGGTCTGGACCAGCGCCCGCAGCCCGCTCCGCTGGTAGGCCCGCAGCCCGGCCGCCAGCGCCCGCAGCCGCCCGGGATGGGGCAGCAGCTCGGTGAAGATCAGCCAGTCTAGCAGCCTGGAGCCGATGCCCTGCCGGCGAACCGGCCGCAGCGAGGCGCGGGCGGTCTCGATAATCCGGCCGTAAGGAACGCCGGAGGGGCAGGCGGTCTCGCAGCCGCGGCAGGCGAGGCACAGATCCAGATGTCGGAACACGTTATCCGTCGGCTCGATCCGCCCTTCGAGCAGCGCGGTGACCAGGTGGATGCGCCCACGCGGCGACTCCGTCTCCAGCCCGGTCGCCAGGTACGTCGGGCAGCTCTGCAGGCACAGCCCGCAGTGGACGCAGCGGTACAGGTCTGCCGCGGACGGCGCGTCGGCGGAGGCGGGGTCGAAGACGGACACGGACAGCCCTTCGGGTGGGATCGGGGCATTATACGGGCGGGCTGGTCCGCTTCGTTCCAACGAAGCGGACGCTACACCCAGAGGTCGGCCGAGGTTGGAACGACCGCCGCCCGCGGCCGGGCGAACGTGTCACCGCAGGAGGTGGGCATTGGGATCACCTTGGCCGGATTCATCCGCTCCTGGGGATCGAATGCTCGCCGCACCCGCGCCTGGACTCCCAGGTCGGCATCCGAAAAGTACCAGGACATGAAATCCCGCTTCTCCACCCCGATCCCGTGCTCCCCAGAGATCGCCCCACCCTCCTCGACGCACATGCGGAGCATCTCGCGCCCGCAGCGCAGCACCCGCTCCAGCACCCCGGGCTCCTTCACGTCGAACAGCAGCATCGGGTGGAGGTTGCCGTCGCCGGCGTGGAACACATTCGCCACCGGCAGGCTGTACTTGGCCCCAATCTCCAGCACCCGGCGCATCACCCGCGGCAGCTTCGAGCGGGCGACGACGGCATCATGCAGGTAGTAGTTCGGCGCCACCCGCCCCATCGCGCTCGCCGCGCCCTTGCGCCCGGCCCAGAGCAACGCCCGCTCGTGCTCGGTGCGGGCGACTCGGAGCTCGCGGGCGCCGTTGGCAGCGCAGATCGCCTCGACCTGGGGCGCCAGCGCCTCCAGCTCCTCGGCGAGCCCCTCCAGCTCGATCAGCAGCACCGCCCCCGCGTCCGCCGGATACCCGGCGTGGAAGGCGGCTTCGACCGAGCGCATTGTGAGCTGGTCCATCATCTCTAGCGCGGCCGGGATGATCCCGGCGGCGATGATCCCGGAAGTGGCCGCGCTCGCGTCGTCCACCGAGTTGAAGATCGCCAGGAACGTCTGCACCGCCTCTGGCTTGCGGAGCAGCCGCACCAGCGCCCTGGTCACCACCCCGACCGTCCCCTCCGCGCCGACGACCAGCCCCGACAGGTCGTAGCCAGGCCGCTCGCGGGCGCTGCTCTCGCACCACAGCACGGTGCCATCCGCCAGCACCACCTCGACCCCGAGCACGTGGTTGGCGGTGACGCCGTAGGCCAGGCAGTGGGGCCCGCCGGCGTTGTTGGCGATGTTGCCGCCGATCGTCGATGCCTTCTGGCTGGAGGGATCGGGCGCGAAGTATAGCCCGTAGGGCTCCGCCGCCTTGCTCAGCTCCAGGTTGACGACGCCGGGCTCCACCAGCGCGGTGAGATTGTCCGCGTCGATCTCCAGAATGCGGTTCATCCGGCTCAGCGCGATAACCAGCCCGCCCTGGATCGGCACCGCGCCGCCCGAGATCCCGGTGCCGGCGCCACGCGGGATGATCGGCATCCCGAACCGTGCAGCGATCGTGACCGCGGCGACTACCTCGTCCCGGCCGCGGGGCAGCACCACCAGCTCCGGCGGGTGGCGGTCCAGCCCGTAGTCATACTCGTACACCAGGACGTCCTCGGGCGCCTGGAGCACGGCATCGGGTCCGAGCGCCCGGACAAGCTGCCGGGCCAGCTCGGCGAGCACGGAAGCGGGCGGGGCGACGACCATCGGACGCTCCTGTACCTGCGTCGCGGCATTGTACCACCGCGCCCGTGTCCAGCCCGGGCGCTGCGGCACGCCAGCCCCGGGCTGGACACGGGGTTGTCGCCGAGGCAAGCTCCGTACTCCCACGCCCATTTTTCCGTACCCGCTACGATGTGCGATCTGCGCAGACAGGGCACACTGGGAGCCGATCCGCCGGCATAGCTCACCGCGAGCGTGCGTGGCCGTTTCAGGAGTGAATGGATGAGTACCCCACTGCGGCTACTGGCCGTGTTCGCCCACCCCGACGACGAGACGCTCGGAACCGGCGGCACCCTGGCGCGCTATGGCGCCGAAGGCGTCGAGACCTACCTGGTCACTGCCACCCGGGGCGAGCGCGGCTGGAGCGGCCCGGAGGAGGAGTCCCCCGGGCTGGAGGCGATGGGCCAGCTCCGCGAGCGCGAGCTGCGTGCCGCCGCTGAGGCGCTCCGACTGCGCGAGGTCAGCTTCCTGGACTACGTGGACGGCGAGCTGGACCAGGCCGACGCCCCTGAAGTCATCGGCAAGATCGTCAGCCACGTCCGGCGCATCCGCCCCCAGGTGGTGATCACGTTCGGGCCTGATGGCGGCTACGGCCACACCGACCACATCGCCATCTCCCAGCTCGCCACATCCGCTGTCGTCTGCGCCGCCGACGCGACGTACCGCGATCCGAGCGGCGGGGAGCCGTACCGGGTTGCCAAGCTCTACTACAAGGTCTGGACGCGCGAGGAGCAGGAGCTGTATGCCCGCCTGTTCGGCCAGATCGTCATGACCTTCGACGGGGTCGAGCGGACCGGCGTGCCGTGGGAGCCATGGCAGATCACCACCCGCGTGGACGCCCGCGACTACTGGCGGACGACCTGGGAGGCGGTCTCGTGCCACCGCTCCCAGCTCCCGATGTACGACCGGCTACGGGCGCTTCCGGAGGAGACCCACCGCCGCCTCTGGGGCGACCAGGGCTACTATCGCGCCTACAGCGCGGTCAACGGCGGCCGCCTGCTGGAGACGGACCTGTTCGCCGGGCTGCGCTAAGCCGCGAGAAGCCCCGAGAGCTCTCGACTGCGCGCTCGGCGGCGCCGAGCTCAGCAGGCCGCCGTGAAACCGACACGCTCCCTGCACATCCGCATCCCGGGTAGTGGCTCAGCGGCGTCCTTTGCGATAGTGTGGGTGAGGCGCCGCGGCCGCTGCTCCTTCCTGCCGGCCGCGGCCGGGGAGGACGCGTGCGGTACGGCATTCATCTATCGGCGAGCGGGCCGCTCGCCACGCCCGAGCGGATCGCCGCGCTCGCCGAGCGGGCTGAGGCGCTCGGCTTCGACTCGGTCTGGGTTTCGGACCACGTGGCGTTCCCGGTGGGCTTTCAGTCGGTGTATCCGTATGGCCCGCCGTCGGCGTTCACGCAGCAGACAGCGCACTATTACGAGCCGCTGGTCACGCTGGCCTGGGTGGCCGGGCGGACGCGCCGAGTGCGCCTGGGGACGAGCGTGCTCGTCGTTCCGATGCGCAACCCGGTCTACCTCGCCAAGCAGGCGGCGACGCTGGATCGGCTGGCGGGCGGGCGGCTGATCCTGGGAGTGGGCGCCGGCTGGCAGCGGGAGGAGTTCGAGGCACTCGGGGTGACCACGTTCGCGCAGCGCGGCGCGGTGCTCGACGAGTGGATCCGGCTGATGCGGCGGCTCTGGACCGAGGAGGTGGTGGAGTTCTCGGGCGCGTTCTACCAGGTGGGGCCGATCATCGTGAACCCCAAGCCGGCCCAGCCGGGCGGTCCGCCCATCCTGGTCGGCGGCAACGGCCCGCGGGCGCTGCGGCGGGCGGCGGAGCTGGGCGATGGCTGGCACGCGATCCGGCTCTCCGTCGCCGAGGTCGCGGCGGGCGCGAGCCGGCTGAGGGCGCTGGCCGAGGCGGCCGGGCGCGAGCCCGGATCCCTGGAGGTGTCGCTGCGGGTGGACGCGGCGCATGGGGAGGCGGCAGGTGGCCCGGAGGAGTGGTGGATCCAGGGAGCGGCGCCGGCCGCGGCGGAGCGGGTGCGCCAGTACCGCCAGGCGGGCTGTGGCATGCTCCTGTTCGGGCTGACGCCGGCCACCTCGGCCGAGGCGATGAGCGCGACGATGGAGTGGTTGGCGGGCGAGGTGCTCCCCGCCGCGGAGGACTGAGGCGCACCTCCTCGCTGGCGGAAGCGGTCAGTTGAGCCGGACGACGCGCTTCGCCTTTGCCTCGAAGCGGGGCAGGCTCCCACAGGGCACGGCAGCAACGTTCATCCGCAGGCCGATCCGGGTCCGCAGCGCCGCCGCGACTCGCTCCGCCAGCGCCCCGGCGAGGTCTGCGCTGGTCGGCTCGATCTGGACCGTCACCTCCGCCATCTCCCGCACCCGGCTCAGCTCGATGCGATATTCGGCCACCTCGGTGAACTGGCGCACGACGTCCTCGATCGCGCTGGGGAAGATGTTGACACCGCGGACGATCAGCATGTCGTCGACGCGGCCGAGGATCCCGCCCGGCAGCCGGCCGAAGGTGCGGCCGCAGTCACAGCGCTCGGGGGTGAACCGCACCAGGTCGCCACTCCGGTAGCGGATGAGCGGCGAGCCGAGCCGCCCCAGGTTGGTGATCACCAGCTCGCCCTGCTCGCCGGTGGGGACCGGCTCCAGCGTGCTCGGATCGAGCACCTCGAAGATGAACTCCGACTCGATCAGGTGGACGCCGGACTGCTCCTGGCAGGTGAAGCCGGTCGCGCCGATCTCGGTCATCCCGCAGTGGTCGAAGCAGCGGGCACCCCAGGCCGCCTCGATCCGGGCGCGGGTGGCCGGGATGCTCGCCCCGGGCTCGCCGGCGTGGATCGTCGTCCGGATGGTGCTGGCCGCCGTGTCGATCCCCTGCTCGGCTGCCACCTCGGCCAGCCGAAGGGCGTAGGTAGGGGTGCAGAGCAGCACGGTGGCGCCCAGCTCGCGGATGGTCGCCAGGCGCTGCACCGACTGCTGCCCCCCACCCGGCAGCGTCAGCGCCCCCACCTTCCGCGCCCCCTCCCAGGCGGCCCAGAAGCCGATGAAGGGGCCGAACGAGAAAGCGAAGAAGATGCGGTCACCCGGCCCAACCCCCGCGCCGCGGTAGACGTGGCCCCACAGCCGCGCCCACCAGTCCCACGATTCCTCGGTGTCCAGCCAGCGCAGCGGGACGCCGCCGCTGGTGCCCGAGGTCTGGTGCAGCTTGACGTAGCGCTCCAGCGGGTAGGTCAGGTTCGTCCCGAACGGTGGCTCAGCCGCCTGGTCGGCCACCAGCTCGGCCTTGGTCGTCAACGGCAGCCGTCGGAACGCCTCCCAATCGCTGAGCTCCCGGGCATCGGTCAGGCCGGCCGGCTGGAGCTTGCGCTGGTAGAAGCGGTTGCTCGCTAGCACCTCCCGCAGCATGGCACGCAGCCGCTCAAGCTGGTGCTCGACCAGACGCTCGCGGTCCAGCGTCTCCATCCGCGGGTCGAAGTAGGTGCCGGCCGACGGCTCGGCGATCATTTCATCCTCTCTGCGCAGATTCAGGCAGCGCGGCTACTCCCCGCCGCTGGGCCGGTCGCGGGGCGCGCCCTCCAGGCACTGGCGGCACCAGAACTTCGTCGGGCGCAGCGACCAGCCCCACGGCTCGGAGACGACCTCGCCCACGAAGCGCCAGCCGGCTTCGCCCGGGCCCAGCACCCGGCCGCAGCTCCGGCAGCCCGGGGCGCAACCGAAGTGGAACAGCAGGTCGCCGAAGCTGACCAGCGCCTCGGCATGGTCCACCGCTTCCCAGCAGGTGGCGCAGCGCGGGTCCAGCCCGTCGAGCAGCGTTGGGAGCGTCTGCGTCCGGCCGTTCCTCATGGCGCGAGTATCGAGCAGCCTTGTGACATCGGGGTTACTCCCAGACCGGCATCCGCCCCTCCAGGTAGGCCCGCTGGGCCTCGAAGAAGTCGTGGCCGCTCTGCGCCTGGCGCTGGAGGCTGAAGTATTCTGCCAGGAACGCGGCGTGATCCAGGTCTGGCCCCCGGTTCAGCAGCAGCTTGGAGAGCCGGGCGCCTTCCGACGCCGCGCTCAGGTAGTGCTCCACCAGCCGCTCGATCTCCGCCGGGAATGTCTCGGCCGGGAAGACGTAATCGACCAGCCCGATGCGCTGGGCCACCTCGGCCGGCAGGTTCTCGCCCCCGAGCACCAGGCGCTTGGCCCAGCCCATCCCAACGTAGCGCGGCAGGCGGAAGGTAGACAGCCCCGGGATGAGGCTCTCCTTGATGGCGGGCAGCCCGAGCTGCGCCTCAGCGCTGGCGGCGCGGATGTCGCAGGCGAGCGCGAGCTGCAGCCCGCCCCCCAGACACCAGCCGTTGATCGCCGCAATGACGATCTTGGGGAGCATCTCCAGCCCGCGCAGCGCCCGCTCGAAGTGCTCATGGTATTCGAAGGGGCTCTCCCCGGCGGCCAGCTCCTTCAGGTCGATCCCGGTGCTGAACGAGCGGCCGGCGCCGGTGATCACGACCACCCGCGAGGCGGCGTCCTGGCCGAGCCAGTCGACCACGCGCTCGAGCTCCAGGATGGTGGCGTAATGCATCGCGTTGAGCACGTGTGGCCGGGCGAAGGTGACACGCACCACGCGCCCGCCCGGCTCCAGGCGCAGACACTCCAGCTCCACAGCGCCCTCCTGAGGGAGCAGCCGGGGCGACGCGGTCCGTCTTCCGCGCGGCCCGGCCCTCTCCCACCGTTATACTGTTCTGGTGTAACACGCGGCGGGGCGGCGGGGACCGTCTGGCAGCACCTGCCAGGACGGCCGCTCGCTGCGGCCGGAAGCGGCGCTGGAGCGTAAGGAGGATAGAGGGTGAGCTTCTTCCGCAAGAAGACTATCGCGGAGCAGGAGCTGGGCGACCGGCTGCCGCCCGGCCAATACAAGACCGACAAGTGGCCGGTGCTGCACTACGGCCAGGTGCCGACCTTCGACCCCGCCACCTGGGACTTCCGCATCTTCGGCCTGGTCGATCCCCCGGTCCGCCTGACCTACGACCAGCTTCGGGCGCTGCCAACCGCCACTATTACCCGCGACATCCACTGTGTCACGCGCTGGAGCCGCTTCGATACCTCGTTCACGGGCGTGCCGTTTCGGGAGATCATGAAGCTGACGACGATCAAGCCCGAGGCGACCCATGTGCTGGTGCACGCCGAGCACGGCTTCACCACGAACCTGCCGCTGGCGGACCTTGACCGCGACGACGTGCTGCTGGCCTGGCAGGCTGACGGCCAGGACCTGGCGCCCGAGCACGGCTGGCCGCTGCGGCTGGTGGTCCCGCACCTGTACTTCTGGAAGAGCGCGAAGTGGGTGCGCGGGTTCGAGCTGCTGGACCACGACCAGCCGGGGTTCTGGGAGCAATACGGGTACCACATGCGCGGCGATCCATGGAAAGAGGAGCGCTACGACTGGCAATAGCCGGCCGCGCTTCGGTGAAGATATCCCCTTCGCATCTGTGCGCCCTGATATAATGCCGCGTTGCGGCCCCTGCGGGGCCGCCTGTCTGCCGGCAACGGCGGAGCCTTTCCGCGCTCGGTGCGCGCGGCCGTCGCATCGTGGCCACGCTTCAGTCCGAGCGCAGACCCGTGGAAGGGAGTGATACGATGCGTGAGTACGAGCTGATGCTCGTGTTAGACCCTACGCTCGATGACGAGGGACAGCAAGCCGCCACCGAACGCGTGGGCGCCTTCGTGACCAGCCGGGGCGGCGAGTTGCTGAGCCAGGAATCGATGGGGCGCCGCCGCCTGGCCTATCCGATCAAGCGCCACCGAGACGGGATCTATACGGTGTCCCGGTTCAAGATGGCCCCAACCGCGGCGGACGAGCTTGAGCGGAACCTGAAGCTGAACGAGCAGGTGATCCGCCATCTACTCATCCGTACCGATTGAGATCAGCGTCGATCAGATCCGCCTGCGTGCTGGCTGATAGAGGAGCGAAAGCATGGCTTCCATCTGCAAGGTGACCCTCATCGGCAACCTCGGCGCCGATCCCGAGCTGCGTTACACGCCCAACGGCAAGGCCGTTACCAAGTTCCGGGTCGCCTGCAATAGCCGCAAGCGGACGCCTGAAGGCGAGTGGCAGGACCACACGGAGTGGTTCGGAGTCAGTGCCTTCGGCCGGCTGGCAGAACAGGCCAATGAGCTGTTGCACCGCGGCAGCCGGGTCTACGTCGAGGGTCGGCTGGAGAGCCGCGTCTGGGAGAGTCCAGACGGCCGCCGCTTCTTCCTCGATGTGCTGGCCGACGAGGTGATTGCGCTCGATCCACGCCCACGCGCTGAGGGGGCGGAAGCCGCGCCGCGGCCCGCCGCGATCCCGCCCGAGGAGCCGGATACCCTCGACGACGTACCGTTCTAACACCCAGGGAGAATCTCCGTGACGACTGGACCACAGCGTCCACCAGAACGCAAGAAGAAGAAAGAATACCGGGGCAAGTACACCCCCCGGCGGAAGGTGTGCGCCTTCTGCGTCGACAAGATCAAAGACATTGACTACAAAGATGTCGGGCGGCTCCGCCGCTACCTGTCCGAGCGGGCGAAGATCGAGCCGCGCCGGAAGACGGGCACCTGCGCCCGCCACCAGCGCGGTCTGACCGTCGCCCTGAAGCGCGCCCGCTACGTCGCGCTGCTGCCCTTCACCGCGGAGCACATCCGCGAAAGCGGCTTCAACCTGCGCGGGTAGGAGCGAACCGGCTCTCCTGATCACCGTGCCTCGGGGCGCCGCGGGTTGCCTGGCCCGCGGCGCCCGGTAGTCTGGAACGCCACGCCCCGCGGCCATAGGATCCGCGCCAGGGTCAGGCGCAGCCGCTGAGAGTGTAGAACCGCCACATGCCACCCCATCGAGCCCGCACTCAGCCCCCGGTCAAGCCCTCCAAGAGCGCCGCGGTGCGCCATGCCCTGCTACACCCCTCGCTGCGCCAGCGCAGCAAGATGCAGCGGCAGCGGATGCAGCTCCGGCTCATCTGGGGCACTGCCGTGGCGCTGGCGGTGGCCATCGTCGCGGTGCTCGGCTTCGGCTACTACCGCGAGAACATCGCCCGGGGGTATGAGGTGGCTGCAACGGTCTACGGGACGCCGATCACCCTCAACGACCTGGTGCCCTGGGTGACGCCACGGGTGAAGGGCGGGGCCGAGGCAATTAGCCAGCTCAAGGCGCAGGGCCAGGACGTCAGCCAGTTCACGCTCCAGCTCAGCCGCACCCCGGACCGAGTGCTGAACGACCGGATCGAGGCGATGGTGATCCAACGCGAGGCGGACAAGCGTGGCATCACCGTCACCGACCAGGAAGTGGACGCCAAGATCCGCCAGACCATTGCCGAAGAGGCGGCCGCCGAGGCACCGCAGCCCACCGCAACCCCCACCACCGCCGGCCAGGCGACCCCGGCCGAGACCGCCGGCGCAGCCGCTGCGGCGACCCCGGCCGAGACCAGCGCCGCCAACGCCACCCCGACCGCGACCACCACCCCGGCCGGAACCCCAACCGCCACGGAAACGCCCACTCCCGTGCCCACGCTCACCGCGGACCTCTTCAAAGTGAAGTACGAGGCGTTCCTCGACCGCACCGGCTACACCAACGAGCAGTACCGCGAGCTGACCCGGCAGGACCTGCTCAGAGACAAGGTGAAGCAGGCGATCGAAGCGCAGGTGCCAGCGGTGCAGGAGCAGATCCACGCCCGCCAGATCCAGGTAGCGAACAAGGATCAGGCACAGGACATCCTGAACAAGCTGGACCAGGGACAGTCGTTCGAGGAGCTGGCGAAGGCACAGTCAACGGACAGCGAGAGCAAGGACAAGGGCGGCGATCTGGGCTGGCTCCCGCGCGGAATCATGCCCAAGGAGTGGGACGACGCCGCCTTCGCTCTCCAGCCCGGCCAGCGCAGCGGCGCGGTCGAGGTCCCCGGGCGCGGCACGGTGATCATCGAGGTGCTCGAGCGCGACCCTGCCCGGCCGGTGGCAGATGACCAGCTCACTCGGCTGCGCCAGGACGCCTTCGATACCTGGCTCACCAACGCAAAGAAGGAGCCCGACGTCATCCAGACTCCACTCACCTCGGAGCAGCGGGCCTACATCCTTCGCAAAGCCGGCGTTCCCAATCTGGCCTAGCGTTCGACCACCGCCGGTCCCCTCGCGGCGCCGCGAGGGTGCGGTCCGCCCAGGAGCGGGTGCTGCTGCCCATGCGCTGCGCCAGTCCCCGCACTTGACCAGCAGACAGCGGACCGATGGGGTACGCTGGTGCCGGACGGCCCGCGCCGCGCGGGAGCAACCAGCGGCGGGACACAGTCCGAATGTCCTGTGCGAGAGGAACAGCAAGATGGGACAGCGGCTCGACGGCAACGTGGCGATCGTGACCGGCGCCGGCAGGGGAATTGGACGGGCGATCGCCCGGGTGTTCGCGGCGGAGGGGGCGCGGGTTCTCACCGTGGACAAGGACTCCGAGAGCTGCGCCCGCACCGCGGAGGCCATTGTGTCCGCGGGGGGGATAGCCTCCGCGGTGCGGGGGGACGTCACCCGCTGGCCAGACATGCAGGCGATGGCGCAGGCGGCTATCGAGCGCTACGGCCGAATCGACGTCCTGTGCCAGAACGCGGGCGTCTACCCGGCTGTCCAGTTGCAGAATATGACCGAGCAGGATTGGGATCGGGTCCACGCGATCAATCTCAAGAGCCTGTTCTTCGCGGTCAAAGCCTGCTTGCCCCAGATGATGCAGCAGCGCTCCGGCCGGATCTGCGTCACCTCCTCGATTACTGGCCCGCGAACTGGCATCCCCGGGCTGACCCACTATGCCGCCACCAAGGCAGGGATCAACGGGTTCGTTCGCTCCGCGGCGCTTGAGCTCGCCCCGTACAACATCCGCATCAACGGCGTGGAGCCAGGCACGGTCCTCACCGAGGGCCTGCGCGAGCTCATGACGCCGGACGAGATCGACGCGCTGGCGCAGTCGATCCCTTTGAAGAAGCTCGCCGATCCCGAAGACATCGCCTACGCGATGCTCTTTTTGGCCTCGGACGAGGCGAAGTACATCACCGGCCAGACGATCGTCGTCGACGGCGGCCAGATCCTGCCGGAGTCCAAGTTCGCGCTTGTCTAACCCGCTCTTTTCGCCGGGGAGCGCGAAGGAACGGAAGGCGGAAAGGATAGATGAGGCCCGCGCGGTGTCCGAGCATCATGCCGCCGGCAGCCGAGGCTGGAGAGGAATGGCGCCAGGCGCCGCGTGCGGGCCGGCCGCTGACAGCAGCAGGGCGTGGCAAGTTGGGGCGGTGCCGGCGGCGGGAGTCGAACCCGCACGCCCTTGCGGGCCGTCGTTTTTAAGACGACTTCGTCTACCGTTCCGACACGCCGGCAGGCAGGCTCGCGGGATTGTAGCACGCACAGATGCCACAGCCTTGCCGCGGCTCCAGACAGCAAACGACCCGATCCCCTCACAAGAGATCGGGCCGCGGAGGCGACGGTGGGAATCGAACCCACGATGAGGGTTTTGCAGACCCTTGCCTTGCCACTTGGCCACGTCGCCAGGGTACGCCGGACCGTCCGGCGCGCCCAAAAGTATACCACAGCGCCGCGACCGAGAGCCGAGCGGCATTGGCCCGGCCGGCCAGATGGCCCTGTCAGCGCCCGGCCTCCACTAGCAGCGACATGCCGTCGGCGAGGTTGGTCATCTTGCCCAGGAACAGGCTCCCCTTGGCGACGAACAGCGCCCGCTGGATCGCGCCCGCGCGCATCTCCTCGCGGGCGTGGGCCAGATAGGGCAGCGCGGCCGGGATGTGCCCCTGGGTGGGGACGTAGCCGGGCATCCCGAAGCGGCGCTCGAACAGGTGGAGCTGGTCGCGCGGCCACTGGCCGGCCAGCGCCGCCAGGCTGGCGATCATGCGGTAGTTGGTCCGGGCAACGTCGCCGCTGGCGCCCGCTTCCATGATCTCGGCGTTGTGCAGTTCGACCGCGTAGCGGTCGACGTCGGGAAGGGCGAGCCCGGCGCGGGCCAGCGGCTGCTGCACCAATGCTTCGTACAGCGCTCGCGGGGCGCCACCGACCGCAACCTCGTGCTTGCCCACTACGTCGAGCCGCAGCCGGGGATCCCCGTCGCCGTCATCAGGTCCCAGCAGGATCGCCAGCGCCGCCAGGCAGTCTTCCAGAATCGGGATCCCGTGCTCCAGCGCGCCGCGGAACTTCATCCCCAGCTTCGCCAGGCTCCCCCCGCCGACGATCACGACATGCTCCTGGACCCCCGCTGCCACCAGCGCGCCGCCAAGCACGGTGGCGTGGACCGGCGCGCAGCAGAACGCTTTCACGTCGGCGCCATCCGCTCGCGGCAGCCCTGCCATCTCTGCCATCGCCTTGGCCAGGTTGCCACCACCACGCTGGTAGCGGTCGCCAACCGCCTCTTCTCCGCAGCCAAGCAGGTAGTCGACCCGGTCCGCAGGGAGGCGCGCCTGACGCAGCAGATGCCGGAGCGCCAGCGCACCGGACGCCTTGGCAGCGAGGTTCTCCAGCAGAATGGCGGGCGTCTGGCTCAGGTCCTCCGGGTGGCCAGGGACGACGTAGCCGAGGAGCCGCCCCTGAGGGTCACGCAGCGCGAGATTTCCGGGCTCTGCCGCTCGCGCGGCGATCAGGGCGGCGGGCTCGCCGGCGTCCAGCCTGGCCAGGTCGAGCTCGGCGAAGAGGGGATGGCGCCGGAGGCGCTCGGCCGCCTCAGCGGCGACCTGCTCCTCCAGGTGCAGCAGGTCGAAGTCGTCAGCCAGCTTCAGCAGGCCCCAGAACTCCGCCTCGGGCAGCAGCTCACCGAACGGGCCGGAGCGCGGCGCGTCCTGAAGCGGGTGCTGCCACCACGGCCTGGGGAGGTCGAACAGCGCGCGCGGGGGCAGGTTGCCAATGAACGCCTGGTTGGGAGCATAGGCCAGGGCGTCGCGCTCGTCGCGCAGGCTGGCGGCGAGCTGCTGCCAGAGCCCCACTCCCTCTTTGGCCAGCTCCCGCGCCGGCTTGGAGCCGTGCGGCACCAGGGAGGGAGCGTGCACCAGCACGCAGGCCACCGCCTTGACCACCGGGACAGCGGGCATCGGCGTTGCTCCCCCGCAGACCGCGGCGGATCAGGCCGCGGCGTCAGGGCTCGGCAACGCGGCGTCCAGGTCGGGAACGAGGCGTCGCAGCGCGGCGAGGATCAGCTCCGGGGTGCAGCGGTCAGCCGCCAGCCGCTCCCGCTCCTGGCCGTCCCGGTAGAGGATGAACGTCGGCAGCCCCATGACCCGCAGGTTAATACACAGGCGGCGGTTCTCGGCCGCGTTCACCTTCACCACCTGCACCCGGCCGGCGAGACGCTCGGCCAGCCGCTCCACCCAGGGTAGCAGGCGCAGGCAGGGACCGCACCGCGGCCCCCAGAAGTCCACCAGGACCGGCAGCTCTCGGCTCGCCTGAACCACATCCGCCTCGTACGTTTCACCCGTAATCGCCTGCATTGTCCTGTTCCCCCTCCGCAGTCCCCAGGCTCACCTGCTCAGGCGTCTGCCGCGGCCGCGCGCTCGCGGACCGCCCGCACCGCCTGGCGGATGGCGTCGGTCTCCAGCGCCATCTCCATCAGCTCCACCTGCGCGGCGTAGACCCGCGGGTCTACAGCGGCACGGATCTCCGGCTCGGTGACGTGATAGACAGGGAGTTTCAACGAAACCCCAGCCAGAGCTCCGGAGTAGGTCGGATCACCCAGCGTAACCGTCTCGGCGAACAGCTCGGCGGATTCGGGGTCCGGTGATCCAAGGATCACCACCAGGTCGTCCGCGCCCTGTTGCTCGACGAGCTGCTTGATTCGCTGCTGATCCTCCAGATCCATCGCCCCGGCGGCGGTTCAGACGTAACAGCTTGTGACCTGGAGCACGACCTCCGCGCCGGCGCTGCGGGCCACCTCCGCAATCGCCTGTCCCTGCACCCCGTCGCGCTCGCCCAGGGCACAGACCTTCTTTCCTTTCAGGTCTATCGCCACGCGCCGCCCCCAATGGTGCAAGCGTTTGCACTGCTCTGCACAACGGTACCAGCCCCGCCCCCGGCTGTCAAGCGCGGGCCGCGCTTCCATCCAGCGCCCGGACCGAGCTTTCTCGGACGACGAGCTGCACCGGGAGCAGCCGTGAGGCGGGCATCTGGCCCCGCTCCCTCGCTTCCAGCAGCATCGCCACCGCCAGCCGCCCCATCTCGGCCGCAGGCTGCACCACAGTGGTGAGTCGCGGGTTGCACAGCGCCGCGAACGGGATGTCGTCGAAGCCGGTCAGCGCCACATCCGCCGGCACCCGGACGCCGTGGGCCCGCAGCGCGTCCAGCAGCGCGATCGCCAGCTTGTCGTCGTAGCAGATCACCGCCTCGGGTCGCTCCACGGCGATCGTCGCCGCTAGAGGGCCCGGGCAGCGCCAGCCCGCCTCGCCCCCTTCGTACAGCCGCGGCCGGGGCAGCCCCGCCTCCGCCAGCGCCCGGCGCGCCGCGGCGCGCCGGGCGACGTTGGAGGCCACCTCCGCTCCACCCAGGTAGGCGACGCGGCGGTAGCCCTGCTTGGCCAGATGGCGCACAATGGCGTGCACCCCGGCCGCTTCGTCGGCGCGGATCTCGCCCACCGCTAGCGCCGGTGCCTTGTTCGCCAGACTGAGGTGCTCGCCGGCGACGAACACCACGCGGGTCGGCCCGGCGGAGGCCAGCACCTGGCGCGGGTCCAGAATGCTGCCGACCAGCGCCACCCCGTCGGCACGGTGGGTGGCCAGCAGCCAGAGCGCCTGGCGCTCCCGCTCCGGATCCCGGAACCCGTTGGTCAGCATGACGCTATAGCCGCGGGCCGCCGCCTCTTGCTCGAAGCCGGCGACAAACTGGCCGTGGATCGGATCGGTGACGTTGGGGATCATCAGCCCCAGGGTGTGGGTGGCGCGGAGCACCAGGCTGCGGGCGGCGGCATTGGGGACGTAGCCGAGCCGCTGCGCGGCTTGAACGACGCGCTCACGAGTGCTGGGGCTGATGCGCGGATCGCCGCGCAGGGCGCGGGAGACGGTCGCCTGGTTCACTCCGGCGGCCACCGCCACGTCGCGCAGCGTCACCCGTCGCTCAACCACGTACTCCCTCGCACCGTGCCATCGGGTGCAGATGCTCGGGCCAGCGGGCGGACGCTGTCAACCCAGCACTCAGACCGAGCGGCCTGCTCACCACCAGCCCCGGGGCCAGGAACCGCCCTGCCGGCGGGGCGCCGGACCCAGGAGAGGGTCTTGACGTGGGCCGAGTGGGGTAGTACAAGTGAGAGCAAGTTTTGGAACGATCCAACGCCGGCTCTGTGGGCCTGAGGGCGGGCTGCAGCGTCCGGCGCGGGGAGCGTGGGCGGAGGAGCGGGATGAGCAGCACCGAAGCCTATCGCGAGGTTCCGGCCCGGTCGTGGAGCGAGCGGCTGGACTGGGTGAGCCTCGGGCTGATGGCACCGAGCCTGGCGCTGCTGCTGCTGCTGTTCGTCGGCCCGGTGCTGTACGCACTGTACCTCGGCTTCACCAACCTGGAGCTCGTCGGGCCGCGCTCCCAGGCCTATGGCTTCACCGGCCTGGCCAATGTCCAGCGGATGGCGCGCGACGCCACCTTCTGGAAGGCGACGACCCTAACGATCATCTTCGTGGTTGGCTCGGCGATCGTCGGGCAGTCCGTCCTGGGGATGACGCTGGCGCTGCTGATGCAGCGCGCCGCGGCGGCGCTCCGCCTCTCCGTCGGTGCAGTGGTGATCGCTGCCTGGGTGCTGCCGGAGATCACCGCCGCCTTCGTCTGGTACGCGTTTTCCCAGGCTGGCGGCACCCTCAGCCTGCTGCTCGGCAGTCCCCGCACGAACTACCTGGTTAGCGCCCCGATGCTGATCGTCTGCGTCGCGAACATCTGGCGCAACGTCGCCTTCTCGATGCTGGTCTTCGCCGCCGGGCTGCGCAACGTCCCGACCGAGGTAGTCGAGGCGGCGGAGGTGGAGGGCGCCTCGTACTGGCAGCGGCTCTTCCAGGTCGTCCTGCCGATTCTGCGCTCAACGATCGTGACCAACCTGCTGCTGGTGACGCTGCTGAACATCTCCGGGTTCACCCTGATCTACGCCATGACTCAGGGCGGCCCGGGCACCGACACGACGACCCTGCCGCTCTACGTCTACCTGGAGGCGTTCAACTACAACCAGCTTGGTTACGGTACCGCGATCTCGCTCGTGCTGGTGCTGATCGGCGGAGCGTTCTCGCTGCTGTTCGTCCGCACCTCCCGGGTGCAGGTATGAGCGCGCTTAAGCCGGGCCTGGGTGCGGCGGCGCGTCCAGCGGAAGCAGCCCGGCAGTGGGTGGCAGCCCGGCGCCGGCGGGCGCCAACCGGCGAACTGGCTGCGAGCGCGCTGTTGGCGTTGCTGGGAATCACCTTCCTGCTCCCGATGCTCTGGATGCTGTTCGCCTCGGTGGACTCCGAGCCAGACTGGGCGGTGCGCCTGCCTCACCTCACCCTGAACAACTTCGCGACAGTGGTCCAGAGCCAGGGGCTGAGCTCCTTTGCCAACAGCTTCTACCTGGCCGGAGTGACGACTGCGGTCACCACCAGCCTGGCGGCGCTCGCCGCCTACCCGCTGTCGCGGCGGAACGTCCCGCTGAAGCGGCCGTTCCTGTATGCGATCCTGTTCGCCACCGGCCTGCCGATCAGCATGCTGCTGGTGCCCACTTACCAGATGTACGTCATCTTCGGCTGGCTGGACTCGCTGTTCACCACCGGGCTGTTCCTCGCCGCCTCGTCGCTTCCGTTCGCCATCTGGCTGCTGAAGAACTTCATCGACGCGGTGCCGCCCGAGCTGGAGGAGGCGG
Source organism: Pseudomonadota bacterium (assembly GCA_021325655.1). Taxonomy (GTDB): domain Bacteria; phylum Chloroflexota; class UBA6077; order UBA6077; family JAJPGT01; genus JAJPGT01. Next base: position 250,249 of record JAJPGT010000052.1, read on the forward strand.
CAGCGATCGACGGCGCCGGCACGGGGCAAACGCTGCTGCGGGTCGTGCTGCCGCTGACGCTGCCGGGGATCGCGGTCACGGCGATCTACACCTTCATCAACGCCTGGGGCGCCTTCGTCACCCCGCTCGTCCTGGTCAGCAGCCCGGAGCATGAGGTGGGGACGGTGGCGATCCTGCACTTCCTCGGCTCCCACGGCCTGTTCCCCGCCGGGCAGATCGCCGCCTACTCGCTGCTGTTCTCCCTGCCAGTGATCGTCCTGTACCTGGTCATGTCCCGCCACTTCAGCGGCGCCTTCACCTTCGGCGGTGGGGTGCAGGGCTAAGACGATGCGAATCACCAGCGTGATCTCCCGTGTGGTGGACTTCCCGCTGTCCGCGCCGTTCCATCCTGCCTGGGCGCGCGGGCGCAACCAGCCCAACCTGCTGATGGTCCTGGTGGAGGTGCAGACGGACGAAGGGATCAGCGGCTTCAGCGCCGCCCACGCCGGACTGGAGGCGGCCGTCGCCATCGATCGTTTCGTCAAGCCCTACCTGGTTGGCCAGGACCCAACCCGGATCGAGCGGCTGGCCTCGATCTGGCGAGATGCCGAGATCCTCGGCCCGCCGGTGTACTGCGTGGAGATCTGCCTCTGGGACCTGCTCGGCCGGCTGGCGGGCATGCCGGTGGCGCGGCTCTGGGGTGGGTTCGCGGACCGGGTGAAAGCCTACTGCTCCACCGCCGAGCTGCGCCGCCCGGAGGAGCGCGTCGAAGACGTGCAGCGCTTTCTGGACGAGGGCTTCCGCGCGGTCAAGCTGCGCTTCCATCACCCCGATCCGCGCGACGACCTCAAGGTGGTGGAGGCGGTGCGCGCGGCGGTGGGCGACCGGATCGCGATCATGGTCGACGCCAACCAGGCGGGGGTGGAGCCCGGCCTCGGCGGCCACGAGGTGTGGGGCTTCCGGCGGGCGCTGGAGGTGGCGCGGGAGCTGGAGCGGCTGGGGGTGGTTTGGCTGGAGGAGCCGCTGCCGCGCTACGACTACGACGGCCTGGCGCGGCTGCGGGACCGGCTGGAGCGGCTCTGGATCGCCGGAGGCGAGGACAATCACGGCCTGCACGAGCTCAGGCTGCTGATCGACCGGGGCTGCTACGACGTCCTGCAGCCCGACGCGCTGCTGTCGGAAGGGATCTCCGCGCTGCGCACGGTCGCCGCCCTGGCGGATACGGCCGGTCTGCGCTTCGCGCCCCATACCTGGGGCAATGGGATCGGGCTACTGGCCAATCTTCACCTGGCCGCCTCCGTCCCGAACTGCCCGTACCTCGAGTTCCCGCACGACCCGCCGAGCGGCTGGACCGCGGCGGCCCGGGACCAGATGCTCGCCGAGCCGCTGCGCATCGACGCGGAGGGCTACGTCCGCGTGCCCGAGCGCCCGGGGTTCGGGTTCGTGCTGGACGAGGAGGCGATCGCCCGCCACACGGTGGCTACGCTGAGCTGACGCCGCCAGCGGGGACGAGGCAGCGTCAGGAACGTCCGGAGGAGGTGAGCAGCGCCAAGTACCAGCCAGCGCCCGCGTGTGGAACGTTTCAATGACCCGTGTAATGGGAAGGAGGGTCGTATGGTGAACCGGCATCTGTGGACCAGGCCCGGCGTCCTGCTGCTCGTAGCAACGCTGTTCGCCACGGCGTGCAGTGGCGGCGGCGCCCCGACCAGCCAGGGCGGCGCCGCGCCTACGCAGCCGAGCGCCGCCCCAACGCAGGCGCCCGTCGCCGCGGCGCCGACGCGCCCGAGCGCCGCACCCACCCCGGCGAGCGCCGCGCCTACGCAGGCCAGCGCCGCCCCGACGCAGCCGAGCGCTGCCCCAACGGCTGCGACCGCCGCGGCGGTCGGGGGCAACCCGAATCTGAAGGGGGAGATCAGCGTTGCTTACTCGGCGACCTACGTCTTCGATAACGACCCGGACGCGGTCGCCTGGTGGAACAACATCAAGCAGGAGTTCGAGTCGAAGTACCCCGGAGCGACGCTGAAGCTGATTGGCATCGACGGCACGGACATCGACATGATGAACAAGGTCGCGTTGATGTACAAGTCGCCGTCGACCACCCCGGACGTCTTGCAGCTTCCAACCACGTTCGTCGGCCAGTATGCGGCGTCGGATTATCTGCTGCCGCTGGACGACTACCTCGCCAAAGACGCGCCGTTCTGGAACGACTTCCCCAAGAACATCCAGGACGAGAGCCGGATCAATGGCAAGGTCTACGCGGTGAACTCGGGCGAGAACGACTCGGGCATCTACTACAACAAGGAGATGCTCACCAAGGCGGGGATTCAGCTCCCCTGGAAGCCGAAGAACTGGGATGAGATCCTGGACGCAGCGCGGAAGGTCAAGCAAGCCAATCCGAACGTGGTCCCACTCTGGGCCGCGGCCGGCACCAGCGCTGGTCCGACCGGCATCCTGCAGGGCAGCGGGAACCTGATCTACGGCTCCTCGACGCCGATCATGCTGGACGACAAGACAGGCAAGTGGGTAGTCAAGAGCCCCGGCCTGATCGAGGTCTTGCAGTTCTACAAGACAGTGTATTCCGAGGGCCTGGGCGCCTCGACCTCGGATCTCTTCTCTCCCAAAGCGGTGGGGCGGCCGGTGGTGCTGATGAAGGACAAGCAGTTGGCGATCGCGATCGGCTCCAACTGGTACGCCGCCGCCTGGCGGGAGCCGAACCGGCACTGGGAGAACGCCCAGGATGAGGCGGCCGCCACCCCGATTCCCACCTCCAAAGGCCAGGCGCCCGGCGTGGCCAGCACGCTCGGTGGCTGGGCCTACGCGATCTCCAAGTCTACCAAGAACCCGGATCTCGCCTGGGCGCTGATCAAGGTCTTGGAGGAGGATGCCAACAGCATCAAGATCGCGACTGGCTCTGGCTTCGTCCCGCCGAGCCAGAAGGCGGGCAAGGCCCCGGACTTTGTGAACTACGCGCCGCCCTTCAACGCGCAGTTCAACGAGATCCTCCCGTTCGCCAAGCCGCTCCCGTACGACGGCAACTTCCCCGTCTACGCCCGGGCGCTCGGCGACGCGACCGGGCAGATCGCGCAGAACCCCTCCATGTCTATTGACGACGCGCTGAAGATCATCCGCGACACGATGGTCAACCAACTCGGCGAAGACAAGGTGGAGGAGCTGCAGTAGCGCCGCGGGCTCCCGGGCACAGCCGCGCGGGGCGCCGAACCGGTTCGGCGCCCCGCGCGCTCAGGCGCAACGCCGGCGCGTGGCAGCCGGCTCAGTAGTCGAAGTAGCTCTGGGTCCCCAGGCCGTAGTTGTCGAAGTGCCCGAAGATGGGCGAGTAGGCTCCGGAGAGTACCTCCAGATCCAGCGGCTCGGCCGCGGGGATCCGCAGGTCCGGCCGCTCCTGGTCGAGCACTATCTCCGCGCCGCCGACCACCCGGGCCATCGCGGGAAGCGGGTCGGTGGGAGCGAGCGTGCCGGTGCTGACAATCGCGTCGGCCTCCGGGACGCTGAACAGCAGCGGGGGCTCCTTCACCCCGGTCTCCGCCAGCTCCGGGGTGAGCCGCACAACCTTGATGTCTGACTCGATGGTGAGAAACACCGTCTTGATCCCGGCCTGCTCCAGACCCTGGATCGTCAGCATCACTTCCAGCAGGTCGTTCCCGCCGTGATTCCAGGTCACCAGCGCCCCGTCGGCACCAAGCATCTGCGCCAGCTTCACCGTCTGCCAGGCGCTCAGCTCCTTCTCCGCCGCCGCACCCCAGCGGGTGCGGGAGACGATGCAGCCGAGCCAGGCGAAATCCCGGCCGTGGCGATGGTAGAGGGCGGGCAGGACTGGATTGTTCACCTGGATCCAGGTGATCTTGCCCGGATAGGTCACCACCGCGTCCCCGGCGATCGCCCCATCGAGGATCTCGTTCGGATGGAGAAGGATTGGGAGCGCGTGGCGGCCATAGCCGTAGATCGTTGTCCCGATGCCGGGCACCATCGAGGCATTCAGGGTATGGACGTGGACGACTCGCGGGAGCGGCGCGGCAACTGGATCGAGCGCGAATCGCTCGCGCCGCGGCGGCTCCTGATCACGCAGCAGCCCGGCCAGATCGTCGGCGACGCGGTGCCCCGCGCCGCGCAGGGTCTCGTTCCAGGTCGTGACCGGCAGGTCCGGCACAGTCTCGATCACCAGCGCCACGTAGCGGAGCCGGCTGTACGGCGTAACCGCGCCGGGACCGGACATGTCGATCAGGCTGTCGGTCGCGGCGCTCACCTCCCGCCGGATCGACGGCGGCACGGCAGCGCAGATCAGCACTCCGAACCCGCTGTAACGGTGGGTGACGCCACCCCCGACCGTCTCCGGCGCGTGGCCGCAGATCGCCGGGTAGGCCTGGCCCCGGCCGGCCACCTTGAGGCGCGGCTCGATCACGTCGCGCGGATGGACGATGCGGGTGGGCTGGCCCGGCTCGACCAGCTCCACCTGGGCCGCCGCGACCCGCGGATCGTCGAGCACCAGGCGGCGGAGCCGCTCGAGATCGACCGCCAGCGTCCCGTCCGACCAGCCGGGTCGGTCGCCCGCGACCACCCGCTCGACCGGGAATGTACCGAGCTCCAACTCGAACTCGCGCATCGACCTAGCTCGGAGTGAACAGCATCGGGGCGCTGACCGGTTGCTGGATCGCCCGGAGCGCCGTCTCCACGATCCGGCGCCGCAGCAGCGCATCCGCCGCGGACGGGAGCGAGGGATCGCCACAGACGTGCTCGATCTTGACCCCCTGCACCACCCGGTTCGCGCCCGCCTGGAGCGCCAGGCGAGGCAGCGCGCTGATGACCGCGACCGGGATGCCCAGGCGCTCGATCTCCTTGCTGATCGTTGCCCCGCAACGATTGCAGGAGCCTCAAGTAGCGACCAGCAGCGCGGCGTCCACACCCGCCTCCCGCAGCGTGCGGGCCATCTCGCGCCCATTGCGCTGGCAGTCCGCCAGCCGCATGTCGTTGCCGGTGGTCGTCAGGTAGACGTCCAGCAGCCGGGCGAAGGCGCCCTCGCGCTGAAGGGTCCGGACCGCGTCCAGCGGCAGCACCAGATTCGGGTTCTCGCTGGCCGGGACGTTGTAGAAGCCGCCGTGGACGCACTCGAACTCCGCGCTCGACAGCGCCTCGCGGCCATCCAGCGAGTAGCGTACCCAGCGGGTCTCGCTGCAGCGGCGCAGGTGGTCCGGGTTCCCACGCGGGACGATCGCCCCGGTGGTAGCCAGCGCGAGCGTCGCCTGGCGGAGGTCGGGCACCGGCGGGGCCGGCGGAACCCGGTCGTATCCCGCGACGGGGATCTCCGTCCGATACGGCCGCCCGGCGAGCTTGGCCACCAGCATCTCGACCGCGCGCTCCGCGCCGGGCATGCCGCGATCCCCCGGCAACCGCCGGCCCCGCGGCAGATAGCCCTCCACCTCCGCCGGGCCGACCTGGCCGCCCGCGGCCAGCTTGCGGCCGAGCGCCAGCATGTCCCGCAGCGCCGCGGCCATCCCGGCGGCGGTGCGCGAGGTCGGGACGACGTATGCCTGCTGGTACACGAGCCGGCCGGGATTCTCCGGGTGCATCCCCGTCACGGCCGGGATCCCCAGCTCCTCCGCCAGCGCGCACACCTGGGCGCAGGCGCTGCCGTAGCGCCCAGCGGCGAAGGCCGGGCCGGCGACCACCAGGCTCGGGCGGACCTCACGCAGCCAGACGCGCACCGCGGCATGGGCCGAGTCGGCCTGCTCGTTGAAGAAGTTGTCGCCGCAGATCAGGGTAGAGATAACCCCGCCCTCGGCGCCAAGCAGTGCCGCCAGCGCCCGACCCGGGCCGACCGGGCCCTCCCGCACCTCGGGGGGGACGTTGGCCTGCTCCTCTGCGCCAAGTCCGCCGAAGAACTGGTTTAGGTAATGCGCCACCCGGAGCACGGAGCGATTATACGCGCCGTTGGAACGTTACACAAGCGGAAACGAGAGGCATCCGCGCCGCACAATGCGAGCCGATTACCGCTGAGGCAGGCAATGAGGCGGCCACTCGACACGGGACACAGCACGGGCTATGCTGGGGATGCGCGAGGCTCGCCTGGCGACGGCGACGCGGAGGTAGCGCGATGCAGCACGTAGTTATTCGGCGTTGGAGCGGGGCGGCGCAGCTCATGGCGGAGATGGAGCGGCGCCGTGACGAGGTGGAGCAGCTCATCCGCGGAGTGCCCGGCTTTGGAGCCTACTACGCGGTACGGACCGGGGCGAACGAGCTGGTGAGCATCACCGTCTGCGACGACCGCGCCGGGACCGACGAGTCCACGCGTCGAGCGCGAATGGGTGCAGCAGAATATCCCGGGCATCGCGATGAGTCCCCCGGAGGTGATCGAGGGCGAGACGTTCATCGAGTTCTGGCGCTAGCGTCGGCCTGACGCAGCGGGCAGGGGGCACGCCAAGGGAGCGCGCCCTCAGTTTTAGCGACCCTTCACCCGCCCCGCGTCGCTCCTCCGCTCCCAGGTTGGGGCTGAGCCGAGGGCGGACATCGCCGGTGCGAGGGCAGCGCCACCGCCAGGCTGGCGGGTCGTGCGCTCGATAGGCCAAGTGTCGACCCGAATCTCCGTTTCCCGTAACACTTGCCCTGTCAGGCACTCACTGCTCATACGCAATGGGCCTGGCCACGCGTGGTGTGGCCGGGCTCACAGCCATGCCCCGTAGCCGCCCCTATGTCAGGCCGTGGTCTGGGCGAATCCTTCCTCCGAATCCGCTTTCGGCAGGAGGATCCGCCTATGCACCACTGCATTGGACATGCGCTCCGCGGCGCTGCCGCCCTGGCCCTGGCCGCCGGCCTGGCCAGCGTCGCTTTTGCCGACCTGCAGGGTCCGGACTTCTCGGCCTGTAGCGGCCGCGGCAAGGACTTCGGCGCCTGCGTCGCCGAGATCGCCAAGACGTACCAGGATGCCGCCCGGGCCGGCGGTCAGGACGATGCCACCACTTCCGCGGCGGTCGTCAAGGGCTGCGGTGACTACACGCACGTCGCCTTCGGCGACTGCGTCTCTCACGCCGCCGAAGGGTTGGCGGAGGGTGGGAACGAGCTGGCCAACCCGGTCGCGACCGCAGCGCAGGGGATGAAGGCCGCGTGCGACGACCAGCATGGCGAGGCCTTCGGCAAGTGTATCAGCACCCAGGCACACCAGCTCGGAGCGATCAATGGCCAGGGCGACGAGCACGGCCAGGCGGGCGGCAGCCAGGGACAAGGCCAGACCGACGACGAGCACGGGCAGCCGACCGACCCCGGCAGCCAGGGCGTGGGGCATGGCCAGTCGGGCGACGACCATGGCAAGGGGAGCGACCAGTCCAGTGGCGACCACAGCCAGGGCAGTGACCAGTCGGGGGACCACAACCAGTGGGGCGACGACCACGGCAAGTCGAGCGACTCGGGGAGCCAGGGCGGCGACCATGGCAGCTCAGGAGACTCCGGCAGCCAGAGCACGGACCACGGCCAGTCCGGAAGCGATCATGGCCAGAGTAGCAACCAGTCGGGGGACCAGGGCCAGTCCGGTGGCGACCACGGCCACTCGAACGACGATCACGGACGCTCGGGTGGGCACGGCTCATCCGGCGGGCGCTAGAGAATGGATCGCGCCTCAGCCGCCGCAGCGTCGCGGGACGGCCAGTACAGCTCGCGTGAGGGGCCACGGACACCAGCCGGGGCCCCTCTGCTTGTGGCGCCCAGCTCACTGAGCTGAGTGTCCCCGCTGCCCGCGCCAGCGCCCCGCGATCACGGGCTGCAGCTCCTTCCGCCCCTGCTGCGCCGCCCCGACGGGGCGGCGCAGCGAATAGAACAGCCCCGCCGAGTGCTGGCCGGCTGGGCGAGGACGATTCCTGGGACGCCACATTGGCCAATAGCCGCGACGGGAGCACTTGCAGGGTTGTCTGGCCAGTATTTTGGTTGACGCTTCGCCTCGGGCTCCATATCCTGAGTTCTTAATCGTCGTTTCCTCGACGTTTGGGACAGGGGAGTTGCTGCCATGGACGACTACGCTTCGCCTGGTGCTGTTTCGGCGCGCCATAACGCGCTTTCGCGACGCGAGTTCTTGCGCCGCCTCGCGGTGGTTGGCCTCGCGCCCGCCGCGCTCCTCGCCGCCTGCTCGCAGCCTGCGGCCGCGCCCACCTCGGCCCCCGCGGCGGCGCCGACCACCGCCCCGGCTGCTGCGCCCACCACGGCTCCGGCCGCGGCGCCAACCACCGCGGCCGCGCGGACCGCGGCGCCCGCCGCCACGACGGCTCCGGCGGCCGCGGCGACCACGGCGCCAGCGGCCGCGGCCACCAGGGCCGCGACGTCCGCCCCAGCCGCGACGTCCGCGCCGACGGCGCAGGCGGCTGCCACCGCCGCTCCGGGCCAGGCCGCCCAGGTGAGCAAGCTGACCATCGCTGCCGTCCAGGGCAATGAGGATCAGGCGCTCAAAGCGGTCGCGCCGCTGTACCAGCAGCAGAAGGGAGTGGCGATCGAGATCGTCGAATTCCCCTACGATCAGCTCTACGAGAAGCTCGTCACCACCTTCCAGGCCAACACCGCCTCGTACGACCTGGCGATGATGGACGACCCGTGGATGCCGAAGTTCGGGACAAGCGGCTGGCTGCAGCCGCTGGAGCAGTTTGGCTTCACCCGCGACCCGGACATTCCGCCCGTGGTCTACGAGGTCGGCACCTGGCCGCCGCCACGCGGGCCGGTGCCCCCCAGCGAGAAGGGAAAGCCGCAGCAGCTTCTAGGGATTACCATCGTCGGCAACGTCGAGATCTTCATGTACCGCAAGGACCTCACCCCGGAGCCGAAGAGCTGGGACGACGTGCTGGCCAACGCGAAGAAGCTGAACAAGCCGGGCAGCATGGCCGGGTATATCATTCGGGGCAAGGCGACCAACCCGGTGGTGGCCGATTTCCTGCCGATGCTCTGGTCGTTCGGCGGCGACGTGTTCGACACCAGTTGGAACGTGGTGATCGACTCACCGGAGTCACTCCGGGCGGTCAAGTTCCTGGTGCAAGACCTCAAGTCGGTCGCCGAGTCGGGCGCGGAGAACGTCGACGCGGCGGACCGCTCCCGGCTGATGGCGATCGGCCAGGGCTACCAGTCGACCGTCTGGCCGGCGGAGGTGACAAGCATCGTCGAGAACCCGCAGGTCTCGCAGGTCACCGGCAAGGTCGGCTACATCCCGATCCCGGCCGGGCCGAGCGGCAAGGGCGTCGGGATGATGGGCAACTGGCTGCTCGGCATCCCCAAAGCCTCGAAGAATGGCCAGGCGGCGGCCGATTTCATCAAGTGGCTGATCTCGCCCGAGACGCAGAAGACCTACGTCGAGAAGGGCGGCATCCCGTCGCGCAAGAGCATCCTGAACGATCCGGCGCTCAACCAGAAGCAGCCGTTCTTCGCTGCGCTGGCCAAGTCGCTGGAGGCGGTGCCGAACTGGCGCCCGCGGACTGACCAGTGGAACGCGGTGGAGACGATCCTCGGAACCAACCTAAACGGGGCGCTGGCGGGCCTGAACGACCCGGAGGCGGCGATGAAGGCCGCGGCCGAGCAGATTCGGAACCAGATGAAGCAGGCGGGCTATTAGCCCGAGTGAGCGATGACCGGTGGCGGCAAGCCGAGAGCCGATCTGGCCGGCCGAGCGCGCCCGGCCCCCACGCGGTGGTGGGGGGCCGGGCGCCTTACCCGCCAGGAGCGCCTGGCGCTGACGATGCTGGCGCCTGCCCTCGGCGTGATCGCCTGTATCGTCACCTACCCGTTCCTCGTCGCGGTCCTCCAGTCGGTCACCACCGCCAGCGGCGAGTTCGTCGGGCTGCAGAATTACACCCGGGCGCTCTCGAATCCGCTGCTGTACGAAGCGCTGCGGGCGACGGCTGTCTACGCCGCGATCGTCCTGCCCACCGAGATCCTGCTCGGCCTGGGACTGGCGCTGCTGGTGCACCGCGTGGTCCGCTCGCTCACGGTCCGCGCTATCATCTACATCCTCGCGGTCGTCCCGCTGGTGGTGCCGCCGGTGGCGGTGGGCGTCATCGCCCGGCTGATCTACGCCCCCGGCTACGGGGTGCTGAACCATCTCCTGGCACTGGCAGGACTGATCGACCAGGAGGTGCTCTGGCTGGGACGGCCGGCGACGGCGATGCTGGCGGTGGCCAGCGCCGACGTGTGGCAGTGGACCCCGTTCGTGTACCTCGTCCTGTTCGCCGGGCTGCAGACGGTGCCACACGAGGCGGTGGAGGCGGCGCAGGTGGATGGCGCGAGCTCCTCCACCCTGTTCTGGTACATCGAGCTCCCGTACCTGCGGCCGCTGTTCATCCTGATTCTGTTCTTCCGGGTTGCGGACGTGCTGCGCGCCTTCGACCACATCTTCATCCTGACGGGCGGCGGTCCCGGCAGCACGACGCAGCTACTGAGCATCTATCTGTATCGGGTGGAGTTCAAGTTTTCGGATGAAGCCCAGGCAGCGGCTCTGGCGGTGGTCATCATGACCGTCATCAGCCTGCTATACAGCCTGGTCACCCGGCTGCTGCCACTGGAGCGCCGCTAATGCCTGCTCCGCGGTCGCTGCACCTGGTCTGGGTCGCCATCGCCGTCCTCGGCCTGGCGCTGTTCGGGCTGCTGTATCTCTTTCCGCTCTACTGGCTGCTGGTGACCTCGCTCAAGAGCAAGGCCGAGCTGTACCAGGCCACGGTGGATCTCTACCCCCATACTCCGACCCTGGATCCCTACCTGAGCGTGCTGTTCGAGCGCGGGTTCCTGGTGCTGCTGCGCAATAGCGTCATCGTCTGCCTCGCCACGGTGCTCATCACGCTGACGCTCGGGCTGCTGATCTCCTACCCGATCACCCGGCTGGAGGTCTCGCCCCGGGTCCGGGTGGGGATTCTGAATTGGGCGCTGTCGCTGCGTTTCCTGCCGCCGATCGCGGTCGTGGTCCCCTACTTCGCCGTCATCCGCAGCGTGGGCCTGTACGACAACCCGCTGGCGCTCATCCTGATCTACTCGCTGTTCAACCTGCCGTTCGCCATCTGGATGCTCAAGGGCTTTCTGGAGGAGATCCCGCGCGACGTGGAAGACGCGGCGCTGGTGGACGGGGCGAGCCGGTGGGCCGACTTCCGCCTGGTCCTGCTGCCGCTGGTCGCGCCCGGGCTGCTCGCCGCCGGGATCATCATCTTCACCTTCTCCTGGAGCGAGTTCCTGTTCGCGCTGATCCTGACCGCCACACCGAACGCCCAGACCTTCCCGGTCGGCGTGCAGGGCCTGGTCACCCAGTTCGAGGTAATCTGGAACGACATGGCAGCGGCGGGCGTGATCTCGATGCTCGTCCCGCTGGTCCTGATGGTGCTGGCCCGCCGCTACCTGGTGGCCGGGCTCACCTTCGGCGTCATCCGCGAAAAGTAACGCTGCGCCACTCCCGCCTCCCATGTGGGGCGCTGAGACCGGCCTCGGGATCGGCGCCAGCAGCTTACGGGCGCCGCGGTGCGGCGGTTCCCTTCGCTCCCGCCGCGGAGGTCTGGGTGGCGGCCTTCGGAGTGCCGATACGAACCGTCACCGCGGCCGAGGTGCCCACGTTGCCGGCGGCGTCGTACGCCTTGGTGATCAGCGTGTGTGACGTCCCGAGTCCCAGCCCCCCGGCGTTCCAGCCGCCGGTGTAGGGTGGCACCGTGTCCGTCGCCAGCAGCGTCCCGTCCACATAGAACTGAACCCTGGTCACACCCACATTGTCCGTGGCCGTCGCCTGGATCGGGACCAGCCCGGAGACGAGCGCCCCATTGAGTGGCGCGGTGATCGCCGTGGCCGGCGCCATAGTGTCGGCGAGGGTGACGCTGACCGGGGAGGACTTGCTGCTGTGGCCAGAGGTGTCATAGGCTTGGGCGTACAGCGTGTGTGCCGCTCCCTGCTTGTAGCCCCCCGTGTTCCAACTGGCGGTGTACGGCGCCACCGGGTCGGTCGCGATCAGACCCCCGTCCACATAGAACTCCACCTTACTGATGCCACCGCTGTCCGAGGCAGTCGCCAGGAGCGGCACGGTCCCGCTCACCATCGCCCCATCGGTTGGGCTGACGAGCGACACCGTGGGCAGGCTGGTGCCAGCCACCGTCACCGTCACCGGCGTGGACGAGGTGACGTTCCAGACCAGGTCGTAAGCCTTCACGACGAGCGTGTGAGTCGAGCCGCCCGCCAGGCCGCTGGTGTCCCAGCCGGCCTGGTACGGTGGGTACCAGTCGGTCTGCAGCAGCGTCCCGTCCACGTAGAACTCGACCTTCAGCACGTCATTGTTGTCCGCGGCGGTGGCACTGAGTATCACCAGTCGAGGTACGGTCGCCCCATTACTCGGGCTCGTCAGCGAGACCGTTGGGAACGAGGTGTCGACCAGAAGGATGAACGCCTTGAAGGTGCCAAAGGACTGCTTCTGCACCAAGACGGAGCTGCTCGGCGCCGGCCCGGCCTGGTCGCACTGGTAGCCGGGGACGTAGAGCAGACCGTCGGTGCAGAACTTCACGGACGGATCCGTTGCCACGTCCTCCGCGTCGAACCAGAACACCTTGCCGGCGCCGATATCCGGCGACAGCAGGTACGCGATCATGTCCTGCAGGTACGCGGCCTGGCCCGGCTCGCCGTAGGGGTAGTAGGTGGGGGACAGCACCTGGCGGGTACTGTCGGATGGGTACCCTACTTCGGTAACCCAGATCGGCTTTGTCGCTCCCACCGTCGCCAGGTCGGTCTTCATCGTTGTCATCTTGTCCAGGCAGGTGAACTTGGGGTCGTAGCAGTGGTAGCTAGCGATGTCGAAGTAGCGCGCCGCCGGGTAGGTTGGATCCTGCAGCACGTCGAGGAAGAACGTCGGGCGGTAGTTCGAGCTAGTGCTGCCGAGGTTGAGCGCCAGCCCCGCGAACAGCACCTGTGCGGCCGGATCCGCGCTCTTGATCGCGTTGTAAGCGTAGTATTGGAGCTGGGCGTACGTCGAGGCCGCGCTGGATTCCGGGATCGACGCCGGGAGCCGGAACTCTCCCTTCACGTCTGGCTCGTTGCCCACCTCCCAGTAGTGGACCAGGTTCTGGCCGTAGTTCGGGTCGCCATCGGTCAGCCCGTTGCTGTTGGGACCGTAGCGGCTGACCAGATGGAAGATGAAGTCCTGGAAGGTGCCGTAGTTGCAGGGGGGATAGTAGGAGATCTCCGTCACGGACAGCCCGGGCTGGTCGGCGGTGGTGCACCAGTCCACCGAGTACTCGAACTTCAGCAGCGGCTTGAGCCCGGCCGCGTTGATGTCGCTCAGCAGACTGTCGCACGTCGCCCAGTTCCATTGGCCCGGCGCGGGCTCGACCGAGCCCCAGTCGCAGCCGGCGCGTACCCAACCCACCCCGATGCCCCCGCTGCCGGTCTGGAGCAGCGCCTGGGCCCGGAACTGGTCCTGCGTGCCCAGGCCCAGGTTCACCCCGAGCTGGTCTACTCGAGAGGTCGGGGCGCTCGGGGGCCGAGAGGGGTTCCCTACCGTCCGCCCTGGAGCGGCAGGGGCGGCGCGCGCCACCGAGGTGCCCGCCAGCGCGGCGGGCTGCGCCGAACCGCCAAGGCCGAACACGAACGGCACGAGCAACACGAGCAGGAGGCGACGCGTGGCGGGCAGCGACCGTGGCACGGCAGGCTCCCAGAGCGATCTGCAACGGCGGGGCATCGTAGCAGGAAACAGTTTTGAAACAAAAGGTTAGGGAGCGGATCTGAGAAGGGATGGGAAGGCGTGGGGCGCAGCCGAGGCGCTAGGCGGCTCCTGAGCGGCCGGGGCGCGGCGTGCTCAGAGGTTCAGCACTGGAAGGCGGCTGTAGAGGGCGCCAAGATGGTCGAGATGCCGCCGCACCGCCTGCTCAGCGCGCTCTGGCGCCTGGTCACGGATCGCCTCGAAGATCGCCCGGTGCTGGCCTTCAATGGTCCGGCGATCCAGGAGCGGGAAGATGAGCCGGTTGAGGCGGGGCTGCACCACCGCGTGCATGGAGGCGAGCGGAAGCACCAGCATCCGGTTATGGGCCGCGCTCGCCTCGGCGCGGTGAAACACCACGTCCAGGTCCAGCCACGCCTCGTCGGCGGTCGGCCGCGCCTCGGCCTGCTCGAGCGCCTGGCACATCGCCACCAGGTCTTCGTCCGTGCGCCTCCGCGCAGCGAGCCGGGCGCAGGTTGCCTCGACCACTCGGCGCGCCTCGACGATCTCGGCCAGGCTGATCCGATCCAAGTCCAGCATCAGGTGCAGCGTCTCGGCGAGCGAGCGGATCGCGGCCTCGCTGGCCGGGTGGGCGACAAAGGTGCCGCCGCCGCGACCGCGGGCGGAGACGACCAGGCTACTGGCCGCCAGGACCTTGAGCGCCTCGCGCAGCACCTGGCGGCTCACCCCGAAGCGGGCGGCCAGCTCGCTCTCGGGCGGGAGGCGGTCCCCAGGCCGGAGCTGCCCGCTCAGAATCGCTGCCTTGAGCTGGGCGAGCACCTGGTCGACCGCGTTCTGAACTCGGACCGGCGCGAAGTCGACGTGTGCTGCGGTCATCGGGGCAGAGTGTAGCATGCTGACGGATCTTGAAAAAGTCTGACAATCGAGACAATTGACATCAAAATCGACCCGCTGGTATGGTGAGCTGCACGGGAGTGGGCATGGACGTCGAGCGCCTCTATCGGCTGGTCGCACCTCGGATCGTCGGCCGGCGGCGGGAGCTGCGGGTGGTCCTTTCGGCGCTCGCCCAGGGCAAGCCGCTGTTGCTGCTCGGCCTGCCTGGCGTCTCCAAGACCACCATCCTGCGCGAGGTCGCCGCGGCCCTCAGCGCCGATGGTGAGGCCCGCCTATACCCGGTGACCGGCGACGAGCAGCTCACCGCCTTCTCGCTCGTCGGCAGCTTCGACCCGGCGCTCGTGCTGCACGGTGGCTTCAAGCCCGAATACTTCACCCCCGGCCCGCTCGTCCAGGCGATGGAGCGCGGCGGACTGCTGTACCTGGAAGAGCTGAACCGCGCCCCGAGCGGGGTGCTCAACGTGCTCCTCACCTGCTTGTCGGACGGCTACCTGGACGTCCCGCGCTTCGGCCGGGTTCATGCCGCGCCCGGCTTCACCGTGGTCGGCGCCTGTAACCCGCTGGACGACGTCGGCACCGGTCGCCTGGCTCGGGGCCTGGCCGACCGCTTCGTCACCCTGGAGCTGGACTATCAGTCGCGCGAGGAGGAGATCGAGATCGTCCGCCGGCGCGCCCGCCCGCCACGGGAGGGGCTGATCGCCTTCGCGGTGGACGTTGCCCGCGCCACACGCACCCATCCCGAGCTGCGCTACGGCGCCTCGGTACGCGGCGCCATCGACTTCGTCCACCTGGTCGAGGGCGTGGGTCTGGAGACGCTGGAGCAGGAGACGTTCGAGCTGCTTGGCTGCAGCGCCTACGCCGGCAAGGTACGGGTGAAGCCGACGGTGGCGCGCTCGGCCTGCGAGATCGTGGTCGAGCTGATGCGTACGCTGCTGGCACGCCAGTTCGGTGGCAACCTGGAGCAGCTCAAGCTCGCTTCCGCACCGTGGGGCGACCCGGTCGAGGCCGGGGTGGAGGACCCGATCGTCCGCGAGGAGGAGGGCAACGACCGCCAGGGCGGCAACCGCGCCGGCCGGGCGCGCCAGCGGCCGGAGGAGATTCCCGGGCTGGCGAAGGGCGGCGGGAGCGAGGAGGCCGGGCGCTCACGGGCTGTGCCGGTCATGGAGCGCGCCCAGGCGCTGCCGGTCAGTGCCCCGCAGGTCGAGGAGCTGGGCGCGGATCGCGGCGACGCGCTGGCCGAGGCGGCCGAGGTCCGACGCTGGGCGGCGCAGCTCGTCCTGCGTAAGGCCGGCGAGCTCTGGGATGGTCATGGCCAGCGGGCGAACCACACCCTGCAATCCGAGCCCTGGGCCCTGGTCGGCCAGGGGGAGCTGGATCTGGAGGGCTCGCTCGCCGCGTACGTCCGCACCGGGGGACGGCTGGACACCAGCGACCTGCGACTGCTGGCCCGCGCCCGCGAGGCGCGCCGCTACCTGATCCTGGTGGACCACTCCGGCTCAATGGTCGGCCGCAAGCTGCTGCTCGGCGCGGTGCTGGCGGCCGTGCTCTCGCAGCTCAGCGGCCAGGGACGCGGCGACTACGCGGTGCTGGCGTTCGACGATCGCGTTCGCCAGATCAAGGGCTTTGGCGAGGAGCACGACCTGGACACGGTGGTCGAGACGATTCTTCGGCTGCCCGAGGGCCGGGCGACGGATCTCTCGCGCGCCTTCCTGCAGGCGGCGGAGCTGGTGGCAGAGCGGCCGGAGGCCACGGACTGCATCCTGATCAGCGACTGCATGCCGACCCGCGGCGACACCAGCTACGAGGGGCTGCGGCGGCTGGCGCAGCGCATCCCCTCCCTCTACGTCGCCTACGTGGAGGAGCACGGCGCGGCGATCGAGCTGTTCGGCAGTGGCCAGCGGTTCGACCTGTACGAGTGGTGGGCACGCCGCTGGGTGGGCGACGAACGCTTCCAGCGCGTCCGCGAGGTGGACGACGTGGTGCTGCTGGTGGACCAGCTTTCGGGACTCGGGCCCGCGGACAAGCTCTGACGCCGCGAGCGAACTCTGACGCGGGAGGTGACAGCGCTCGGATCGACCTCGGCAGCGCGTAGCGCGGCGCGGAGCATTCCGGAGGAGCGGGCTCTGGCCCCGGCCCACGGATGCTCTCGTTCAGCCTGGTTGCCAGCACTGGTTCTCGAACCAAGGAGGGAGCCTGTGAAAGTCCCGATTACGCTTCGCGTCAACGGCGTGAGCTACGACCTGGCGGTTCCCGCCGATCAGTCGCTCGTCGATACGCTCCGCTACGATCTTGGTCTGACAGGAACCAAGCGCGCCTGCAACGAGGGGGAGTGTGGCTCCTGCTCCGTGCTGCTCGACGGCGCGGTGGTCAATGCCTGCCTGACGCTCGCCGTCCAGGCCCAAGGCCACGAGATCACCACCATCGAGGGGCTTGCCCGCAACAATGAGCTGCACCCGATCCAGCAGGCATTCATCGACCACGCGGCGGCGCAGTGCGGCTACTGCACCCCGGGGATGATCATCACCGCGAAGGCGCTGCTGGACAGCAATCCTCACCCGACCGAGCAGGATATCAAGGAGGCGATTCGCGGCAACCTCTGCCGCTGCACCGGCTACACCAAGATCGTCCAGGCGATCCAGGCGGCGGCCGGCGCCCAGGTGTCGGCCAACGGCCACCGGGTGAGCGCGTTCAAGCAGCGGGTGGTGGGCCTCTCGGCGCCCCGCGTGGATGGCCCGGAGAAGGTGACCGGCAAGGCGCAGTACGCCTGGGACATGGCACTGCCGGGGATGCTCTACGGCGAGATCCTCCGCAGCCCCTACGCACACGCCCGCATCACGCGCATCGATACCAGCCGTGCTAAGGCTCACCCCGGGGTGTTCGCGGTGATCACTGGCGCAGACCTGAGCTACCCGAAGTTCGGCGCGTTCGTCCAGGACGAGACGGTCCTGGCGGTGGACCGGGTCCGCTACCAGGGCGAAGGGGTGGCGGCGGTCTGCGCGATCGACGAGCGCACCGCCCAGGAGGCGCTGGAGCTCATCGACGTCGAGTACGAGGAGCTACCGGGCGTCTTCGACCCTGAGGAGGCGATGCAGGAGGGCGCGCCGCTGGTGCACGACGGGGTGGAGCGCAACATCGTCGCCCATAACCGGGTGATCGGCGGCGACATCGACCGGGGGTTCGCCGAGGCGGACTATGTGTTCGAGGACCGCTTCGTTACCTCGCGCCAGTGCCACACCTGCATGGAGACGCACGGGACGATCGCCGACTGGGACGCCACCGGCCGAGTGACGTTCTACATGTCCACCCAGTCGACGTTCTTCGAGCGCTTCGCGCTGATGGGCATCCTCGGGCTGCCGGCCTCGAAGATCCGCATCGTCGCCCCCTATCTGGGTGGCGGGTTCGGGAGCAAGAGCGAGCCGCACTCGGTGTATGTCTGCGCGGCGCACTTCTCGAAGATGACCGGCCGCCCGGTGAAGATGTTCCACACCCGGGATGAGGAGTTCACCTCCTCGCGCACCCGCCACAAGCAGATTCTGTACGTGAAGACCGGGGTGAAGCGCGATGGTACCATCACCGCGCGCCAGGTGCGGGTGATCCTGGACAACGGCGCCTACACCTCCTATGGCCCCGGCGTCTCGCTAACCGAGTCGATGCTGGGTGGGGCGCTCTACCGCCTGCCAGCCTATCGCTACGACGGCTACACCGTCTACACCAACAACCCGTTCGGCGGCGCCTTCCGCGGCTTCGGCAGCCCGCAGATCACCTTCGCGGTCGAGTCGCACACCGACATGATCGCCGAGCGGCTGGGGATGGACCCGGTCGAGTTTCGGCTGAAGAACCTGCACCGGCCGGGCGAGAAGGCGATCTCTGGCCCCACCCTGACCACCTGTGGGGTGGCGGAGGCGCTGGAGAGGGCGGCGGAGGCGATCGGCTGGCGCCACCGCCACAGCCTGCCGGCCAACCACGGACTCGGCGTCGCCTGCGGGATTCACTTCACCAGTGGCAAGTTTCACCCGCACGTGAACGCCGACTTCTCTGCCGCCGGGGTGAAGGTCAACGAGGACGGCTCGGTGAACCTGCTCATCGGCGCGGTGGAGATGGGCACCGGCGCGGCAACCACCGCGGTGGCGCAGATCTGCGCCGAGGAGCTGGGCGTCAGCCTGGACAAGGTGGAGGTCTGGAACAGCGATTCGGAGACGATCCCGGCCGACTTCGGCACCTACGGCAGCCGGGTGACGACGCTGTCGGGCAATGCGGTCCGCATGGCCTGCGCCAGCATCCGCGAGCAGCTCTTCCGGGTGGCGAGCGAGAAGCTCGGTGTGCCGGCCAGTGAGCTGGCTCTAGGCGACGGCAAGGTGTTCGCCAAGGCTGACCCGTCCAGGTCGATCACGCTGGGTGAGGTGGTGCAGTCCAGCATCTTCCGCGACCGCGACGGCCGCCAGGTGATGGCGTTCGCTCACTACGACGCGCCGTGCGACCTGCCGGACCCGGAGACCGGGATTGGCGATTTCGCGATGGCCTACTCCTTCGGCGTCCACGCGGTCGAGGTGGAGGTCGATCCGGAGACCGGGTACACCCGGGTGCTGCGGGCAGTCGCCGCGACGGACTGCGGGAACCTGATCAACCCGCTGCTGGCGGAGGGCCAGGTGGAGGGCGGCTTCGCCCAGGGCCTGGGCTACGCGCTGCTGGAGGACCTGGTCTGCCAGAACGGCCAGGTGCTGAACCCGCGCTTCGGCACCTACAAGATCCCCACAGTTATGGAGATGCCGGAGAAGATCGAGGCGCTCTGGGTGGAGACGAACGATCCGCGTGGGCCATACGGCGCCAAGGGCCTGGGTGAGATGGGGATGGTGCCGACCGCGCCGGCGATCGCCAACGCGGTCTACTATGCCACCGGGGTGCGGGTGCAGGAGCTGCCGATCACCCCGGAGAAGGTGCTGAACGGGATCAAGGCGCGCCAGCCGGTCTCAGCGTAGGAGCGAGGGCGATGCTGATTCAGCAGCAGTTCACCGTCGCCGCGCCGCTGGACCGCGCCTGGGCCTACTTGCGCGACGTCCCGGCGGTCGCCGCCTGCGTCCCCGGCGTCCAGGAGCTGACCCAGCTCGACGCGCGCACCTACCAGGGGAGCTTGCGGGTGAAGGTGGGCCCGCTCGGCTTCACGCTGCACGGCAAGCTCACCGAGCAGGAGAGGGACGACGCAGCACACGCCGCGGTGCTGCTCGTTAACGCCGAGGATCGCCGCCTGGGCAGCGCGGTGAGCGCGACGCTGCGGATGCGGCTGCGCGAGACCGAGGGCGGCACGGCCGTCTCGCTGGAGACGGAGGCGAACGTCCTCGGCAAGCTCGGCCAGTTCGGCCAGGGTGTCATCAAGCTGGCCGCCGACAACGTGCTCAAGCAGTTTGTGGCCTGTGCGCAGCAGCGCCTGGCCGCGCCCGCCCCGGCGTCGTAGCGGCGCCGGGCGGGGAAGGAGAGAGACGATGGCCAACGTGGAGTATCGAGAGCCAACGTCCATTGAGGAGGCGCTCGCGCTGCTCGGCCAGTACGGCGACGAGGCCAAGATTATCGCCGGGGGCCAGTCGCTGCTGGTGATGATACGCGACGGGCTGATCCGGCCCCGGGTGCTCGTCGGACTCCAGGGCATTCCGGGCCTGAGCACCATCCAGGCTAACGGAGAGCTGCGGATCGGCGCAATGGCGACGCACACCGCGGTCGAGCGGCATCCCGCGGTGCAGCAGCGCTGGCCGCTGCTGGCGGAGGCCGAGCGCGCAGTGTCCACGCTCCAGATCCGCAACCGCGGGACGCTCGTCGGCAACGTCGCTCACGGCTTCCCGACCGCCGACCCGCCGGCCGCGCTCATCGCGCTGGGGGCCCAGGCACGGATTGTGGGCCCCGGGGGAGAGCGGACGCTGCCGATCGAGGAGTTCTTCATCGGCTTCATGGAGACGGCGCTACAGCCGACCGAGCTGCTGGCCGAGCTCCGTATCCCCGCTCAGCCGGCCCGCTCGGGCGGGGCGTATCTCAAGTACGCGATGCGCCCGCTCGACTTCTCGATCGTCGGGGTGGGGGCGCGGGTGACGCTGGCGGAGGACGGCACCTGCGCCGAGGCACGGATCGGCCTCAACGGCGCCGGAGCTACGCCGCTGCGGGCGCGGCAGGCCGAGGCGGCGCTGCACGGCGCACGCCTGACCGATGAGGCGCTCGCCGAGGCCGGGCGGCTTGCGGCGGCGGAGTCCGACCCGGTGGGCGACCTGGATGGCAGCGCCGAGTACAAGCGCAAGATGGTGGAGGTGTTCGTCCGCCGGGCGCTCAGGCGGGCGGCGCAGGCAGCCCAGGGCTAGGCAACCCTGGGAGGTGCACCATGGCTCAGCGGATCGACTTCAATGCCGACATGGGGGAGAGCTTTGGGCTGTGGGAGCGGGGCGCGGATGCCGAGATGCTGGAGTGCATCTCCTCCGCCAACGTCGCTTGCGGCTTCCACGCCGGCGACCCCAGCGTCATGCGCCGCACCGTGCTGGCGGCACGTGACAAAGGGGTCGCCATCGGGGCGCATCCCGGCTACCCCGACCTGCGCGGATTCGGCCGGCGGGAGATGCGCCTCGCGCCGGCCGACGTGCGCAACGACGTGCTGTACCAGGTGGGCGCCCTCCAGGCCTTCCTGAAGGCCGCCGGGGTGCGGATGCAGCACGTCAAGCCGCACGGCGCCCTCTATACAATGGCGCTGGATGACGAACAGATCGCCCGAGCGATTCTGGAAGCTGTGTGCGAGGTGGACCCCTCGCTGGCGGTGCTCACCCTGCACGGTTCCGCTGTCTGGCATGAGGCAGCGCGCCTGGGCGTGCGCGCCGTGCCGGAGTTCTTCGCCGACCGCCCGATGCGCGCCGACGGCTCGGTGGTGATGTTCAACTGGCGGCTGGAGGACTGCGGCGGCACCCCGGAGGGTATCGCCAAACGGGCGCTCCGCGCGCTCACCGAGGGCGTCGTGGCCGGAATCGACGGTGGTACCGCTACGGGCGTCGAGTTCGAAACGATCTGCGTCCATTCCGACACGCCAGGGGCCGGCGCCATCGCCCGCGCGCTGAAGCGCGAGCTGGAGGCTGCGGGCTGGGAGATTCGCGCCTTCAGCGCCTGATCCGCGCCGTGCACATCGAGGCCAGTCTGGCTCAGGGGGCGCTCCGGGCGAGCGCCCCCACTCGTCTCCCGGCCGCCGCACGCATGCGGCTTGCACCGCCGCGCTCAAAGATCTCTTAGTTCCATTTCACCTTCGCTTCATCTACTCTCGGGCACGTTCTGGCATCGTGTGGTGTATGGACGAACAGGAGCTGCCCGATAGCCACCTCGCCGCGATCTTCCTGGAGGCTTCATTCCTTCACGAGCAGGCGCTGGCCGCCTGCCTCGAGGAGATCGGCGACGAGCTGGACCTGTCGCACCCGCGCTCGCGCGAGCTGGCGGAGCGCGCGCTGCTCCACGCGGAGCGCGCCGCGGCCTGCGCAGGCGACGCGGCGAACACCGCCAGCAGCCCCGAGGCGCAGGCCGTGGCCAAGCGGTCGCTGGTCATCGGACGCCTGGCGGTGCTGGCCCTGAGAGGACTGCTGGCCGACCCTCGCCTCCTATAGCGCCTGTCGCGGCACCGCGAATGCTACCTTTCCGCTGGCGCGGCGCTTCGTGGCCACGCGGAGGCAGCAGCCGGTGGATCCGCTCGACCTGGTGAGAACCGCGCTGGCGGTGCTGGTGCCCGTCTTTGTGGCGATGGACCCGGTGGGCGCGCTGCCGCTGGTCGCCGCCTGGACGGGCGCGCTGAAACCCGTGGAGCGCGACCGGCAGCTCCGCGACGCGCTGCTCACCGCGCTCACACTCGGGCTGCTCTTTCTGCTCGGCGGCAAGTGGCTGCTCGGCGTGCTCGGCGTCGGCGTCCAGGACTTCCTGATCGCCGGGGGGCTGGTGCTGCTGGTGCTGGCGATCAGCGACCTGGTGGCGGGCGGCGGCCATGAGGCACGTGGGAGCCTGGCTCATCCCGACTTCGGCGCGGTCCCGATCGGCACCCCCATCCTGGCCGGGCCGGCGACGCTGGCCACCCTGCTAATCCTGGTGGAGCAGTATGGGCCGTTCTGGACCGCCGCCTCGCTGCTGCTGAATCTGGTCCTCGCCTGGCGGCTGTTCAGGCGGGCGGGCGATGCCACCCAACTGCTGGGGCGGAACGGCCTGCGCGCCGCCTCGAAGGTCGCGAGCCTGCTCCTGGCCGCGATCGCAGTGAAGCTGATCCGCGAAGGAGTCATCGCCATCCTACATCCTCCGCTCGCGTGACGCGGCGGTGGGCTACAGGAGCACGATCAGGTGCAGGCTCACCGCCGCGAGCAGGATGACGGCCATCAGCGCGACCAGCAGGAAGGTGACACCCTCGGTGGGGTCGGCGTGCGCCACTACCGGGATGCTGACCGAGCCGCCGTTGCTCACCAGGTGTACCTGCCCCGCGGCGTTCATCGGGTCGCGCACCCGGCCAGGGTGCAGACGCACCGCCAGCGTGAGCCGCTGCCCTGGGGCGAGCTGGAAGCGCGAGGGGCGCACCGACAGCCAGTCCGCCGAGCAGCGCGCCTCGCCGCCCAACGGCGCCGTGCCGTCGTTCACCAGCCCGAGCCAGATCTCGTTGGGAGCCCGGCGCTGCTCGCCATCGCTGAAGTCGAGCCGCCCGGTCAACGGCAGTAGCGCCCGGAGGCGTGGAGCCGCGAGCATCGGGGCCGGTGTGTGCTGGCCCACGAGCGCCCGGCGCCGATCGTACGCGGCCCGGCGCTGTGGGTCGCCGAGCACGTTCCAGGCGGCGCGGAGCTGGGCCAGGCGATCCCTCGCCCCAGGCGAGGGATCGACCTCTGGGCGGCACTTGGCGACCAGGCGTCGGTAGGCCGCCTCGATGATCTCCGGGTGCGCCCGCGGGTCCACCTGCAGGACCCGATACCAGTCGGTCTCCCCCGCTTCCCGCCCCACCGCGGCCTCCCCCAGATGAGCGTCTGCTCAACTACATGCCGCGTGCCATGCCGCCGCCGAGCCCCGGGCGGCTGCTGCTTCCAGGATACGCCGTTTGCCTCCGGGCTGCTTCCGAGCCGCACCCGAGCCTCGCCTTCGCCCGGCGCGTGGCTGCTACCATCCGAGGGGAGGCGCGAGCGAACGTGCAGCGCGGCGGCGAGCCAGAGCGGAATAACCGCCACCAGGCGGGGGCTGAAGGGGCGCTCGTCCTCGCCTCCACCTCCCCGCGGCGGCGTCTGCTCCTTGCACTGCTGCCGCTGCCCTTCCAGACCGTGGCGGTGGAGGTGGACGAGACACCGCTGGCTGGCGAGCCGGCCGCTGTCACCGCGCACCGGCTGGCCAAGCTGAAGGCGCGCCAGGCGCCAGCCAGGGCCGACCAGTGGGTGCTGGCCGCCGACACGGTCGTGATCCTGGACCAGGTGCCGCTGGGCAAACCGGCCGATGCCGCCGACGCGGCGCGGATGCTCCGGGCGCTGCGCGGCCGCTGGCACGAAGTGGTCACCGGCGTCTGCCTCCGCCCGCCCGGGGCATCGCCCCCGCTGCTGGCCGAGCGCTGCACCCGGGTCCTGATGCGCAGCTACCGTGACGACGACATCGCCGCCGCGGTGGCCAGCGGCGTTCCACTCGACAAGGCGGGCGCGTACGCGATTCAAGACGAGGTGTTCCGGCCGGTCGCGGCGCTGGAGGGCTGCTACCTGAACGTGGTCGGACTGCCGCTCTGCGCGGTGAGCGAGTTGCTCCGCCGCGCCGGGCATCCAGCCGCGCCGGCGCTGCCGCCCGGCCCATTCCAGCCGCCGTGCTCCCTGTGCCTGGCCGGCGCGCGCCTGCCCGGCCTCGGCGGCCTGGCGCTGCTGACCGGGCGCGGCTCGTCCCCCTAGCGGGTGTTGATCTTCGAGTCGTCTGGGGCGATCTGGATCCAGACCTGGCCGCGGGGCAGCACCACCGGGCCACCGTCCGCGTAGCGGTAGTGCGTTGGCTCTGCTGGCCCCGCCTTGCTCCAGGTGATCGGGTAGAGCTGGCCGTCGAGCGCCAGCAGGCCCTTGCCCTCCCCCACCACCTCCACGTCCAGCCGCCCCTTGTCGTCGCCCGCGATCTCAGGCGCCGGGACGAACTGGACGATGACCGCCCGGGCAGCGTACTGCTGCCCGGTCTCGGCGTCGCGATGCGGCGCGCCGTCCATACCGCGGAGATAGGTGCGCGCCTCGCCGTCGTAGGTGTACTGGACAACGTAGCGCTCGCCACCCGGATAGTCGATCTCCAGAGACTCCAGCGGCTGGCCATCGGCCGGGGGTGAGGCGCTCCCGAACTCCAGCCCGCCCGGGCTCCCGTGCAGCGTCGTCCCCGCGGCCTCCAGCGCCTGGCGCACGGCGGCGAGATTGATGTAGGCGTTGTGAGGAGCATAGCGGCGGCGATCGCGGCTGAAGCCCGGCCCATTGCGGATCTCGTCCACGTCCGGCAGCGCGGTCAGGCTCAGCGCCTGGAACCCCTGGGGGCTGGCGCCGATGTGGACGAGCGCGGCGCCGTACTCCGCCGCCAGGTACACGTAGTAGTGCCGGGCGCTTCGCACCGGGCCGACCCGCGTCGGGCTGGCGGTGAAATAGATGGGCATCAGGCGGGGGATGCCGCCCTCCGCCGGCGCTTCGTACACCACGTCGGCGTCGGCCAGGCCGGAGTGCGGCCGGGCCTCGGCGATGTTGTCGACCAGCACCGCGATCGGGGCGACCGGGCCGATCGCCTCCAACGTCGGAGCGGGGCGCGGCGTCGGAGACGGCGAGGGGGACGGCACAGGGGTGGCCGGCGCCGCGGTCGCTGAGGCGGTCGGGCCGACGCTCGGGAGCGCGATGGCGGGCCGCGGACTCGCGGCCGGGGCGCGCGTCGCGGAGGGCGCGGGCACCGGGTGGGCAGCGCTGCTCACTGTGGCGGAGGGCGCGGGTGGCGGTGGGGTGGCGGTGGGAGCGGGCGGGGCGGTGGCGCTACAGGCGGTAAGGAGCAGGAGGAGGACGGTCGCAGTCACGGCACTGAGCCTGGAGGCAGACGTCGTCACCGGTACTCCGTCGCGCGTCGGCCGTCCCGCCCGGCTCCACGTTCGGTGGAGCCAGCAGCGCGGGCGAGCCTCCGCCTGGGTTCCGCTCGCCGGGCGCACAGAAGGCGCCGGCTCGCGGGGCGCGGGGATTGTAGGGAACTCACCCCCACCAGGGCTACCCGCGCTCGTCGAAATGCTCGCGCTGGTACGCGCCGGCGTAGGCGTCCGTCGGGGCACTGCAGCGGAAGAACACGAGCTGCGCCAGCCGGGCGCCGCGCTGGACCCGGAAGCCGTGGGGGTTGTGGACAACCAGCAGCGCCTCGGAGCGGCCTTCGTAGCCCGCGTCCCAGACGGCGAGCACCAGCCCCACGCCGCTTCGGGCGAGGGTGGAACGGGGCCGGCCGAGGGCGACCAGGTTGCGCGGCAGCCGCAGCAGCTCGGTGAACTGCGCCAGGTAGCAGCCGGGCGCCAGCGTCGCCCAGCCGTCGGCGTCGAACGGCAGCGGAGCGCGAGCAGGGAGCTGCCGCAGGTCGCGCCCCAGAGTGGCGGGCCCCTCCAGCCGCCAGAGCTGCGCCAGCGTCAGGTCCAGCCCGTTCGGCTGCACCTGCGTCGCCGGATCGGGCAGGTCCTCCGCGAGCGGCGGATCGGCAGCGAGCAGCGCCAGCAGCTCGGCGCGGGTGAGGACGCTCATTGGTGTGGCTCCGGGGCGAAGTCCTCGCGGCGGCGCTCGATCCGAACCGCAGCATAGCTCAGGATCGCGCCCTGGATCGGCGCCGCCGGCTTGCGCACCTGCACCCGCACCCGGGCGATGCGCGGATCCGCGTTCAGCGCCGCGCGCGCCACCCGCTCCGCCGCTGCTTCCAGGAGCTTGCAGGGCGGCCCCTCGAACGCCGCCCGGACCACCCGGTAGAGGCGGGCGTAGTCCACGGTCTGCGCCAGCTCGTCGCGCTCGCCCGCCGCGCGCAGGTCCGCGTCGACCTCCAGGTCCACCAGGAACCGCTGCCCGAGGGTCCGCTCCTCCGACAGCACGCCGTGGTAGGCGAACAGCGACATCTCCGCGAGCACGATAGTGTCGATCTTCGCTCTCCTCTGTCCCGGGACGCGCCTAGCCCGGTGAGTGTGCCCTGTCTACAATGGGTCTGCAATGCCATCGCCGTGGGGGGCTGCCGTGCCGCTGAGAACCGCCGAGGAGTACGTCCAGAGCCTGCGCGACGGCCGTCGCCTGTTCTTCCGCGGCGAGCGAGTTGCCGACATCACCACCCACCCGAAGCTCAGCAAGGCGGTGCGGCACGCCGCGCTCGACTTCCACCTGGCCGAGGATCCCGCCACCCGGGAGCTGGCGGTAGTCCAGCGCGACGGGCAGACGTACAGCCGCTACTACGCCCTGCCCCGCGACGCCGAGGACCTGCGGCTGCGGAGCCGGCTGATCGAGCAGTCGACCCGCGCCGGTAAGACCCTCGTCGTGCTGGTCAAGGAGATCGGTAGCGACGCGCTGTTCGCGCTGCACCTGGTGGCCCACGCGCTCGACCAGCAGCACGGGACCGACTACCTGGCCCGGGTGCGCCGGTTCTACGAGCACTGCCGCGACCACGACCTGGCGCTGGCAGTGGCGCAGACGGACGTCAAGGGCGACCGCTCTCTGGGGCCGAGCGAGCAGGCGCACCCAGACTACTACGTCCGGATCATCGAGGAGCGGCCGGATGGCATCGTC
The DNA here is from genome assembly GCA_021325655.1 of Pseudomonadota bacterium. Classification (GTDB taxonomy): domain Bacteria; phylum Chloroflexota; class UBA6077; order UBA6077; family JAJPGT01; genus JAJPGT01. Next base: position 277,519 of record JAJPGT010000052.1, read on the forward strand.
GTCCGCGGGGCGAAGTGCCACACCTCCGTCTCGGCCAACGCCAACGAGCTGATCGTGCTCCCGACGCGGGCGATGGGAGAGCGGGACCGCGTCTACGCCGTCTCGTTCGCCGTTCCGCTCAACGCCGAGGGGCTGACGCTGGTGGTGAGCCCGCACGGAACCAGCGACAAGAACGCATTCGAGCACCCGCTCTCGGCCGAGCGGAAGATGCTGGAGACGACCACAATCTTCGACGACGTGTTCGTCCCGCGGGAGCGCGTGTTCCTGCAGGGTGAGTGGGAGTTCGCCGGGCCGCTGGCGCTGACGTTCGTCGAGTTCCACCGCTTCACCGCCATCTCCTACAAGCTGCCGCTGGTGGACGCGCTGGTCGGCGCGGCGGCGCTGCTGGCCGAGTACAACGGGATCGAGCGGGCCGGCCACGTGCGGGACAAGCTGACCTGGCTGATCGCCTACGCCGAGACGCTGCGCGGGCTGACCGAGGCGGCCGCGGGGCGCTACACGGTGAAGCCACCCGGGCTGGCGGTGCCGGATCCGCTGCTGGTGAACATGGCCAAGTGGCACTTTGCCAGCCACTACCATGAGGCGGTGGAGCGGGTGCAGGACATCGCCGGCGGGCTGACGGTGACCGGGCCGGCGCTGGAGGACCTGCAGCATCCTGAGCTGGGGCCGAAGCTGCGGCATCTGTATGGTGGCAAAGCTGGCGTGGACGGCGAGGCGCGGCTGCGGGCGATGAATCTGGTCGCGGACCTGACGGCGTCCGACTACGGCGGCTACCAGGAGGTCCTGGCGGTGCACGCCGAGGGCTCGATCGAGGCCGAGAAGCTGGCAATCCTCCGCTCCTACAACCACGCCGCCGCCAAGGCCTATGCCCGCTGGCTGGCCGGCATCGGCGAGGGCGGCCGGTGAGCGGGCGCTTTTCGCTGGAGGGACGGGTCGCGGTCGTCACCGGGGCCAGCCGCGGGCTGGGGCGGGCGATCGCCCTCGGGCTGGCGGAGGCCGGCGCCGACCTGGTGCTCGCCAGCCGTACCCAGGCGGCCCTGGAGCAGGTCGCGGCGGAGATCGAGGCACTCGGCCGTCGGGCGCTGCCAGTGGCGGCGGACGTCTCGCGCGCCGAGGACGTGCAGCGGCTGGCTGAGGCGACTCGGGGGGCGTTTGGTCGAGCGGACGTGCTGGTGAACAACGCCGGCATCAGCCCGGTGTTCAAGCGTGCCGAGCAGTTGGAGCTGGCGGACTGGCAGCGCATCCTGGACGTGAACCTGACCGGGGTGTTCCTCTGCTGCCAGGCATTCGGGCGGATCATGCTCGAACAGGGGCGTGGCGCGATCATCAACATGTCGTCGCTGGCCGGCTCCGCCGGCTTCATTCGCCTCAGCGCCTACTGCGCCAGCAAGGGCGGGGTCGACGCGCTTACCCGGGTGCTGGCGCTGGAGTGGGCGCCAAGCGGCATCCGGGTGAACGCGCTCGCCCCAGCCTTCATCGAGACGGACCTGACCGCCGGTGTGCGCGCCCACCCGGGGCTGAACCAGGCGATCGTCCAGCGCACGCCGCTGCACCGGATGGGCGTGCCGGACGAGGTCGTCGGCGCGGCAGTGTTCCTCGCCTCGGACGCGGCGAGCTACGTCACCGGGCAGACGCTCTTCATCGACGGCGGCTGGCGGGCGAGCTGATGGCCGACCAGCCACGGTACGAGGTGCCGCGGGTGACGGACTGCTTCGCCTGCGGCCAGCAGAACCCAATCGGGCTCCGGCTCCAGTTCCGCGACGAGGGCGAGCGGGTGGCGAGCGAGCTAGTCGTCCGCCCCGAGTGGCAGGGCTACCAGAACATGCTCCACGGCGGGGTGCTGTCGGCGGCGCTGGACGACGCGATGGTGGTGGCCGCCTGGCGGCTGGGCGGCCCGAATGTGACCGCCAGGATGCAGGTCGAGTTCAAGCTGCCGATCCCGGTTGGAGCAACGGTGCGGATCGAGGGCGAGGTGGTGAAGTTCCGGCGGCGACTGGCGGAGTGCGCCGCCCGGGCGCTGCTGGCAGATGGCGTGCTCGCGGCGGTGGCGCGCGGGACATTCCTGTACGTCGACAGTGTGCGCCTGCCGATGCTAGACGATGGCTGAGCCACGTGGCAGCTACTGGGACAAGCGCATCGAGACGATGCCACGCCCGGAGCTGCGCGAGATCCAGCTCGCCTGGCTCCAGTGGCAGCTCCGTCGCTGCTACGAGGGCTCGGCATTCTACCGTGCCCGGCTCGACGCGGCGGGACTGCACCCCGACGCCGTCCACTCCCTGGAGGACCTGCGCCGCTTGCCGCCGCTGCAGGACGAGGAGCTGGCCGCCGAACAGGCGGCCCACCCACCCTACGGCCGGCTCGCCGTCGCCCCCGAGCCAAGCTGGCGCACCACGTTCCAGCGCCGCGGCTCCCGGAGCGCGTTCTGGAGCATTCGCACGGAGGCGGATGAGCACAACGCGGCCAGTGTGGCGGCCCGGCTGCTCTGGCAGTGCGGGGCGCGGCCCGGCGACGTGCTCGCCACGCTGGATGAGCCCGACGGCCTGCTGGAGCCCGTCGTCGCGGAGGCCGGGGAACGCCTCGGCTGCTCGATTGCGTCGGTGGATGCGGTGTCCCCCGGCGCTTCAACACTCGCTGCTGCGCCGCTGCCCACCATGGCGATCATCACTCGGGCTGGCGCCAGCCGCCTGGCACCCACTGCGAGCAGAGCCGGGCCGCTCCGCACACTTCGTTGCGCCGTCGTGGAGTGCCTGCACGTGGCTGGCCCTCCGGCGCTTGATCGGCCGTCGAACACCGCCGCGCTAGCGGTGTTCGACGGCTACGGGCCGGAGCGCTTCGGGGCGCTGCTGGCGGTCGAGTGCCCGGAGCACGCCGGGGTGCACTGGGCCGAGGACCAGGTGCTTCTCGAGGTGCTGGACCCCGCGACCCAGGAGCCGCTGCCGGAGGGGCAGGCGGGTGTGTTGGCGGTGACCACGCTGGTGCGCGAGGCCACCCCGCTGCTCCGCTTCTGGACCGCCGAGCGGGCTGCGCTCGTGTCCGCGCCCTGTGCCTGCGGGCGGACCAGCGCCCGTTCTTGGGCCGTGTAGGCGGGCGGCGGGCCGGCCAGGCATAACGTCCGGTCGCCAGACAGCGAATGGGCTACGGCCGAGACGCCGTGGCCTGTTGCAGCAACGACGAGACAGCCCGGTTAGACCTTGGCGGTGGGCGGGTTCTCGCGCATCGCCCCTTGCCAGATCGCCGAGCTCAACCGGCGCGCTACCAGACCCGCCACAGCCATCAGGGCCGACGTCAACCCCATCCAGAGCAGCTTCTTGACCATGCTTGGCTCCTCGTATCCCCCCTGCACGCCCGGCTCGCCAGTGCCTGCGCGCACCTGGACGTTGATCGGGAGCGACCCGCGGGCCCGCTCCCAGTAGTCGCTGAGGTCCTCCGCCGCCGCGCGCGCCCGGCGCCGCAGCACGGCGACCGGGCGCCGCCGCGCCTGTGCCCGGCGGCGGATCCGGAACAGCAGGCCCACAAACGCCAGCACCACCGCCAGCCCCAGCAGCGCCAGCGCGAGCGGGTTCGTCTCTGCGGTGCGCCGGGCGGAGTCCGCCACCCTGCCCCGCAGCGTGCCGGGGATGTTCGCCGCGCGCCGGCCGCGCGCCTCCAGCTCGTTCAGGATCTCGGTGACCTCGTGGCGCAAGCCCTCTATCTGCCGTCGCGTTTCATCGGCTGTCGGAGCCACTCGATATCCTCCTGCAGGGTTTCGCGCGTGCGCTGCAACGGATTGATCTTGAGCTGCTTGATACCACGCAGCCCAAAGAACGCGGCCAGTCCGCCGGTGACGATGAGGAAGATCAGCGCCCAGAGCCAGTCATCGCCGAGCACCCCGGCCCGGCCGCGCAGGATGAGGCGCATCAGTCCGGCGAGGCCATCGATCACGAACACCACCAGGCCGATCAGCGCCAGCACCGCCAGCCCGGCGGCGATTCCGAGCGTCTTGGCCCCGCCGAGCGCCGCCAGCAGATTCTCCTTGGCCTCCAGCTTGGCGAGCCGGATCTGCAACTCCACCAGCCCGTTGGCGTCGTCGATGAGCCGTCGGATCAGATCACCCGTGCTGCGGTCGAGCACGCTACTGCGCTCGCCATCAGCCATGCCGACACCTCCTCCTGGGACACACCCATTGTGGCAGGAAGTATGCCGACCTGCCGCCGGCTAGGATGGGACGAGCTTGCCAACCACGACCAGCCGCTTGTCGAACGTGCGGGTGCGCGTGTCGAAGCGGCCACCACAGGTAATGAGGGTCAGGCGCGCGTCGGCCGTGGGCGCCATCACTTCCACGTGGCTGGGGTCGACGAGCTGAATGTCGGCCACCTCGTAGACGAACGTGGCGTCGTCGGTCTTCACCTCGATCCTGTCCCCGAAGTCTACCTTGTAGAGATTACGGAAGACGTTGCCCTCGTACAACGTGACGACGTGCCCGGCGATCACCGGATTGCCACGGGCGCCGACGGGGCCAGTCACGGTGTAGTGCGCCGCTACATACGGCAGCGTCTGCCAGATGGCGTTGCCCTCGGCATCTCGGGTAATGCCGGCCTCGATGACCTTCGTCTCCAGCCCGATCTTCTCGATCCGCAGCCAGATCGGGGTGCCCGGATGCGGAATGCCCGCGGCATCACGGCGGTCCGCCGCCTCGGCTGGCTGCGGGAGCAGCGTGTAGGGAGCCGGGAGTGGCATGGGGGTGGCGGTAGGCCGCGCGGTGGGTGCCGGAACAGCGGTCGGCCGGGGGCTAGGGGGCGAAACCGCGGCCGGGAGCACCGGAGCGGTGGTGGGCGCCGGGGTGGCGGTGGGCGGGGCGAGCGCCGGAGCAACGGTGGCGGCCACCGTTGGTCGCGGGCGCAGCAATGCGGGTGGATCGGGCAGGACGGTGGTGCTGCCCGGGGTGAGCTCGAAATAGGTCCCCACCGCGTAGAGCAGCAGCCCGACGCCACACAGGCTCAGCAGGGTCCCGAGCCGGGAGCGCGTGTCGCTCCCAACCAGGTATGAGAGAAGCGCTCGCACCGACATCCCACAGCGTGTCACCGCGATGATAGCATCGCTCAAGGCCAGGAAAATGGGTTGTGAGCCCCGTTCGCCAGTGTCTATACTCATGCCGCTGGCTCGACTCCCCGTTGATACACTGGAGCTGCGCCTCAGAGTGCCTCTCCTTTCGAGACGAATTCGGCAGCCGGGACACCGCCACCTGAAACGAGCCGTCCGCTGCCGGCCACGAGTGAGATCCACGCGCGCATGATTGTCGTCCATAAGCTCTCGAAGTATTACGGGCCCCGCCCGGCGATTGAAGACGTCTCCTTCACCGTCCAGCCAGGCGAGATCCTCGGCTTCCTCGGCCCCAACGGCGCCGGGAAGACCACGACGATGCGCATCCTGACCGGCTACCTGCCGCCGACGAGTGGCACGGCCAGTGTGGCCGGCTGCGACGTGGTGAAGCAGTCGCTGGAAGCGCGCCGGAAGATCGGCTACCTCCCCGAGACGGTTCCGCTGTACCCGGAGATGAGCGTCCGCTCCTACCTGGACTACATGGCCAAGCTGAAGGGTGTGCCGGGCAAGGTGCGCCGGTCGCGGATCGACGAGGTGATGGAGAAGACGCGGGTCGCCCATCGCCAGCACGACCTGATCGGCCGGCTCTCCAAAGGGTACCGGCAGCGCGTCGGCCTGGCGCAGGCGCTGGTTGGCGACCCGGAGGTGCTGATTTTAGACGAGCCGACGGTTGGGCTCGACCCGAAGCAGATCATCGAAGCGCGCAGCCTGATCAAAGGCCTGGGCGGCACCCACACCATCATCCTGAGCACGCACATCCTGCCCGAAGTCTCGGCCACCTGCTCGCGGGTGCTGATCATCTCCGATGGGCGGATCGTCGCCGAGGACACGCCCCAGAACCTGGATCGCCGGCTGCGGGGCGCGGAGAACATCAGCCTGGAAGTGCGCGGCCCGCGCAACGCGGTGCTGAGCGCGCTGCGGCGGGTGCCCAAGGTACTGGCGGTGGAGGTGCGCGACGGCACCGACCGCGCAAGTCCGGACCGCGCCGCGTACGTCGTTACCTGTGAGCTCGGCTCCGACATCCGCGAGGCGCTGGCGCAGTCGGTCGTCTCCAACGGCTGGGGGCTGCTGGAGCTACGCCCGGTGGGCCTGAGCCTGGAGGAGATCTTCCTCCGCCTGACGACCAGCGACGAGGCACACGCGGGCACGGGGGTTCCGGAGGCCGTAGAAGCATGATTGGTCGTATCGCCGCGGTGGCTGAGCGGGAGATCAAGAGCTATTTCGTCTCCCCGGTCGCCTACGTCGTCATCGCCTTTTTCCTGGTCATCGCCGGGTATCTGTTCTCGTTGATCCTGTTCAACACCCGCGAGGCGACGCTGCGCTATCTGCTGTCGAACATCAGCGTGGTGTTTCTGTTCATCGTCCCGGCGCTGACGATGCGCCTGATCGCCGAGGAGCAGCGCTCCGGGACGATCGAGCTGCTGCTGACCAACCCGATCCGCGACGCCGAGGTGGTGCTGGGCAAGTACCTGGCGTCGTTGGTGCTGCTGCTGGTGATGCTGGCGCTGACGCTGTACTACCCGGCGCTGCTGTACCTGCTCGGCGGCAACCCGGATCGCGGCCCGATGCTCTCCGGCTACCTGGGGGTGGTGCTCCTGGGAGCCGGGTTCCTGGCGGTGGGGCTGTTCGCCTCATCGCTGACGCAAAATCAGATCGTCGCGGCGATTGTTGCCTTCGCGATCCTGCTGGTGCTCTGGCTCAGCGATTCGCTCGGCGGCTTCGCCGGCGGCGGGCCGATCAGCAGCATCGTGAACTGGCTGAGCGTCAACAACCACTTCCAGGAGTTCTCGCGGGGCGTCATCGACACCAACGATATCCTGTATTTCCTGACGCTCGCCGCGGCCGGGCTGTTTCTGACCTATCTCTCGATCCAGACGCGCAGGTGGCGCTAGCGTGAGCCGCCCGCGCGCAGTGAACGCGAACGTCAGCACATAGGAAGCCAATAGCCATGCTACGTCGTCCTGCTGCTCCACGCCTCGACCTCGAGGCGATCAAGTTCGCGCTGCTCGCCCTCGGGCTGCTGGCTCTGCTGGTGGGCGTCGCGATGTATCTCATCGTCTCCGACCTGACGATCCCGGTGCGGGCGGCGATCGCGCTCGGGATCGTCCTGCTGGGCGCCTACGTGGCGATCGACCCGGAGGACGCCTGGCGGCGCATCTCCGGGCGGGGCACGCTGTACAGCAGCAACACCCTGGTGATGGCGGTCGCCGGGCTGGGCATCCTGGGTCTGATCAACGTGCTGGCGGCGCAGCCGTCGGTCCACAAGCGGTTCGACCTGACCGCCAACCAGCAGTTCTCGCTCTCCGATCAGAGCCTCACCATCGCTCGGGAGCTACCGCAGCCCGTCAAGGCGACCGGCTTCTTCGTCCAGCAGGACCGCACCCAGCAGGAGAACGCCGAGACGCTGCTGAAACAGTACCAGACGGCCTCCGGCGGGAAGCTGACGTACGAATTCATCGACCCCGAGCAGCGGCCGTCGCTCGCGCAGCAGTTCAACGTCCGCCAGTCTGGCACGGTGGTGTTCCAGATGGGCGACGCCCGGCAGAACGCGACGACGGTGGACGAGCAGGACTTTACCTCGGCGCTGATCAAGCTGGTGCACCCCACCCCGCGCAAGGTCTACTTCGTCACCGGGCACGGGGAACGGAGCACGACCGACGCCAGCGAAGCTGGCTACACCACGATCGTCGACCAGTTGAAGAAAGAGAACTTCACTGTCGACAACCTGAACCTCACCGCCAGCCGCCAGGTGCCCGACGACGCCTCGGCGGTGGTGATCGCCGCGCCGACCAAGGAGTTCCTGCCGGACGAGAAGAAGGCGATCCAGGACTATCTGGACCGGGGCGGCAGCCTGCTGCTCATGATCGAGACGACTACCACACCGCAGGTCGCGGATTACCTGGCGCCGTGGAACGTCAAGGTCGATTTCCACCCGATCATTGATCCGGCGAGCTCGGTGCCGCAGGACGCCGGGGCCCTGATTATCGACCGCTACATCTTCCACGCCATCACCAAGAACATGGCGCTGCAGACGCTGTTCCCGGGCACCGCGGCGCTGATCTTCCCCAAGGACCAGGCGCAGGGCGTGTTCACCGCCCCGCTGGCCGAATCCAGCCAGCGGAGCTGGATCGAAGAGGACGACCAGGAGATCAAGGACGGCAGGGTGCGATTCGACGCCGGCCAGGATCCGCAGGGGCCGATCACCGTGGCCGGGGTGATCGAAGCCGACGCCAAGCAGCAGCCGCCGGCCGACCCGAACAACCCGGACCGGCCACCAAAGAAGACGCGGGTATTCGTGGTGGCCGACGCCGACTTCGTGAGCAACCAGTTCGTTCGGCTCCCCACTGGCAACGCCGATCTGTTCCTGAACGCGCTGAACTGGCTGTCCGAGTCCGAGCAACTGATCTCGATCCGGGCCAAGGACCAGGACGTCCGCCAGATCGTGCTGACGGGGACCGCGGCGAACACGATGTTCTGGACAAGCACGGTCTTCCTCCCACTCCTGGTGCTCGGAGCGGGTGCCTTTGTCTGGTGGACGCGTCGGTGATGACGCTCCCGGACGCGCCGCCCGAGTCTGAGAACGGATGACAGGGCGATGAATCCGCGGGTCACGCTGTTCTTGTTGCTGGTGCTGGTTTCGCTGGGCCTGGTGGCCTACGGGCTGAACAACTCGTCGGCCAGCTCGAACCTCGCCGGCGCTCCCACGCCGCAGCCGACGGTGCTGGCGCTGAACCCGACCCGGGTCAAGCAGCTCACTGTAGATGCTGGCGGCAAGAGCACCTCGGTGCAGAAGAGCGCCGAGGGCAAGTGGCAGCTCGAGCCGAACGACCAGCCAGCAGATGACACCCGAATCCAGGGGGTAGTGGTCCGGCTGAGCGAGATGCGAGCCACCAGCCAGGTGCCGGATGCCTCCAAGCTGTCGGATTTCGGGCTGGACAAGCCCAGCATCACCGCGACGCTGGTCAACGACGACGGCAGCAAGTCGGTGCTGCTGGTCGGTAGCCAGACTCCCGTGGGGACCGGCTATTATGTCAAGACCGACGCGAGCTCCACGGTGTACGTTGTGCCATCGCTTACCGTGGACGACCTGAAGCGGCTGGTGGACAATCCCCCGTTCCCGCCGCCGACGCCGACGCCACGGCCGACCATCGTCGCCAGCCCCGCGCCGGAGGAGACGCCGACACCGGAGGCGTCTCCCACGCCCTAGCTGCCGCGACGAATGACGCAGGTGTGACCCGATTATCGTCTCTGGCTCACGCCTTGCGAGTACACTGGGTAACAGGGCGTCGACGGCGACGCCCCGATCCCACGCATCACGACGAAGTGAGAGAGACGTGGATACATCGTTGCACCCTCCGCTTACGACGGGGCTCGACCCCGCGCTGCTCGCCTTCCTGAAGTGCCATGTATCTTCTATCGTGCGCTGGGAGCTGCTCCGCACGCTCGCACCACGGAAGGGAACCTGGGTTGGCCTCAGGACGCTGGCGCAGCAGGTGCACAGCTCGGTCGCCAGTGTGCAGCAAACCCTGGCCGAGCTCGTCTCGGAAGGGATCGTCGAGACGAGCGACAGCCCGCTCGGCGAGCCCTGCTACCGGCTGAACCCCGACGACCCGAGCACGCGGGTGGTGGAGCGGCTGATCGCCGCCTCCGCTCGCGACCAGGAGCTTCGCCGGCTTATCATCGCACGCATCGTCAACGGCTCGCGCCGGCCGGCCTGAGCTCCCGCACCGCGCCTGGCCGCCCGGCGTACCCGGACGGGAGGCGCCGTTCGCCACGCCGGACGCTTCTCCTGGAGCGAGCGAGTCGAGCGGGTTTCAGGGAACGCGCTGCGCGGCACGCAGCGCCGCGGCCAACTCTGCGCGCACCCAGGGGTCGACCTCCAGCGCGAGCGCGCCACGCAGGGCGCTGACCGCCTGCCCGCCACTGAGCCGCCCGAGCGCCCAGGCGACATGGCCGCGCACCAATGGCTCCGGATCGGCCAGCGCCCGCACCAGCGCCGGAACCGCCGCCGGATCACCGCTGTTCCCCAGGGCCACCGCGACGTTGCGTACCAGGCCGCGCCGCTTCGCTCGCTTCACCGGGCTGCCGCGGAACAGCGCGGAGAAGCGCGCCTGGTCCAGCTCCAGCAGCGGGATGAGCGCCGGCTGCGGGCCGGGCGACGGGCGCGCCCGCAGCCCGTCGAGCGGCAGCGGCCCGCGGCCACGGTTATAGGGACAGACCTCCTGACAGACATCGCAGCCGAAGATCCAGTTCCCCAGGGCCGGGCGCAGCTCAGTGGGAATCGGTCCCCGTAGCTCAATCGTCAGGTACGACAGGCAGCGGGTGGCGTCCACGGCGTGGCCATCATAGAGCGCCCCGGTGGGGCAGGCGTCCAGGCAGAGGCGGCACTGGCCGCAGTCCTTCACCACAGGCGTGTCCGGCTCCAGCTCCAGGTCAGTGACGATCGCTCCGAGCAGCGTGTAGGAGCCGCCCGGGGAGAGCAGCATGCTGTTCTTGCCGTAGAAGCCCAGCCCGGCCCGGGCCGCCGCCTCCCGCTCCAGCAGCGGGCTACTGTCCACGAACAGCCGCGTCCTGGGACGAACGCCGAGGTGGTGGGTGAGCCGATCCACCAGCACCGCCATCCGGGCGCGGAGCAGGTCGTGATAATCCTCGCCCCCGGCGTAGCGGGCGATCCGGCCCAGCGGACCAGCCGCGGCCGGCGCCGTCTCGGGCTCCTGGCGATAGGAGGCGCCCACCACGATGACTGAGCGAGCGCCGGGGAGGAGCTCAGTCGGCCGCGCGGCAAGGCGCATCCGCTGGGGCGTCAGCCAGGCCATCTCCCCCTGGCGTCCCTCCCTCAGCCAGGCCAGCGCGCGCTGTTCGGCTTCCAGAAAGGGCTCAGCGGTAGTGATGCCAACCAGGGCAAAGCCGAGCGCTCGGGCTTCGCGCTTGATCCAGTCGGCCAGCTCCCGCCGAGAGCTGGTATCCACGCCAGAGCACGGGTCAGAAGGACCGCTCGCAGGGTTCATGAGACAATGGTACCCAGCGCAGCGCCACTGGCCACGCGATGAGCGGGCGCGCAGGGCTCCCAGGCGCGTCCTGGCCGCGGCCTAGAGCCAGGCCCATGTCCCGCCCGACGAAGGCGGTGCGCAGCACGGGCATCACCTTGGGGGAAGCGCGCCGCTCTGGTAGCATGCGGGAAGCAGGGCAGGCACGGGTGAGCGAGACTGCCGCTCGACCCGCTACTGCGCTGGGAGGCACGTCCGTTATGGTGATCACCCCACCCCGGTCCGGTTCTCTCCAGGACATCGCCCACAGGGTCGAGGCCGGGGAGCGCCTAAGCTTCGAGGATGGCGTTCGGCTGTTCGAGTCCGATGACCTCCTCGCCATCGGCCGGATGGCCGACCTGGTCCGCCGCCGCAAGCACGGCGACGTTGCCTACTTCAACATCAATCGCCGGCTGGAGCCGACCAACGCCTGCGTCGCCCGCTGTAGCTTCTGCTCGTTCTACCGGCCGCTGAGCCACCCCGAGGCGTACACCCTGAGCCTGGAGGAGATCGCCGCGTTCGCCCGCTCCACCAGCCCGGAGACGACCGAGGTCCACATCGTCGGCGGGCTGAACCCGAAGCTGCCGTTCTCCTATTTCACCGACCTGCTGCGGACGCTGCGCCGCGAGGCGCCGCATCTGCACCTGAAGGCGTTCACCGCGGTCGAGATCGTCTGGTTCGCCGAACACTATGGAATGACGATCGAGCAGGTGCTGCGCGAGCTACGCGAGGCCGGGCTGCAGAGCCTGCCGGGCGGGGGCGCGGAGATCTTCGCCCCCCGTGTCCGCCGGCTCATCTGTGACCACAAGACCGACGCGGAGGGCTGGCTGGAGGTGCACCGTACCGCGCACCGACTGGGGCTGCGCTCCAACGCTACTATGCTCTACGGCCACATCGAGTCGTACGAGGATCGCGTCGATCACCTGCTGCGGCTGCGCGAACTGCAGGACGAGACGGGCGGCTTCCAGGCGTTCATCGGGCTGCCGTTCCTGCCCCAGCACAACCTGCTGGGCCGGGGGCGCGAGTTCACCGGCGGTGCCGACGACCTGAAGGTGCTGGCGGTGGCGCGGCTGCTGCTGGACAACTTCGACCACATCAAGGCGTACTGGGTGATGGTGGGGCTGAAGCTGGCGCAGGTGGCGCTCAGCTTTGGAGTGGACGACCTGGACGGAACGATCGTCAAGGAAACGATCGCTCACAACGCCGGGGCGGACTCCCCCGACGAGGTCTCCGCCCAGTACCTGGCCGACGTCATCCGCGAAGCGGGCCGACGCCCGGTCGAGCGCGACACGCTGTACAACGTGGTCCGCGAGTGGTAAGGCGCGAGCTGGAGAGGAGTCGAGACACGATGATGGTCGCTTCCCCGGCCGAGGCGGCGCGCGAGATCCTCCAGAAGGCGCGCGCCGGCGAGCGGCTGAGCTATGACGAGGGCGTGACGCTGTATCGCTACGCCGACCTGCTGGAGTTGGGCGAAGCCGCCCGCGAGCGCTGCGACCAGCTTCACCCGGAGCGCTACGTCACCTTCGTCATCGACAGCAACATCAACCACACCAACGTCTGCGTCACCAACTGCTCATTCTGCGCCTTCTACCGCCCCCCACGCCACGCCGAGGCATACACCCGCTCCCACGAGCAGATCCTGGACATGGTCGGCCAGATGGTCGAGCAGGGCGGGACCGAGCTACTGATGCAGGGGGGGCACAACCCGGATCTGACCGTCGAGTACTTCGAGGCTCTGTTCCGCGCGATCAAGCAACGCTATCCCCAGGTCATCATCCACTCGCTGTCCCCCCCGGAGATCCAGTACATCGCCCGCCGCTCGAAGCTCTCCATCTATGACACGATGGTACGGCTGAAGGCGGCCGGTTGGGAGAGCTTCCCCGGTGGCGGGGCGGAGATTCTGGTAGACCGGGTGCGGAGCATCATCGCTCCGCTGAAGACCAAGTCCCAAGAGTGGTTGGACATCATGCGCATGGCGCACAACCTGGGGGTACACGGGAGCGCGACGATGATGTTCGGCCACGTGGAAACGCTCGAAGAGCGCGTGGAGCACCTGCTACGGCTGCGCGAGCTCCAGGACGAGACGCATGGCTGGCGCGCCTTCATCTGCTGGACCTACCAGCCGGGCAACACCGCGCTAGGGGGCCGGGAGGTCGGCTCCGTCGAATACCTGCGCACCCTCGCCTTCGCCCGGCTGTTCCTGGACAACATCCCGAACATTCAGGCCTCCTGGCTGACCCAGGGGCTGAAGGTCGGCCAGGTGGCGCTCTCCTTCGGCGCCAACGACCTGGGCGGGACGCTGATCGAGGAGGAGGTCGTCCGCTCGACCGGGGTGACCAACCGCTCGAACGCCGAGACGCTCATCAAGCTGGTACGCGACGTCGGCAAGACGCCCGCGCTGCGCAACACCCGCTACGAGATCGTCCGAGTGTTCTGAAGCGGCGGTGTGGGCTCAACGGCCCGGGCCTGGCGGCCCGCGTCGCCGACCGCCGTTCCGTGCGCTCCTGAGTGGTTTGCGGGAGCGCCTCGCCCGGAGCGCCGCCGGGCCTACTCCCGCACGTTCAGCACCGCCATGAACGCTTCCTGCGGGATCTCCACCGTGCCCAGGCGCTTCATCCGCTTCTTGCCCTCGGCCTGCTTCTCCAGCAGCTTGCGCTTGCGGGTGACATCTCCACCGTAGCACTTGGCGAGCACGTTCTTCTTCATCGCCCGGATCGTCTCGCGGGCAATGACCTTCGAGCCGATCGCTGCCTGGAGCGGGACGTCGAATAATTGTCGCGGGATGAGCCCACGCAGCTTCTCCACCAGCGCCCGGCCGTGCTGGTAGGCCTTGTCGGCGTGGACGATCAGACTCAGCGCGTCCACGGGCTCGCCGTTCACCAGGATGTCCAGCTTCACCAGGTCGGCCTCGCGGTAGTCGGCGAAGTGGTAGTCGAGCGAGGCGTAGCCCTGGGTGCGCGACTTGAGCTGGTCGTGGAAGTCCACGATCAGCTCGGCCAGCGGCATACTGTACTCCAGCAATACCCGCTGCTCATCCACGTAGGTCATCTTGCGGAATGTGCCGCGCCGGGTCTGCACCAGCTCCATCACCGTCCCGATGTACCTGGTTGGGACGATGATCGACAGCTCCACCCAGGGCTCCTCAATGCGGTCGATCTCGCCGGGTGGGGGGAGCTGCGCCGGGTTGTCCACCACCAGCTCCTTGCCCGAGCGGGTAAAGACCCGATACTCCACGCTCGGGGCGGTGATGAGCAGGTCCAGCCCGTACTCGCGCTCCAGCCGCTCGCGGACGATCTCCATGTGGAGCATTCCGAGGAAGCCGCAGCGGAAGCCGAAGCCGAGCGCCACGCTGGACTCCGGCTCGTACACGAGCGAGGCGTCGTTCAGCCGCAGCTTCTCCAGCGCGTCCCGCAGCTCGGGGTATGCATCGCCAACGGTGGGATACAGCCCGGCGAACACCATCGGCTTCACCGGGCGATAGCCGGGCAGTGGCTCGCTCGCTGGCTCGTCGGCGCTGGTGAGGGTATCGCCCACCCGCACCTGGCGGACGTCCTTCAGCCCGGTCGCCATGTAGCCCACCTCGCCCGCTTCCAGGTGCTCGACCGGGCTCATCCGCGGCCGGAATACCCCCACCTCCAGCACGTCGGCGCGCTGCTCGGTCATCATCGTCAGCACCCGGGCGTTCGGCTCCACCCGGCCGTCCACCACCCGCACGTAGGCGATGACACCCTTGTAGGGATCGTAGTGGGAGTCGAACACCAGCGCCCGCAGCGGCTGGTGGAGCTGGCCGTGCGGTGGCGGGATACGGTGGACAATCGCCTCCAGAATCTCGTCGATGCCGATGCCTTCTTTGGCCGAGGCGTAGAGAATATCCCCGCGGGGCAGCCCGATCACGCGCTCGACCTCCTCCGCCACTGTCTCCGGATCAGCATTCGGCAGGTCGATCTTGTTGATGATCGGAATGATGGTCAGGTCGTGCTCGATGGCCAGGTAAGCGTTGGCGAGTGTCTGCGCCTCGACGCCCTGCGCGGCATCGACCACCAGCAGCGCGCCTTCGCAGGCGGCCAGCGCTCGTGACACCTCGTAGCCGAAGTCGACGTGCCCGGGTGTATCGATCAGGTTGAGCTGATACTCCTGGCCGTCGCGCGCCAGGTAGCGCATCCGCACCGCCTTCGCCTTGATGGTGATCCCCTTCTCCCGCTCCAGGTCCATCGCATCCAGTACCTGCTCGGACATCTGGCGCGCGGAGAGGGTTCCGGTGCGCTCGAGGAGGCGGTCGGCCAGCGTGGACTTCCCGTGATCGATGTGAGCGATGATGACGAAGTTGCGAATGCGCGGCTGGGACACGGTGCTCCACTCGCACGGATGCCCGCCATGGATCGGCGGGCACCTGTACGAAAACAGTATACCCGCCTGGAGGGCTACCCCGCCGTGAAGCGTGATGTGCTCGCCCGAGCCCTGGGCGCAGGGTATAATCGCAGCGTTGTGCCCGACCGTGTCCCGGGTCGGAGCGGTGGTGAAGACGTAGAGGAGATCACGTGCCCAATACCAAGTCGGCTGCCAAGGCGCTGCGAGTGTCGGAGCGGCGGCGCCTGCGCAATAAGAGCACGAAGTCGGCAGTCAAGACGTTCATTCGCAAGGCCGAGGCGGCCATCGCCGCCAGCAGCGAGCAATCCGTGGAGGCGGTGCGCCAGGCGATTCGTGCGCTGGACAAGGCGGCGGAGAAGAAGATTCTGCACAAGAATAACGCCGCGCGCCGGAAGTCGCGGCTGATGAAAAAGCTGAACAGCATGCTGGCAGGGGCTTCCTCCGCCCAGTAGCCCCGGGCTGGCACGCCCCGGCGTTCGCCCGGCCCCGGGCTGGAAGCGGACAACAGTGGAGAGGCGGCGCGGCTGACGAGGGGAGACGAGGGGAAGGCACGAGTGTGCTGAGGCGCACCGCGTTGCTCAGCGGAGCGTGCAAGCGACCGAGCGTCTTGACAGCGGCCGAGGCCGGTTGGTAGACTCCCGCGCAAGTGAATACCGAACGGCGTTGAGAGGGAGCAGTACGGATCCCGAGCTGCTCAGAGAGCCGGGGGCAGGTGTGAGCCCGGTGCAGACAGGATCCCGAACTCGCCCTTGAGCCGCCAGAGCGAAGCGGGGAGCCGTGCGTAGTTCTGGCCGGGGTGGCGGGCGTTAGACTGCTACGAGTGGGCGCGCCGGCCGGCGTCGTCAACCGGGGTGGTACCACGAGAAGCTCTCGTCCCTGGGGGATGAGAGTTTTTTGTTGGTTCCTGGTTGTTCGGCGTCCACCCTGCATGGGAGTCTATCCTGTGGGTTGGGCCGAGTCGCGTCAACCGGGGTGGTACCGCGAGTTGAACCCTCGTCCCTGGATGGGCGAGGGCGATTTTGTTAACGGCGTCCCCGTTCGCGGCTCACCGTGGTGAGCCGCGAACGGGGACGTGGAACAGGGGGCGAGGATGCGGATGAACGGTGCGCGCATGGTTGCGCAGGCGATGGTGGAAGAAGGCGTTGAGGTGGTCTTCGGCATCCCCGGCGGGGCGATCCTTCCCCTGTACGACGTTCTCCCCGAGTTTCCCATCCGCAACGTGCTGGTACGGCACGAGCAGGGCGGCGCCCACATGGCTGACGGCTACGCTCGTGCCTCGGGCAAGGTCGGCGTCTGCATGGGGACCAGTGGCCCCGGCGCCACCAACCTGGTGACGGGGATCCTCACCGCGCACATGGACTCTGTCCCACTGGTGGCGATCACCGCCAACGTGGCCACGCACTTCATCGGCTCGGACGCCTTCCAGGAAGCGGACATCACCGGGATCACCATCCCGGTCACCAAGCAGAACTACCTGGTGCGTCACGTCGCCGACCTGCCGCGAGTGATGAAGGAGGCGTTCTACATCGCCAGCAGCGGCCGGCCCGGCCCGGTGCACGTGGACATCCCGAAGGACGTGCTGATCGCTGAAGGCGAGTTCGACTACTCCCAGCCGGTGACCCTGCCCAGCTACGAGCCAACGCTTGAGGGCAACATGGTGCAGATCCGCAAGGCGGCCCGGCTGATCGAGACCGCTGAGCGTCCAGTGATCCTGGCCGGCCACGGCGTCATCCTCTCACGCGCCTGGGACGAACTGCGGGAGTTTGCCGAGAAGACCGGCATCCCGGTTATCACCACCCTGCTTGGGATCGGCAGCTTCCCCGAGTCGCACCCGCTCAGCCTCGGCTTCCCGGGGATGCACGGCTGGGTCTGGGCCAACTACGCGATCCACCACTCGGATCTGGTGATCGGAATCGGTAACCGCTTTGACGACCGCGCCTGCGGCAAGTTCTCCGCCTTCGCCCCACAGGCCAGGATCATTCACATCGACATCGACCCGGCCGAGATCGGGAAGAATGTCCGGGTGGACGTGCCGATCGTCGGCGACGTGAAGCGGGTGCTGGCCAAGCTGACTCCGGAGGTCGGCGCGTGCGTAGAGAAGAGCGCCTGGCACGCCCAGATCCGCGCCTGGAAGGCGGAGTACCCGCCGCGGCTGCGACCCCACGGCGCCGTGGGCGGGCTGTACACGCCGGAGGTGATCGACGGCATCTACCGCGCCACCCGCGGGACGGCGATGGTAGTGGCGGATGTCGGGCAGCACCAGATGTTCGCGGCGCAGCACTACTACTACGATGAGCCGAACTCCTGGCAGACCAGCGGCGGATTGGGAACAATGGGCTACGCGCTCCCGGCAGCGATCGGGGCGCAGATCGCCCGCCCGGACAAGCCCGTCTGGTGCGTGATCGGCGACGGCGGCTTCCAGATGACGTTCCAGGAGCTGGCCGTGGCGGTCGTGGAGCGCGTCCCGGTCAAGTTCGCGCTGATCAACAACGCCTACCTGGGCATGGTGCGCCAGTGGCAGGAGCTGTTCCACAAGCAGAACTACGTAGGAGTGGACCTGTCGGGCGTGCCAGACTACGTCAAGATCGCCGAGGCCTACGGCATTCCGGCCTGGCGGGTGACCCGTCCGGACCAGGTGGATTTCGCGGTCGGCGCGGCGATGGCCTACCCGGGCCCGGCGCTGATCGAGTTCCAGACGGTCAAAGATGAGAACGTGTTCCCAATGGTGGTGCCAGGCACCGCTCTGAGTGAGGTGATTCCGGATGAAACATACGCTCGTGGCGACGCTCGAAGACCAGCCGTCAACGCTCAACCGCGTCGTGAGCCTGTTCCGGCAACGGGGCTTCGCGATTGAGAGCTTGACCATCGGCCGCACCCACGAGCCGCACGTCTCCCGGATGACCCTGGTGGTGGACGGTTCGAAGACCGCGGTCGAGCAGGTGATCAAGCAGCTCTACAAAGTGATCGAGGTCAAGAAGGTCTCCGACCTGACCCAGGACGCCACAGTGGAGCGGGAGTTGGCGCTGATCAAGGTCTTCAGCCGCAACTCGGCGATGCGCGCTGAGATCATGCAGGTGGTGGACATCTACCGCGCCCGGATCGTGGACGTGGCCCCGAACAGCCTGACGGTGGAGGTGACCGGCCCGACCGAGAAGGTTGATTCGCTCGTGCAGCTCCTGCGCCCCTACGGGATCAAGGAGATGGTTCGCACCGGGGTGGTGGCGATGAGCCGGGGGACGGCAACCGGCGCCCGGGATGGCGCGGTGGTCGGCCCGCGCCAGGGCGCGCTGGCCTCCAAGGAGCCGCCCAACCTGGTGGCGATCTCCTCGGGCTGAGGTATCCCTGTCCCAGCCCCTCGCCTGCTGAAGCGGGAGGCGGACCGGGACGATGGACAGACGAGTCACGAAGATAGGAGTCACCGTGGCGAAGATTTACTACGAAGCAGACTGCGACCTGAGTGTCCTGCAGAATAGGAAGATCGCAGTGCTCGGCTACGGCAGCCAGGGCCACGCCCACGCGCTGAACCTGCACGACAACGGCTTCGACGTCACCGTGGGGCTGTACAGCGGCTCGAAGTCGGCGGAGGCGGCCCGTGCCGCCGGGCTGAAGGTGGATACCGTGGCCCGCGCCGCCGAGCAGGCCGACCTGATTATGGTGCTGGTGCCGGACGAGAAGCAGAAAGACCTGTACGAGCGCGAGATTCGGCCGGCGCTGGCGCCCGGCAAGACGCTGATGTTCGCCCACGGCTTCAGCATCCACTACAGCCAGGTGGTGCCACCGGACTTCGTGGACGTTGGCATGGTCGCCCCGAAGGCGCCGGGTCACCGGATGCGCGAGGAGTTCAAGGCCGGCCGCGGTGTGCCGTCGCTGTTCGCGATCTTCCAGGACGCTACCGGCCGGGCTCGGGAGACGGTGCTGGCCTATGGCGCGGCGATCGGCAGCGCCAAGGCCGGGCTGCTGGAGACGACCTTCAAGGAAGAGACGGAGACAGACAACTTCGGTGAGCAGGCGGTGCTATGCGGCGGCATCTCGGCCCTGATCAAGGCAGGCTTCGAGACGCTGGTGGAGGCCGGCTACCAGCCGGAGCTGGCGTACTTCGAGTGCCTGAACGAGATGAAGCTGATCGTGGACCTGATCGCCGAGGGTGGGCTGAGCCGAATGCGCTATTCGGTCTCCGATACCGCCGAGTTCGGCGACTACTTCGTCGGGCCGAAGATCGTCGACGAGCACGTGAAGGAGAACATGCGCAAGGCGCTCAAGGACATTCAGGACGGCACCTTCGCCCGCACCTGGATCCTGGAGAACCAGGCCGGCCGGCCGTTCCTGAACGCCCAGCGCCGCGCGGAGCAGGAGCACTTCATCGAGCAGGTCGGGCGCGAGCTGCGGGCAAAGATGTCCTGGAACATGCCGGAGAGCCGCAAGTCGAGCAGCCAGCCATCGGCCATTAGCGGCCAGAGCCGCGCTGACAGCTAATCGCTCACCACTGAGATCAAGGAGCGTGGAGATGGACTCGAACGTAGTACGGATCTTTGACACAACGTTGCGCGATGGGGAACAGGCGCCGGGGTTCTCGCTGACCTCCGAGCAGAAGCTGGCGATGGCCCGCCAGCTCCAGCAGCTTCGGGTCGACGTGATCGAGGCCGGTTTCCCGGCCGCCTCGCCGGACGACTTCACCGCGGTGCAGCGGATCGCCCGCGAGATCGAGGGCCCGATCATCGCCGGCCTGGCCCGCTGTGTGGCGGATGATGTCGACGCCTGCGCCCGGGCAGTGAAGGACGCCGCGAGGCCGCGCATTCACACGTTCATCTCCACCTCCGACATCCACCTGGAGGGGCAGTTCCGGCTGAGCCGCCAGCAGGCCAAGGAACGCGCGGTGGAGATGGTGAGCCGGGCCAAGAGCTACGTCGACGACGTCGAGTTCTCCCCGATGGACGCCACCCGCTCCGAGTGGGAGTATGTCTACGAGGTGCTCGAAGCGGTGATCGCGGCCGGGGCGACGACAGTGAACATCGCCGACACCTGCGGCTACGCCCAGCCGGAGGAGTTCGGCCGCTTCATCCGCTCGATTCGCGAGAACGTGCGGGGGATCGAGCGGGCGGTCATCTCCGTCCACTGCCACAACGACCTGGGACTGGCGACGGCGAACTCGCTGATCGCTATCCAGAACGGCGCGCGCCAGGTGGAGTGCTGCATCAACGGGATCGGCGAGCGGGCCGGCAACGCCGCGCTGGAAGAGGTGGTGATGGCGTTGAAGATCCGCACGGACATCTATGGGGTGGACGTCAACGTCGATACCAGCCAGCTCGTCCCGGCCAGCCGGATGCTCAGCGCCTTCACCAACTCCCCGGTGCAGCGCAACAAGGCGGTGGTGGGCGACAATGCCTTCGCCCACGAGTCCGGCATCCACCAGGACGGAATGCTCAAGGACACCCGCACCTACGAGATCATGGAAGCGGCGATGGTGGGCTACGGCTCGACGAAGCTGGTGCTGGGCAAGCACTCCGGCCGCCACGCGCTGAAGGTCCGCCTGGCCCAGCTCGGGCACACCCTGACGCAGGAGGAGCTGAACGAGACGTTTCTCCGCTTCAAGGAGCTAGCCGACCGCAAGAAGGAGATCACCGACGAGGACCTGGAAGAGATCCTGGTCCGCACGCACGCCGGAGCGATGCGCGCGATCAGCCAGGTGTATCGGTAGGGTTCGACGCCTGGGCCGGGTGGGGTTTGCTCGCCCGACCCTCCTTCCGAACTGGGGCAGCCCGCCTGGCCGGAAGGGCTGGTCGCCGCAGTTCTCGGCTGAGGTCTGCCAACTGCCCGGGTGCGCCGCGGCTAAGGGAGGCCGGGCGCTCCGGATGGTCCGGGTTGGTCCGTGCTCGCTGCTGGCGAGCGCGGCCGCAAGATCCGGTCAACAGGGGATGGCATGGCGACAGTGATAGAGCGCGCCCCGGCGCGGGCGCGGCGGCGGCAAACACGCTATCGGATCGCCGTCCTGCCGGGCGACGGCATCGGGCCTGAGGTGGTGGCCGAGGGCGTGCGAGTGCTTCGGGCAGTGGGGGAGCGCTTCGGGCGCCGCTTCGAGTTGGAGGAGCACGTCGTCGGCGGCGCGGCGATCGACGCTTATGGCGTGCCGCTGCGGCCCGAAACGGTAGAGGCGTGCCGGCGGAGCCATGCGGTGCTGCTTGGCGCGGTGGGCGGCCCAAAGTGGGACGATCCGCGGGCGGCGGTGCGGCCGGAGCAGGCGGTGCTCGGGCTGCGCAAGGCGCTCAAGCTCTACGCCAACCTGCGCCCGGTCAAGCTGATCGACGCACTCATCGCCGTGTCCACCTTCAAGCCCGAGGTCATCCGCGGGGTGGACCTGATCTTCGTCCGCGAGCTCACCGGTGGGACATACTTCGCCCAGCCGAAGAAGGTCTGGAGCACCCCCCGCGGGCTGAAGGCGGTGGATACCTGCCTGTACACCGAGCAGGAGGTCGAGCGGGCGCTGCGGGTCGGCTTCGAGCTGGCCCGGGCGCGGCGCAAGCTGCTGCACTGCGTGGACAAGGTGAACGTGATGGCCACCTCGCGGCTCTGGCGGCAGGTGGCGGAGCGGGTGAAGGGCGATTACCCGGACGTGACCTTCAAGTACATCCTGGCGGACGCCTGCGCGATGCATCTGACCCGCCGCCCGACCGACTTCGACGTGCTGGTGACCGACAACCTGTTCGGCGACCTCCTGACGGACGAGGCGGCGATGCTGGCCGGCTCGCTCGGGATGCTCCCCAGCGCCAGCCTGGGGGCCGGGAAGCTGGGGCTGTACGAGCCGATCCACGGCTCCGCCCCGGACATTGCCGGCCAGGGGATCGCCAATCCGCTCGGGACGATCCTGAGCGTCGCGCTGCTGCTGCGGCTCTCGCTTGGCCTATCCGACGAGGCGAACGCGGTCGAAGTGGCCGTAGAGCGGGTGCTGGAGCGCGGGCTGCGGACGATCGACCTTGCGCGGCCCGGCGAGCGGACCGCGAGCACGAGCGAGATGGGCACCGCGGTGGCAGACGAAGTGGCGCGGGGCTGATCCCGGGAGCAGGGCGAAGGCGACCTCCGGCGCCAGGAAGCGCACCTGCTCGGAGTACGCCTCGAGGAGCGAGAGCACTCGTCGTCCCAGCGCCGCCCGGGCGAGGATGGTGGCATCCAACACCAGTGCCCCACGATCGGAAATGGCTGGCGCGGAACTCACTCACAACCGCGTCTTCGCTGATCCCCTGCTCGGCCAGGAGCGCTTGGAGATGCTCCACCGCCCGCCTGAGCGCGAGGACCTCCTCTTCATCCTGGCAGCCCCGCGCCGGGACGTAGTAGCCCACCGTCCGCTCGTGCCGGGTGATGGCTACCGGGATCGGCCCTCGGCCCACCGCCGAACAGGACGAACCGGCCGGGGAGACGATCCTGAGAGTGGCGCTGTCGCCCGATTCGCGGTCGCGTAGTAGCATAGTGCCGCGGCGGGCAGGCGCCGCGGCACTATTGGCTGACCGATAGACGGCGCCATATGGCGGCTGACGCGCGCTCGCCATCCCGCTGCCCGTCCAACGTTGCGCGCGAGCGAGGACGAGCGTCCCGTGCGAAGGCCCCTCGGGCCATACGCCAGAGCGCGCCGTGGCCAGCATCACGGCGCGCACGCGCCGGGCTTGGGCGCGCCCGGGCCGCGTGCCCAGCTCGGGCCAGCCGCACACCCGGCGGCCGAGGGGCGTCACGATCTGCCCGTCCCGCTCAGCCGCTTCGTCGGGCGCGAGCGGGAGATAGCCAGGCTGGGGCGCCTGCTGGCCAGCCAGCGGCTGGTCACGCTCACCGGGGTCGGCGGCGTCGGCAAGAGCCGTCTCGCGCTCGAGGCGGCGTCTCAGGCGCTGAAGGACTATCCGGACGGCGTCCGGCTCGTGGAGCTGGCTCCGCTGGCCGCGCCCGGGGCGGTGCTCCAGGCGCTGGCGGCAACACTGGGAGTCCGCAAGCCTCCAGGCCGGCCACTGCTCGACAGCGTCGTGGAGTGGCTGCGGCCTCGTCGCATCCTGCTGATCCTCGACAACTGTGAGCACCTCATCGACGCCTGCGCGACGCTTGCCGCAACGCTCCTGCGCGCCTGTCCGCGACTGGCCATCCTGGCGACCAGCCGCGAGCCGCTCAGGATCGATGGCGAGGTGGTCCAGCCGGTCCTGCCGCTGTCGCTGCCCGACCCTCGGGCGAGCCTCCCGCCCGATGAGCTGGCGCGCGCCGAGGCGGTGCGGCTCTTTGTCGACCGGGCGGCAGGCAGGGAGAACTCCCCGTCCGCCGCCCGGCCATCTACTGGTTGAAGCGCTCCCCAGGCGCCCTTTCCAACTATGCCCAGGGCAGCAACCGCGCCGCGCGGCGCCAGGCCAGGGCTGCTCCAGACTCCCCGAATCGGGCACAATTACCTGTTCACCCGATCAGGGATCGCCGCGGAACAGGGCGCGGCGGGGAGGCAGAATGGCCAAGACGCTCTTCGAGAAGATTTGGGAGGCGCACGTGGTCCGGCAGGAGCCCGACGGCCCGGCGCTGCTGTACATCGACTTACACCTGGTGCACGAGGTGACCTCGCCGCAAGCATTCGACGGCCTGCGCCTAGCCGGGCGGAAAGTCCGCCGGCCGGACCTGACCATTGCCACCGTGGACCACAACGTCCCGACCTGGGATCGCTCGCTGCCGATCACCGACGAGATCGCGCTGAAGCAGATCCGGGCGCTGGAGCAGAACGCGGCCGAATTCGGGCTGCGGCTGGAGGGGATCCACAGCGCCCGCCAGGGGATCGTCCACGTCATCGGGCCGGAGCTGGGGCTGACCCAGCCGGGGATGACGATCGTCTGCGGCGACAGCCACACCTCCACCCATGGCGCCTTCGGGGCGCTCGCCTTCGGCATCGGCACATCGGAGGTCGAGCACGTGCTGGCGACCCAGACACTGCCCCAGGCGAAGCCGAAGACGATGCAGGTGATTTTCGAAGGGGTGCCGGGGCCGGGCGTCACCGCCAAGGACATGATCCTCGGCCTGATCGGCCAGATCGGCACCGCCGGGGCGACGGGGCACGCGGTGGAGTACCGCGGCGCAGCGATCCGGGCGCTGTCGATGGAAGGGCGGATGACCATCTGCAACATGTCCATCGAAGCGGGGGCCCGGGCCGGGATGGTCGCCCCAGACGACACCACCTTCGCCTACATGGAGGGTCGGCCGCACGCGCCGAAGGGGGCAGCCTGGGAGCGGGCGCTCGACTGGTGGCGCAGTCTGCCGACGGACGCAGGCGCGACGTTCGATACCACCGTGCGGGTCGATTGCACCCAGCTTGCCCCCTTCGTCACCTGGGGCACCAACCCCGGCATGGTTGCGCCGGTGACCGGCCGCGTCCCCAGCCCGGACCAGGCGGCGACGGAGGAGGATCGCAAGGCGCTGGAGCGGGCGCTGGCCTACATGGACCTGCGCCCGGGGACCGCGATCCAGGACATCAGCCTGGACCGGGTGTTCATCGGCTCCTGCACCAACGCCCGCCTGCAAGACCTGCGGGCAGCGGCGCGGGTGGTCCAGGGGCGCAAGGTGCATCCGAAGGTGCGGGCGATGGTCGTGCCCGGCTCGCAGTGGGTGAAGGCGCAGGCGGAGGCCGAGGGGCTGGACCGCATCTTCAAAGAGGCGGGCTTCGAGTGGCGCGAAGCGGGCTGCTCGATGTGCCTGGGGATGAACCCGGACATCCTGTCGCCCGGCGAGCGCTGCGCCAGCACCTCCAACCGCAACTTCGAGGGGCGGCAGGGCAAGGGCGGCCGCACGCACCTGGTAAGCCCGGAGATGGCCGCCGCCGCCGCCATCGCCGGCCATTTCGTCGACATCCGCGAGTGGAGCAACTGATATGCAGCCGTTCGTCCGCCACACCGGCCTGGTCGTCCCGCTCGACCGGGTGAACGTCGACACCGACCAGATCATCCCCAAGCAGTTCCTGAAGCGGATCGAGCGCACCGGCTTCGGCCAGTTCCTGTTCTACGACTGGCGCTTTCTGGATGGCGGGGAGCTGAACCCGGCGCTGGAGCTGAACTGGCCGCAATACCGCGGCGCCAGCATCCTCGTCACCGGGCGCAACTTCGGCTGCGGCTCCTCCCGCGAGCACGCCCCCTGGGCGCTGATGGACTATGGCTTCCGAGCGATCATCGCCCCTTCGTTTGCCGACATCTTCCGCAACAACTGCCTGCAGAACGGGCTACTTCCCGTCGTGCTGCCGGAGGAGACGGTTCGCCAGCTCATCGAGCGCGCCAAGAACGAGCCGGGCTTCCGGCTCACGATCGACCTGGAGCGCCAGGTGGTGGAGGACGGCCAGGGTTTCAGCGCCCCGTTCGAGATTCCGGCCTTCAACCGCTACTGTTTGCTGAACGGGCTGGATGCGATCGGGCTTACGCTCCAGCACGAGGAGGAGATCGCTGCCTTCGAGGCTCGGCGGCCAGACTTTTTGCCGGTCACGATCTAATCGCCTCGGGTGCCAGCGCGGCAGGCGGGCTCTCCGTGGCTCACCCGCCGCGCCGCCACTGCCCCGCCGCCGGCCAGGCACGCTTCTGCTACCGTGCAGGGTGAGGGAGGTAGCCGCGCATGATGACCATCGTGACCCACGTGACCCTGAAGGAGGGCGCGGAGCCCGAGTGGGACGCCGCGATGAAAGAGCGGCTGGAGGCGGCCCGGGGCCGCCCCGGCTGGGTCGGTGGCCAGCTCCTGATGCCGCTGGACAAGCTGAACAAGCGGCTGATCGTCGGCACCTGGCAGACGCGCGCCGACTGGGAAGCCTGGCATCGCGACCCGGCGTTCGAGGCGACGCGGAAACGGCTGGAGGGGCTGGAGGCGGCGCCGAGCGAGCAGTGGTGGCACGAGGTGATCCTGGAGACGCGCCCCTGACTGCAATGCGCGCGGGGGTGTGACGAATCTGGCCGCCCCCGCGCCGCACCCGGCCGCTCAGGCCGGTCCGGCCCGGCCCCCCGCGCCAGGCGCGCCCGGCTCATCTGGCGGGCCGTCGCGCAGCGAGGCCGGGTCGTCGTGGAAGCGCTCCACCAGGACCCGGAAGTGGTCCCGCATCGCCCGGCGGGCAGCCACCGGCTGGCGGGCAACGATCGCCGCGAAGATCGGCTCGTGGTCGGCCGCGGCGCTGTTGCGCAGCTCCGGGATGGTGCAGGTCTCGGTGACGAAGCGCGCCAGGCGGCTGGTGAGCACAAGCATCACCGTGAGCAGAATCGGGTTTCCGCTCGCCTCGGCAATGCCCAGGTGGAAGCGGGTGCCGTAGAACGCGAACACTTCCGGGGCGGTGTCCGGCCGCAGCATGCCATCCAGCGCCTCGCGCAGCGCCCGGAGCTGCTCGTCCGTCCGTCGCAGCGCGGCCAGTGCCGCGGTCTGAACCTCCACCGCCAGCCGCGCTTCGAGCAGGTGCGAGGCGCTCGCCTCACCCAGGTGCAGCATCAGGTCGAACGAACGCGCCAGCGAGAGCGAAGCGTCACCCCGCACGACTGTGCCGCCGTTGCGGCCAAGCCGAGTCTCGAGGATCCCCATGTGCGCCAGCGCCGACAGCGCCTGGCGGACAGTGGGGCGGCTGACACCAAAGGAGCGCGCCAGTTCGCGCTCGGGGGCGAGGCGGGCGCCTGGGGGCAGCGAGCCATCGGCGAGGCGGGCCATGATCTGCGCCACCACGCGCTCGAACATGGAGGCGCGGGCGACCGGGCCGAACGGATCGGGCGAGCCAGCCAACTGGCGCGGATCGCGGTTGACCATTGCCCCCGCCCCGACTAAAATGGCTAAACCATTTTGGGCGATTGTACGGTTGGGGGTGGCGGGCGTCAAGCCAGCACGGGGGCCCCGGCCGACTCCGCTGGCTGACTGGCCACGCGTACCCCAGGTAGCGTAATGGGAGGGGAATGCCCGAGGGACACGACAGGCGGACTGAGTGACCTGAACTGGCAGGACGCGCTGATCTGTGATCCGGCCGCGGCTGGCGCTGACGCCGGAGCAGGGATCGCTGAACACCTGAAGTGCCCTTCCCAATGGAGCGGGGAGGGAGAAGGAGCATGGACGTGTCGAACGCTGCCCACACGACCCGCGTTTCCCGACGACAGTTCCTGCGGCTGACGCTGGCGCTGGCTGGAACGGCGGCCGCGGGGTCGCTGCTGAGCGCCTGCAGCTCAGCTCCGGCCGCGGCGCCCACCTCGGCGCCCGCCGCCGCAGCCCCGACCAGCGCCCCGGCGGCTGCCGCTCCCACCAGCGCTCCGGCGGCCGCGGCGCCGACCTCGGCCCCAGCCGCCGCGGCGGCCACCACGGCGCCGGCCGCGCCAGCCACAACCGTGTCCACCGCCGCGACGGCAGCGCCAGCGGTGGCCGGCACCGCCGCTCCGGCTGCCAGGGGCGCGATCAAGACGATTGAGCCCGGCGTGCTCAACGTGGCGATGAACGGCGACATGCCGATGACCACCATCAAGGACGGCAAGCTGATGGGCACGGACGGCGAGATGCTCTCGCTCATCGCCGACCGGCTGGGCCTGAAGATCGTCCCGCACCAGATGGAGTGGGCGGCCGAGATCGAGTCCACCAAGTCCGGCCGGGTGGACATCATGCTCGGGGCGATGGGCTGGATCAAACCGCGTACCGAGATCATGTTCCTCACCGATCCGATCTACTACTTCGGGACGCTACTGGCGCAGAAGAAGGACAGCAACGTCAACACCTTCGAGGGCATGGCGGGCAAGACTGTCGGCACCGTCACCGGCTTCACCCTGGTGCCCGAGCTGAAGACCGTGCCCGGCGTCAAGGAGGTGAAGCTGTACGACACCTCCGATGGAGTGATGCGCGACCTAGTGGACGGCCGCCTGGACCTGGCGATCCTCGACCCGCCGCTGGTGGAGCTGGCGATCAAGGAGCACCCGGACTGGAACCTGCACCAGGTACCGCTCAAGCCGCAGCCGGACAAGTACCCGATCATGTCCACCAAGTACAACGTCATCATGGGCGTCAAGAAGGACGAGGTGGACCTGGGCAATGCGATCAACGCGGAGATTCGCAAGCTCTGGGCGAACTGCGAGAACAAGAAGATCATGGCCAAGTACGGGGTAGTCAACCCGGACTTCTTCGTTCCCCCGGACCCGGACCCGCGCATCGGGGTGGACCGCGGCCCGGACTACAAGGCGCCGACGCTCCCGCCGAACTGCCAGGACTGACAGGCTCGTCCCGCGTCTCGGGCCCTGGGTCGCGCTGGCGCCGCCGCGCCGCTTCAGGGCCCGGAACGCCGGACTCGGGACGCTGGGGGTGGTATGGGAGCGCTGCTGCGGGTGGTGGACCTGCACAAGACCTTCGGCACCACGGAGGTCTTGAAGGGGATCCATCTCGAGGTGGAACTGGGCGAGACGGTCACCATCATCGGGCCGAGCGGCTCCGGCAAGACCACCCTGCTGCGCTGCATCAACTACCTGGAGCGGCCCACCTCCGGCCACATCTATATTGGCGACCGGCTGATCGGGGAGCACCTCGTCAACGGCCAGTACCGCCCCGTCGGTGACCGCGAACTGGCGCGGGAGCGTACCGAGATCGGGATGGTGTTCCAGCGCTTCAACCTGTTCCCCCACCTCACCGCACTGGAGAACGTCACCCTGGGACCGCTGTACGTGCTCAAGCAGCCGCGCGCCCAGGTGGAGGCCCAGGCGCTGGCGCTGCTGGAAAAAGTGGGGCTGGCGCACAAGGCGCACGAGTACCCCGAGCGCCTGTCCGGTGGACAGCAGCAGCGGGTGGCGATCGCCCGCGCCCTGGCGATGCAGCCGAAGCTGCTGCTGTTCGACGAGCCGACCTCCTCGCTGGACCCGGAGCTGGTGGGCGAGGTGCTGCGGGTGATGCGCCAGCTCGCGGACGAGGGGCGGACCATGATCGTCGTCACCCACGAGATGCAGTTCGCCCGCGACGTCTCGCACCGGGTGATCTTCATGGACGAGGGGCGCATCGTGGAGGACGCCAGCCCGACAGAGCTGTTCACCAACCCGCGCCACCCACGCATTCGCGCCTTCCTGCGCCAGATCCTGGAGCGCTGAGATGACCCAGGACGCGTGGAATCGGTTCCTGGAACGGCTGCCCTACTTCCTGACCACGCTCCTCAGCGGCGCCGTCACCACGGTGGAGGTCACGCTGGGCGCCCTCTGCCTGGCGATCGTCGGCGGGCTGTTCGTCGCGCTGGTCCGCCTGTCGGGCGGGCCGTTCAGCAAGCTAGCGGTCGCCTATATCGAGTTCCTGCGCGGCACGCCGGTGCTGGCGCAGCTCTTTGTCATCTACTTCGGGCTGGTGGAGGTTGGGATCAAGTTCGAGCCGCTCCAGGCAGCGATCCTTGGCCTGGGGCTGAACGGGGCAGCGTACCTGGCGGAGGTGTTCCGGGCCGGGATCCAGGCGATCCACCGCGGGCAGATGGAGGCGGCGCTGTCCATCGGGCTGACGCC